>JBEKKL010000118.1:0-11582 GCA_050010735.1 Occallatibacter sp. | reverse complement strand
CGTCGAGCGGTTCCGGCGCTCTGTCCCGGGTGAGTGCGTGGAATTGATTGCATAAATGCCTCAGAGCGATGATCAAGCACGTGCCATGAAAAGCCATGAAACCCGGCCATGCGGTCGAAGTTCATCTGTGATGTCGCTATGATTTTTTGATGGAAATATCAGTAACTCGGAGAGCTGTGTATCAACGCGATCGATGACTGCAGAGATTCTTCATCTGCGGTGTTCTAAATGCAACCGCGGGCAAAGCGCGATGATCGAGTCTTGTTATGACTCGTATTGTAAACAGCGAAAGAATGAAGATTGCAAGGGTCATACGCGGCCTCGCCTTGCGATGAAATTGTCGTCAATGGTCTTCTGCTCTGAACGGGCGAGATCCGACTCATACGCGCTGCGCTTCTCATCCTGCATATTGGTGAGCATTTCGCGATTTCGCCGTGCTGTTTCGTAGATAGCGATTTGCCTGTCCCGCAGTTTTTCGAGTTTTTCCAGTTGTTCCTCGATGAGCTTCCTGTTTTGCTTCAGTTCATTCATCCGTCCGTAGACGGCATGAATGTTGTGACCGGCGCGGGTCTTGAAGACTTCAGCGTGGCGCAAAGCATCCGATTCCAGGATCTCCGCGTTGATATGCGTTAACGCATCCTGCGTCTGCGCAATCTCGGCAAGAATCTGTTGCAGCAGACGCTCTTCTCTTTCTTCAACAACGCCGCGTACCCGAAGCACCGTAGCTAGTGGAAACTGGAAGGACATAATCAGCTCGCAATCTGGAGGAGGGATTGAACCACATTTGGAAAGGCAACAATCTCACTGGGACGCTGGTGAAGAAATGAATTCAGTTGCGGCAGAATCTCGACGGCCCGGTCCAGCGTCGGATCTGCTCCTTTCTGGTATGCGCCAATGCGAATCAGATCTTCAGACCGCTCATAGGAGGCCATCAGGAGACGCAGAGCCTTGGCCTTCTGAATGTGCTCTTCAGAAGTGATATTCGGCATCAGACGGCTAAGGCTTTCAAGCACCGAGATCGGGGGATAGTGGTTTCTCATGGCCAGGTTTCTGTCGAGGATCACATGTCCGTCGAGCAAAGAGCGTGTAGTGTCGGCGACTGGATCTTGCTGATCGTCGCCCTCCATCAGCACGGTATAAAACGCGGTGATGCTGCCGCCCTTGAAACATCCCGCGCGCTCCACCAGTCGTGCGAGCATGTTAAGCACCGAGGGTGTATAGCCCTTGGCGGTTGGAGGTTCGCCGGCAGACAGGCCAATCTCACGTTGCGCCATTGCAAATCGCGTGAGTGAATCGACGACGAGAAGAACGTTCTTCCCGGTGCTGGCAAAGAACTCCGCGATGGCCGTTGCCGACAACGCGGCGCGCAATCGCAAGAGAGGAGACTGATCGGAGGTGGAAACAACAACGACGCATCGCTTTCGCCCTTCGTCGCCAATCACTTCAAGAAACTCGCCAACTTCGCGCCCGCGCTCGCCGACCAGCGCCAGCACGGTCATATCGGCACTTGTCCCTCGGGCCATCATACCGAGAAGCGTACTTTTCCCGACCCCACTGCCGCCAAAGATGCCCAGACGCTGCCCACGGCCGCAGGTAACAAACGCGTCCAGCGCGCGAATACCGCAGCCCAATGGTTCGCGAATCGGAACACGATCAAGTGGAAGCGGGGCGGAACCGTCGACCCACACCGTTCGCTCTCCGCGATACTCGCCTTTGGAGTCGAGCGGAGAACCGGTCGCGTCGATCACTCTACCGAGCAAATCGCTGCCGACGCGGATCGAGGCCCGCGTGCCCCAGGCAACGATCCGATCGCCGAAGCGTATGCCCTGCGGATTTTCAACGGCCATAGAGAGCAGCGTCGATCCACGAAAGCCGACGACTTCGCCGGAGTATTTCTTACCGCTGGCGTTGGTGATCTCGCACGATTCTCCGACGGAACAAAATGGTCCTTCGGATTCGACCAGATTGCCAACAACCTGGAGCACGCGGCCGCGCCAGCGAAGTGTCGATCCGCGGTCCAGACGGTCGAAATACGGAGCAAGAGGTCCTGCATTATTCATTTGATTACGGGCCTCTGCGCAAGCAGGTCGAAGAATCCCTGCTCGACTTCCTTCAATTGCGCGTCGATGCTGAAGTTCGCCGAGCCGAGATCGGTTTCGAGAATGCAGTCGTCAGGGCCTTGCTGCGAGTCCTCAATGATCGTAATGGTCGAACCATTCATCGAACTCGCCAGGTACTGGCGCCATTTTTCCGCGTTTGCCGGCGAAGTGCGCACCGACACACTAGATCCGTCGTGCAGCTTATCGACGGCGACGCGAACCAACGCCGCAACCAGCAGAGGATCGACCTGTGCCTCGCGATGCAGGATCTTGGCGGCGATTGCCAGAGCGAGATGAACGACATCGGACTCGACTCGAGAGAAGTAGCTCTTCCGTTCAGCCACGAACAGGTCCAGAGCCTGCGAGATCTTCGCCGCCTCCTTCGCCGATCTTGCCTCATACTCCGCGCGCAAGCGCCTTTCGGTCTCAGTCACTGCTTCGGCACGCGCCCGGCTCAGCAGTTCGTTGATCTCTACCGTTGACTGATTCTGCGCCGGCTGCTGCTCGCGTCCTTGCCCGATCGCGCTGAGTGGCGGCTTCGGCTCTCTAGGCGCAGGCGCCGCTGGGGCGCTCATATCCCGGTACAAATACGAAGTTACCGGAGCGGGGAATGCATGATTTGTGGATTCGTTAAACGATGTACTCATCATTCCCCTCGCCCTTCAGCACGATTCTTCCCTCTGCTTCAAGCTGCCGTGCAATCGTAACAATCTCAGTCTGCGCCTTGATCACTTCTTTGCTGCGAACAGGGCCGAGCAGTTCCATGTCCTCTTTGAGCATCTCCACAGCCCTGCTCGACATGATGCGGAAGAAGTGATTTTTCAGCTCTTCTGCCGTTCCTTTAAGAGCTGTCGCTAGAGTTCTCTTGTCAATGGCTGCGGCAAGCTCGCGAATGTGCGCCTCGCCAACATGCAGCAGATCCTCAAACGTGAACATCAAATCGCGAATGCTGATGGCCAGAGTGGGCTCTTCGTTTTCGATGTTTTCCAGGATCTCCTGCGCAACGGTTGTGTCGATGCAGTTCATGATGTCCGCTACACTCTGGAATCCAGAGTAGGTTCGCCTGCCTTGTTCACCAACCGTTTTCAAGCGCTGACTCAGCAAGACCGACACCTTCTCCGCCATCTCCGGCGAGAAGCGGCGCAAATTTGCCAGCCTCTTGACAGCTTCGGCTCGCGTTTCATTCGGAAGGCTCATCAGCAAGGCCGATGCTTGGCGGTCGCCGAGTTGACCGAGAATCAGGGCGATGGTCTGCGGATGTTCGCTCTCAAGGAATCTCGCCAGCTTCTGAGGGTCGGCCCGCTGAAGCGACTCCAGGGGTTTCAGTTCGCGCGCCTTGGTCAGCCGGTGCAAGATGCCCTCGGCCTCGGTCTCTCCAAAGGCCTTGATGAGCAAGCGCTGAGCAAGCTCGTAACCGCCTTGGACAAGGTATTCCTGAGCCTGGGTCATTCTCTGATACTCTTCGATGACCTGAACCGTCAGCTCCACTGGAATAGTTCCAAGGCTTGCGACCTCGTCGGCAACCAGTTGCAGGTCATGTTTGTTGAGATCGCGGAAGACCGTCGCGGCAACGTCCTCCCCGAGCACCGTCAGCAGGATTGCCGCTTTGCGCGCGCCACTCAGTTGTGCTCTCTCGGTAGCCATCGTCATTGCGCCTCTTCGCGGAGCCAGGCACGCACGGCAATGGTGCTGCTTTCAGGCGCGGACTGGACAAACTCCGCGAGCTGTTTCTTCAAGATCTGAGAACGCCGCGCAAGACTATTGGCGGGTTCAGCCTGAGGTTCCTCCTCCGGCGCGGCAACTTGTGCTGGAGCGCGTGAGGAAACCAGGAGAGAATTCGGAATCGAGAGAATGCGCCTCTGAATCGGCCGGATCGTCAGCAGATAGACGAGAACAAAAAGTCCGAGCAGTACCGCATAACGAACGATGAATGAGTAGTCGATCAGATCCTTGCGCGCCTGCTCCACAATAGTGGCGGGGCCAGGATCAGGCACCTCTGGCCGATCGAAGGAGAGGTTCTGGATGCTGACGACATCGCCGCGCACGCTGTTATATCCGATAGCAGCCTGGGCGAGTTCGCCGATCAGCTTCAATTCATCGGGGCTTCTCTTATGGCGCGTCTCAACCCATTTGCCGTTTTGCTGCTTGCGCTCGATCGCATCGTCAAGCACCACAGCAGCCGTCAAGCGGCGAATGCCTCCGGCCGGCTCGATGAGGTGACGGGTCGTTCGATTCACACCGTAAGTATTGTTATCTGTCTTCGAGGACTGGACGGGCTCTTTAGAGGCAGCAGGCGCCGTTGAGGGCTTGGCTCCCGGAAGATTGCTGGTGGTTCCGGGTACTCCGGCCGGGCCTGCACCGGGAGCTGACATCTCTTCGGAGTGCTGCATCGTAAGCGTTGCACTCACCGCAGGATCGTACTTCTCGTCGCTCTCTTCGCTGCTGCCGGTTTCATACTCCACATTGACGCTGGCATGCACACGATCGGCGCCAACAACAGGCACGAGGGTTGCCATCAACCGGCGCGTCAGTTCCTGTTCAAGGCCCTCGCTGCCCGGACCTGCGCCATTGCCTTGCGCGAGAGACTGATTGGAATCCGCGTCGACGATGACAACATCCGACGGCTTGAGTTCGTCGACAGCCCCTGCGACGAGCCGCGAGATTGCCGAGTAATCTTCGCGCGACAGGTTTCCGCGGCGAAGGCGCAGCGTGACTGAGGCCTTGGCGCCGCGCTCTCTGTCGAGGAAGACCGAGTCGCTGGCCATCACCAGATGGACACGAGCGCTCTTGACGTTGCTGATGGTCTGAATTGTCCGCTCCAGTTCGCCTTCGAGCGCACGCTGGTAGTTCACCTTCTCATCGAATTCGGTCTGTCCCCATGAAACCTTGTCGAAGATCTCGAAACCGATGCGTCCGCTGTGCGGAGAATCATGAGAGGCGACTTCGAGACGCGCCGCGTCAACCTGATCCGCGGGAACACTGATCGAAGTGCCGTCCGGACCGATCACGCAGTTGATCTTCTTTGCCGCCAGTTCCGCTGAGATGGCCTGGGCGTCGGCCGGTTCGAGTCCGTTCATCAGCGGCTTCATATCGGGCTGTGAAATCATCTTTGCAAAGAAGATGGCCGCCGCGAGAGTAATGGCGAGACCCACGGCAAAAAATGTCTGTTGCTGCGGACGAAGGCCTGTCCAGAAGACCTTGGCGCGTTCTGTGAACTCCTTGATGTCTGGAGCTTTTTTCGTAGTCGCTAACTGATTTTTGGCCGCCATAGGTCCCCGATCCCGCAGCTTTCTTGAAACCCAGTGCCAGGAACTGCATCCCCCATGCGTCGTTCCTGTTTGCGCACCCTACGCAACATTCAGCTAAAACTGCATCTTCTCGATGTCCTGATACGCATTCACGATCTTGTTGCGGACCTGCATCATCAACTGAAAGGCCACGTCCGCTTTTTCAACCGCGATCATGACCGAACTCATGTCGGTGTTTCCGCCCGTCAGCAGGCTGCCAATCTGCTGCTCGGCGCCGCTGTTGAGCTGGTTCACCTGTTGAAGCACATTGTTTAGTACGCCGCTGAAGCCCCCCTCTGTGGGAGTCGGTACAACCGGCGGCAACTTCGGAAGACCGCCGATCGTGCCGATAGAACCAAGACCTGCGACTGGAGTACTCATCTTCAGATCTCCCGCTAACTCTTGAGGATGTCGATGGATTGCTGAATCATCTGCTTGGCTGCCGCCACCGCGGACGCATTCAGTTGATAGGAGCGCACGGAACTCATCAGATCGACCATCTCCGCCACCGGATTGATGGCCGGATATGCGACGTAGCCATCCTTATTGGCATCCGGATGATTCGGTTCATAGCGCATGATGGGAGGCGTTGGATCCTCGACAACTTCGCTGATCTGCACGCTGCCCGCGGAAGGACTCATCAAACTCCCGGTGTTGGCCAGCGCCAAATGGAAGCCCGAAGTCCCGGAAGACTGGAAGACGACTTCTTTGCGCCGATACGGTCCGCCTGCCTCTGTATGAGTGGTCTCCGCATTGGCCATGTTTGCGGCAACAATCTCAGAGCGCTGGCGCTCTGCCGCCAAGGCCGATCCGCTGATGGTTAATGAGTCGAAGAGATTCATGATTGCCCTCCGCCATTGATGGCGCTGAGTATTTCGTGAAATTGTTGCTTCACCAGCTGGATGCCGATCTGATATTGCAATTGCGTCTCTGACATCAGGAGTCCCTCACGGTCGAGGTTCACGTTGTTGCCGTCGGCGCGCTCCATGAGACCCGGAACCTCGCGAACGACGGGATTCAATTGCAATGTTCCGGCATTATCTTCCGATTGGGTCAGAACCCCATTCATCGCTCTGCTAAGCTCGCTCTGAAAGTCGATATCCCGCGTATGGTAGCCGGGCGTGTCGACATTCGCCATATTGGAAGAGATCGCCTGTTCACGACTTGAGGTGAGCTTCAGGTAACTCTCCAGAGTTGAGATGATCGGTGCGCTTGGCATCAGGCATACCTCCTTGGGGGAAGCCCATACTCCTTGATTTTGTTGCGCATCGTGCGCAGGCTGATCCCCAGCATTTCGGCTGCGTGTGTACGGTTGCCGTTCGCCAGCGCGAGCGTATTTTCGAGATGCATCTTCTCGATCACCGAGATCGGCGTGCCAGGAGCGGGCAACGCGCGCGACGCAGCCTGGGCACCGCCCATGGGCTGAAACTCCCGAAGGAAACACTCTGCGTCGATCGTTGTTCCCCGATTCAGCGAAAGAACGCGGCGCATAAAGTTAGCCAGCTCCCTGATATTGCCCGGCCAGCTGTAGGCCTGAAGCTTGGCGATGAAACTCGCGTCCAGTTCCGGTAACGGGCAACCGGTCTCGATAGCAAACTTCTCCGCGAAGTGCTTCGCCAGCGCGGGAATGTCATCCAGGCGATCGCGGAGACCCGGAATCGAAAGCGGAATGACATTGAGCCGATAGTAGAGATCGGAACGGAAGCGGCCCTGCTCCACCATGGAAGCAAGAGAAGCGTTGGTGGTGGCAATCACGCGAATGTTGACATGTATGGATCGCGTCTCGCCGAGACGCTCGAACTCGCGCTCCTGAAGAACACGCAACAGCTTGGGCTGCAGGTTCAGGGGCATCTCGCCGATCTCGTCGAGCAGCAGTGTGCCGCCATCGGCCAATTCGAACTTCCCCGCCTTCGCTGCGTTCGCCCCGGTGAAAGCCCCTCTGGCGTGTCCGAAGAGTTCGCTCTCCAACAGATTCTCCGGCACCGCCGCACAGTTGACTGCGATAAATGGCTTGTGGCTCCGATCGCTGGCTTGATGGATGAACTTGGCCATCAGTTCCTTGCCGGTGCCGCTCTCGGCCTCGACCAGCACATCCGCGTCTGTGCTTGCTGCGGCGCGTGCGCGCTGCAGGGCATGCAACAGCGCAGGAGAGCGCCCGATGATTCCCGGAGTCACAATCTCTGGGCTTGCGGTCTTGACTGGGAGTTGAACCGAAGCAGCCTTCTCGTTAATTCGCTGCATGACGCGAGCAGCCGCGGCCTGGAGCTGTTCGAAAGAGACTGGCTTCGTCAGATAATCGAAGGCGCCGCTGCGCATCGACTCGACGGCCTCAGGAACGCTGCCAAATGCCGTTAACAGAATTACGGCCGTGGTCGGCGAGTTCTTTTGCACCGAGCACATGACCTCGAAGCCATCGCCGTCCCTCATGCGGATGTCGCTGACAACCAAATCGAAGCTGGTGAGTTCGAAGGCCCGTGCCGCGTCGCGAACGCCGGTGGCCGTCTCAACCCGCCATCCGTGGCGCAGGAAGTTGGCCCGCAATGCCGTCCGCATTCCTGGTTCGTCGTCGACTACCAATACCGAAGATTCACTATTGTTCTCAAGCGTGCTGTTCATACCAAGGCCAATTCCATCTGGTGCACTGGAAAATGAAGCGTGAATTGAGCGCCTGAATGCGCACGATTGGTAGCGGAGATCCGCCCACCGTGCTGCTTCATGATGCGTTCGCAAACTGCCAGGCCTAAGCCGGAAGTGTCGCCACTCCCGCTAAAGCCGGGTTCAAAGATGTGGTCAATCTGATCGGGCCTGAGGCCACAACCGGTGTCGGAAAACTCGGCGACGAGTTGCTCGACTCTCTCTCTGCAGCTCTTCTTCGTCGCACCGTTCGGTTCAAGCCGGAGCGAAACCGTAACATTGCCGCCCGCCGGAGTATGGCGAATGGCATTGGATACCAGGTTGAGCACAACCTGCTGGAGGGCGCTTGCATTTCCCATTACGTTGACGTCGTCGTGACCGCCAGTCCACCGCAATGAGACTGCCGCCTGATCTGCGAGCGGTTGAACAAACTGAAGCGCGTTGCCAATCACCGATGAGAGCGAGACCGGCGTGAGCGCCAGAGAGGCAGAGCCATGGAAGCTCAAAACATTGTTGACTGTTCCCGACAGTGAGCGAATGCCGGCGCGCAGATGAGAGATCCACTCGCCGCGTCGCTCATCGTCGTCCTCAATCAACTCGGCGAAAAGTTCCAAGCTGGCTAATGGGTTTCTAATTTCATGAGCGAGAGTAGTGGTGATCTCCGCCAGAGCCATTGCCTTGCGTCCAGCCTCGCGCTCCTGTTCGGCGCGCTTCTGAGCAGTTATGTCGCGTAAAATCAGGATTGTCTTGTCGATCGCGCCTGACGTGCCCGACATACGGAAAAGACGGCGATTACGAACCTCGACCCAGCGCCTTCCCCCGGAGCCGCGAACGCAGAACTCCTGTCCCGTGTCGCCGCTGGATGTGTTTTCGTAGGATGCCTCAAGATTGACGCCGCTCCAAATCGAGATCTGACGGAGGGTCGACTTCGATTCGGAATTGAAGTCTGCCTCGTTCAGTCCAAGCAGCCGACGGCACTCCGGATTGACCATCGAGATCTGCCCTTCGCAATCTAGAACCAGCACGCCACAAGGCATCGAGTCCACAATCTGCTGCAAGGCCAAACGAATCCGCTCGTTCTCTGCGAGGCTGGCATTCAAGGCCGCGTTGCGTTCGGACAGCTCCTGGCTCAAATGAGAGACTTCCTCTTGCAATGCGCGGTAGGAGTTCTCAAGGCGCGAAGCAGCCACTATGAACTGGGAAAACTCGCCAGCCAGAAGCACAGCGCTCCTGGCTGGCATTTCAAACCCCTCCCCTGAAGCTGATAGCTGACAGACGCTGCCCTCGGCCTGAGGAAGGCTGGTTTGCCCATCGCTCAGGCCGCTGCTCGAATGATTGGTGAGCGGATGATTTATGTGCACGAGATGAGAAGTAGGCAGCATCTGCCTATCGACCATGCACGATAAGGGCCAACTCACTTTGGGACTTTGCGGCGGAGATTGAAAGGCGAAGATCGCATCTATATATATGTTGTGAAAGGCGGAGTGGCGAGAGCCCTTCTTGTCGCGAAAACCGAGGATGCGCCTCTCCGCGAGCGAAGCCCTGGCTCTCAGCAACAACCGTCGGGCAAACTTTGCCGGGATTTTCTTAGAAGAGAATGTGCCGGGCCAGGATCTCGCGTTCACCGCCAACAACGATGCTCGATCGCTCGATCACGTTCTTCAGCTCCCGAACGTTGCCCGGCCAGTCGTGGCGGTCAAGTGTCTGGCTCGCCTCTGCGCTCAGCGAAACGCCAGGGGAGAACTTGTGGAGAAAGGCCTCTGCAAGCTGAACGATATCACCCTCACGCTCTCTTAGGGGTGGCAGCTTGATGGGAAAGATCGCGAGGCGGTAGTAGAGATCCTCGCGGAAGAGGCCTTGCTTGACCCGGCTCAGCAGGTCGGCGTTTGTTGCTGCGACCACCCTCACATCCACCTTGAGATTGTCGTTGCCGCCGATCCTCTGCACCTCTCCCTGCTCGAGGAAACGCAGGATCTTGCTTTGCAGAGCCAGAGGCATATCGCCAATCTCGTCGAGGAAAAGCGTTCCGCCATGCGCGGCGTGGATGCGGCCGATGCGCGACTGCACAGCCCCGGTGAAAGAGCCTTTCACGTATCCGAAGAGTTCAGCTTCGAGCAGCGCCTCGGGAATCGCGGCGCAATTAATCACTACCAGAGGCTGCTTTTGGCGCAGGCTGATGAGATGAATCGCCTGGGCAACCAGATCCTTTCCCGTGCCACTCTCTCCGGTCACCAAGACCGTCGTATCCCGACGCGCAACCATGTGAGTGAGCTGGTAAACCTGGCGCATTGGCTGCGAGTCGCCGATCATGCCGCGAATGCCGAGGTAGCCCTCCTCGTGCGTCCGCATCCGGTGCAACTGCTCCGGAGAGATCGAGTTGGACGGTGCATTGCCGCCACTATAGAGAAGCTCCGTAAGTTGAGCCGAGAGCAAAGTGGGCGACTGGGTGCCCAACACAAGCTGCCCGGTATGCGAATTGACTGAGAGTATTTGAATGTTGGGAAACTGATCCCGCACCATCGCGCTGAATTCGCCGGACTCAAGGTCGGGAAGAAGAGGATCGAGGAGCAGAATCTCGCTCGCACCATCGTTCAGGCATTCAAGCGCTTCGGCGCCGCTAACGGCCTCGGTCAGATTCCACCGCGGCTGGCGCAGTTTCTCCCTGATTGTCGATCGGAGCCTGCTGTTGGGGGTTACGAGCAGCACACTGATGACGGTGCTTTCATCCGCGCGAAACTTAGGAAATGAAGACGAACCCATCAATGGCCCTTCCGTCGCGGTCGTGGTTTCAGCCGAACTCATATCCCTCAAATGGCCCCGGAGTCAGAAATATAGCGTTACAAAGGAGCGCCTTGCAACTCAATTTGTACAGTGAAAGGCTTCAGGCTACAGGAAAAACCAGCCTGCTGGCTGCGGATATTCGCCTCGGCGAACGCCATGCTCACGCTGGTTTCCGCATTCATTGCGTCGACATAGGAGGCCAGGTTTTGCACCACAACCCGGACCGTATTGGATGAGCAGGTCAACGCAATAAGCTCGACCGTGTCCTGTGGGCGCGAAACAGCATGAGCGATCAGCAGAATCGTCGACAGGGCTTGAAGAGTGCGCGCCTTGTCGATGAGAACCGGGTGGCAGTCTTCGGCGACAATCGACCGGAGAGAGATCCGGTCCTCCTTATACAAGAGGTTGACTCCGTCGGCAACATGCGCAAGCAAAGGCGATATCGAGGTTGCGGAGAACTGAGGCTTGGTGCTCTCCGTGCTCACGAGTTGCTGCAGGCAGCTGAAGAGGGTGCATAGCCGTTCGACCTCCTTTGCCGAGCTAGACGCCAGATCTCTGAGCTCTTCGCGGCTCATCGAACACACGCGGCTGTTGCTGAGGCTGGCGCGAAGGACCGCAAGCGGCTGCGCAGTGGCATGGATGCACTGCGACAGGTTGAAGCAGAGCGCCCCGGTCGCGGACTCTGGCATTCGTGACTCTCCCAAGGACTCGCTCCTGCTATTCATTGCTCAAGACGTATCCCACGCCCCGCACAGTGCGGATCAATTTGCTTTCACCCTCG
>JBEKKL010000117.1:0-10340 GCA_050010735.1 Occallatibacter sp. | reverse complement strand
CATTCGCCAAAGATAAGCCGATCTCCTTGGTGGACGGTCCAAATCTACTGGTAATGCTTCGACGCCATGGGAAGAATTTTCGCCTCGATTTGGAGGAGGCGAGGCGTTTGAATCAAGAGAGTAGCTGTGAAGGGTGAATCGCGACTTCAATTTTTCCTGGCGCGCCGTTGCACTAATTGTTGAAGCTGCGCTTGCGCGCCAGCGCGCTATGTATAGCGGCTTGCACATCGCCGTAATGGCCTACCCTTCGCGAGTTATATCGCCGCCAATCAAAATAGCAACCACTTCACGTGGAAGGCTTCTTCTTCCGACTTAAGTATTAGAAACCACGCGTCCTTGCCTCTTTCAGCCGGATGCTCTTTCAAATATTTAATCGCAACGTCAACAATTTGGTCATTCGTCGTTCCTAAAGGGAAGGAAGTGGAAGCCGGATAGGCGTTAATGACGCCCAAAATAAAAGAGTAGCAGTGCTGGCCTTTAATCACTGTATCCCCCTCTTCACCGCCATTGCTTTGAGTTTTCTCCCAAGCTAAACAGGTAGGGTACAAACCATTTCCAGTCATGGTAACCCAATGTGAGACTGAGGCTGGAACCGAAGTTGCAACAGTCTTTTGAGTGTCTTGTCCGTACGCAGTCGTAGCTAGAAGCGCGAGTGTGAGTGCAAATTCAATCTTCATTATTTCTCCTTCATGAACATTACTTCTTAGGGGAGTGATCCTCAAACCATTTCCGCGCCCGTTCTTGAACGCGGGAGAGATCTGCTGGCGTCAGCGCGGAAGCGGCGGCGTCTCGTATCTCAGCCTCATCCCCCTCCGGGAATCCTTCGGGCAGCTTCCTCGCTAAGGCAATATCCAGCCAGAAGTACGCTTCCGCGAAGTCGGCTGGAACGCCTTGCCCTAGGAAATATTGCTGTCCAAGCATCCGTTGCGAAGCGACATCGCCCTGCTCTGCGGCCTTGCGATGCCAAATCGCAGCTTGCGCGAAGTCCTGCGGAACGCCCTTGCCCAGGTAGTACATATAGCCAAGCTGTGACTCGGCAAGGGCGGGACCCAGCTCTGCCGCCTTGCGGTACCAGGTTGCGGCTTGCACATAGTTCTGCGGCATGCCTTGGCCGTCGTAGTACATACAGCCAAGGCCGAATTGAGCGCCTCCATGGCCCTGTTCCGCAGCCTTGCGATACCAGTGGGCGGCTTCGACATAATCTTGCAGCACGCCTTCACCCCTGGCATATGCCAATCCAAGATGGTATTGCGCAGGAGCATTCCCTTGTTCGGCGGCTTTGCGCCACCATTTAACGGCCTCAGCATCATCCTTCAGAATATCTACACCGTTGTGATACACAACACCAAGCATTAACTCATTGAAAGCATCTCCCTGCTCGGCAGCCTTGCGGAACCACTTAACAGCTTCAACATAGTCTTGCGGCACACCTTGGCCGCCAGCCTCATACGCCACCCCAAGGTTAAATTGGGCAGTTGCATTTCCTTGTTCCGCAGCTTTACGAAACCAGCGAGTTGCCTCGGCGTGGTCTTGTGGTACGCCCTGACCACTGTCGTAAAGCATACCAATGTTGAATTGTGAATTGGCATCTCCGGCCTTTGCCTTTGCAAGCAAAGCGGGGTCGATGCCTTTGCTTTGGGCCGATAACACTACGGCCATGCATAATATCAGCAGCACGACAGAGAACCACTCGGCAATACAACGGAATTTCAGCACAAAACGCCTCTCAGAATTACTTGATAGTGATTTTACGCGGACGGCGTGCCGGGCCGCAGCCCGCCGCTACGCACTCGCAGAGCCTTGACGTGGACCGCGCCTGGGCTAGCTGCCTTTACAGCCACCTTTCCCCTGCACATAAGCTGTCTGTGGTGGAGCGGATCGCGTCTGCTTCCGAATAACCGTTCAGAAAGCTGACATTCCCCGGATATTGGAAGATGTGCCGAGGCGCGAGGGCCGGTGTCAAGGCTCTACGACCGCGAAGCGGCGCGCTTCAGCGCGGCCTTGACTCCGGCCCGGCCTCGGCTATGCTCTGTCTATCCGGGGAATGTCATTTGTTGCCCTATCCGGCTGAACATATATCAGCTAAGCTGACCGGAAAGAGGCCGCCCGCCAACTCTCTATCTCTGTTTGGTTCCTCGATTACCTGATTGTCGGGAACCTATTGGAGACTCGGCGTGTTGGCTGCAAAGTTCTAGCCACTCGGGCCTCACTGGTTCGGTTTGCGTCCGGGAACCACTACGAGATAACGAGTCGCTCCGATGCCGAAGCCGTGGCCTCCGGCGAGAGATGCGCGTAGCGGGCGGCCATCGTAATGGTTTTGTGGCCAGCCAAGACTTGAATTTCCTTGGTACTCACTCCGGCCATTGCAAGCCACGAGCAAAACGTATGCCGGTTATTGTGCCAAGTGTATTCGGTGATTTTCGCTTCTCGGAGCGCCGGTCCAAACCACCAGCGGCAATCTGACTGGGGGCCGGGACGCGGGAAGACGGGCTGTCCAGCATCATGGGATACGGCCTCCCTTTGTTGCTGAAGCGCCGCCACCGCCACTGCGTTTAATGGGACGTTCCGGGCTGACCCATTCTTGGTTTGCGTCAGCCGGATTATCTTCCGCTTGAGGTCCACTTGTCCCCACTCCAGCGAGAATTGCTCTCCCCATCGCATCCCGGTATACACACTCACGATGAAGGCGGGCGCTTGTGCTGGATTGTCGCGCTGGATAATGCCTAGCAACTTCCCATATTCAGTTCGGCTTAGGAACCCCATCCGGGTATTGTTCTCTGTTCGCAGTCGCACGAGACGCGCCGGATTACTCTCCACTTTCCCGTTCTCCATGCCAAGCCTGTACGCGAGTGACATGAACGCCCGGTAGCGGTTTGCTGTTGCTGGCGTCTTGCAATGTTTGGTGAGCCACTCGTTAATTTCTTGCGGCGTGATCGCAGACGCGGCCCGCTCTCCGAAGGGTTCACGCAGTATCGAGTCTTTTGTCTTGTAGTGCGCGATTGACTTGAGGTGAGTCTCAGCGTGTTCAACGGCCATCGCTGACAGATGACCAAAGGTGACGACTTTGCCCGGCACGAGTTCAGGAAGTTTGACTTTGCGCCTCGCATCGGCCTTGCGCTTCTGGTAGAGGGCTAAGGCGTCACTCTTGCGTCCGGCTTTTTCCCTGTGCCTCTTTCCTTCGGCGTAGTAGTGAATCCACCAGACCCCGGACCCGGCAGGATGCTCATAAACTCCCCTTACGGCCTTGGCTTTCATCTCTCCCCCTATAGGCCGGGATTGTAGCACAGCCATCGGGAGAATAACAGCCATCAAAACAGCCATCGACAGGAGTACGGCCACCGGAAACTTTCTCTTTATTGTCTACTAAACTTATGATTATATTTGATTTATTTGGTGGGCCTGCAGGGATTCGAACCCCGAACCAAGGGATTATGAGTCCCCTGCTCTAACCGTTGAGCTACAGGCCCTTTATTCTTATTAAGTATTGTATAATAAGATAGATAGACTTTGACAATCGGCGCCACGGTTTTCGTCCCTCCTTCCGGACGGGCCGCCGTTCTCCCACGTCAAAAGCTTACTGAAGGACCTTGGAAATTCCGGAGCGGGATTGGATCACAGCTGGCACTGAAGCTCTGGCCGAGGCGCTTGCAGACGAACCGGACCAGCCATTGCCGACCCCTCAATGGTCGCACACTCAGATGCTGTGAGTTCTTTTAGAGCATCGGAATGCCAAACCGCGGGAGAACCGCGAACCTCCCGGGCGCAATCGAATGCGCCAGGGAGGCTCGCGCGTCTTGCAGAAACCGGGCAGCTAATCTTCCGGGATATCGGAGCTGCCGCTTTCATAACCTAGAAAGCCCGGTTTCGCTGCTTCCGCATTGACCTCGTTGGAAGCCACACTCTCTCCGCTTGCGTTGGTTGCTGTGACCACATAGTAGTATCTTTGGCCCGGCTGGGCGGTGAAATCGTACGCGTCGTTAGTGCTGGTCTGAATGATCGTCGTGAAAGGCCCGCTGGGGCTATCGCTGCGCTTTACGTTAAACTCGGGGCCAAACTGCGGAGTGGTCAAGGGATCGGGAATCCAGCTCAGGAAGACAAATCCCTCTCTCTGGTGCGAACCAAGCACAGGAGGCTGACGGACTGTTTCCGCAGGCGTGGCTGTCACCAGTGATGATTTGGCGCTTTCGCCGGATGGGTTCACCGCAGTTGCGGCGTAGTAGTAAGTGGAACCATTGCTAATTCCCAGATCTGTATACTGAGTGCCACTTTGCGGCGACGATGTGAGTTCGCTGAAGTTGATCCCATCTGTGGAGCGATACACATTGTAACCGGCTGCGTTGGTCACCGGCGCCCAGGAAACAATCGCGATCGCTCCTCCGTAGAAGGGATCGAAATCTCCGCCACCAGCGGCAATATCGACAGATCCAGGGACCGAAGGCGCACTCGACGGAGAAGGAAACACGCTGACCTGTGAAGATAGAGCGCTGCTTCCTATCATGTTTGCAGCCCTCACCACGTAGTAGTAAGTGGCGCCGTTGGCAACTGTGCTGTCAAGGTAGGTGTTAGTAGTCAAAGTCGCAATTGGCGCGTACGGACCACCGCTATGCATAGAGCGCTCGACGGTGTAAGAGTTGGCAGTTGCGGTGGTCGCCCAGGAGAGAGAGACTTGCGAGTCGCCCGGCTTCGCCGTGAGGTTGGACGGAGCCGAAGGCACCGCGAAGCCTCTTCCTCCAGACTGCAACACGATCAATATTGCTCCAGTTCCCGACGGCAAGACGGTTGTGTCCGCCGTTGCAGCGGCCAGGGAGAGACCGTGGAATCCGCTGCTGAGAGTGAGCGATAGAGGCGACGACAGGCTGTCGGAAGCGTTCAGCACAAGGTTGCCCACGAGCGCGTCGTCCACCAGCACGTTGACCGAAGCTGCACTGTCGCTGGCATGTCCATAGAGTTGCAAGGAGTATGTGCCCGGCACAATGGCGCGGAGCAGATAGAGATTGGGCGACCCCTGTTGGATCGTAAGCCCCGTTCCCGGAGCAGCTTCGCTGGCAAAGATGTCGGGAGTGCGCTGACTGGGATCGAGTGAGGCCGTTTGCAGGTGAATGAAAGGCAGAACCTGCCCCGCCGTGATCGCCGGTGGCTGCGAGTTGAGAACCGCAACCGCAGCCTGATAGGTCGGAGTACCAAGATGCTCGAAATCCTCGACCAGCATCCAGTCTCCGAACTCGCTCACATCTCCGCGAATCGCATAGTAGTTTGCGACATCCCCGCCAACCGCAAACCAGTTGTCGAGAAATTGGTGTTCAATGCTGGGAATCATGCGCTGGTCGCGAATCACGTATGCGCCGGTCCCCGCGACAAGAGATCCCGGTCCTGACTCATAGGAGACCTCGCGGAGACCGTAATACGTCGCGACGGCCTGCCATCCAATCAATGCGCGGCGCGTGTTGTCGCTTCCCGTCCACATGGTCGCAAAGGTCGCGTCGACGGTTGAGGTGTCACTGGCAGTGTAGTAAGGAGCTTCGCCAGTTCCATAGAGCACGTTCTTCGCCAGCTGCCCGCTCTGCTGCTCCTCCCACCCGATCGCGTTGAAGAAGGTCAACTCTGTTTCTTGCTGCCACACAGCTACCGGTCGCACCCGGCCTATGCCGTTGGTCGCGCCGAAGACCGACTCGAAGATATGAGCAATCTGGAAGGTGCGCTCCATGTAACGCTGATCCACGGTGATCCCTTCAATGTCCGCTTGGATCAGGTTGTAGATATACTGCTGGAAGCTGAAATTCCAAACTTCGTTGCTGTATTCGACATAGACGTGAAGATCCGGGTCCAGTCCCCTCGTATATTGATCTCCATTCAGGATCAGGCTGGCCAACTGGGTCACATAGTCGTCGTCTGCCGAGACGGGAATGTTGATCCACATGTCATGATGCGTTGTATTCGCGAGCATGATCATGTACTCCCACGCCACTCCTTGCGATTGATCGCCGCTGCTGTTTCGCGAAGCCAGGCCAGCCTGATAAGCGTCCGTGACTTGAACCCGGTTCTGCCAAGTGGTTGTAACCAGGCCCGTCGCAGAGAACGTCTGATAAGCGTTGCCGGCGTCGGGGGTAAGGAATCGGATCGCCGCAAACGGTTGCTGATAAGCTGTGAGCGCACCCCGCGTGAAGACCTGGCCGGTGTCCGCGGGATATCCCGGTTGGATCAGCCGCATGTTGGTAAAGCCCGTGCCGGGCTGATCGGTAGGCAATCGCTTGGTGTTGAGGAATTGCAGCTGTAAGAGAGAATGGCCCGGCTGCAACACCAGATCGGCCGTGGTCTGGTTCTTTCCCGCATCGTACTTCTGATTCTCGACCAGTAGTCCGCCCACCGCGGCTTCGGTGTTGGGCACAATCGTTGCCTGGCCGGTGAACGAGAGCTTATAAACACCGGCGATGTCTTCATTGATTGCCGGCGCATCCGGAGCACGCCAAGGCATATTCCTTCGCACATCGTAGTCCATGCCGGCATCGCTCATTGGCCAGCCGGATGCATCTTGCGGAACGGATGCTTCAGTGCCTACCGTGTTCCATGAAGAAATGCCATTGATCAGGTTGACCCAATCCCAGTCGCCATTCACGCCAAACGGAAGACGGCTGCTTTGGGTGGACAGGTTGGCAGAGTCGGCGCGAAACTGGGCCGGCATCATCAGGGCGACTGCAACGAACATGAGTTTCCAGGAAAGAAACCCACAATGCACGCTATCGATGGGGGACGATTGGCGCTCCATGTAAACCTCCAGGGGACGGGAAGGTCATTCCCGGTACAATTTCCTCCAAGCGATAGGGAGTTGTCAAAGAGTGCGATCTCGCGCCGGAATCAGCCAACACGCTCACCTCGCATTAATGCAATGCCTGGAATACTTTGTCCTGTCACTGGCGAATCTTGAAGTCTTCTCGGGCGGAAGAGCCTTTGCAAGCTCCGCACGAACCATCTGAACGAGCTGATCGCGTTGACTTCCGTCGAGGTTTTGATCCGACTAAACTTTTCCGCAGAACGACGGGCTCTCAGGCGAAACAAATATAACGAGTCGTCCTCACAGGGTTGTCGATGAACGGACGCTGAGCGAGTTGGCCAGTGAGTACGCGGCTAGCTGCGTACTCACTGCGACCTGAACCCGACGACCCGACGGACTCTATACGGGGATTACCAAATACTACGGGGATCTGCCGCTGCATCTGCAGGTCACCAACAGTTTTGCCCAGGGCGGGAACCTCCCCACGCAAGATCCCATTTTTTCCGGTGCCCCATAACCACACCATCCTGGTGGATCTTCTGTTCCGCTGGGGGAATTCGTTCACGGCGCTGTTCGTCCCGCAACGCAGCATCTTGTTGGGAACGCCGATGGTGTTGTGGACTCTACTGCTGTGGTGGCGGAGTCTGTGTCTGGACCCGACGAAGAAGGCGAGACCGCCGCAACGAGGCGGCGCATGCTGGCTGCAGGGATCTTGGCGGGTATGCCGACATCAACCCCATCTGGTTCTGGCTGGTGAATACCGGGGCGTTCATCCCATCAAGGGGCCGGGATATAAGGTCTCAATTTTTAAGTCAGTCTTTGCCATTCAGGTGCGCATGTGCTACATTCTTTTTGTGAGTACTTTTAGCCTTATGACCGCCGCAATGTGTTGTTGTCCAGCGATGTGCTGTACGCAGACGCATTCTGGCGTGAGGAAATGGCTGAGCTAGAGTAACTTACAAGCCACCGCCTCATTGAGACCCACCGCCAGAAATCGAACTGGCAGGTGGGTTTTCTAATTTGGGCTGAAATTGAGGCGGGTGCGGCAACTGGAGCAATCGCCGAACAGGTTCCAGGCAAGGGAGAAAAACGGTGAACGTTCTTGAAATACGTGTTGAAGAACTGAAACAACGGTTGGATGCTGGCGAAAACCTATTTCTACTCGACGTGCGCGATGAAAGCGAGTACGAAATCTCCAATATCGGCGGACAGTTGATCCCGCTTCCCGAGTTGCCGAAGCGGGTGAATGAACTCGATGCAAATCAGCAGATCGTCACCATCTGCAAAATGGGTTCACGGGGCAAAAAGGCAGCGCAGGTTCTTCATAAGGCGGGTTTCCCTCATGTTTGGAATCTAACGGGAGGAATTCACGCCTGGTCGGACCGAGTTGACCACGCGGTGCAAAAATACTGATTGTTGTGCAGAATTCGCGGGATACAATTGCCCGTGAGCAGGTGGATTTGCGCTCGCGCCGGCTCCGGTCGACCCCTTCAGTCTATTCTTCAAGGTCAAAAAACATTCCCTCTTGAAGAGAGCTTCCACGCGAACGAAAGTCTCGCATGTTCATGATCCAAGAGGAGGCAACCTGTGCCAGAAGAAGTAGCCCGTCTGTCCTTATCCGAAGAAGCTGCATTTCAACTTGCAAATGTAACCAAGACCGCTCCGCAGTTTGGAGCCATCACGCCGCGCTGGCTGGTTCGGTTTCTCGATTGGAAGCCGCTTGAGGCCGGCACGTTCCGGGTCAATAAGGTTGATGAAGCCAAGGCCATCGAGTCGGTCTGCGACCACTCGGACGAGTCGACGCTTGCTCCTACCTTTGTCGAATATCTCGAAGAGCCCCGCGAATACCGGCTCAGCAGCATCAATGCCGTTCTCAATGTTCATACCCGCGTCTCCGACCTGCTCAGCAATCCCTACGATCAGGTTCGCGAGCAGTTGCGCCTGCTAATCGAGAGCGTGAAGGAAAAGCAGGAGAGCGAGTTGCTCAATAATGCCGAATACGGTTTGCTGAACAGCGTGGACGCTTCGCAGAAGCTGAAGACGCGTAAGGGCGCGCCCACACCGGACGATCTGGATGAGTTATTGACCAAGGTCTGGAAAGAGCCTTCATTGTTTCTAGCGCATCCGCGCGCCATTGCTGCCTTTGGACGGGAATGCACCCGGCGTGGCGTACCTCCGCCGACGGTCACCTTGTTTGGCACGCCGTTCTTGACCTGGCGCGGGATTCCGCTGATCCCTTCCGACAAGATCGCCGTGAGAAGCAAAGACCAGAAGTCGAAGATCCTGCTGGTGCGTGTGGGCGAGAAGAAGCAGGGTGTTGTAGGTCTCTTCCAGCCGGGACTTCCCGGAGAACAGAGCCCCGGGCTGTCGGTTCGCTTCATGGGCATCGACCAAAGATCGCTTGCTTCCTACCTTGTGTCGCTCTACTGCTCGGCGGCTGTACTGACCGATGATGCAATTGCCCTGCTCGAAGACGTAGACGTGAGCCAATACCATGAGTACAAGTGACCGGACGCTCCCATCGACTCCGGTCCCGGAGTCTCACAGTTGGGCTACGGTATTGCCGGGAAGCGAAAGCGTACCGCCGGGAGTCCTCAGCCCGACCGAGTTGGCGCGCATGGCGAACGAGTTCTTCACAGCGTTGCCCGACGAGCTTCAGCAACCCGCCGTGGTTGCAGCCAGGGCGGTGTTGCCGCCTAACTCCGCATTCACCGGGAATCCTTTTGCGGCAGTGCCGGCTCCAACGGTGCACGCCGTTCCGGGGATACTCGCGAGCCTTGCTGAAGCACGGCCAGGGGCATTCGCCGCCACGCCGGATCGAAGCATCGCGCCAGATGCGCGGTCATCTGTCTCGGCGGTGCCTGTGGTTCCGGGCGGTGGAATTGCGCCGACGGTAGCGCCGGAATTTGGATTCCTTCAGGATGCGCGGCCAATCTTCGAAGAGCCTGTCGCGGAGCCAGCTGCCCCGCATACTCCCGCGCAAGCAAGTAGCAAGCCGGCGCTTAGCGATGAAGGCTTTGTAGCCATTCCTTTTTCGTTGCTCGTCGATCTTCAGCCGTCGCAGGTTACTCAACCTCCCGCACCGGCAGTTCCTGGTGCTCTTGGCGTTGTCGATTCTTCGGCGGTCCCGACGTTTTCCTTCATGGAGGATGCGCGGCCGCTGTTTTCGACACCGCCCACGATACCCGGTCCGATTCCGGCAGTTGGCTCGAACGACAACACCGCGAGCTACGGCAATCCCTTCGCATCACCGCTTTACCTGAATACACCGCAAATTGCCGGGGCCGTCGCGCATGAGCCTGATTCTCGCGCGCCAGCTTCGCATGATCCGGAGAAGCAGCCGCGCCCGCTCGATCCGTCGAATGTGGTTCCTGTCGTGGTTCCCGGTGCGGGGCAATCGGGGTTATTGGACGATCTCGGCCTCTCTTCGATCTCATTCGACGTGGAGACGATTCGCCGTGATTTTCCGATCCTGCGCGAGCATGTCAACGGCCACCCGCTGATCTGGCTCGACAATGGAGCAACGTCGCAGAAGCCGCAGTCTGTGATCGACCGGCTGAGTTACTTCTAC
>JBEKKL010000116.1:0-12585 GCA_050010735.1 Occallatibacter sp. | reverse complement strand
CCGTTCCATTCCACGAGCCGGCAATGGTCTGTCCGTTGGCGAAGCTCCAGGTCAGCGACCAGTTGCTCAGGGTTGTGGTTCCGGTGTTCTGAATGGAAACGGTCGCTCCGAACTGGCTGGAGCCCTGGGGCGAGATCGTGTAAACGACCTTGCAGGTTTGAGCTACTGCCGAACATGCAAGAACAATCGCTGATGCCAGGATTATTCCGAATGTGCGTATGATGCGGTGTTTCATGTTGCTCTCCTTAATTGGCTGACGCTAGAGGCCCCGTCCAAACATCCGGTGGTATCCCTGGCTGGTCGACCTACACGCCACCGCTTCGAGCCGGTGGCGTAGCGTGTTAGTGAGAACTTTGCAAGGGTATGATTCATTCAGCTTCATACCCTTTCTTCGATTGAGCGGCCGGCCTCATCAATGCGCCAACCGAGGTTCTAGCGAAAAACCAGACGTTTGAAAGTTCAGTCATCGATCTAGCCCAGAACCGGAGATTACTGACTCCGATTCCGGGCTACCAAGGCGCTGTGTTAGTTATTGCGAGGTGGTGAAAGTCACCGGCGTCAGGGCCGGTGTGCAGCTGGATCCACAGCTTGTCGGATATGAGAACGAGTAGATGCGTCCGCTGTTGATCAACGTATTCGTCACATCGAAGACTTGTATCTCATACTGCGTTCCACCTGCGACCGTGGGAAGAACGATATAGTCGTCGCCCAGGTCGGCATCCATGACGGCTGCTGTCCATACCCCGTTTTGAAGGTATTGCACTCCATGGATACCATTGGGCAAGTGGGTGATCGAAATCGCCGACCAGTAAGCATTTGCGCCGGTGAGGAAACCGATGTTGATATCCCCTGTATAACTGGGGGCCGGTTCGAAATACCAGCTGATCTGCCGGTTATTCCAGAAGTTCGGATACATGTTGCCGACAGCGACGCCGCCCAGCGTGTAGTTGGCCAACGCGCCCTGAGCCTGGTCGAGATGATATGGATCGTCGCGGCACCACGAGTTTTCGTCCTGGCAGCTATCCGCAACGACGAGATCAAGCTCGGAGCCGGTGAATTGGTCGGGAACCCATCCCAGGCCGCCGCGGCAGAACGACAAATCCTGATTGCCATCGTTCGTGCCTTCGCAGTTGGCTCCCATCGTGATGTGTACCCAGCGGCCGCAGTTGAGGCCGTTGTTCCACAAGCCGATGTCGGCGGCATTGGGACCGGTGGTTGAAATTGGGCGGGACAGCGTCAGCGTGTAATTGCCCGGATCGTTCTGCACGTTGAGGGCAACGAAGTTTTGCGAGTCAATGTTGGCTTGCGGCACGCCGCAGCCTCCATATGGACTGCCGAGCGCGCTGAACCAGGTGGAGTTTCCTGTGTAGACCTCGGGGGAGGGCGTAGCGCTCGTAATGGTGAATGGAACTGCGTTGCTGGTCACGCCACCGATGATTGCGGTCACGTTGTAAGTGCCGACGGCGAGGTTCGGAACTGTGACGGCGACGGAGTCGATGGCCCAGGTGGTGACGGTGGCCGCTGTCGTGCCGAAGTTAATGACGCTCGATCCCTGGGTCTCGGCAAACGATGCTCCAACACCGGGCATGACTGTGAATGTGCTGCCAGCCGTGCCCGCAGCCGGGCTGACCCATGCGATCTGCACTAGCGGAGTGGAACTGACCGTGAGGGCAATGGTAGTGGTTGCAGACAAGGTGCCGGCGGAGGTCCCTGTGGAGGTTCCCTGAATGGTGATCGTGGAGCTTCCAACAGTGGCCGCGCTGGTCGCCGTCAGCGTGAGCATGCTGCTTCCGGTAGCGGGGTTGGTACTGAAGGCGGCAGTGACTCCGCTGGGCATTCCTGACGCGGTAAGAGTTACAGCACCAGTAAATCCGCCCACGTCATTGACTGTTATGGTGTCGGAGGCGGCGGAGCTCTGGTGAAGCGTCAGTGCCGACGAAGACGGCGTCAGCGTAAAGCTGCCGCCACCTGCAGTCACCGTGAATCCAATGCCGGTGATCTCGGTCAGCGTGCCTGACGTGCACGTAATGGTGAGTGGATAGCTGCCAGTCGGAGTGGCGCTGCTGGTCGAAAGTGTGAGCACACTCGTGGTTGTGAAGGGATTTACCGAGAAGACGGGAGTTACTCCGGCAGGCTGGCCCGACACAGCGCAAGTCACACTGCCGTTGAATGGACTCACGTCGGTGACGGTGAGCGTATCGGTAACACTGGCGCCCTCAAAAACCGCCAGAGAGGGAGCAGACGGCGTGACCAAGAAGTTGCCACCGGTAGTGATCGTGAGCGTAATTGTGATGGTCTTGGTCAGGCTGCCGGAGGTTCCCGTGATGGTGACCGTGGAGGCGCCGACAGGCGCCGCGGTGCTGGCCGAGAATGTGATCACACTGGTCGTGGCGGCGGGGTTGACGGAGGCTGCTGCAGATACTCCGGTAGGCAGGCCGGTGGCGGTAAGAGTTACCGAGCCGTTGAATGGGCTCACATCCGTAATGGAGATGGTAATGCTGCAACTGCCACCCTGAGGCATTGTGCAGCCGGTTGGCGAGGAGGCGAGCGAGAAGCTCCCGGTCGACGAAACGACATTGCCGGTAATGATTGTAGTTGCGGTGGTCGTGCCGGAGGTTCCTGTGATGGTCAGGTTAAATTGCCCAACAGTGGCTGTACTGGTGGCAGTGCATGTCAGCACGGCGGTCGTGGTTGCCGAGGCCGGACTGAGCGAACAAGTCACGCCGGAAGGCAGGGTTCCGGAGAGGGCGAGCGCTACGGTGCCCGTGAACCCGCCCACATCGGTAATTGTCAACGTGTCGGTCGTGCTGCTGCCCTGAGTCACTGATAATGGCGAAGCCAGCGAGAGCGTGAAGCTCGGTTTGGCGGTGACAGTAAGTGAGATGGAGGTTGTAGCGGTCAGCGTGCCGGAGGTGCCCGTGATGGTGATCGGGTAGGTGCCAGCCACAGTCGTTGACGCTACCGCGAAGGTGACCACGCTTGAGGTGGTGGATGAAGTTGGGTTGAAAGAAGCAGTGACGCCGGTGGGCATACCGGATGCGCTGAAGGCAACGGCGCCGGCGAACGGACTCACGTCCGTCACCGTTATGGTGTCGGTGCCGCTGGCGCCCTGAGCCACCGAGAGAGTCGTTGAGGAAGGCTTGAGCGTAAAGCTGCCTAACGAGGCGTTGCAGGCCGTTCCATTCACGGCGAGGTTCGTCGGCACAGCATTGGTCGTTCCATTCCAGGTGCCATTAAAGCCGAAGCCTGAGTAGGTGCCGCCAGCGGGAATGTTCTGCCATGTCTGGCCGGACTGTTCGCTCACTGTGACGTTGGCGCCGCTCTGCGAAACGGTGCCATTCCACGAATTGGCGATGGTCTGTCCGTTGGCAAAGCTCCAGGTCAGCGACCAGTTGCTCAGGGTTGTGGTTCCGGTGTTCTGAATCGATACAGTCGCTCCGAACTGACTCGAGTTCTGGGGCGAGATCGTGTAAGTCACCTTGCATTGAGCGTCGGCGCGCAGGGCGCCAAAAGTTAGAACCAGTGCCGCGAGTACTGCCAAGTACCCACTCAATCGACGTGCGCAAATGCGCAAGCGGGAGGAATTGAGTTGCTGAGACATGCTTTCTCCTTAGTACATTCCCTGGCCCGCCCATCTTCAATGGGAGAGTGCCGTTCGACTGACGCCGGGCGGATAGCCTCCGCGTCCGGCGTCAGCTTGCTAGTTGACGGTGCACGCCGTCCCGTTGAGCGAGATCGCCGTAGGAATTGCGTTGGTACCTGTCGATGTTCCGTTGAATCCCATGCCGCTGAGAGTGCCGCCGGCAGGAATGCTACCGTTGTAACTTTCGTTCTTCACTGTCACGTTGGCGCCGCTCTGCGTTTCAACGCCATTCCAGAGCTGCGTAATCGTCTGCCCATTGGCGAAGCTCCAGGTCAGAGTCCAACTGCTGAGGGCGGTGCTTCCCGTGTTATTGATTGCGATGGCCGCTCCGAAGCCGCCCTGCCATTGGCTGGAGATCGTATAGTCGATGGTGCACGCGGCGCCGCCACCGCCGCCGCTGGAGGCCGGCGTCGTTGCGCTGGCCTGGGCCGATGCCGCCGAGGTTCCAGCCGCGTCTGCCGCTTCGATCTTGTAGTAGTAAGCGGTCGAAGCCGAGAGGCCCGTGTCGGCGTAGCTCGTGGCCGTCACACCGCTCGCGATCTGGTTGCTTGACGAGGGAGTGAAGCCGCTGGTTGTGCTGCGAAAGACGGTGTAACCGCTGATGGTGCAGTTTGCCGGAGCAGTGTCCGCAGTCCAACTTAGATTGATCGAACTAGAGGAAGCCGCAGTTCCGCTGAGGCCACTTGGCGCCGACGGCGCTGTGGTGCAGGAACCGCCGCTGCTACCGCCCGCCGCGGCGCTGACCGAATATCCACTCATCGCCAGGTTTTGGCCGCCCGTCCAGATTTCAAAGCCGAATTCTACGTCGATCAGCCACCATGAGCTCTGCAGACTTCCCCGCGATACGGCATCGGCGAAGAAGGGAAGAAGATTCAGATTGCTAACCGATGCCACAGGCGTCGCAGCGACATAAGAGACGATCTTCCACGATGTCTGGTTGCCCGTCCACACTTCATAGCTGGCGCCATCGATAGTTTCAGTCGCCACCTCGGAACCGAAGGGTTGGATGGAGCCTTGATGGTTGAGCCAAATCATGATTTCGGTGCCGTTCGGCTGACCCGATGTGGTTGACGTCTGGTTGAACCAGATGTCGTAGGCGGCGTCGTTGTTGTAACCCGACGGCTGTGTAATGCTGACGCTGGTGGTTGCCGAGGCAATGTTGCTCTCTTCAATCGGAAATGGGTTGGAGCTTGTGCAGACGCCCCAATGGCATCCTCTATATACGGATGTGTAAGTCGCAGGGGAACCATTGGTGGCATTGGAGAAGTTCGCCGTTGTGATCGTGAAACCAATGCCGTTGATGGTGGCGCATTCCTGCAATGAAGAGTCATACTCATTCATCTGGAAGTCGTATAAACCGCCGTCGAGGGCAGTCACATCAGTCGGCGAACAAGAAGATTGGGCAGCGGCCCGATTTGAGAATCCAAGGAAAACGAGACAAAGTGCAAGGGTAATCATTAATGTTTGAAATACGGGCCGCTGCTTCATAAGAGTCTCCTTCTTCTGCTTCGTTTCTTGCGCTAGTTGACCGTGCACGCAGTTCCATTGAGCGAGAAGGCCGCAGGAATTGCATTGGTCGTTCCGTTCCAAGTTCCGTTAAATCCGAATCCGGAGTAGCTGCCGCCGGCCGGGATGTTCTCCCACGTTTGGCCCGACTGTTCGCTCACGGTCACGTTGGCGCCGCTTTGCGAGACCGCTCCATTCCAGGAGCTGGCAATGGTCTGGCCGTTGGCGAAGCTCCAGGTCAGAGTCCAGTTGCTGAGAGTGGTGCTTCCGCCGTTGATGATTTTGATCGCCGCTCCAAACTGGCTGCTGTTTTGCGGCGAAATTGTGTAGTCGACGGTGCAGGCCGAGCCGGTTCCCGACGAGGTGACATTGAGGGTGAGGGTCGTGCTTGCCGTCGTGCTGCCGGAGGTTCCGGTGACGGTGATCGTAAAGGCGCCTGTGGTAGCCGTGCTGCTCGCCGTCAGCGTGAGCACGCTGGTGCTCGTGGACGATGTTGGGCTGAAGGCCGCGGTTACGCCGCTGGGCATGCCACTTGCGGTGAAGGTTACGCTTCCGGTGAATCCGCCGATGTCGGTGACTGCGATGGTGTCTGTGCCGCTGGCGCTCTGCATGACGGTCAGAGAGGAGGCCGACGGGCTCAGACTGAATCCCGACGTTGTTTTGGGGTTGACCGTCAGAGCAATGGAAGTGCTCCCCGTTGTGCTTCCGGAAACTCCATTGATCGTGACCGTCGACGAGCCCGTTGTGGCTGTGCTGCCGGCTGTGAATGTCACTACGCTGGAACCGGTGGTCGGATTCGTGCCAAAGGTTGCCGTCACGCCGCTGGGCAGGCCCGAGGCACTCAGTGTGACGCTACCGGTGAAGCCGCCAACATCCGTCACTGAGACGGTATCCGTCGCGGTGCTTCCTTGAGTTACAGAGAGAGTGGATGCCGAAGGCGAAAGCGTAAAGCTCGGTGAGACGGTGCCCGATGAGACGAACGTCGTGATGCTCTGCGCGGGCAGCGAATAAGTGAATGCGTTGCTCGATACAGTCACTGCACTCAGTTGCGCCAGTTTGTTGCTGGCAGAGGTTTGAAAGGGAGTGAACGAGCCGGCGGTCGAGCCGGTCAGATCGAAGGTCACGGAGCTGGCAGAGCTGTTCGCATTGATCGCCACAATCACGTTTTGTCCGCCGCCCGAGTAGGCCGAAACATCCACGCCGGACGCCGGGTTCGCAGTGGCGTTGACGCGAACATAACCCGGTCGAACAAACTTAGAGAACTGGGCGAGCGCAAGGCCATAGTAGGTGGGATTGCTACTGGTATCGATGAGGCCATAGTTGATGTTTCCGGAACCCGGATTCCAGTCCCAAAGCCACCACCACAAATAGGCGTTGTACTCCGCGGTCACCATCGAAGCATGGATCTCCCCGGCCGCCGCGAGCGCATCGCTAATGGCTGGTTGCGATCCAGAGGGTGTTAAATAGTGCTCGGTCTCCCACACCTCCTTGCCTTTGTTTTCTGCGTTCGCGTAGTAACTCGGGGAGACGCCATATATATGTCCGGCAATGATCGCGATCTTGCCCACCGCATTTGCATCGTTCAGCGCCGGATCGGAAAGACTGGTGATGAAGCTCTCCGACTCGGGCATCATCAGCTTGGTCGTCAAGACGCCTGCATTGTTCGCGACCCACGTGTCCATCGTCGTCCCGGTCCAAACGCAGGACTCATAAGTGACATTTGCGTCAGGTTCGTTCTGCATGGAGATCGCGTAGAGAGGTACGCCACCTGCCGAGAGGTAAGCTGTGAATGCGTTCAGGTAGCCGGCGTAAGCGGCATATTCCGATGTGTTCAGCGTGCCTTCAACGGTGCTGTTGCTGCTCTTCCAAGCTGCCGGCGGTGTCCAGGGTGTTGCGATCACGGTTGCGCCGAGCGAGTGAGCCATCTGCGCATTGGCCAACTCGGTAGCCCAGTTAGAGCCGCCCGTAGTTGAGCTGGGATCGATGCGCAAACGCAGAATGCTGAGGCCCAGTTGGTTGTTGCCTGTACCGAAGAGCGCGTTTGCCTGCGCAGTCGTGAACTGCGGCATCCAGGCCTCGGAACCGCCAAATCCTCGAATCGTCTGCTCCGAAGTGCCAAAACTGATGGTTGCGGTGCTTTGCGCGTTGACCACTGCACTGACCAGCACAATCGTGGATGCGACAACACTTGCCAGGGGGAGTTTCATGATCAGCATTCTCCATCGAGAACTGTTGTTACAAGCGCGAAGCAGAAGTTTTTACTACCCCGCGCTTGTAGTTGTTGCCGCACCAGACCTCTAATTGCAGGTCGTGCCGTTCACAGCGAATGAAGTGGGCACAGCGTTCGTCACGTTGTTCCAGGTTCCGTTGAATCCCATGCCGGTATAACTGCCTCCGGCGGGAATGCTGCCGTTGTAGCTCATGTTGGTCACGGTTACGTTCGCACCACTCTGCGTTTCGTTGCCGTTCCAGAGTTGCGAGATGGTTTGTCCGTTGGCAAAGGTCCAGGTCAACGTCCAGCTGGAGATGGCCGTTGTGCCGGTGTTGTTGATAGTGACTGCGGCGCCAAAGCCTCCGCCCCACTGGCTCGAGATTGTGTAGCCGACGTGGCAGGAGAAGGTTGGGGTTGTGCTCGTCACCGTGAGCGTGATGGTTGTCGTTGCAGTCAGCGATCCGGAGGTTCCGGTGACCGTTATCGTGTACGTTCCGGCTGCGGCGGTGCTGCTGGCCGCAAGCGTGAGCGTGCTCGATGTGGTCGAGGATGTTGGGCTGAACGAAGCGGTAACGCCAGTCGGCATGCCTGACGCGGTGAAGGCCACGGTACCGGTGAAGGGACTCACGTCCGTCACCGTAATCGTGTCCGTTCCGCTGGCACCCTGAGCCACCGAGAGAGTCGTCGCTGCCGGCTTCAGCGTGAAGCTGCCCGTCACAGAGGTCACTGTCAGGCTCACGGTGGTCGTTGCGGTCAGAGACCCAGAGGTTCCAGTGACGGTGATCGTGTAGGTTCCGGCTGCGGCTGTGCTGCTGGCTGCCAGAGTGAGCACACTCGATGTCGTCGAGGAGGTCGGGTTGAATGAGGCGGTCACGCCAGTCGGCATGCCTGACGCGGTAAAGGCCACGGTGCCGGTGAAGGGACTCACGTCCGTCACGGTAATCGTGTCGGTGCCGCTCGCGCCTTGAGCCACCGAGAGAGTTGCTGACGACGGCTTCAGCGTGAAGCTGCCCGTAACGGAGGTCACGGTCAGGCTCACGGTGGTCGTTGCGGTCAGAGACCCAGAGGTTCCAGTGACAGTGATCGTGTAGGTTCCGGCTGCGGCGGTGCTGCTGGCCGCCAGAGTGAGCACACTCGATGTCGTCGAGGAGGTCGGGTTGAATGAGGCGGTCACTCCAGTCGGCATGCCTGACGCGGTAAAGGCCACGGTGCCGGTGAAGGGACTCACGTCCGTCACCGTAATCGTGTCGGAGCCGCTCGCACCTTGAGCCACCGAGAGAGCCGTCGCCGACGGCTTCAGCGTGAAGCTGCCCTGTGAAGATGTGTAAGGAGGTGTTCCTGTCCCCATGACGATGCCACGGCCATTTGTTCCCAGGTAGACGGTTCCAAAGACCTGCGGATCGCCCGTGATCGTTGCGCCTGTCAGGCCGTATTCATGGGCAGAGTCGTTGATTTGTGTCCAGGTCACACCTTGGTTCGTTGAGGCGAAGATGCCGCGGACGCCATTAATCTCAGCATTGGTGAAGAGGGTGGGATAACTTGCGCCCGGTGCAGCCATGCCGAAACCGACGGTATCGGCCTGTTGCACGTTTGTCAGCTGAGTAAAGCTCGCGCCTGCGTTGGTTGAGTGCCACAATCCGTAGACGTCGCCGGTATTGCTGCTTCCGCCGGCGAGCCAGATATCGCCCTGATGACCAGGAACAGCCCTGAAGTTTACGTTGTCGCCTGACGCTGGAAGACCCGTTGCAGCCGTAGCCGCAAAACTTACACCACCGTTCGTGCTCACATAGAACTGGCCAGCCGCATAATCGTAGAACTGCAACGGATTGACGCGATCGGAAGCGATGATTCCTCCCGAGGGAAGGCCGGTTGAAGCAGTCCAGCTACTGCCGTTCGCCGTGGAGTAGAACGCGCTCATGCCGGTGGGGTTCCACACGACACGGCTGGCGTCTGCCGCGGCGGCGACCGTTCCACCGCCATTGGTAGAGTAGCCCGGCGGATCGACGGTTCCCGCGAACCATGCAGTCTCGCTTGTGCCGCCAGAATAGGTGAATGCGGAGCTGGTGATTGCCGGGCTCGCCGTGGGACTGCCATCGCCCACCAGGACCATGAATTGTGGCGATAACTCGGCGTAATCAATGCTTGTGCGAGTGCCAAAAAACGGAATCGCGTAGGGGAAGGCCGGCGCCGTGGTCATGCTGGTGTGAATAAAGCCGCCAATGTCTCCCAGAGCGCTGTAGAGGTGCGCACCACCCCCGGCGGGCGGACTGACCAGGTCGAGCACGGAAGCTTCTTCAATACCTTGAGACGCGATCGAGAGGGCGAACTGATTTCCCGAATCCCACTGGGTCAGGTTGTTTGTGCCCCACATGGTCATGCCAGTGCCAAACAACATGTGATTGGAGTTGAACGGATCGATCGCCAGGCCTGAGACCATCCAACCAAGTTCTGGCGCCATGATGGGTGCAACCGGGTTGGTGTCGCCTTCATTGACCCATGGAGCCGCCGAATCATTGAGCGTGTACATCAGGCTGCGGCTGGGATAACTCGTCCAATTCCAGATCTGGGACCAAGTTGTGCCACCATTGGTGCTGCGCCAGAGAATGGTGTCCGGCCACCAGGAATTGAAAGCCGAAACCATGAGGGTGTTCTGATTTTGTGCGTCAACAGTGAGGCCGCAGTAACCGAAATAGTCGGAACCACTGGTTGTGGTCGGAACCACTGGCGCGATCTCAGTCCACGCGCCGGTTGCGGTGTTGTACTGCTGGACGTCGCCCATCGTGCCGTCGTAAGGTCCTGCGCCATTGCTATAGGTGATGTAGAGCATTCCGGTGGTCGGAGCGAGGACTGCGCGGTCTGGGAAGAAGCCCGGTCCGGGTGCATCGGAAGCGACCGACCAGGACGCGCCATTGGTACAAGCCACGGTTCCTGTCGTCTGAGTTCCAGTGAGTGTGCAGGTGGGCTGGCCAGGCACCGCAGCCCAGGTTGTTCCGCCATTCTTGGTCACGTAGATATTTGTGCCGTTGGGCTGCGCCACGCCAACATAGATTGTCTGTGTGGCTTTTCCAGCTGAGCCGCTCCGCGGATCGAAGACAACCCACGCGGGTCCGATGATATCGCCGCTGTAGACATTCCCGGGTTCAATCGCATAGGTTCCTGGGGCGGGAAAACTGGTCACCTGGCTCCAGGTCTGCCCGGAATTGGTGCTCTCCCAGAGACCGTTTCCGCTCCTGGCCGCAAAGAAGAGAATGCTATTGAGATTGGGATCGACCGCTAGACGTTCACCCATATTGCGGGCCGGCATGTTGCCGCCAGCTTTGAACGGCATTGGCACCTGAGTGAACGTGCTCCCCTGATTGTTCGAAATCAGCAGGGTGCCATTCTGACTTGTGAAGGAGTTAGTGTAAAGACCTGCCATTATGTATAGGTTGTTTGGATTTACCGGGTCGGTCGCCAGGCTCTCGACGCCCAGCATGTTCCAATTGGCCCAGGTGACCCAATCCATCAGTGGAACCCAGAGGCTTGTCGTAGGATTCCACCTGTATGCTCCGCCGATGTCGGTGCGAGCGTAGATGAGGTTCTGCTGCGACGGATTGAAGATGATATTCGGAATGTAGCCGTCGCCACCGCCCGTGTACACATTGCTCCATGTATAGCCGGCAGCATTGGCCTGTCCAAATGCCGCGTGGGAAAACAGTGTAACCAGCAGCGCAAGCAGGAAGCCGGCGCGCAGAAAGTTCGTTCGTGAACAAACTCCCCTCATCTCATTTGACATTTCGATTTCTCTCCTTCCAGCAGTTTTCGCGCTGGCGGCGCGAAAACCTCCGCGATGGTTCTCCCCTTGCGCGAGTAGATAGGTTTGAGAGACGCTGGTGAGGCAAAGCTGCATGTTTGCCATATCCGCGCCTCCGTTTTTCTCGTTCTTTCGATACATAACTCCGTTAATTAAAGTCACACGTCCGCCAATCGAGACAATGCTCTCCCGTCCCGAGCAATGAGCCATCGCGAATTGTCAAATGCTATGAAATCGCAGAAAGGAAAGAAGAATTATGCTCTGTATAAAGGCGCACCAAAGCTGTCTTATGAAGAGCGGACGGACGCATTCATTATCAGAACGCGGCCTTAAACAAATGGCAACGATTTCAAGACAACGAAGAGATGAAACAGCTAATCCCAACAGGTCCAGGCAGCTTCGTATAGCAGCACGTGCATTTATAAGGCCACTTCTCGCCAGATACTGCATTCATGCGACTGCAGTGTCAAAGTAAAACGTTTTAGTTGAGGGGTGTCAAGTTACGAATGTCTACATCAATAAAGTAACGGGTCGCATGCTTCGCAAGCTGCGGCACATTTGCCAGGTCGAGCTTCTTAGGGGTGTTCGCGCGATAATGTAAGCTAAACGTAATCAATAAGAAACGAGCACTAGACAATAGTAATGTTAACATAGAAATCGAAAAGAATAAGCGATACCATGCTTTAAATAACAATCCATAGCTTGTGATATTGCTGCGGTCCCATTTAGCAGAATTCACGGGGTATTTACGGCCTATGCGGCTGGCATCTTTTCGATCCTTTGAGAAAGCGACAAAAATGTAACTCTCCGAGCCCACATTTTTCGATCAACTTTGGACAAATGACACTCTCTTCCGCACCGGTTCCCTACTGGCCAAGACGCGATTGATATCGATACCGTCTGAGAGCTCGGAGCTCACTGGGTCTCTATCGCTTTGAATAGCAAGCGGTTTGGGCGTGGTTACTATAGTTTACACGCGGGTAACTTGACGATCTTTGGCTGCAGCGTTGATTTTCACTTAAACGTTTTTGTACGGGCAAAAGACGCGATTCGATCTTTTTGGCTGACTGACTGGTTGGACTGATTTTCCGCCCTGGCGGATTCCCTGGATTGCAAAGTTCTCTTACGCGAGATTTTTTGATTTCTTAAGTGAATGCGGCGATTTCATCCAGGACGCCTACATCTATTCTCATCCTGCACCGGGCGTCATTTCATATCCCGTATAGGGCGTTCCTCGATTTCTTTTATTTCCAGTCTCCGTTCTTGCCGTCGTCGGCAGCTGGCGCACTCTGACTCCCGCAGTGAGTTAATTTATACCCGAGATTCAAATTTGATACCGGCATCATGTTGCGAAAGGCGCTCGGCTTCTGAGTGCAGTTAATGGGCTATGTGGTGTAAAGGAGAAACCATGTCTCAGCAGTTCACCCCCTC
>JBEKKL010000115.1:0-20395 GCA_050010735.1 Occallatibacter sp. | reverse complement strand
GGGACAGAGCGCCGGAACCGCTCGACGGCGTTCGTGAATTCAGAATGCCGCCGCGCGGAGAAAGAGCCGCCGAATAACGTCAGGTTGCAGTGTGACAATCCAACACGAATCCTTACCGCGGGTGAAGTGCAAGGGAGAGGACCTTGGGACTTAAGGATGCGTTCATAAATGAGGATGTTGGGATTTAATGAGCGCTCAGGGAAGTTGAGACCTAAGGATACGTTCATAAAGAACTATAGCCACTAAAAGCGAATCGAGACATGTGTGGGTCGTATGCGTTGTAAGCGACTGATTCGAAAAAAACTGGGCTCGCAATTAGAAGCTTCACAGTTTTGGCCACTCACATGCTCCTGATACCGGCAGGAATCCCGTGGTTTCTAAGCCAATTCTCATCCGTTTGGAATCTGGTCGTGAGGTTTCTTCCGTAATCCGGGACCGCATCTTTGAAAGGACACTCCAATGTTTGGAAAGAGTCTTGTATTTCTGGGAGTCGCACTGCTTGGAGCAAGTATGCTGGCCGGATGTGGCGGCGGTGCTACCAATTCTGTTACCAAGACGACACCGAGTATATCGGCGTGGCCGGCCGCGAGCAGCCTCACCTATGGCCAGACTCTTGCATCGTCAACGCTGACAGGCGGTTCCTCAACACCCGCCGGCAGCTTTGCCTGGACGGCCGGAAGCACCATTCCCAGCGCGGGTACGGCATCGTATAGCGTGACCTTCACCCCCACGGATACGACGGACTACACCACCGTGACCGGCACGGTTAGCGTGACGGTAGCCAAGGCAACTCCAACCATCACCACCCAGCCCACGGCTTCAGCCATCAGCTACGGCAGCGCTCTCTCCTCTTCGGCTCTGAGTGGTGGCGTGGCCTCGGTGAGCGGCGCCTTCGCATGGACTACGCCCGCCACCGTCCCCGCAATCGGATCGCAGACGGAAGGCTTTACCTTTACCCCCACGGATACGACGGACTACAACACCGTAACCGGCACGGTGAGCGTGACGGTTGGCAAGGCGGCACCGGGCATATCGGCTTGGCCGGCCGCGAGCAGCCTCACCTATGGCCAGACTCTTGCATCGTCAACGCTGACAGGCGGTTCCTCAACCCCCGCCGGCATCTTTGCCTGGACGACGCCAAGCACCATTCCCAGCGCCGGTACGGCATCGTATAGCGTGACTTTCACCCCCACGGATACGACGGACTACACCACCGCGACCGGCACGGTGAGCGTGACGATAGCGAAGGCAACACCGAGCATATCGGCTTGGCCTGTCGCCAGCGGTATTGCACCAGGCCAAACACTTGCGTCTTCCACGTTGACAGGCGGTTCCTCAACCCCCGCCGGCATCTTTGCCTGGACGACACCAAGCACCATTCCCAGCGCGGGTACAGCATCGTATAGCGTGACCTTCACCCCCACGGATACGACGGACTACACCACCGTGACCGGCACGGTTAGCGTGACGGTAGCCAAGGCAACTCCAACGATCACCACCCAGCCCACGGCTTCAGCCATCAGCTACGGCAGCGCTCTCTCGTCTTCGGCTCTGAGTGGTGGCGTGGCCTCGGTGAGCGGCACCTTCGCATGGACTACGCCCGCCACCGTTCCCGCAATCGGATCGCAGACGGAAGGCTTTACCTTTACTCCCACGGATACGACGGACTACAACATCGTAACCGGGACGGTGAGCGTGACGGTTGGCAAGGCGGCACCGGGCATATCGGCTTGGCCAGCCGCGAGCGGTCTCACCTATGGTCAGACGCTTGCATCGTCAACGCTGACAGGCGGTTCCTCAACCCCCGCCGGCATCTTTGCCTGGACGACACCAAGCACCATTCCCAGCGCCGGTACGGCATCGTATAGCGTGACCTTCACCCCCACGGATACGACGGACTACACCACATTGGTTGGCACGGTGAGCGTGACGGTAGCCAGCGCAACTTCCATCGTGTCGGCATGGCCTGTAGCCAGCGGAATCGCATCAGGCCAAACCCTCGCGTCTTCCACGCTGAGCGGTGGTTCCTCGACCCCCGCCGGCAGCTTTGCCTGGACGAATAGCAGCATCGTTCCGCCAGTGGGCACATCGAGTTATGGCGTAACCTTCACCCCCACGGATACGACGGACTACACCACCGTGACCAACACGGTCAGTATTACGGTGGGCAAGGCAACTCCCACCATCACTACCCAGCCCACGGCTTCAGCCATCAGCTACGGCAGCGCTCTTTCCACCTCGACTCTGAATGGCGGCGTGGCCTCGGTGAGCGGCGCCTTCGCATGGACTTCGCCCGCCACCGTTCCCGCAGCCGGAATGCAGACCGAAGGTTTTACCTTCACCCCGACGGATGCGACGGACTACACCACAGTGACCGGCACGGCCAGCGTCGCCATCAACCCGGCGACGCTGACAGTGACGGCATCCAGCCCGACCGTGGTCGTCGGGTCGGCTGCCCCGACGATCACTCCGAGCTATAGCGGTTTCCAGAACGGCGACACCGCCGCGGCGCTGACTACGGCGCCGACTTGCACCACCACCTACACCGCGACATCTGCACTTGGCGGCTACCCCGCTTCGTGCTCCGGTGCGGTGGATGGCAACTATACCTTCAGTTATGTGGCTGGAACGGTGAAGGCGGTTGCCATGGCCATCACCACGCCGTCCACCCTTCCCAACGGCTATCTGAACTCCCCCTATTCGGCCACCGTTGCCGTGGCCGGAGGCACTGGCCCCTATGCCTGGGCGGTGAGCAGCGGAAATCTGCCAACGGGCTTGGGTCTCAACACTACGACGGGCGTCATTAGCGGCACTCCAAGCGGGTCGTTGGGCACGATCCATTTCACTGTATCGGTGACGGATTCAGTCACTAACAGCGCCCAGTTGCAGTTCTCCATCACGATTGCCGCGGGCATCACCATCACCACGGCCCCTCAGCTTACCCTAGGCGTTCAAGGCACGGCATATCCAGGGGAAACCCTGGCCGCAACCGGCGGCGCGGGAACCTATAGTTGGACTTGGGCCGCGGCCAACGGATCGTCCATTCCCTCCGGCATGGCGCTCAACGCTACGACCGGCGCCATCGGCGGCACGCCGGGCGCATCGGGCACCTTCAGCATCGCGGCGACAGCCACCGACACTGCCTCGAACACGGCTTCGAAGACCTTCTCGCTGATCGTGTATCCGGCGTTGTCGATCACCACGTCTTCGCTACCCGGTGGAACGGCCAACACAGCCTACACCAACACCCCGCTTGCCGCGACCGGCGGTTCGGGTAACTACACCTGGAGCTGGACTGCAGCCAACGGCTCGTCGCTGCCGGCTGGGATGACCTTCTTGGGAGGTGTGCTCGCTGGCACGCCCACAACACATGGCAGCTATTCGGTCGTCATCACCGTCAAGGACACGGCCCTGAATGTCACCTTCAACAAAACCTTCTCCATTGCCATTGCTTACGCGCCATTGTCGATCACCACGACTACATTGCCCGCTGGCACAGCGAACACGGCTTACAGCCCAACCCAGTTTGCCGCAACCGGCGGCTCCGGCAGCTACACCTGGAGTTGGGCCGCGGCCAGCGGCTCGTCGCTACCGGGCGGGATGAACCTCTCCTCGAGCGGTGTGCTCTCTGGCACGCCGAGCGCGGCTGGCAGCTACCAGGCGCAAGTGACGGTGGCCGACGCGACGGCCAACAGCAACCTCACCGCAACCTTCACCATCAACATCGACAGTGGCAGCTTAAGCGTCACCAACGCTCCCAACTTGCCTATCGGGTATGTCAACTCGACCTACAACACAATTTTCAAGGCATCGGGCGGCACGGGAGCCCTTACCTGGACGTGGGTCAGCGGCTCTCTGCCGGCAGGCCTGAACAAAAATCTGGCAGCGGCTCAAATCGGCGGCACACCCACCACCACCGGGTCGTACAGCTTTACCATCAAGGTGACCGACTCGGTCGGGAACCAGGCTTCGGCGACCTTCTCGCTGACCGTGGTGCCGGTGCTGTCGATTACCAGCACCAGTCCACTGCCTTCGGGCACGGTGGGCGTTGCCTACGCGCAGTCTGTGACGGCCAGCGGCGGCTCCGGAAGCTATTCCTGGAGTTGGGCAGCGGCCAGCGGTACGTTGCCGGCGGGGCTGACGATCTCTTCCTCCACAGGCCAGATCAGCGGCACGCCGACCGCGGCGGGCAACTATTCGGTAACTGTGACGGTGACCGACACTGAGGTCGCAGGCAAAAGCACCAGCGGCCCCGGCCCCTTCGCCCTCTCTATTGTCAACCCGCTCGCTACCGTCAGCGGGAAGATCTCACTGGTTAACAACTGCGCCGGAGCGACCACCGTGCCGTCCATGGCGGTGACGCTTACCAGCAATACCAACGGCACGTTCGTGCCCCTCACCTCCGCCACCGATGGCAACGGGAATTACTCGTTTAGCAACGTTCCGGCGGACAGTTACACAATTACGCCCTCGGTCTCCGCAACGTCCTCGGGCATTGCGCCGTCTTCGGTCTTCTATCCGGCGTCCCAAATCGTGTCGGTGAGCAGCAGCAACCTGACGGGGCAAAACTTCTCCGCGGCTCTGGGCTATTCGGTCTCCGGCAATGTGACGTACAGCGGAGCACAGACGAGTGGACAGATCTATCTGGTGCTGAACGCCTCCAACTGCGGCAGTCTCGGCGCGCTGGGCACCAGCATCGCATTCACGAACAGCGGTTCCTTCACCATCAACGGCGTTCCTCCGGGCACCTACACGCTGCAGGCCTGGATGGACAATCGGGGTCGTGGCATCCCCACTGTCATCAATCCCACTGGCAGCTCTACCGGCGTGTCGGTGACAAGCGACCTGGTCAGCAACGCGGCGGTAACGCTGAACGACCCCTCTGTGCCGACTGTGTCCAACACCACCCCCGGCCCCACCCTCAACTTTGTCAGTCCTACCGATCAGGGTGTCATCATCAGCTTTTCGCCGGTCACCAATAGCAGCAGCGTGGAGGCTGTCACCTCCTACCAGGTGCAGTGGAGTACCGACCCGTCGTTCCCGGCCAACACAAGCTACTCCTACATCTTCGCGGCCAATGGCAGCCAGGGCGTGTGGATACTGAACAACGGCCTTTCGGGCTTCAGCGGAACGCTTGCCAATGGGACCGCTTATTACTTCCGCGCCAGTGGCTTGCTTGGCGGCAACCAGACAGCCTGGTCCGCGCCCTCGGGGCCGGTCACGATCGGCGCGCCGGGCATCAGCAGAAATACCAACAACGTCGAAGGTACGGTAGGCTTGCCCGCCATCAACACGTCTACCGGTTTTGCCATCCCGTCCTACGGACCGCTCTACGTTGGCTTCTACGATCAGGGCACGGGAGCGATCTATGTGGACCGCATCGCCAGCCCATCCAGCCCTCAAGACTATAGCGTCAATCTGCCCGACGGCGCTAACTACATCTTCCTCGCCATCCTCGATCAGAACAACGATGGCCTGATCGACACCGGAGATATCACCAACTTCAATGGCGCCTACAGCAGCCCGTACGACATCAGCGGCGGAGACGAGACCCTCTCCGACTACGACTTGCCCGCCAACAACAGCGCGGCCACGGCGACCACACAAATGACGCAGTCCACCGACATTCTTGGCGCCACCACCACCAGCTACGGCTTGAAGCTACAGTTGGTGGGAGGAGTCAAGCTGCCCGTGGCCGTGGAATTGAGCGGAACTTCGTATGCCTATCTGATTGCGCCCGTGGATTTCTCCGCCTGCACCAGTTGCGGCGTTGGGCAATTCGATTACCAACCCAGCATCGCCAGCGCGGTGCCGACGGCAAACGACAACTTCCCGTTGCGGGTAACCTACAGCGATGGCACCACGGATTCCGCCGTGTTTGCCACGGTGAGTGGCGTGGGAGCAACCGCATACGATCCGGTCACCAACCAGCCAACCACCGTTGCCGCTTCCCTCTCGCCGTTGTCTGGGTCTGACACCCAGCCCAACTTCACCTGGAGCGATCCGAGCGACGCCGGTAACTATACTTATTCGTTCTCGGTCAGCGATAGCAACGGAAACATCGTCTGGCAGGTTCCGTCCAGCAAGTCGCATGAGAGCGGTTTCGACAGCTCGATCACCTCGATTAACTGGGGAAGCGATCCGAACGACCCCACCAACACAGCGAGCCCCCTGACCAGCGGAGCGGTCTACACCTGGTCGATTCAGGTGGTAGACAGCGATGGCAATTCCAGCAAGACGCAGGTGAGCTTCAAACCATAATCCAGCTTCGTCAGACCGCAAAGCGAAAGGCCAGCCACCCGGCTGGCCGTTCGTTTTGCGGGAACGGGCAGGATCGCGCAGTGCGTTCGATCCATACCCCGCGACTGCCTCCCACAGCTGGCGGAGATGGGAGTATGGGCTGTAAGTGCAGGTGCTTATAACCTGTTTATGAAAGGCACACTAGAGAAACCTCATAGGTAACGGTACTGGTAACGGTACTACTGCACTCTCATTATTTATCACCATTATCGGAAAAGCATTCGAAAAATGAGGGATTGTGACCGATATGGAGCATGCACACTGACTCAGGGGAGCCAGTAACTCTAAGCGGAGGCTTCAAAATGTTTGACATGCAATCCATATCTGTAGCAACGACGCGAAAAGGGATTCTTGCGATCACCTCCCGTGTCCTCAAAGGCAGCGGCGCAGTGGCCTTCCTGCTGCTGTTCCTGCTGGCAGCCCTGAGCAACGCGAACGCGACAACAACCCTCACGCCGGCGACGGTGACCGCCTCGCCAACGAATCCGACGTATGGCGCCACGGTGACGCTAACCTCGGTCTTATCCGGGTGGGTGTCAGCCGCGGGAGGCACCGTAACGTTTGAAACCTCCACCAGTTCGACCGGAACTTACGTCACCACACTGGTGACATGCGGCAGCAGTGGCAGCGCCACCGTTACCGCCGCCGCCTCAAACACCTGCCAAACCAGCGCGCTGCCGGTGGGAACCACTTACGTGAAGGCTGTGTACGCTACATCGGCCACGGGCTACGCAGGCGCCACATCCGCCACAGCGGCGGCCGTCACGGTAACGGGAACCCCTACCACAACGACGCTGACAGCCTCGCCAACCAGCACCGCTCAAGGCAACCCCGTGACGCTGACCGCGGTTGTCTCCCCCACAGCGGCGACCGGCGTAGTGACTTTCAAGAGCGCAGTCACGACGGAGGGAACCGCGGGAGTGCTGGGAACATGCACAATTACCAGCGGCGGCACCTGTAACACCACCGTCCTTACGACGGGGTGGACGGTGAGCACCACGGCTAACTCCCTGACAGCGGTTTATGCCGCAACGGGGAACTACGCGACCAGCACTTCAGCGGCCAAGATCGTCACTATTGCCACGGGAACCGCAACGACGACGGGCGTCGTCACGCTCGGCACGGCGTCTCCCATTGTCTATGGCACGAGCGAAACGCTGAGCGCGACCGTCTCGGCGGGAACCGGCACAGTAACCTTCCTGGATAATGGAACTACCTCGCTGGGAACCGCGACAATCAGTTCTGGAATAGCCTCGCTGACCTCCGCCGCATTGGCGCCGGGCACCCACTCCATCACCGCTGCCTATGGCGGAGATGCGACGCATGACGCCAGCGCCTCCGCTTCGGCAACGAGCCTCACCGTGACCTCCAACACCACCACCACGCTGATCGCCGCTGCCACCGGAACTTATGGCACGACCTATTCGCTGACGGCGAATGTGGTGCCCACCTCCGGTCCTGGTACGGTCAATGCCGGCACGGTGACCTTCTCCAATGGAAGCGTCACTCTGGGAACATGCACCATCGCCTCCGGTACTTGCAGTACGTCCACCACCGTATTGCCGCCGGGATCCTACACCGTGACGGCTTCCTATCCTGGGGCTCTCAGCGGGGGGGTCACTTACAATCTCAGTTCTTCCGCCGGGACGTCCGTCACGGCCTCCGGCGCCACGCTGGCCGTCTCGCTGAGTGTCACAAACTCGCAAGGCGCTTCGTTTACCACTCCTGTGGCTCAGGGCACCAGTGTGCTATTGACCGCGCACGTCACACCCGTTTTGGCGGCGTCAGGCACCCTGAATTTCGAAGTCGGCGGCAACTCGATCGCCGGCTGCAATCCGGTGAGCCTGGGTGCTGGAGGAACAGCGACCTGCCTCACGGCCCTTCTGCCCGCTGGAACCGACTCTTTGTCGGCTATCTTCACCCAAACAGCAAACACATCGGACTTCGTCAGCACCACCGCCACCGGCAACAACAGCGTCACTGTGATTGCCACGCCGACTCTGGTTGTCTCGGCGGCGCCGTACTACTATGGCGCCCCTGTGACACTGAACGTGAGCGGATTCCCGGCGGCGGCGAACGGAGGGACCGTGAACTTCGTGGATGAAGGCGGTTCCCAGGGAACATGCATCCTAAGCGGCGGTACATGTGGCACTCCCTTCACCATCTCCACATTACCGGTCGCAAACCACAGCTTCATGGCTTCTTTTGCTGGAAATGGCGCAGCCCCCGCCGCCAGCACCACTTCCACGAACGTCAACGTTGTCGCCAACCCCACGATTGTGACGCTGGCATCCTCCGCACCCTATGTAGCCTCTACCGACAGCCTCGTATTGACCGCGACCGTTACGACAGCGGATAGCATTACGGTGCCTGGAGGGCACGTCACGTTCTACGATAGCAATACCTCACTGGGACAGGGGACTGTCGGTGCTGTCACTTCCGGGCAGGCCACGCTGACCCTCAGCGCTGGAACACTGACGACGCCTGGCACGCACTACCTCATCGCCTCGTACGGTGGTGTTTACAGTGCCGTTGGGGTAGCGCAGTTTGGCGCCAGCCTCTCCCGTGCGACGCAAGTGCTTGTCGTGACGGGGCAGACCATCAACTTCAACGCACTGCCCGCCTCCCCCACCTATGGTGCATCCGTTCCGCTTGTGGCTACGTCTGTGGTGGCTGGTACGTCAAAATCCACGGGTTTGACCGTCGTCTTTACGGGAACCCCTGGGGCCTGCACAGTCAATGGCTCCACGTTGACCTATGTCGGCGCCGGAACCCTCAATTGCACGGTTACAGCCTCGCAGGCGGGCAACAGTGAATATCCCGCGGCGACTCCGGCGTCACAGACGGTATCGGTGGGTCAGGCAACGCAGAGCATCAGCCACTGGTATAACGGCTCCACCGTCTACGGAACGCCAATCACGCTCTCGGCCGTTTCATCCTCCGCGAGCGATTCAACCAACGGCCAGCCGATCATTTACACGGTGACCGGCGGTCCGGCAACACACGGAGTGGTCAGCGGGACGACCGTGACCCCCACCGGCGCGGGAACCATCACCATCACCGCAGCCCTGGCTGGAAACACCGACTACGCTGCGGCGTCTGCAGTGGCAAAGACCTTCACAGTGTATCCGAAGCCTTTGACCATCACCGCCTCCAGTCCCTCCTCGGTCAACTTTGGCGCGGCCCCACCGACCGTCACGGCAGGCTATTCCAGTTTTGTCAGCCCAGATACCTCCGCCTCGCTGGGCACCGTGTCCTGCACGACGAACTATGAGGCATCGTCGACCAACCATCCGGGAACCTACTCCACCTACTGTTACGGAGCCTCGAATCCCAACTATGACATCACCCTGGTCGACGGTTCCTTCTCCGTCACCAAGGCGACGCCGACGCCCGCCACCCTGCCGACCGCAGCCACGGCGACCACCTATGCCCAATTGTCAACCTACCCGCTGACCGGCGGTACGGCGACCGGAGCTTTTGGCAGCGCAATTTCCGGCTCCTACAGCTGGACCAACCCCGCCGCTTACCTGTCTGTGGGATCGTCGAGCCCGAGCGTAACGTTCAAGCCTTCCGATACGACGGACTACAACACGGTTGCGACCACAATAAACATTAACGGCGTGGTCCCGGCGAACCCGGCGGTTTCATGGCCGACAGCCAGCGCCATCCCGTCAACCGATACGTTGGGCCAGTCCACACTAACCGGCGGCTCTACGAATGGCACCTTTGCATGGACCACGCCCTCCACTACGTTCCCCGGCTCGGGAGTGTATTCAGAGAACGTGACCTTCACGCCGAACAGTGCGAACTACAACTCGATAACCCACAACATCAACGTCACCGTGACCAAGGGTGCGGCGACAATCACTTGCTGGCCGACGGGCACCACTATCAGTTACGGGGCCAAGCTTTCCACCTCCACGCTCGGTTTCGGCTCATGCTCTGGTGGGATCGAGGATGCCGGTGACACTCCAGGCACCTTCGCCTGGACCAGCCCCAACACGATTCCCGCCGCGGGTGTTGCGGTTAACGAGAGCGTGACCTTCACGCCCACCGATACGGTGAACTTCAGCTCGCAGGCGCACACAACCACCCTTACCGTGAACAAAATTAACCCGACGGTCAGCGTTTGGCCGACGGCCACCGCCATCACGTATCCCGCGCCGTTGAACACGTCCGTTCTGCACGGCGGTTCTTCGGGCGGCACGTTTGCCTGGACCTGCTCCCTCACCTCCAGCTGCGCTTCTGTCGCAGCGGGTACGGATTCTGAGAGCGTGACCTTCACACCCACGGGTGCGACTTCGGCGGATTACAACGCGGTATCGCAGAACGTAAACGTGCTCGTCTATCAGGCGACGGCGACGGTCTCCGTCCCTCCAACCGCCGATCCTATACTCCTGGGCAGTCCGCTGAGCTCTTCCGGTTGGCTGACCCCAGGTTCTGCGGTGGACATCAATAGTAATCCCGTTGATGGCACCTTCGCCTGGACAACCCCCGCCACGCAGCCCGGAGTCGGCACCTCGGCGCAAAGTGTAACTTTCACCCCGACCGATAGCATCGACTACACCACCACGACCGTATCGGTGAACATCACTGTGAACCCCTGCGGCTACCAGGACGCTACCCATTCCATTTACGCCACAGCCCTGAACTTCTTCACTTTCACCGACTCGGGAACGACTTTGACCAGTCCCGTTCTTGATGCCGAGACCACGGACGAGAGCGCCGTCTGCGCAGTCGACGCCACGGCAGGGGATGGCACCGCAATCACCGTCGCTTACCCCACCATCACCTCCGGCGCCACCGCCAGCCTCCCGGCCGATTCCGGCACCTACGGCACCAACGCTGCGGTTCTGGCTTACGGAACCGACACCACCGCGGGGCATGGCGCCACCATCACCATCGCGGACGATGGTCATGGGAACGCCGGCTCCATCCTCACCAACAACGACAATAGCGCCGGCGTCTTCGCCTCCATGGGCGGCGCCGCCGACATCTCCAATACTTACGTCACCACGCTCGGGAACTACTCACCTGCATTGGCGGCGACAAAGCAGGGCGCCCTGACCATCACCGCGACGACAGGCTCGCTGACCGCCACCACCTATGGCAGCAACAGTCCCGCGCTCGCAACGGGAATAGGCGGCGGCACGGTGAGTTCAACCGGCGGCGTTTACACTTCCATGGGTACGGAGTCTGCGGGCATCCACGCCGCAGGGGCCGGCAGCTCGATTACCCTCAATGGCGACACCGTCACGACACAGAATGCCTCGGCTGTGGAGATGAATGGCAATACCTCGGTGACCAGCACCGGCGCAACCACGCTCTCTGGCGCACTGGGCGACAACCATGGGATCTTCCTGTACTACGATTCCACTCCGGGAGACTCCACGGCGGGTGCCAGCAACTTCACTATGACCGCCGGTTCCATTCTCTACACCTGCGATGCTACTCAGAATGCGGCGTGCGCGCCGAGTTCGCCGAGCGGCTATCAAAACAGCCTGCCGACGCTCTTCTCAGTCGCCAACACCACGGGCACCATCACATTGACCGATGTGGCCGTCTTCAACACCACACCAAACAATGACTCCACCAACGGAACCCTGCTGACCGCCGCGGCGATCGCTGGAATTCCCAGCTCCACCGGCGGCAATGTCACCTTCAACGCCGAAGGCGAGGCCCTGGTCGGCGACGTCATAGTGGACGCCAACAGCACGGTGCGCTTGAACCTGGCTGCGGATACTGCGACTCCCGCGGTTCCCTCCTCGTTGACGGGCACCATCAATGGCGCCAATAGTGGCGCAGCAGCCGTAAGCCTCACTCTCGATGCAACAAGCACATGGGTCGTCACTGGGGATTCCTATCTGACCTCGCTGACCAACTCCGTCACCGACAACAGCAACATTACCTGCTCTAACCCCGGCACCTGCCATGTTTATCTGTGGCAAAATGCAGCGTGGGTAGCGCAGCCCGGCATCAACTAGTTGTTCCATCAACCGGGGGCAGGAAACAGGGTGGCATCTACTGCCCCCTTGTTTCCTGCCCCCGTTTTTTTGGATCGCTACACCAAAATCGAAAATTGCACGCACAAGGAGTCTGTAACCCGGCAGCCTTTGCCTAGGCTAGATGCGGCAAATGTTGCCGAGTTTGCTCTCTATCTCTTACGCAGCTAAAGGTAATCTACCTATCGCATTGATTATAAATAAAATAGTGATGCGGTTTCATGCGGAAGCAGCCTGCCGTGTTCGGCCCATCAAGTGCCAATATAAGGGCGTGATCGCAAAATCCATTGTCGAAATGTTCAACCTGTTGCCGGGGGCAACACGCTCTGGGGCGACGACCTCTAAACAGCCTTTGCAGACTTTCAGCGAATCACTGCTTGCGGCTTCGAAGTCGTTTCTTCAAGGGAGCAGCGCAGCCGATGGCAGCAGCAAGAGTGGGCGCCGGCAGAGGTCGGCATCCGGCGATGCGAAATCGCCGAGCGCGGGTCTCGATGGCGGCGATGCTCTATCGTCGATTGATTCTCAGCGGAATCCGAAGTTTAATGGTGTTAACTCGCTCCAGACCCTACTCATTGGCTCGACGGACGCAGATGGAAAACCTGCCGGTTTTCTTCGCCAGCTTGCTGAGAGCCAATTGGCAGATGGGTCGGCGGCGAGCCAATCGGGCAATACTCAAACAACTATCGCTCAAGCAGGCGTTGGGCAGACAAGTATCGTTGCGAAGAACCTCATTCTGGCAGCGGGCTATCAATCCAGATTCACCTCTGTGAAGATACCTCTTGCCGGACAGACAACTAATCAAATCATTAAAACTGTCCCGGTCAATCGTGCGGTTCAGAATGCGGCGACTACAAGCTTGGCTGATATTCAATCGAGCCCCGCTCGAGGCAACACCGTTCGGACGAACATTCTTGAACCTTCCGCCGTTGCATCAAATTGTGCTCCTGCGACGATGCCGTTGGCCCCACCCGCAGCGACCCCGATCTCTTTGGCCAGTACAGCCATCCCCGTCATCGGCAATGCTCCATCGACGGGAGTGGAACAGACTCTATCGATCATTGCCCAGGCAAGCTCCGTTCCGACAAGCATGCCGCAGGCACGGGCCTTTCAGCCGGCCCTCGCGCAATCGGATGTGACACCTGTGCAGACATCCATCGACAGACACTCTGCAGATCAAAATGCGTCGACCGCTGTGACCAGCCAGCCCTCATGGAATGTTCCATTAGCAGGGTCGACGAAGAGCCGGTCAATGGCAACCCTGGCGAGCATCATCTCCACGAGCATTTCGCAACCGGCCGTCCGGCAATCGAATGTCGCCCCGGTGGAGATACCCTTCGGTGTGCCGGTAGCGAATCAAAGCGCATCGACCGCCGAGCCGGGAAGGCCTGCGAGGGCCGCTCAAGCCGTAACGTGGAATGAATCCGAATCGAGCCTTAGCTCGACAGGCGTTTTTCAGTTGGCATCCCTTCAATCGAAGTCGACGCAGACGACTGCGGATGGGCTGGCGACCGCTCCAGCCGCATCGACGGGTGTGATCAGCCAATCTTCATGGAATGTTCCATCAGCACGGTCGACGCAGAAGCAATCAACCGCCACGTTGGCAAGCATTGTCTCTTCGGGCATTCCCCAATCGACCGCCCCTCAATCGAATGTCGTTCCTGCGCCAATGTCCTCCGCCGCGCCGGCGACAACTCAAGGCATTTCGAGAAGCGTGACGAATCAACCCGCTTCAAATGTGATGGAGTCCGGATGGACCGAAAGCGAACCGAGCATATCTCCGGTCATCGCGTCGACCACCTTTTCCCAGTCAACTGCCTCTCAGGCAGTTCAGCCAGCTCAAGACTTCCCAGTGAAGGGGTTGGCAGAGGCCCGACAGAACATCGCCATGACAAACAGCGTCTCGGCGGTCATCCCCGAGGCGAGCATCTCTCAGCGGGTTGTCGATCAATCGAGCGTCGCTCCAACCCAGATGGCCGTCGCCGTTTCGACCGCGACTCAGAATGCTTCCACAGCAACGGCCAATCAGCCTGCGCAGACTTTGACCGCGGCGACGTCTTCCGAAACTGAAACGATCGTCGCCGAGACAAGTGCAGTCCCGACAGACGCTCACCAGGTAAGCATCTCTCAGCCGGTTGTCGATCAATCGAGCGGCGCCACAGCGCAGATGCCCGTCGTGGTTCCGGCAACGGTTCGAGATACATTGACCGGAATAGCCAACGATTCGACTCAAGCCGTTTCAACGAAGGGAACAGAGACCCTATCCAATTCCACCCAGCCGAGCGTCGTCCAGAAGACCATCGCAGGTCCGGTAAGCGTCCAATCGAACCTCACTCCACTGCGCAATCATGAGTCTCAAAGTTCATCGAAGCTTCCGGCTGCTCCGATTCAAGAGATGGCTCCGATCATTGCTTCGTCAAAGAGCGTCAATAACGATCCAGGCCCGGTTGCCACTGTGTATCCGAATTCACCTGTAGTCACCGACCATTCCGGAGCGCAGGACTCGCTCGCGGGCGTTACCTTGAACGCAATCCCGAATGCAATTGAAAATGCGGTCGCGAGTGACTCGATAGAAACCACTCCAGTCGCAGCTTCGGTTCCTGTTTCGAGCTCAACACGGCTCGCATCCGCTAAAGATGCAGTTGCTCCTGCGTTGCAGACCGATGCAAACGGCCAGACCCGGCCACAGCCAGTCGCGGCGGGTACGAATTCTTCTGCAAACGCAATCGGCGTTCTCAGCGGCGTAGCCGATCAGCCGATGCCTTTGCCACCGTTTGATGAGTCGCTCGGAACGATTCAGGCCATTGCTTCGAGCCTCAAGCGGGTCTCAACAGCGAAGCCGCAGGGTAGCGCGGTTGCCGGCAACAAGAACTCCAGCGCTGTGCAGACCGAACCGAAGAAGACTAACGAGCCCGCATCCGAGACGGCATCGAAGGCCAGCTCTCAGGACGCGCCATCATCGGGCAATCAGAGCCAGGGCGGGAATGCCTCTCAGGCGCAAAATGTCGCCCCGATTCCGGTGAACATTGCAGGTCACTCCGCAACCGCGGCCGCTCCAACGCAGAGCGCGGCTACGGTCTCTCCGGTACACGCTTCTTCCACTCCGTCAGCCACCGGTGAGGCTGCTGCGAAAACGGCCGATAACTCGGCAGTCCAGGCTTCCACTGTTTCATCCCAAAGCCAGCCGGTCATCAATACTGCCAGGCTGATTCAGAGTATGGGCCAGTCCGAAATGCACGTCGGTATGCGGTCCACCGAATTTGGCAATATCTCCATTAACACATCCAGCAGCCGGGACGTGATCTCTGCTCAGATTTCGGTAGAGCACGGAGAACTTGCCAAGACGCTCGTCACGCATTTGCCGGAGATGCAGGCGCGGTTGGGTGGAAATCAGCCAGCGGATGTGCGCATCGATATGAATGGCGCGGCAACGGGGCAGGGAACAGGAAACTTTGGCGGCACGTCAAACGACTCCTCCAGCCAATCACGCAGCGGCAGGCCGCCAGCCGGCAACATGGTTGCGGGTCAATCGGGCAGCAACGCTGCCGAACAGCAGTTTACACCCGTCGCGGCGGCGCTGCCCTCGGGCTATGCCCGCCTCGACATCAGAGTTTAAGCAAGGATTTTGGAAGTACCGGAAAGGGAGCAATCATGGGGACGATGTTAGCAAACTATATGATGCCGACGACTTTGAGCGCGCTCATGCCGGCGGCAAGCAGTCGACAGTCACAAGCCGCCAAAACGAACGCAACTAGTTCGACCGGCACGACCAGCGGCACCACGTCGAGCACAAACTCGGCCGATTCCTTGGGCTCCACGTTTTTGAGCTTGCTTGCGCAGGAGCTGCAGGATCAGGACCCGACGGCCCCAGTGGATCCGACGCAGATGGTCGGCCAGATGATCTCGCTGAATCAGTTGCAGCAACTTATCAGCATCAATCAGAATCTCACTCCCTCGACGGCAAGCTCCGCGACGAGTTCGTCTCAGGCGACGAGTGCCGCAGCCACGAATGCCGCGCTGTCGAACGCCGCTGGGGGAGCGACCAGCATGCTTTCACCGTCGGCCGCCGGTGCGGCTACCAGCCAACTTCCATTTGATCCGGTTACGATGATGCCTCTCGGCGTTGGCAATTCCAACGCGATGGCTGCCTCGTTCAACTCGTCAATCAACGCCGCAACCATGGGCCTTTCAGGGACCAATAACAACGCAACAGGAGGCAAGTAATGGGCGCTTTTTCAACACCACTCTCTGGACTTACGTCTGCTCAGGAGCAACTGCAAGCAGTATCCAATAACCTGGCCAACATTGACACAGATGGCTACAAGTCACAGACTCTGACCTTCGGCGACATCTTTTTGCAGACGGGCGTCACGGGCGGAAACGGCGACCCAATTCAGATCGGATCAGGCGTCACGGTGTCTTCCACAGATTCCAATTTCACCGAAGGGAATCTGAACTCCACGGGCACTTCGTCCAACATGGCCATCTCTGGAAATGGTTTCTTTGTAACGCAGGATGCAAATGGCGTCCAGGACTTCACGCGGGCCGGCGATTTCACCACCAACAAAGCTGGCCAATTGGTTACGCCCACCGGTGAACTCGTCCTCGGGTATCCCGCAGTCAATGGTGTGCCAAACCCGTCGGCCCCCTTGCAGCCGTTGCTGGTTAGCACAGCGACCAGCCCGGCGGTGGCCAGCACAACCATAGCGATCACGGCCAATCTCGATTCAAATACGGTTGGCGTTAAAGGGGGTACTGTGGCACCCACAGTGACTACCGGTAACCCCGATGACACGTGGACCTATACATTCGCTGCAAATGGCACCGTTGATCAGGGAACGAATCTGACGTTCGGTGGCGTTGGCGCTGCGCTTTCAGATGATCCCGAATCGGTGTCTCAATATGCAACCGACTTGAACACCGCGTTTGCCGCCGCGAACGGTGGGGGGGGCAACGGCATGACGGCAACTGCTTCCGGCAATACATTGACCATTGTCGGACCTACGGGATTCACTGCCGATAATGGCACTGCTGTGTTGCAGGACTCCGTGGGTACTGCGCCGAGCAGCCCGATCACAGTCTACGACTCGCTTGGAGAAGCGCATGTACTGACCGTCTCCTATACGAAGACAGACGTCAATACCTGGAACTACACGGTCACCGTGCCCTCTGCGGATTTGACTGCCGGAGGGGTGGGCGATACCACGGTGGGTTCCGGCACGCTGAACTTCAACGGTAATGGCCAGTTGGCATCGACAACGAATGTCGTTCCCATCAGCATTCCTACCCTGACCGACGGCGCCACTGCGCCGCTGAACCTCACCGGGCCATTTGGAACAGCTGCAGATCCCACCATCACTCAGACAGCGATGGCCAGCGCGACCAGCGCGACCACGACCGACGGTTTCGCCAGCGGGACGCTCACAACCTTCACTGTGGAGTCGGATGGCACCATCAGCGGTACCTTCACAAGCGGGAATACCCTTGCGCTTGGACAGGTTGCTGTAGCTTCGTTTGCCAACACCCAGGGGCTTACCAGTATTGGCAATAACAACTACCAGGCGACTATCGTCTCCGGTTCGCCAGTCATCGGAGTGGCTGGAACGGGCGGACGGGGTACGGTTGTCGGCGGCACTGTCGAACAGTCCAACGTGGACATCGCCACTGAATTTGCCAAGTTGATCGTGGCGCAGCAGGCCTATTCGGCGAATGCCAAGTCGATCACTACATTCAACACGCTCTCGCAGGCAACGCTTGCAATGATCCAGTAGGCCCTGGACCGGCAGTTTCTTAGCGTTGCATTAACCACACCGCCGCTCAGACTCTCCGCTGAGCGGCGGGGTCGGCATCTTCTTAATCCTTCTCATGCCTGCCTCACGAAGCCGCCTCGACTTCCGATCTCCGGTCGCTTGACGATCTCTTGCGGCATCGGTCTCGATTTCCGTTTTTCCTTATTGTTCAGGTACTTGGAGCCGTTTCAATCGACTTCGTCGGGCGATCGTCTGATCCTCTTGCGGCAACGGCCTCTCGATTGCAATCAGCTCTAGTCGAACGGCGAGATGTGGGCCTCGGGGGAGAACCCACCGTCAGAAGCCGCGATCGGCTTAGCGCTTTTCTGGGTGCCATCGATGGCAACCGGTTTGTGGGGAATAGAGACCGATGAATACGGCGGTAAATACCGTGAAGCCGGTCAGCGAAGCGAAGCCGGCGACGGGCCTTCAGCTGGTCGAGAAGCACCAGGAGCGCGACCCGGCTGAGATTCTGCCCTGGCTTCCTTGCACGCTTGCGCTCGATATACCGGTGGTGAGGTTTACCGTCGGCGATCTGCTGAGACTCACGCGCGGCTCGATTGTTGAGACGGCTTATCACCAAAGCAGCGATCTGCCCTTGCGCGTGAATGGGCAGTTGGTTGGCTGGACAGAATTCGAAGTTGTTGGCGATCGCCTTGCCGTACGACTCACGGATCTTTCATGAAGATACGAACTGCGACACCGCCGGTTGCCTCACAGAGTCCAATGCCCAATGCGGCAGAGGGCCTTGGCTCCTCGCTTCTTGTCTTTCCCGGCGGAACATCGTTGAAGAGTCTGCAAAATGCCTCGGGACTTCTCTCACGCGCATGGAATTGGTTCCGTGAGCGGCAGGCCACCCGCTCCAACTCCCGGCGGTTGCAGGTAGCGGCCAGCATATCGCTCGGCGAAAAGCGATTCATCGCCGTGGTCACGGTGGACGGACAGCAATTTCTCGTCGGAGGGGGCGCCTCTAACGTGGCGCTGCTCGCGGCGTTGCAAGACAATGAGTCCTTCGGAGACCTTCTTCAGGAGTCGATGACCTCGTCTAAACTGCAGCCGGCGAGGCGAGTGAGGCAGTATATCGCTAAACCGGCCGCAGAGCGGAAGGGCGCGCAGGCATGAGGATTCCAGCGCACCTTCGAGTTTTGCTTTGCCTCTCGCTGCTTCATGTGGCGGTGCCGGCGCGAGCTGCGAATCTGTCCTTTCAAAATCGTGCAATTCATCTGATGGGGTTCTGGCAATTCCAGCCGCCGGTTCAGGCACAGCCCGACGCTGCGCCGAGCACCGCTGTGCCCGTTCAGCCGGTTCCATCAGCGCCGGTCGAACAGAAACCTGCGCCTCCCGAACCAAACGAGTTTCGCATCACCGGATTAGGCGGCGGTTCGACTCAATGGTCGATTGTTGTCCTGCTCACACTGCTCACGATCATTCCCTCGATCCTGATCTGCATGACTCCGTTCGCGCGTCTGCTGATCGTCTTTCACTTTCTTCGCCAGGCGCTCGGTCTTCAATCGACGCCTTCCAACCAAACTCTCATCGGTTTGTCGGTGATCATGACGTTCTTTCTCATGCAACCGGTTGGCGCGGCGATTTACAACGAATCGGTGATCCCGCTGCAGCAGGGCAAGATCACCCCAATCGATGCGCTGACGCGCGCGGGCGGGCCGATGCGCGGGTTCATGTCGCACTACGTCAGAGAAAAGGATGCTGCTCTCTTCCTTGAGATCGCCAAAGAGCCTCGTCCTGCAAACATCAACGATCTTTCCTTCCGCGTTCTGTTGCCGGCTTACATTCTCTCTGAACTCAAAGCTGGGTTTCAGATCGGCGCAGTTCTCTTTCTGCCGTTTCTTGTTGTCGACATGGTGGTCGCTTCCATCACCACCTCCGTCGGCATGATGCAGTTGCCTCCAGTGGTGATCTCGACGCCGCTCAAGCTCCTGCTGTTTCTCATGGTCGATGGCTGGCACCTGCTTATCGGCGCCTTGATGAGGAGCTTCTACTAATGAACATCGACCAGGTTGTTCTGCTCGGACGTTTGATGCTTCAGGAGTGCGCGATCCTGATGGCCCCGGTCCTGCTCTCCGCCGTCATTATCAGTCTGGTGGTCAATATCATCCAGGTGCTGACCTCGTTGCAGGACCAGACTCTCTCGCACGTTCCACGTCTTCTGGTGACCGGAGGCGCTCTGTTTTTCACAATGCCCTGGATGTGGCGTCACCTCGCCCACTACACCGTAAACCTTCTCACCGATTTTCACGCGGTACTGCAATGAGCATATCCATGGTCCAGGTCTTCGGAGCGTTG
>JBEKKL010000114.1:0-11779 GCA_050010735.1 Occallatibacter sp. | reverse complement strand
TGGGAGATTTGCCGGGGGAGCGCGCCGGCCCGTATCGGGATCTTCAAGCAGCCAACGCCCGGGAATCGAATTCTCTCTGACATAGGTGGAACAATACGATTAGGTCTCCATTGATGCGCCCTAGAAAGCTGCACGGGTCAAGTTGGATTTACGCACACATTCCTTAATCCACGCGCCCCGCGTGGGGCGCGACGTCGAAGGCCCGCGAACTCGGCCCATTCACAGGGGTTTCAATCCACGCGCCCCGCGTGGGGCGCGACCGGCTGACGGATGTATTGTCACTGCCGATACGGTGTTTCAATCCACGCGCCCCGCGTGGGGCGCGACTCAACTCGATACGCCGCTTGAGATCTACTCCGAGTTTCAATCCACGCGCCCCGCGTGGGGCGCGACGGGACCGGATACGGTGATCCCAACCGCGCTCTCTAACGTTTCAATCCACGCGCCCCGCGTGGGGCGCGACCTTTCTCATCGCCCAGCTCCAAGGCCGACAGTATGTTTCAATCCACGCGCCCCGCGTGGGGCGCGACCGCCAAGGCGAGCGTCACCGGCTCAATCAACGGATCGTTTCAATCCACGCGCCCCGCGTGGGGCGCGACAGCGGCTCAACGCTATTGCGCGACCTGAATGCAGGTTTCAATCCACGCGCCCCGCGTGGGGCGCGACGTCCCTCCGCGACTACCTGCACCGACCCCTGAGTGGTTTCAATCCACGCGCCCCGCGTGGGGCGCGACTCCTTTTTGCCACCCAGAAGCTCGGAGAAGAAAGTTTCAATCCACGCGCCCCGCGTGGGGCGCGACGCCAGAGGTCCAAGAGGCCAGCATGCGGTCGGTGTTTCAATCCACGCGCCCCGCGTGGGGCGCGACGCGAATATCGGCCTTGAGCAAGCCAGGAGCGAGCGTTTCAATCCACGCGCCCCGCGTGGGGCGCGACTTCTCCACGCGAGAATCAGTGGAAAAAACAATGGTTTCAATCCACGCGCCCCGCGTGGGGCGCGACAGTTGCCGCCGACGCGGGTATAGGCCAGGAAGCCGTTTCAATCCACGCGCCCCGCGTGGGGCGCGACTCTACACGCTCGACGATCCAGAGGCGATTGTCGAGTTTCAATCCACGCGCCCCGCGTGGGGCGCGACGCGGCGAGGGCAAGGCTCCGATTCCGCTCACCCGCGAAGTTTCAATCCACGCGCCCCGCGTGGGGCGCGACATCGGTGCCCGCAACCATTCTGCCGTTTGAAGCAGTTTCAATCCACGCGCCCCGCGTGGGGCGCGACGGCATCTGCGATCCCCGTCAACACGCTTTCGGATAGTTTCAATCCACGCGCCCCGCGTGGGGCGCGACTGGATACTCCGGCGGTCTCGATTGATGGGCTATTTGTTTCAATCCACGCGCCCCGCGTGGGGCGCGACCACTGCTCGGTCTAGGCGCAGCCGTATCGATCGGGTTTCAATCCACGCGCCCCGCGTGGGGCGCGACGGCCAGACGGGCTATAGCCTGGTCACCACGGGATGGTTTCAATCCACGCGCCCCGCGTGGGGCGCGACGCAATTACCGCATGGATCTCCCTGTCTCTGTTATGTTTCAATCCACGCGCCCCGCGTGGGGCGCGACAGATGGCCGCACGCCAGGCGCAACCTACCGAGTCTGTTTCAATCCACGCGCCCCGCGTGGGGCGCGACGCGGGTGCACCTTGCCAGAGTGCGAACTCCGCCTGTTTCAATCCACGCGCCCCGCGTGGGGCGCGACGCTCCGCTCGTGCTGATCGAATCGAGATTGAATACGGTTTCAATCCACGCGCCCCGCGTGGGGCGCGACGCAATTTACGGGTTCGGGAGGTTTTGCTCTCCAAGTTTCAATCCACGCGCCCCGCGTGGGGCGCGACTTGGACGCGCCGCTTGAATGCCGGATCCGGTTCGTTTCAATCCACGCGCCCCGCGTGGGGCGCGACGGCCACCAGGATCATTAACCTGCTTCGTGAAGAAGTTTCAATCCACGCGCCCCGCGTGGGGCGCGACCCGGTCTGGCCGGATTTTTCGATTACATTACGCAGGGTTTCAATCCACGCGCCCCGCGTGGGGCGCGACAAGGTATGGCGCCAGGCGGACCCGAGGTTCCTGGCGTTTCAATCCACGCGCCCCGCGTGGGGCGCGACACCAGTCAGTTCGCATCCCCTTATCCCTCGCAGATGTTTCAATCCACGCGCCCCGCGTGGGGCGCGACGAGTGCTTGGTCTTGTACGGTGAGGGCGGTGGTTGTTTCAATCCACGCGCCCCGCGTGGGGCGCGACGGGCAGGTGTGGACGCACTCGTAGGTTTTGGCGTGTTTCAATCCACGCGCCCCGCGTGGGGCGCGACCTTAGGAACGGCAGGAGGGGCCACCACAGACGAGTTTCAATCCACGCGCCCCGCGTGGGGCGCGACGGTCAACGGGGAAGGATACGCCGCGAGATGTTTCGTTTCAATCCACGCGCCCCGCGTGGGGCGCGACAGAAGCAGTCGATCAAGCCATTGCCGATAAAGTGTTTCAATCCACGCGCCCCGCGTGGGGCGCGACCTCAGCATCGGCGGTGTATTGCGTCCTGAGTCCTGTTTCAATCCACGCGCCCCGCGTGGGGCGCGACGGCTCAACTGTAACAGCTTTTGTTTCTGTGTTCTAGCCTACGAATTGCGCGAACTCTACGGACGGCGCGAGTATACGACACATGGAAAGTAAGCCTTGGCGCGCAACAGGCCTGGAATCAGCGAGATGTCGTAAGCGCGAACCTGCTGGGCAATTGCTGTGTGCTTGAGATCCGCGCTACAGAATTAGCGGGCCTTCCGGGTTGTAGCCTTGCTTGGCGCCAGTGTGTTCCACACGCCTCTGCCAGTTGGCTCCCAGAAAATAGAAGCGAAGGCTATCGGTAGCTGGGTCGATCGTGGCAATGAGTTTTGCGCGAAACTCGACCCACATAGCAGGCTCAAGTAAGCATTCAAAGACTGAAAACTGAACTCGCTGACCATGATTCTGACAGAGTTTGGCGATTTGCCGCAGCCGGCGCCTACCGCTGTCGGTCTGAGTTCCCATGTCATATGTCACGAGCACCATCATGCTTTGTCATCTCCAGATGAAGGCAGGGTATGCGTCGAGATCGCCGCGCAGGTGGCGAGCCAATAAGAGCGCCTGTGCGTATGGCACCAGGCCAAAGGGTATGCGTTCATCCAGGAATGGATGAAGAATCTCCTCTCGTTTGCGCAACTGCCACGCAACCAGAACCTCTTTGCGCGTTACATCGTTCATGGTTACCCCACCAGATTCCGCGCGGGAGAATCCGCCCCCGGTAATCTGCCGACGGTTGATGAGGGTAACTGCAAGCCTGTCGGCCAGCACAGGGCGCAACTCCTCCATGAGGTCCAGTGCCAGACCGGCACGGCCGGGGCGGTCGCGGTGAAGAAAACCAACCGCTGGATCAAGGCCGGTCGTTTCCAAAGCAGAGGCGATGTCGTGCGCCAGCAATACATAGAGGAACGAAAGCAGAGAGTTGACATTATCGAGAGGTGGGCGGCGGCTGCGCGCATGAAAGAAGAACTCTTCCTTTTGGTGGAGAATGAGTTCATCAAAAACGCTGAAATACGTCTGCGCGGCGTCTCCCTCAACCCCCCGTAAACCGTCGAGACTTGGTGCTGAGGCAACCCGGCGCAGCGACTGGCCAAGCTGAGTCGAGGCGCTATCTAGTGTCTCTGAAGAATGCTCCCGGCCTGCACGCAATAGCGAAGTCCGGCAGTTTGCGATCTTCGCCAACAAAACAGACTGTGCGATGGCTGCGGAATCAGCGTCCTGGTCGGCGCGGCGGTACTGCTCGCGGCGGAGCAGAACGTTGCCATGGATCGGCCCTTGGATGCGAGCAAGAAAGCGGCCGTGCTCGCTGAGAAAACTCACACCGACATTGTGTTCGGCGCAGAATCCCATCAGGGGAGGACTCATCGACACCAGCCCGAAGCATACGATTCCCTCAAGCGTGTGGATTGGCACGCGAAGAAGAGCCTCGTGCTCGACGCGAACGAGAACAGTCTCCCCATCTTTGCTGAGATATGCGTTGGGGATGGTGACATACAACGTGTTGAGGAGCTTTCTCATTGAGACGGGTCCTCGTACTTGCTGGTGCTATCGCGGTGTGCCTGCCCTAGATTAGCGGCGACAGCGCGGTTCAAATAGCGGGATGCACAGGCGGATTCGGCGGCCGACGGCAGGCAGACTGGCTTCATCGAACACCCTTCACATTTCTTCTCATAGATTGCCCGGGGCGTCTGTCCGGACTGAAAGATCTGGTGCATGCGGGTGGCGAAGCGTTCGACCTCTTGACGAAGTGGCTCATCGAAATTCACGACCTCCCGTCGTTTTGCCTTGCCATCAAAGACAGCTCCGGCAGGAACGGGAACGTGAAGCATCTCTTCAAGGCAAAGCGCCTGTGCGCAAAGCTGAATGCGATAGGCAACGCTGCCGTGTTGATCGCGGCTCCGCTTGTACTCTACCGGATATGGTTTCCAAAGCCCTTTGCGGCGTGGCATCGGAACGCCCGGCTCCGCAGCTTCGCACGGCAAAAACTCGACAATGTCTGCTTGTCCGGAGATGCCGAGGCGAAAGGAAGACAGCGGCAAGGTTCGCCGGATAAGAACTTCGGGACGGGATTCGATTTCAGCCGAGTGCGCTTTCTCGTGGAGGAGTTTGCCTTCAGCGGTGAAGAGGTTCTCCTGCCATTGCTGCTCCAGATGAATCAGCGCCCAGCGCCGTTCGCAGAAGGCGAGATGCTGGAGACCGGAGAGCGGGAGGAGATCCTCTTCTGAATACATAGGGCTCCGTTTTGCTTACGACTGTTTTATGCGAGGCCGTCAATAAGGGTAATGCCCGGCGGCAATGATCCTGGTTCGGGAGGAACTACGGCGTAGTCATTGAAAGCCCGTGGGCTTTCAATACCCGGCTTCTTCTCGATCTTGATTGAGTCAAATAGCCGCTGCGCCTGCGCATTGCCGAGCTTGTTTTCATGCTTGAAGATGTAAAGCCCGCGCGCGGCCATAGTGCCGCGAGCGGCGGAACGATCGAGTTCAAACAAGTTCGCAAGCCCCTTCCAAAGAAGTTTGAGGTCGTCTTCGCTGAAGCCGGTCTTGGTGGCAAATACTGGGTTGATATAGCCATGCGCGAGATATAGCCCGTATGGGATAGTGTGTTTTCGGCCTAGCGTTCCAGTGCCCGATTTGATGTCTTTCTCACCGGTAAATGCCTGCCGTGAGATTGTGTGCTCGGTCGGGAGAATCCTGTCGATTGAGCGCGCGAATGTGATCTGCACGGGGCCGCGCACCTGTCCACAATTGAACTCCGTTGTGCTCATTACGGCGCCGAAGGCGCGCACATCGAAAAAGTTCTTGCACATCCACTGACGTGCCTTCTCGATGTCCGTTGGCTTGGTGTCCTTTCCCTTGGCTTCGATCTTGTCGTCGCCAGCGAGTTTCTCGAAGGGCTGCCGCTGATTGCTTTCCAGTGTGTTTCCACTCAGTACAAAGATGCCGTAACCCAGATCTGCAACATCATTCGCCGACTTAGCATAGTGAACATAATCCCGAATCTTGCGCTTGAGGCAGACGTCTGAAACGAGCCCCTGAAACGTCTCGGGATCGAAGCGCGGGCTGTTGTCGGAATCCGGATCGCCGTTGGGGTTTCCGTCCTGGCAGTCAAACAGGTAGACGAAGTCGTAGCGATTTTCAATCGTGCTCATTGCTTGTTCTCCTCATTGCTGGGTTCACTCGCTGTTTCTGATTCATTGGCGGCAATATTGGCTTGTTTGCGATCCTGCGCCTGAGAACGCGAACGGGCCTTCTGGTGGTAGTAGCCGAGAGTAAAGAGACCTTGACCTTGGAGTCCGAGCTTATTCGGAAAAGCGCCTCCTCCAGAAGGCTGCAAGAGGCTATGTAGTTCTTGGAGCCGGGTGTCAATGGCATACGCGGCGCGCGGATTGTCTCTGCGGAGCTTACGAAGGTGTTTTTGCGCGAGACTCTCAATCTTTGGAAACGCGACGGCCGGATATGTCGAGGCCAATGCAAAGTAACGATCCAAGACCGATGAGTTCACATCGCTCTCGCTCGATGAACGTTGCAGGCTCTCAAACTCCGCCATCATCCGCCCACACACGTAGGCAGGAATTGTGCAGCTTGCGTCAAGTCCTTCACTCATTTCCTTCATTCCTTTCTGTAGCCGAAACAGATCGTTGATGCACATACGAATCAACCCGATAGGCACACGCAATCGAGCCAGCGACATGGGATCGCTCTTCTTGTCTCCCGTCTTGTCTTTTAACTTGGAGTCTTTTCCGCCCGGATGTCGCCAACGTGTTAGCGCCGTCGAGAGTACCGGATAACCGAGCGGAAGTCCCTCGATGGCGCGGCGAAGCAAAGCCAGCACAGTGGATTCATTGGGCTCGCCATCGCGGTCCAGAGCATAAAGCAGTTGCCAAAGGCGAACAGGATTCGGCTCATCTCCTCCGTATTGCGGATACTCGACGCGCAATTGCCGGTGCCAGTTCTTCAGGTTCTCCTTCACTTCTTTAAGCGCGAGATCCGCCCAGTGGTGCACGCGCAACCGCCCGCCGTTGCCGGAAACAGCAACCATATAGAAGCGATTCGTATCTGGATCCTCACGCGGATCGAAACTGAGTAGTTTCTTCACTTGCTGTGGATCAGCCACGTCCATCACGTCGAACACGTCGAGATCAGCCGGAATCTTCAGCCAGTAGAGGAATCCAATACCGGCAACGTCCTTGCGCCGCCCTTTGTCTTGCTTGAGCAGATCGTTGAAAGCCAGCACATACGCCAGCGCGCGGTCTGGCGAAACCGGGCTGTTGCGATTCTGTTCCCAACCGTACGAACGGAAGGCTTCTTTATCGAAGGACATCAACGCGACGCCCGCGGCTTGGCCTCCAAGGCCCGATACGCCTTTGATCTTTTCGTGCGTGGGCGCAATCGGGCCAAACTTTCCGGAGATCATGCACTCGCCGTCATTGCCCTCCATGCGTCCGGCAAATTCGCGCCGATAGTGGTCGCGCCAGAACTGCTGGACCGGTGGGCGCTCCACCAGCGGGTCGCCAACAGAAAGCGCGACGAGTGCGCCGGGCTTTGCTTCCTGCAAGGCTGTACGCGCTTTGTCGACCTCTTCCGCATTGGCATAAAAAGCGACGCTTGATGCGAGAGCGCTGTCTCCGGTCTCCGCTGCGGCCTTGCCGATGAGAGACACGAAAGCCTCATGGTGTTTTGCCGCTTTTTCTTTGTCTGCCCTTTTGTCTGGCGTCCATGGGCCCGCGCCCAGGACATACGCAATATCATCGGTGCCCAGCAAAGGATGCTCACCGCTGTTGCGATTCACAGGAGAACGAGGCACACTCATCTGCAGTGGAATCTGCACCTGCTTTTTCCCGCGAGTTACCGTCGTCGTGCGCTGGGTCGCATTCAGAAATGCACCACGTCTGGAGATCTCGAGTTGCCACAGGACGGGCTTCTTCTCCCACGCTGCGTCGTTCAACTCTTCGGCAAGATAGTGGTCCGCGTACTCAGCTAGCGCCTGTACGAGCATTCGAGCACCTCCTGACGCTTGCCTTCGTCGATCAAAGCAGTTTCCGGCCTGGTCTCCATCACGCCATTCTTCAATCGCGCCTCGAAGAAAGCCGCGTGGTTTCCATCCGCAAGAAAGGCGATGTCATAGAGTATTCGCCCAATCTCCATTGAGTCAGGAATGGGTCGATCGTCCTCGCGTGGCAGGCCAAAATCGGCGGCAAATTCGCGGCAGCCAAGATAAGGCCGCTGGTAACACTGTCCCTTGCGCACTCTCCGCTCGAACATGGCCACGTATTTGTTCGGGGTATTGTCTTCGGCGGTTTCAAGATCTTCTTCGCCCCTTCCGGCATTGGAGATTCGATCGGCCTCTCGCCGGGTGTCTTTCGTGACGAAGACATGCGGATAGGCATCGATCCAATAAGCAACGTCGCGCAACAGCGTGGTATTGCGCGGCGTTCCGTCGGTGCCGTTGCCTGCTCCTGCGATAAGCGGCTCAAAGGCCGACGCATCGCGCATCCATTTCTTGATCGCAACCGGCGATAGCTTGCTCTGCACCTCATTGCGCAGCACGCTCATCAGGCGGATCGGCTTCAATACGCTGATACTTGTGACGATCCAGCGCATCTGCGGGCGCCAGCAGATGGCGTCCAGGATATTGCGCGCTGCCGAGGGCGTCATCACCGGGTAAGTGAATCGTTCAACCTTGGCCTCAGGCCGCGTAAAACATGCAAGCTCTCCAGAGACACGGACACGAACACTTGGAATCGCCATGAATGCAATACTCCTCACCCTTTTTCAAATCACAACGAGGAAAGTCTGGGAAGAATTACACAAGAAGTCTAAGCTTCCAAGCCGGCATTCCGCGCGAAAGTATACTGCGAGTCAATATCGAGCAATGTACGGTCCCGAATTAATGCTATACAACCCATCGCTCCGGTGGCGGATTGAAGATAAGTCCTAGGTGTCGATCGTAAGCCTGATTCAATGCAACCCAAATCTCATCCCCGGTTGCTGTCGGTACTCGTTCGACGACGCCCTTTGCCTTTTCGAACTCCGAGGGGCTAAGTCCCACGATGTGGCGCTGTAGTGCGCGACGCAGCCCCGGTGTAATTTCGCCTGCCGACCGCAATCCCTCGATTGCCTTCTGCGCTTCTAAGTCATCCGGCACAAAAACGTCGCGAGTGCGGCTGGAGATCATTTCGAATTCCTGGGCAAGCGAGGCAAAGCTCAGTTGATGGCGCATGTCGAGCAAACTCTTTCCGAGATCCGTTCCACTTCCCCCGTAATAGCGCTCGAAGTAGAGCCCGTTGGCTTCCGCTGAATCAACCTGAACACTTTTGCCATCTTCCAGCTCCTGTTTCGCGATTGCTTCCGTTATTCCGGCCGCCTCCTTGTATTCGTTTGGCGGCAGCTTGTGATCCTCAGGCAGAAAGACCACGACCTTTCCACCGGGATTGCCCAGGGCCGCCGTGAGTCTTCCTTCACGGTCCGCGCGGCCGGCGGCCTGGATGATGGAATCGAGCGGTGCCAGCGCACGCAGCACAAGCGGAAAGTCCACGTCTACACCCGCCTCGACCAATTGCGTTGAGACCACATGGCACAACGCGCCCGCCTTCAAACGCTTGCGAATCTCTTCAAGCACGCGCAGCCGATGCGCCGCGCTCATCCGTGTAGAGAGATGAAAAACTCCGTCCTTACTCAGATCTATTTGCATTGCGATCTGCAACAACTCTTCATAAAGTTGGCTGGCGTGGTCGCGTACGTTCACGATGGCCAGGCATTGCGGCGCGGCGGACATTCGCTTTGCCACCTCTTGCCATCCAACGGGCTTATGGATCTCCCAGCAAATCTCAACCCGCTTGAGCGCCTTATGAAGCGAAGCCGGATCGTGGATGATTTCGGTAAGTGTTTCGGCACTCCAACGCAGATCGTGCTTGTGGGTTGGGCGCTCGAACGCCGGCTGTGTTGCGGTCGAAAAGACAAAGTTCGTATCCCAGTCCTCGGCCAGTTCTCTCATCATGTCGAGCAAAGGTCCCAGCAGTCTTCGCGGTAGCGTCTGCACCTCATCGACGATCACGATCGACCGCGCGATGTTATGTACTCGCCTCAGATCCGAAGGACGATTTGAGAACAGACTTTCAAAGAAGCGAACCGACGTGGTCACAATCAACGGGGCATCCCAGTTCTCAGTCTCAGGACGCAAACCGGTCTCCTGAAATTTCTTTTCCTCCTGGCTGTCCTCGTCCGGAGTGGGGATAAAGTGGTCCTCATCGTGTTTCGCCAGCTTCTGAATGCTTCCGGAATGATGCTCTAACAAGGCATCCCGTCCAAAGACGCGGGCATATACATCCGCATTCTGCTCAATGATGGAAAGATAGGGAATAACCACAATTACTCGCCGAAATCGCTCTGGATAGAGAGCAGCCCGCCGTAGTGCGAATGCCATCGCTGCAAGCGTCTTGCCTCCGCCAGTGGGCACTGAGAGCGAAAACAACCTCTGCTGAGAAGAGGCTGCGGCCAAGCAATCTTCCAGAACCTTCGCACGCATTTGCTTTACTTGCCCCTCGGGCGAGTTTGCTTGTAACTCCGCAATATGATTGAGGAGCGCCTGAAGCTTGTCCGCTGCGCGCAACTCATTTTCTGCCACTGCGCGTCCAGCAGAGTTCAGACGGTCGGCATCTACCAGGCAACTGAAGATTGTGCGAATGAACAAGTCAAGCTTGGCCTTGGATGAGCCAGGAACAGCATCTTGTTGCCCGCTCAATCCAGAAACGATGCGCTTCAACTCGGAACAATCCGCAGTGGCACGGGCACAAATCGCGTCAACCTCAGACCGGTAGCATGGCTCGCTGAGTTTCTTCCCGTAATCACACCAATCTGCGAGGCCGGCGTGATGACCGGCAATCGCCGCCATCACTGTATTCAGCTTAGGCTGGTGAGTTGCCCCCTGTAGCCCAAAGTACGCGAGCAGCGCTCCATGAATCGCGTGCTGGCAGCGTCCGTGCCCGGTCTCTAGCATTTGCTGAAAGCAGTCGGTGTATTTGCCAAAGTCATGAAGTAGCCCGGAACAATAGGCAAGCCGTGCAAGATTCACATCGGCCGGGCGAGCAGCCAGAGCCAGCTCCCGTGCTATTTGCGCGACCGCTTCCAAATGCACTGACAATAGCTGCCACCCAGCTCTCGAACTTGAATCGAGTGTCGAGTTTTGCGCAGAGTGCGCCCAATAAGAAGCTCGAGGCATTTGCAGGCCATTCTACACGTCCACGGGTTGCGATGCTAAAAATACGATGTTTAGCCAGGCCGTCTAAAAGTCTCAGCGGCTCGGCCTGCGTGCCGCAGCCAATGGAGATACGTCTCACGGCATCAGCTGCACCAAAACCTGGCGGTGGATTCTCAAGAGGGGTTGTCATTCGAGTCGGATGCATGTCGAGGTTGCGATAACTGGGGGGCAGAGTCCTTGTGCCGCGCCTCTACGCCGACCTGGGGGATTTCCTTCGGCAATATGGGACGGCGGGCATCCGGAATTACGGATCCCAACTTTGATTGAGGAAGTCTCCTTATGCCCGGGAAGATTCACTTCTCGGGCCTTGGCTTGCCATTTGGTTTTTGCCGAAATGACCACGCCTCGCAAAGCAGTGCGGGGTTAGGCATCAAGCATCGGTGGTCGGCGCTGTTGATATTTGGGGTTAGTCCGCCTTGTTCTGCCTCTTGCGTCGAAGAATGTCCTCTGGGCCTTCCTCGCGTTCAATCCTGTAAGAAGGAGGGATCAATTTGTATTCGCCGCTTCGCAGTGTTTCGTCGAGAAAGTCCGCCCAGTCCTGCATCATGTAGGTTCGCGGAACCAGATACTTGGCGTAGTCGTAGGCGCCGCTCACTTTGTCTTTCTTGAGATGTGCCATTTGCATCTCAATGTGCTCGTGCGTGTGACCGCACTCATGCAGGATCGTGGACGCGACGCTACGGAACCCATGACCTGTCATCAAGTCTTTGTAACCCATTCTCTGGAGCGCCATGCGGATTGTTCCGTCGCTCATCGTCGGGTTCTTCGGTCCCTGTCCAGGGAAGAGATACTTGCTCTTTCCTGAGATCAACCGCAAGAGCTCCAGGAGCTGGATGGTCTGATGCGCTAATGGAACAATGTGGGGAGTTTGATGGCCCTTCATGCGCTCCTTTGGTACCTTCCAACGCTTCCCTTGAAAATCGATCT
>JBEKKL010000113.1:0-4840 GCA_050010735.1 Occallatibacter sp. | reverse complement strand
ACACACAAACAACCCGGGATACTGCCAGTCCTGAGTACAGTTTGGAGCCGAGAAACAGCGGAGATCACCGTAAGGACATAACAGGCGGTACGTCTTTACTTATGTTAAAATGTAAAGCGAGGTACGAGATGGAAGCTACGTTGAGCAGCAAATGCCAGGCCACAATCCCAAAGGCCGTTCGGGAACACCTGCAAATCAAGCCAGGCGATCGGTTCAAGTTCTTTTTTCACCCTGACGGAGTCGTTATTCTGCCTAAGATTCCAACCAAGCGCCTGAAAGGCAGCGTTCCGAAGCCGGCTCGGGCGATAAGCCTCGGAGAGATCGATGCAGCGATTGAAAAGGGAGCGACGGAGAGATTCAGGCGGAGAAGATGACAGGTCTCGATACAAACGTACTGCTCCGCTATCTTGCGCAGGATGACCCCCTACAATCACCTCTGGCCTCGGAGGTAATCGAACGCAAACTGACAGAGCAGAATCCGGGCTTTCTCAGCCTGGTCTGTATGCTCGAGATCGTCTGGGTTCTAAGAAGCCTATACAAACGATCGAGGCAGGAAATCGCGGATCACATTGAAATGATTCTTGCAGCCGATAGTCTCGAAGTGCAGAATGAGCAGGAGGTCTACTTGGCCACTGTGGCGCTGCGAAGCGGGGCTGGATCTTTCGAGGATGCTCTGATTGCCGCCTTGGGGAGTTGGAGGGGTTGTTCGTCAATTTTGACCTTCGACCAGAATGCATCGAAGCGCCTGCATGGCTTTAGACTTCTTAACTAGCTTTACTCGCGGGTTTGCAACTCTCAGATCTGAGCCACATGCCAATTATCGAGTGGAGTTCTGTTTAAGTTACGAGGCAGGCCAGTTGAGATTCGTGGACTCCCAAGGTCTTAGAGTTGAAGCGCATACCCCTTGAATGGACGTGAGATCAAATGAAGTGTTCTTTCCTAACTGAACTGAACCAGAAGAATTCGCGTGCAACGCAGGCGTCGAGAGGCATTCTGATTGCGATGCTGCTGGTCCTCTGCATGAGTCCTCTGGCGCGCGCTGGCGCCGCAGATGACGCCAACGGATTTGTGCTGGCGCGCGATCACCGAACGATTGTGGTGGAACCTTACGGGCCAGGCATCCTCAGAATCACCTTGAGTACCAACAAGCCCGCAGCTGTTGCCGGGCCCGGATATGGAATTACAGGGACTCCGGCGGCATTGGGCTGGAAGCACGAGCAGGATGCCGCAGGTTACGAGGTGATTCGCTCGGACAGGCTGGTGGTCCGCATCGGGCCTGAAGATGCGATCAAGCCTCATGCCATGCCGCTCGACGAGCTGAATCAGAAGCTAAGAGAGCACTACTTCGGTAGTGGCGGCGACAACGATACATACAACGACTCTATTTCGGTTGTGACCGCTGGTGGCAAGAAACTGCTGACGATGTGGCACTGGTCGATGACTCCGAACGGACCGGAGGGCGGGTCGGGTGCGTCGAAGGCTGGCGAGAGCGACGCCAGCTATCACGTGTCGGCGACCTTCGATTCGCCCGCCGACGAGCACTACTATGGGCTGGGCCAGCAACAACAGGGGTTTCTCGATCTCCGCGAACATCGCATCAACTGCTGGCACGACTATGGCGCAATTGGCGGCGAGGCGGTCTGCGTTCCATTCATGATATCGAGCATGGGCTATGGGTTGATCTGGGACAATCCATCGAAGACCACGGTCGATCTCGGGTTTAACCAACGGAATGTATGGTCGTCGGAGGTGGGCGATCGGGTTTCTTTTTTTGTGATTGCCGGCGATGGGAGCGACGAAATCTACGAAGGCTATCGTCAGCTGACGGGCATCACGCATTTGCTGCCGAGAAGCATCTATGGGTATATCCAGAGCAAGGCGATCTACCCGACGCAAGAGCAGCTCCTCGGGGTTGCGAAGGGTTATCGCGACCGCCAGTTGCCACTCGATGTGCTGGTCGTCGACTTCCTGAACATGACGAAGCAGGGCGAGATGGACCTCGATCCGTCGCGATGGCCCGATGCCGCAGCAATGAATAAAGAGCTGCATGCGATGGGCATCAAGAGCTTGCTCAGCGTGTGGCCGCACTATTCACCCGACACGCAATTCTATGACATGTTGCAGAAGAAGGGCTGGCTAATCCATACAGCGGACGGCGCTCCGGACTCTGGCTGGACCTCACGAGCGATTGGCCCCAACCTCGACACTACCAATCCGGAGGCCGCGAAGTGGTGGTGGGAGAAGATCCGGGACCGCTATGTGAAGCCCTATGGCTTCGATTACATCTGGCTCGACGAGACCGAACCGGATATCGATCCAACCAGGGATTTCTTCTTCATCGGTTCCGGGAGGCGCTACTACAATGTCTATCCGCTGTTTCACACAGCTTCTGTCTACGAGGGCTTCCGCCGCGACTTTGGCGACAGCCGCCGGGTGATGATCCTGTCGCGCGCGGCCTATCTCGGCGCGCAACGGAATGGGACGGTCTTCTGGTCGAGCGATATCACGGCGTCATGGGACATGCTCAAGCGCTCGATCCCGGCGGGATTGAACTTTGCCGCGAGCGGCATGGCGTATTGGGACACGGACATCGCCGGCTTCTTCTCACCGAAGATTCCTGCTGGGTATCAGCCTCAACACAAGCCGCTGGTCGATCCGTCGGACGCTCGCGGGAAGGTGGACGGATATGACGATTACCCGGAGCTGTTTGTGCGCTGGTTCGAGTGGGGGGCTTTCCAGCCGGTGATGCGCGCGCATGGAGAGCGAGAGCATAACGAGGTGTGGTCTTATGGCAAGCAGGCTGAGCCCATTCTCGAAAAGTACCTGCGCTTGCGCTATCAGTTGATGCCGTACACGTATTCGCTGGCATACGGCACGTACCAGACGGGCGCTCCATTCATGCGCGCGTTGTTTATGGATTTTCCGATGGACCCAAATGTGGCGGATCTTCGCGACGAATACATGTACGGCCCTGCGCTGCTGGTTGCGCCGGTCTTTGAACAGGGGGCCACGAGCCGGAGGGTCTATTTGCCGGCGGGTTCCGATTGGTACAACTACTGGACAAACGAGCGGCTCGCGGGCGGCCAGACGATCACGGTGGACGCGCCGATCGATACGATTCCGCTGTTTGTGCGAGCCGGCTCAATTCTGCCGCTTGGCGCGAATGTGCTGAACGGAGACGAGCCGCAATCGATCGCCAAGGTTCGTGTCTACCCTGGGGCCGACGGGGCGTTCACGTTGTTTTCCGATGACGGCACGAGCTACAACTACGAGAAAGGCGCCGGGGTAATCACAAAGCTTCACTGGAGCGAAGCGAAGCACCAGTTTACGCATGAGGGCGCGGATATGATTGCATGATAGCGTCGGCTCCCTCGACCTGAGTAAACTGGTTGCGGCTAAACGACCACGAAGCTCGGGAGGAAAGGAGCCGAGCATGATGATTATAGGCTGTGATTTTCATCCGCGGTTTCAACAGATCTCCTTTTTGTGGGAGGAGACTGGCGAGTGCGGGCAGCGGCGCTTGATGCACACGGCAGAGGCGGAACAGTACTATCGCTTGCTCAGCGGAGCGAGGGTGCGAGTTGGCATCGAGGCCACGGGGAGCTATGGCTGGTTTCGACGCCTGCTGAGCGAACTGGGCCATGAACTTCTGGTGGGCGATGCCACTCAGATTCGCGCCTCGAACCCGCGCCGTCAGAAGACCGACAAGCGGGATGCGGAACATATCCTGGGTTTGCTGGTGGCGGATCGTTTCCCTGCCATCTGGCAGCCGCCGGCCGAGAACGAACAGTTGCGGCAACTGCTGCTGCATCGCAGTCGCCTGGTCCGGTTACGCACACGGGTGACGAACCAGTTGGATGGGATGGCCAAGAACGAAGGACTATTGATTCCTGGCGGGTGGAGCGGGAAGCGTCGCATGGCCATCGAAGCATTAGCTCTGCCGGGCTGGTATGGCGAGCGACGCACGGACCTGCTGGTCCTGCTGGATCGGCTTGAGGAACGGATTGCGCCGTTGAACAAGGCGGTCAGCCAGGCTGCGGCCAACAACGCGGAGGCTTGCCTGCTGATGACGCATCCGGGCGTGGGTCCGGTGGTCTCGCTGGCCTATGTGCTGACCATCGGCAACTGGCAACGCTTTCCGCGTGGCAAGCAGGTGGGCAGTTATCTAGGGCTGATTCCGTCTGAGGATTCCAGCTCCGACAAGCGTCGTCTGGGACACATCAGCAAGCAGGGCAACACGCTCGTGCGCTGGCTGCTGGTGGAGGCGGCGAGCACGGCGCAGAGGTACGATCCGAGCTGGCATCGGCAGTATCTGCGCCTGTCGATGACCAAGCATCACGGCGTGGCCAAGGTAGCGATTGCCCACAAGCTGGCGGTGAGGTTGTATTGGATGTTGCGCTCCGGGGAAGATTATCAGCACGTCAGGGAGCGCGGTTCTCATGCGAGGCAGTCCGAGTGCCCCGGTGGTCGCCAACAACGGCCGATTGAATGATTGGACGCCTCGACTCTTCCCGCAAGGAGAGAGTTTGAACAGGAAATCATGGGGTAAGTCCGACCCGAATACATGGTTGATGGAACCGGATGTCCATCGAGAATGATTGGTTCAACACGCGAGCTTGGGTCGTTGATGCGGAAAGATCGATTTTTTCAAGGATGGAACGAAGCGCAGAAAAGAACTCTGATCTTCGTTCCCAATTCGATTGTGGCAGTGGCCGAGACCGCGTCAAGGGTCAAGATGAACGCCAAAGTGCGGCGCCCTTGACCCGGTCCTGGCCACCAGAGGCAGACTCCGCGCGCGAATTGAAATAACGCCCTTGACAGAAGCCGACGCTGTCATACA
>JBEKKL010000112.1:0-3659 GCA_050010735.1 Occallatibacter sp. | reverse complement strand
CATCGCTTCGAGCTGCTTGAGGCTCTGCTGATCTATCGCGACCGCCAAAGCAGTTTCATCACCCGCCACGACGTGACCACCCGCAAGGATGCGCCGCCCACGCTCGGTCCGGCGCAACCGCTCACCGTAGCGTTCATCGAGTCTCTGACGCGATCCCTCAGTGGCAGCGTCCAGGCCGAAGTGCTGCCTGCCAACGTGCTTGCCAAGGCCGACCGCATGATCGTCTGGTGGACTCCTGCGCGACGCCGACAGATGTTCTACGAGAACTCTGAAGGCAAGGCCTCGGAGTTGAATGGCTGTATCTTTCCGCAACCTCCATTGGTCTGGCGAGTATCGAATGGAGAACTCAACATTCGCGCGCTCGCCGAGAACAAGCGCCCCGAGAGTTCAACGAAAGTTGCCGTTGCGCCATTCTGGAATCTCTCGGACGATGGGCGCGTATGCACCGGCACCATGCGACGCCCGGACAGCGCGTCAGTTGCGGCAATCCCGGCTTGGGAGCGCGGCTTCTACGAGAGCGCCTTCACACACGCCAACGTTGGCCGCCTGACGCGCCATGAAGGCGGATTCGATGTGTTGTGGAGTGGCCTGACTGGCAAGCGCCAGAAGTTCCCAGTCGAAACACTTATCGCCCTTCCGCAAACGCTCACGCAGTTCGTGCGCGGAGAGAGAGGCTGATATGCGCATCGAGCACACGATCCCAAGCGATCTGTTGGGCCAGAAATCGGTGCGTGTCCTGGTTGTCGGCGCGGGCGGGACCGGCAGCGCCATCGTCATGGGCCTGCCCTATCTCGACCAGGCGATGCGAGTCTGGGGCCGTTCATCGGGGCTGGAAGTTGTCATGATGGACGCCGATACCGTCTCTGAGACGAACTGTGTACGCCAGCCATTCTCGGTCTCCGACATCGGGCAGAACAAGGCGACCGTCCTCATCAATCGCGTCAACCTGTTTTGGGGAACGCGGTGGAGGGCCGAGCCGACTTACTTTGATGAGCAGACATTCGACCGAATCAATGACAGATCCATCGATCTACTGATTGGCTGCGTGGACACCAGAGCGGCGCGAAGCGTCATTGCGCGCGCGCTGACCAAAGCCAGGAACCGCACTGCATATTGGCTTGATCTCGGCAACAATGCAGCGAGCGGCCAGTTCGTTCTCGGCCAGCCATTGAACGCGCGAAACCGAAGGAAAGCCGCACGGTTGCGCATTGTCAGCGAGCTGTATCCAGAGATCATCGACGCAGAAGCTGGTGAAGATCCACTGCCGAGTTGTTCTGCCGTAGAGGCGCTGGACCGTCAAGAGCCGTACATCAACCAGACTCTCGCATCGAGCGCGCTGGCGATGCTGGCGCGGCTCTTCCGCTACGGCAAGCTCACGCACCATGGCGGATTTTTCAACGCTGAACGAGGAACCATCAGTCCGTTGCCCGTCGATCCCCAACTATGGTCGAAGACGCGGAGACGCGGTCGGCGACCGTAATCCAGAAATCAAATTCTGTCAGGAGAGAAACCATGTTCAAAGAACTTCTACCAATCCTGCGCGACCGCGCGGTGTTGCTCACGGTCACGCTTGTCGATGCAGATCAGATTCGGGTGAACATTGTGCCAAAGAAACTCAAAGACGGCGACAATGATGCTCTTACCACCCCACTCAGCGTCACCGGCACAGCCGAGGATCTGGATGCCGAGTTGTCCTCGACAATCATCAGCTTCGTCGGCTCCCATCTTCAAATGAAGAACACCCTAGAAAAGGCGAAGGCTGAGATGGATGCGGCTTCCAAGGCAGCCCACGCCGAGGCCCGCGCAAAAGCGAAGACAACGCCCAACAGGACGCCTGCTAAGGTCGATACTGCACGGACAGCCGTGGTCGCTCAGCCCACAGAAGCGGTAAAGCCAGTTTCCACCAAGCCCGCTTCGCTCTTCGATGTTCCGGCACCTATCGAGGACGAAGACGATTCCCCCTACGGCGAAGGCTACACCAGCGAACCTGAACAGAGCGAAGAACTGGACGAGGCAGCTTAATTGCCGTCCACGCTTGCTGCCTGATGCAGAATTCAATGCGCGAGTGCCAGAAACTGAAAGAACAAATCGTGACATCGACTGCTAGCATGATGTAATGAGACGACCACGATCTCTGGCGAAAAATCCGCCGTGAGGTCGTAGGTCGCCTACGAGGGCGAAATCACAGCCCAGACGCTCTCCAAGGGAGTCGGAGTGCAAGAGAATGAATGCATTGCGCGAGTGGCCGCACAGATGAAAGGTGGTCGCGTCGCCCTATGGTGTGGAGCAGGGATATCCATTCCTTCGGGTTTGCCGCCAGCCACGGGCATTGCTGGTTGGATTTGCGAACACTTGTGTCCGAAGGAAGCAAGCCGAGAGGTCCTGCTCGAAGAAGTTTGTTGCAGCCATAGAATACCTTTTGAAGCGTTTATCGAGATTCTGATCCGAATCTCCGGAAATGGTTCATTCCTCGAAATGTTCTCCGAAGGTGCTCCCACTCGGGCTCATTTACTTGCGGCAAAACTGGTCAAGAAGGGGTGGCTGGGAACCGTTGGAACAACGAATTTTGATTTGCTGTTTGAGCGTGCGCTTGCCATGGTTGGCGTTAATCCCGACAAGTGGCAGTGCCTGTCGGCAGACGCCGACTTTGAGGGATTGGAAACAGCACAACTGGCAGATCTTGCCTTCACGCTTCTCAAGATACATGGATCGTACAGTAGCGATATATCGTGCATGATCACTACCCTGCAACAGTTGGGTCAGAGAATTTCGGTGGAAGCGAGAATGAACGGGGTAGACCTTCTCTTTCGGTCAGGATCCCACGACACCGTTCTCATGCTGGGCTACAGCTGTTCTGACGTGTTTGACATAAATCCTCGAATTATCGCGTCCGGGCCCGACCTCAAAACCATCATCATTGTCCAGCATTCGCACGGTCCAGACACCGAAGTTATTCAACTGAAAACAGTAAAGGAACTTCCGGTCTTTTCAAACACGAACGACCAATCCTATCTGATCCGGACCGATACGGACGCTTTCCTACTAAAGCTCCAGGGAGAGCTTGGAATCGATATCCCTAGCCTAACCGTCGCTCGAGGCCTTTGGTTGTCACATTTAGATCGATGGTTCTCCGCTATTGCTCCAAGCGCCGCCGACAGAATCGTGGCTGCGGCTTTTAGGAGAAGTGGGCACTACGAACTAGCTGAAATCCATTACATCGAGGCTATCCGATTGTTGGAGCCGCAGGGCGCGTCTGAGACATTGGCGGACGTAATAGTCCAACTCGGCGCGCTTCACCAATTGATGGGGAAGTATCAAACGGCTCTCGATACATACAACAAAGCCCTTAACCTGCTGCCGAATTCACCAAGTCGCGTTCGGTCAACGGCTCTTTATCAAATCGGACGTGTCTTTGAGGAGACAGGAGACTTTCGCGGGGCACTGAAGGGCTATGAAGAGAGTATGTCGATCGACCAGTGCCTCGGCGATGAACAAGGCATTGCCTCCTGCCTCCATCAGACAGGCATCATTTATCAAGACTATTTTCATGATTGGAATGAGGCCGAGTCCCGCTACAAGCGGTCGCTGATTATAAAGAATAGGCTAGGCGATCTGGAAGGGATATTCAACTCACTGCATCAACTGTCCACATTGGCCCT
>JBEKKL010000111.1:0-4314 GCA_050010735.1 Occallatibacter sp. | reverse complement strand
CAGACAAATGCGCCCGCGCCTTCCATCACCTCGCACTTCATCGAGAGGCCGGTGCCGAAGACGTTCTTGCCAAGGATGCCTTCGCGCTCCGCGTCAGCAACGGCGCGGCGCATGCGCTCGACAGCAAGCGGATACTCGGCGCGGACGTAGACCAGTGTTTCGTTGGCGCCAATCGCGCGTGCCGCGATCATCAGCCCTTCAATCACGCTGTGCGGATTGCCTTCCATCACGGAGCGGTTCATGAACGCGCCGGGGTCGCCCTCGTCGCCATTGCAGATGACATACTTCTTGGCGGAGTTCTGAATGCGTGCAGCTTCCCACTTGCGGCCGGTGGGGAAGCCGCCGCCGCCGCGTCCACGCAATCCGGAGTCCAGGACAGTCTTGCAAATCTCCTCGGGCGCCATCTCGACGAAAGCTTTACGCGCCGCCGCGTAACCGCCGTGCAGAATGTATTCGCGAATATCTTCCGGGTCGAGGAATCCGCACTCGTGCAGCACAAAGCGGCTCTGGCGCGCGTAGAAAGGATTGTCCTCGATTCCCTGACAGCTCTTTCGTGTTGCAGGGTCTTTGTAAAGAAGCCGCTCGACGATCTGATGATTGGCTAAAGTCTGCTGCACAATCTCGGCAACATCTTCTTTGCGAACCTTGGTGTAAAGAATGCCGTCCGGTACAACTGAGACCAGCGGCCCCATCTGACAAAATCCTTGGCATCCGCTCTTTGAGAGGCGAATCTCATCGCTGGTGGCTTCGGCGCGCAGTTCGAGAATCACCTGCAACCCGGCGCTCGCAATTTCGCTTTTGAACTGCTCGAAGACCTTCATGGCGCCATTGGCCATGCATCCGGTCCCGGCGCAGATAATGACTCGCCGCACCTGGGCAAGCGTGGAGATGCCGTGCGCATTTCCCGGAGTGGACGTGAGAGCTTCCGTATTATTCATTGACCACCTCGGCTGAGGGCTGCTCAGATTCCGGAGCGGCCGCAATCCCCGCTTCAGTCGCTTTAATCTCATCCACAAGAGCAACAGCGCGCTCCGGAGTGATCTGTCCGTAGACTTGCTCGTCGATCACGACGACCGGGGCCAATCCGCAAGCGCCCAGGCATGCAACCGTTTCGATGGTGAAAAGCATGTCGGTCGTAGTCGTGCTCTTTTCGGTAGTGCCCAGCTTCTCGCGCAGAGCACTGAGCACAGGCAGAGACTGCTTCACATGACAGGCCGTTCCGTCGCAGATCCTGATGACATGCTTACCCTTCGGCTCCAGCGCAAAGTGCGCGTAGAATGTCGCCACGCCAAAGACACGCGCTGGAGGCACATCGAGCGAGGTAGCGACATAAGTGAGCACCTCTTCGGGCAGGTACTGGTACTCGTGTTGAATCGCCTGCAGGATCGGAATCAATCCGGAAGGGCGGCGGGAGTAACGATTGAGAATGCTGACCACCTTCTCAAACTTCTCCGCGCGATCAACAGCAATAGGCATCGACGCCATCTAAACGGCCTCCCTCTCTTGAATTGGCACTCGGAATCGTCTCGCCAGCTTCCAGGAGAGCGAAGCCAGCGTGGAATAAAGATCTTCGTTATGCACGATGATGTGTTCGGGAACTCTCAGCTTTACGGGAGCGAAGTTCCAGATCGCCTGGATGCCCCCCTTGACCATCTCGTCGGCTACCGCCTGCGCAGCTTCTGTCGGGGTTGTGATGATTCCCAGATGAATGCTCATGCGCGGGGCGAGATCGGCGAGCTTGTCCAATGACAAGACTGCCTTGTCATAGATCCATCGCCCAACCTTGGCCGGATCGGTATCGAAGGCGGCGACGATCCGAAGGCCGAACTTTGAAAATCGCTCGTGGCCGAGCAGCGCGGTACCCAGGTGTCCAACCCCGACCAGAAACGCCTCATTGACGTTGTTCCAGCCAAGAAATGTCTCGATGGCTCGAATCAACTCGGGGACCGAATAGCCGGTCTTCGGCTTGCCGACGATTCCGGTGTATTGCAGGTCCTTTCGGACCTGCACCGGCACGAGGCCCAGAACCTGGCCGATGACACTACACGAAACCTGGCTGATTCCCTTGGATTCCAGTTCCACCAGGAAGTGGTGGTATTGGGGAAGGCGCTGCAGGCTGGGCTGGGGTATGGACCTGGCCTCCGGGCGGCTGACCGGTAAAGGATTCGATAAATTCATATCGATAACCATATACCGAGTTTAGGATTGGCTGATTCTTGGCGACAGTGATAGCGGTCACGAACTCCAAAGCGCGGTTCACAGAGTGGGACGCGAGGAGCGGGTAGAGGAGAATTGGCAGTGGTATCTTTTTATTAAGTATAATGATAATAAATACTTGCGAAGATTGGGCGACCACCGCTGGACGAGGGAGAAACGGTGAGGGATTTACGGGGGAGGGAAGATGGCGCGACTCTTCCTAAAGGTGGATGAGCCCTCGCTGCAGTGCCGTGACTACCGCCTGGGTACGGTCACTGGCATTCAGACGCATGAGGATCACACTCACATGGCACTTGACTGTGGCCTCGGTGATGCCCAGCTTGCTGGCAATCTCGCGGTTTGAGTTGCCTTTGGCCACCAGTGCGAGCACCTCGCGTTCGCGGCCGCTCAGGCTTGAATCTCGGGTGCGCGCGGTGAGGGCCTGAGAGACATGGGGAGGAACGAAGCGTCCCCCGCCGTGAACTTTTTTGACGGCATTGACCAGCATCTCCTTCGGCATGCCCTTGACGAGGTAGCCGGTTGCGCCGGCCTCCATGGCCTGAAAGATATCTTCGTCGCCCTCATACGTGGTGAGTATGATGAAGCGTGCATTGGGGCACTGGGCGCGAATGCGGCGGATGGTCTCAACGCCACTGATGCCGGGCAGTCGCAGATCCATCAGGGTGATGTCGGGGAGATGCATCGCATGCAGCTTCAGCGCCTCTTCGCCGCTGCCGGCCTGAGCTACCGCCTCCATGTCTTTGCAGGAGTCAATGAGAGCCGTGATGCCGACGCGCATGATGGGGTGATCATCGACGATGAGAATGCGGATCGGCGCCATGAGTTACCAGATTATAGATCATCGAAGAGAGGGCGGGTCAGCTCTCGGATTGCGCCTGAAGCTTGCTCATCATAAGCAAATCGCAGTGCGTGGAATCTTTATGCGAACATGAGTCCCCTGTTGGGGCGTGCTCTCGATCTCAAATTCTCCCTCGAAGCGATGAATCCGTTCGCGCATGCCGCGCAGGCCAAAATGGCCATCAGAGAAGGCCTCGGCGGCGTCAAAGCCTCGCCCGTTGTCTTTGATCGTCAGCGAAATCGATTCGTCTGTGTAGCGGATCTCAGCATCCACCTCTTTTGCGTGGCCGTGCAAAATGGCGTTGAAAACAGCCTCGCGTGCAACCATCATCAACTCGTGGGTTGCAGGAAGGTTGATCTCGAATGGTTCTCCGGTGAGATGATAGACCATCTTGACGTCATATTCCCGGCCGATGCGCTCGGTCATGCGTTTGAAGGCGGTCTCAAGATCAATGAACGTTTGCCCCTCGCCGCGCAGATTCCACACGGCCTGGCGCGCTTCGTCGACGGTAGAGCGTATCTGGGTGGCAGCATAGTCGATGAGATGCAGCCTAGACTCGTTGTCGTCGACCTCGCGGCTGGATGCCGCTTCGAGCAGGGCAGAGATGCTGACACAGCCTTGGATCAGCGTATCGTGCATCTCGCGCGCCAGACGAGTCCGCTCTGCCAAAACCGCCTTGAAGCGGCCATGGATCTGCTTCATTCGCACCTGATAGGCCGATATGACCACGAGCGCCATGGCAAGCGCGCAGAGCGCAATGAACCATGGTGTGCGGTAGAAGTAGGGCTTCTTGATCAAGCTGATCGAGGTGCGGGCGGTGTGTCCCGGCTGGTCTGTCTCCCAGGCCTCAACAACGAATGTATAGTGCCCGGCGGGAAGGTTGGTGTAGGTGGCAAGCCGCTGAAGAGCATTCGCGTAAGTCCAGTTTCGGTCGTAACCATCGAGACTGTAGCGAAAGCGCAGCTCCTCCTGCGAACCCAGCGATACCGGCTGATAGGCAATTTCAACCCGTTGGCTGCCGGCATCGAGATTGAGTGGGCCGGTCAGGGGCGCCGGCCGGCCGTCGATCGTGACCGCGTCGATATTCAGCCTGGAGATCGACGGGTGTTCGAGTTCATTGGGACTGATGCTCCACAGCCCCTGACTGGTGGGAAACCATGCCTCGCCCGAGCTGGTAACAGCGCCGGCAGGTTGCGTGCCGCCATAAAACTGCGCGGATTTTCCGCCCTCATTGGCCCTGAAGAGTCGCAGGGAGAGAA
>JBEKKL010000110.1:0-4789 GCA_050010735.1 Occallatibacter sp. | reverse complement strand
AGTACTGACCTCATACACCTGGAATTCTTTGGCGTGACCGAAGTGCTGGTTGATGCGGCCCTCACCCTTGGTTGCAATAGCGATCAAGAGGGTGATGTTGCTTTCGTTGCCTGCGAGCGCCTTCAGCCCTTCATTTCTAGCCGCAACCACAGCTGCGCGTTGCCTCTCCACCTCCTCCTGATACGCTTGACGGATCTCCAGATCGTAGTGAACGTCCATCTCCATGACCTTTTCCGTTGTGAACTCATTGCTGCGATCCTCGCCTAGCAGACCCACTGCATCCGCACGGCACTGACGGCAATGGCGCATCATGTTCATCTCTCCCTCGCAAGAATCCTGCAAAGCCTTTAGCTCTTGTGCAGTCGGCCCGCGTGTTCCGTTGAGACCGAAGACGGTGCCGTGTTCTGGTGCGGAGATCAAGGGCATGATGTTATGCAGGAACGCGCCAAGCGACTTTACTGCCTTGTTGACCTCCGCCAGATGATGATCGTTAATGCCGGGAATCATCACCGAATTCACCTTGCAGAGAATGCCGCGCTCGGTCAGCATTTCGAGGCCCAGCAGTTGGCGCTTGCTCAGAATCCTGGCTGCCTCAACTCCCTCGTACCTCTTTTTGTTGTAGTAGATCCACGGATAAATCCTTGCTCCAATCTCCGGATCGATCATATTAATAGTGATGGTCACATGATCGATATTGAGCGCCCGGATTCTATCGACGTAGTCAGGGAGCATAAGTCCGTTGGTCGAAAGACAAAGTTTTATATCCGGAGCTGTCTGACTCACCAGCTCGAAAGTTTTAAAAGTGTTCTCAGGGTTAGCCAACGGGTCGCCGGGACCAGCAATGCCGAGTACGGTCATCTGAGGAATATTCGAAGCCACGGCAAGCACTTTCCTGGCTGCCTGTTCCGGAGTCAGCCGTTCACTCACAACACCCGGCCGGGATTCATTCGAACAATCGTACTTGCGGTTGCAGTAATTGCATTGGATGTTACAGGCTGGAGCGACAGCCACGTGCATGCGCGCGTAGTGATGGTGCGCCTCTTCGCTGTAACAGGGATGATTCTTTACCTTTGCCCATATCTCCGGCGACAGATCGCCTTGTCCGGCGGCCGAGCCGCAACCGGACTTGCCGCTTCCGCTTTTCGTACCGCAGCCCTTTTGTCCGCTCCCAGGAAGAGCTGGCTGCATCACGAGCAACTGTGCGACGGCCTTTCGAGTGCCAAGCTCCATTGCATCCTCCATTGTGTTGGAGTGCCCCGGACTGCGGGTATTGCAAAGGTCTGTTGCAACTCAGCGGCCAAAGTTGATCTCGCAGATAATGCACGTCTTACGGGTGTTTTGTTTGTGTCGTAATCCTGACACTAGATTAGATACACTACGTTTTGTCGCGAATCGGCCATCGCAACTCGAATATCGGAGCAGTGTTTTCAATGCAATCGAGCGATGGAATTTGCACGAGGAAGAATCGTCTAGAGTCTAGAGAAGGATCAGAACCGTTTGATCTCCACGCTGTGTTTTCGAAGCGCATAACCCATTTGGCGAGCCGTCAAACCCAGTATCCGTGCTGCTTTGGCTTGAACCCAACCGGACCTCTCCATGGCATCGACCAGGCGCTTGCGTTCAGTAGCGTCGTCTTGTGTGCTGCTTGAGCCTTCCAAAGGCTTGGCGGTTTCGATGTCGTTATCAGCAGCAACGCTCGAACGCTCAGCAATCCTGTGTACCGGCCAGGTGCGTTCTTGCTTCGGCGAGAAGACAGGGAGCGGTACATAGCCCGCCTGTTGTTGCTGCATCCTGTTCATGGACTTGCCCATCACGAGCGAAAGACAACTCTCATTGCTGCAAGCAAAATCCTCCACCACGATCACGGAGTCTTTTGCCAGCGCCGCCGTACGCTTTACGCAACTCTCCAACTCGCGAACATTGCCTGGGAAGTCGCAAGCGCTCAGCACGTCCATTGCGCGTTTGGAGAGAGTGAGCGAGACGCCATGTTCCTCATTGAAACGGCGCAAAAACTCCTTAGCCAACATCCCAACATCCTCGCGCCTCTCTCGCAACGGCGGAAGAAAAATGGGCACCACACTAATGCGATAGTAGAGGTCAGAACGAAATTGCCCTGCGAGCACTGCTGCTTCCAGATTCCGGTTGGTTGCCGCCACCAGCCGCACATCGACCTTGATGGTGCGGCCGCCACCTACACGCTCAAACTCGCCCTCCTGCAGCACTCGCAGCAGCTTGGCTTGAAACGCACCCGAAATCTCTCCGATTTCATCGAGAAAGAGGGTCCCTCCGTCAGCCATCTCGAAGCGGCCCTTGCGCAATCCGATAGCGCCTGTAAAGGCCCCGCGCTCGTGACCAAACAACTCCGATTCGAGAACTGTCTCAGAGAGCGCCGCGCAATTGACTCGGATATAGGGCTTCTCGTTGCGTGGGGAATACTCGTGAATGGCGCGCGCAAACAGTTCCTTGCCGGTACCTGATTCTCCGCAGAGCAGAACTGGCAGGTTGCACCGCGCAACCTGCTGAATCTTCTCAACCACTTCGCGAATTGCCACGCTTTCGCCGATAATCCAGTCGATTCCTTCGTGCTTAGACTCGGTACGTTGCTCCAACTCCTTTTCAAGCCGGTGACTATTAGTCATCAGCCGTTCGCGATCTCTGGCAACTAGCGTTTGCAGTGCAACGGACTGGCCCACCAGGTTGGCAACCATGGTCAAAAAGCGTACATCTTCATCAAGCGTGTGCGGAGAGGAGTTTCCATCGAGCCTCTCGATCATGATCGTGCCGATCGTGCGGTTATCTCCTTTAATCGGAACGCCGACAAACGATCTCTGAATGGAGGGATCGCCAGAGTTCAACTCGCTCCAATCACCGAAGAGGGGACTCTCAGCAATATTACGCACGACCAGTGGCATCCCTGAGACAACGATCTGTCCCACCGCTTGTTCTGGGAGCCGCTCAAAATGTTCTCTAGCTGTCGCCTCGCTCCACCCTGCGCCGACGACCATCGAGGTCCGATCCCCTTCGTCAAGCAGCGCAATCAGGCCATTGTTCATGTCTAAAAAACTGGCTAGAAGATTGATGACCCCAGAGAGCGCCATCTCCAGGCGAGCAGGACGCGTGAGCAGCTTCGAGATCTCGTAAATTCCCATGAGCGCGGAATTTGCCCGACTGCTCGATTGCATCGCACGTTCGCGACTGGAGCCCTCGTCCTGGTTCGACACGTCTCGCCTCCTTTCGTGTGAAGGCAAAAAGATGGCTGACTGAATCTGCAATACGGAGTTGGATTGCTCAAACACGGGAATAAGAGAATCGTCCACCCGCTCTGGCTTTGCGTGCCAGATGCCAGTATGTTTGCAACGCTCCGGGTCCTAGGCATATTTTGGCAGACAATTCATGCTCGGTCAATGAAGACCGCATAAGGAAAGCATTGAAATCCCGAACGGCCAACCTCTAAGCTCTTTCATTCTCAAGTCGTTGATGCTGGGCTGCGGCTCTCTATCCCTCCAGCAGCAAAAGCCTTCTGGGATCGAGCCTCACCCGCCACGGCTGCGGGGTGGCGCTGAGCGTATGCCAAAGATCCTTGGGTACGTCGGCCTGCAAGTGTGGCGAATCACCAGGCTGAGGCGTTGCGTGCAATCGCAGATAAAGCGTCATCTCATGCGGCGCTTCGCTGGTCGCAAGCAGCCAGCAGGGAAACGTGTTTTCATCGTTCGCAGCAATCTGAAACACAATTTGATGCGAGCGGATGCCGGCATGGGTTAGCGTATCGGGGACAGGGTCGGCCGTTCTCAATTCGCAATTCCACACACTCACTGCAATACGATTAGCAGCCACACGCCGAGCCGGAGCGATGTTCTTGCAACCAGTTAACTGCGCCGCCACAACAGTCTTTGGACGCTCGAAGAGCTGATGTTTAGGGCCGCTGGCAATTACTTTGCCGCTGTCCAGCACGAGAAGATCACTGCAAAAGCGGAACGCCTCTTCCATGTCGTGCGTCACAAAGATCACCGCGCCGTTATAGGCGGCCAGTGTCTCGCGCAACTGCTCTTCCGTCTGCCGCCGAAGATGCGGATCAAGCGCTGCAAACGGCTCATCGAAGAGCAGGGCGTCAGGTTCGATAGCCATGCACCGCGCAATAGCTACGCGTTGCCGCTGTCCACCTGAAATCTCCGCCGGATAACGATTGGCAAGCTCTGCAATGTGCATCCGCTCAAGATGCTGAAGAACGCGCGCCTGCCGTTCACGCTTCGGCAACCTGGTCAACCCGAAGCCGATATTCTCCGTCACCGTCATCCGCGGAAACAGCGCGTAGTCTTGAAAGACAACTCCTATCTTTCGCTGTGCGGCAGCAATCTTCTCGCCAGTTGCGCTGTCGTAAAGGATGCGGCCGTTGAGAACAATGCGCCCGCGATCCGGTGCGACGATACCGGCAATCATGCGAAGCGTCATGGATTTCCCCGCGCCCGAGGCACCCAATAATCCAAGCGCGCCCCTGCCCGCGCAGAATCCAACTTCAAGATTGAAGGTTTCAAGCGCTTTCTCTACTCTTATCTCCAGCGATGCAGAACGCGCCGACTCGCCCGCGCTTCGCGGCAATTGCATCGGCAAAATACGATCAGGGATCGAGGGCGAAGTTTTCTCATCGGGCATCGCCTTTTTGGTTTTCCTCTCCCAGTGAAGCAAGCGAATGATGGCCAACGACAGGAGAACGATCAGACTCACCCACAAGAAAGCCACGTGCATGTCGCCGCCTTCCGCTGCGGAGAAGATAGCGATCGGCATTGTCTGG
>JBEKKL010000109.1:0-5293 GCA_050010735.1 Occallatibacter sp. | reverse complement strand
GCCGTGGAAGATACTCCTCCGACACCTGCGACCTGCAAAGCCGAGCCCACGGTTGCCGGTGTTGCAGTGAGCGCCTGCGTGAAGGCGAAGTTCGAGATGCGGTTGTGCGCCTCAGTGAAAGGCGTGAAGACATCGTAACGAACTCCATAGATGATCGTCAGCGATCTCTTGATCTTCCAGTTGTCCTGTGCGAAGAAACCGGGCTCCCATGTTCGATAGTCGGGAGGCGTGAGATCCACGCTGAAGCTGGATGAATAGAAGGCTCCAGTGAGCGAGGAGGCGAGATTATTTTGTAGCACTTGAGCGGGTGTGAGCGGTATAGCTGGATTGGCAACGTCTATGTTGTCCGAAGGCAGGCCGAAGGTATACTGGCCAAACGGGAACGCGCTCTGAACGTTGCGCGCCTGCCGGCGGATCAGGCTCGCGCCATATTTCATGGTGTGAGTGCCAATCGTATAGCCCACTGTGCCGGAGTACTGAAACGTGTTGTCGATATCCTGCAAGGGAACATAAGCGCCATCGCCAATATCGCTAAGGCTTCCGAATTGGATGGGCGTGAGGCCGGCGGTCAAACTCCCGTTCGATGGGAAGCCCGCCGTGGTGTCGGCGTTCGAGGCGTAGTTGAGCGGTTGAGAGAAGTTATTGATACGCGTAAAGGCCGCGCGCAGATCAACCAGAAGATTCTGCGTGAAGATGTGCGTGAAGCCGAAGGCATACTGCTGCCCGCCATCATTTGCAGGACCCGCGAAGTTGTAGCGGCCACCACCGGGGATGAGTGCGGCCAATGCCGACGGCACGGCAGGATTCGCCCCCGCCGGGATCGCAGCCGGAGTGTAGGTGTTGACCTTGTTGTAATTGTACCGTCCGAAGAAATGATTGTTCTGATTGAATGCATGATCGACGCGAATGTCGAAGAGATTGTAGTTTTGCGTCTTGTTTGGGCTGATCGTGTAGTTGTCGGCGCCCTGGTTCGGCGGCGGCATCAGTTCGAGGTAAGCGAGAGCGACGGGATCGACGTGCAGCCCGGCAGTGCCATTGCCAGAATTAATGAGCGCTTGGGGCGACCCGCCGCCAAGGCTATTGATGTCGTTGTACTCGGCAAGTGTTGGCACCGTCGTTGTGTAGGTGGTGCCGCTCACCTGGCGAAAACCCTCGTAGTCGCCGAAGAAGAAGGTCTTGTTGTGAATGATTGGGCCGCCAACGCTCCCGCCGAACTGGTTCTGGCGCAACTCAGGCGCATTACCGGTCGCTTGGAAAAAATTCCGCGCGTCGAAGATGTCGTTGCGGAAGAACTCGTACAACGATCCATGAAACTGATTGGTGCCTGACATGGTCGTTAGATTAACGACACCGCCTGCCGTGCGGCCTGCTTCGGGAGCATAGCTATTGGTTTGAACCGTGATCTCCTGAATGCCTTCCACCGAGGGCTTGACGCCAATCGTGCCGATGATGCGTTCATTATCGTCGATACCGTCGATCACATAATTGTTCAACGTATCATCCTGTCCATTGGCTGAGAACCCACTGGTCGAGCGACGGTCGTCCGGGCGTCCGCCGCTGGTGAGACCGTTTCCGGGGCCTTCGTTGGCTCCCGGAACAAGCTGAACCAGTTGAACGAAGTTGCGCCCGTTCAGCGGCAAGTCCTGCACGGACTCTTCGGTGACCGTCGAACTGACTGTAGCGCTGTCTGCTTGCAGCAGGGGGGTGGTAGACTCCACGACCACCGTTTCAGTGGCGCCGCCTGTCTCCAAACGCATATCGGCTCGGGCGCGATCACCAGCTTCAACCGGAAGTTTCGTGGTCGCGATTTTAAAGCCGGCCTTCTTTGCCGTGACGGAGTAGTGGCCCGGGGGAAGCTGGGCAAACTGGAAATCTCCGCTGTCGTTCGAAACAGCGATGCGCTGATCGTCGGTATCGAGATTCACCAGAGTAACGGTCGCTTGCGAAACCACGGCCCCCGTGGCATCGGAAACCGTTCCGATGATATCGGCTGTAGACAACTGAGCAAACGCTCCAGGGGAACCAAGGATCGTGAGCCCCAGCAAGACGAAAAGACGCCCTGCCACGCTGTGGATGTTTGCGCACCGGCCCATAACGAGTGAAAACTGCTGCAGTTTCTTTTTCATGTAGCCTCCCGCCTTGAAGCTCATTGGGCCAATGGGATGCTGGGACGGGGACCCTCCGCTTGGAGCTGCAGAATCCAAAGGCCACCTTCAAGGTCAGCGGGTATCTTAGATAGTGATTTTCTTGCTTGTATAGGTTTATCCGGTATGTCACCGCAGCGTGAGGGGTTAAACGCCAACGATTTCAGCGCCCGACCCGGAGAGGTAAAAAGCCGGTAAAGACATCCAAACACAACAAGCGCATGAATTGAAGGGATTGTCGATCTGCGATCGTAAGGGTTAATCAACCGAAAGATGCATTTTTAACTCCTCAATGGGGTGCACCATTTCATCGTAATGTGCACTTTTAGTTCGTTATTCGTTTTGCGAATGAAAGAATCTTATGCGAGAACAAAAGAAACCTTCTCAATTGAAATGCGTCTTACTCTACGAGGTTGTGTGGCGGGGATTGCCAATTCTCTGTTGAGGGGCCGATAGCGCTTTTATGGCCTCCGAGCACAAGCACACTCTCATGTGTAAGAAGATTTTTGGTGCCACGGGAAGCGAACTCGGAAGTGTATAAGTCGGCCTGAATGCGCCGATTGTCAATAGCTGCACTTGTCGGAGAATCCTCCTGCGCGACTTTGACACAACTGAGAATGACGCGGGAATCGCCACAATCGACATTTGAGACATTGTCCATTTAAGCATTTAAGTAAGTCATCCAAGTAAGCATAAAGGCATCGGCCGCTTCGATGATCACCAAGCGGTTAGAGTTGCCGGCGTACTTGGGTATTCTGGAGCACAAGTTTTGGAGAGGCGCCTTTATGAGTACCGTGGGTTCGGAGAACGGCATTTGGACTCCGAGAACTGAGAAGGACAAGGTGTTAGTCAGGCGGCAGATGAACCGCCTCTTGGAGACAAGCCATTTCAGAAACAGCCGGCGTTATCCCGTCCTGTTTCGCTACATCGTGGAGGAAACGCTCGAAGGTCGGGGGGAGTTTCTCAAGGAACGCCTTCTTGGCGTGCATGTCTTCGATCGTCCAGTAGATTACGATACCGCAGCGGACCCGATCGTACGCGTCACCATCGCGGAGATTCGCAAACGGATCGCGCAATATTATCACGACGAAGCACACGCACAAGAGATGCGCATAGAATTGCTGCCAGGCCGGTACGTGCCTGAGTTTCACTTCAGCAAAGATACAGGATTCGATCACCGTCACGATTCAGAATCGGCGCACTTCCCGGTGGACGCGCAGTTTGTCGAGTCCGTTGGTATTCCTTTCGAATCACGCTCCCCAAACGCCTTTGCCGCGGAACCACGGCTCATGTCGATCTTCCGATACTCGGTCAAATACGTTTTGGGCGCAGTGATAATGATTTCGATTGCCGGGGGTGGATGGGTCCTCTGGCGACGGGCACACCCGGCTGCAATCGATGAGTTATGGAAGCCCTTTCTGGCGGGTCGTCAGACTGTCATCTTCTGTCTGCCCGTGGGAACCAAAGATGGCGCAATGATGGCGGCAGCGGCGGGCATTCTAGTGAACAGTCACATTCCAACCCCTGATCGTGCTCCCTTGCCGATCGACCCAAGTGCCGAATCTCCGCTCGCCTCCACATTTCTTAACCACGAGACTTTGGGAGAAAATGTGGTTTATTCCGACACTCTGGCAACGTTGCGCATCTCGAATTACCTGGCGGCCCATAATCGCGAGTCTAACTTCCGGCCCAATACGGTTACCACGCTTGACGACCTGCGGCAGGGACCTGTCGTGCTGGTAGGCGGCCTCGACAATCAATGGACACTGCGAGCGCTCGCTCCTTTACGTTACAAATTTGCCGGCACCGATCATGAACAGTACTGGATAATGGATACGAAGAATCCCGCGATGAAAGACTGGAAGCTCGATCTGAACGAGCCCCTTTCAGCCGTCACCCGCGATTTCGCAATTATTGCGCGCATACACGATGAATCTACGGAACAGGTCGAGATGATAGTCGCTGGAATCGGCATGAGCGGAACGGCGGCAGCCGGCGAGTATCTGGTCGATCCTCAAGACATGGAAGACCTGCGACACCGAATTGGCGCCGGATTCCAGAACCGTGACTTCGAGATCGTGCTGAGTATGGATGTCGTCAACGGCATTGCCGGCTCACCCACGATTGTGGCCTTGGCAATGAAGTAGCTGCAGAGCCTCGGTGAAGAAACGTCACCCGAGAGCGCACGAAAGCGAGCTAGACCAGCTTGCACCCCGTATATGAGGCAACGAGGAGCAAGTATAGTGGTAGGCGGCCCATGCACAGCAGAGTATTCAGGATCGTCCTGACGAAGTCACAATACTGGGCGCCTCTTGGCTCTGAGTCGAGATCTTTAGGTTGGCGCTGGAGAACACCCGTCTTATTCCATTAGCATGGGAGTTATAAGGCCGCTGTCGAGGAGCGGTTTCTACTTGGCGCGGGCGTTGTCATAGACGCGGTCAAACACCTGGGGCAAACGAACACAATCAACTCCTCCAAACCGGCCAGTAAAGCTTCTTGTTAGCTCCGACACGTCTATTCTCAGGTGAGATGGTTGCCACATCGCCTCGCACAATGTGATCGGCAACAAGTCCGGCGTGAGAACTGCTTGATGTATTCAACTTGCCGCGCAGCACCGGCCGGGAGGCCGTTCAACGAGAATTGGCGATTACATCCGGTCCGGGACGCGCTTCAAATCCTGCTTCGTCGGCTAGATTGCGCGGGGAATCTTACCAGCCAAACGCGCTTGTAGAATTCACGTGAGAGCACCACCAGATGGTTTCGACGAAGCATGAACCTGAGCCTGTAGTGACGGGAGCGCTCCACTTCCAGGGATTTCGAATTCGTGTCCGGCTTCCGCCTTCAGCCCTTCGGCCGCCTCGACCTTTTATCTGTCCTGGCCGACAGCAAGAAGCAAGCAATGATGCGCGCAAGAGTCATGTGGCCAGCAACGAGATCGATCGAGCGTGCATCTCTTTCTTCTACTGGACCGGGCCGAAGAATGGATGGAAAGCTGGCGAGACAGATCTTCGCATCTCGCCAGCAGGATTGATGGTCTCTAGAGCGAGCGCAGGAAATCGAGCAATTCCTGCTTCTGCGTGGAGTTGAGATTGTCGTAATTGGTAATAACCGTGGTGGCTTCGCTGCCGGGGCTGGAGTGATTCTGAATG
>JBEKKL010000108.1:0-5523 GCA_050010735.1 Occallatibacter sp. | reverse complement strand
TTTGACAGCACCTTGAGGCAATAACGATGCGTCCTCGACGGTTCGCTTTCGCTCATCTCCTCCATCCACACCTGCCACCTTGCGGTGACTTTTCCTCAATCGCTCACTACCACGCCTTTTCAGCGCAGCAGCATGAGGCGGTTTGAAACCTGCTCCTGCAAGCCGGTTCCGGCAGACCTACTCCCATCTTCGATACAGCATCACGAGCTTGCGCTCGTGTTCGTGACACACACCACTGCTGTCCCTTGCGCGTCTGATGCATCTGGGGGTCGCGCTTGCCCGTTGAGTCCTTCGTTGAACTGGGTGCGTTGATGATGGTCGCATCCACGATGGTTCCCGTGCCAATGCGAATGCCCTTGCTCGCCAGATAGTTGTTCACCGTATCGAGTATCTGGCCACATAACTCATGCTGCTCCAGCAGATGGCGAAAGCGCAGGATGGTGGACTCGTCGGGCCCAGCAGCTACGCCGAGATCGACGCCGGCGAAGCGGCGAAGCACCGGCGACTCATAGAAGGCTTCTTCCATACCGGGATCGGAAAAACCGAACCACTGCTGCAAGAAGTAGGTGCGAAGCATGATGCTCTGGCCGACGGGCTGGCGACCATTGCCCGCCTTGGGATAATGAGGTTCGACCAGCGACAATAACGCTGACCACGGCACAACTTGCTCCATCTGGTCGAGAAACATTTCCCGCTTGCTTTTCCGGCTATGCTTCTCAAAGATCGCTTGTGACGCCAGTGTTAGTTGCCGCATCGTGCTTACCCTCTGCTTATCATTTTATCCAAGCACAGCGTACGATTTGGACTTGTGCAGAGTCTCCCTAAGGTGTCTTTGCTGAAATGGCGAATGCACCCTGGGGCGTTGGGGAATTTCGCTTCCGTTACCAAGTTCAAAAGCCGGCAACCTTTCAGGGAAGGTTCCCCAAGCAACATTGTTGGCGTCGCGAGGGGAACCTTCGCAGTCAAAGGCCGGCGCACGGCCAAAATCTAGCGGGAAGGCTCTTGCATCCGCCCAGCCATGCCGGCCAATCGTTCGTCGAATTGGTTGTTACATGCTTCCGTGGCTAACTTCCCGAGTGGCAAGCGACGCTTGCTGGTTGGCGTTGCTGGGCTGGAATGACCATTGCTGATGGGCGTAGCCATTCTGAGCGGTACCGAGGACAATGGCTGCGCCATTGAGTGTCTTGGCGCTGGCTACGTCAAGCAACAATCCGTTCCGAACGGACTTGATGGTGTAGTTCCCGTCCGTCGTCGGCGAAATGGCCCATTCCTGATCGGCGGTTTTGTCGGCAGGCGAGATGCTTGCAGGCTCCCATGGCTTGGCCGCATGGCTTGCATCCAACTGCTGGCCGGTGCTGACGTTGGCGATCGTGTAGTTCCCGTTGACAAGCCGGGCCACTTTCCACAACTGCTTGCTGTCGCCGGTGTAGGTTGACTGGTCAAGAGGCGCGCCGTTTTTCGCCGAAGCTACTTCCAGCGCCGCGCCGCTGTTCAGGTTCTTGACTTCGTAGATGCCGTTGGGAACCACTGGAATCGACGCTTCGCCACCGTCAACAGTGATCAGCGCGATGATTCCGGTGTTGTAGCCTGTGCTGCCCCAGATGTAGTTTTCAAAGCCGCCTGGGCAGGCAGGGCAAAGGCCGCCGCCACTCAGGTTGCTTTCTCCGGAGTCGAAGTCGTCCGCACCGAGGAACACCTCATCGCCGCCGTCGTTGACCATATCCTGGAGTTGCGACAGATTGAAGGTATAGGCGCCAAACTCCGTACCCAAGTGCAGCCCATCGGAGACCCAGTCATATCCCAGGTCCTCGTTCTGATTGCCGATCAGGGCCGCCGCCAGCGACCGGTTATTGTTGCTGCTCGCGTCCACAATGTCGGCCGTGGAATAGCCCAATCCAGTCCCCGGGCGGATGCCGACTTTGAAGCAGGGTGCCGGGGCCGCCGGGCATTCCGAAGGATGATAGGTCGTCCCAATGTCAAAGTCGGTCGAGCCGGGGATCAGGACGAATCCCGCCCTGACTGTCCTTCCCTGAATCGACGAGAAATTGAATTCGAAGTAGGAGACCTGCTGATCCGGCAATTGGACAGAATGGCCGATCTGGTAGTTGCCGACAGTGTGGATCCCGGCTGAGTTCCAATTGCCGGAAGCCAAAGCAGTCAGTTGGAATGTTGTGGTGCCGGCTGCGCCCTGAGTTGGTGGCGGCCCGCTGTAGCCTTCGACTCTACCGTCTTCCAGGCAAGCGCCGATGCAGCCATAGTTGATCTCGTTAGCGGGCGCGGCCAGCGTGGTGAAGACCCACTGCTGCGAGGCGCTGCCGGTATAGGTAGCTTGATTGATCTCCGCGCCGTTGGACGTACTGTCCCCCACGACGCCCAGCGCCAGGCCGCTGTTTTGGCTGACCAACTCGTAATGTCCGCCGCCCAGGGAAACGGCACGCCAATTCTGGTTGGGATTGCCGTTGTTCGGATAGAGATCGACGAGCGCGCCGGAGGCCGTGGAGGCTCCGACAAAGTCGAGGAACTGCCCGCTCGATACATTTTCCAGCTCGAAGTAGCCGGCGGAGCCTGAAGCATCGCCGTTAACGCCCTGGTTGGTCACCACCCATTGCTGGCTGGTGCCGTTAGTCACGTTTAATTGCTCCGCATCCGGTCCGGTTGTAGCCGCGGCAGCAGGATCGCCGAGGGCCAGGCCGCTGTGGACGTTGGTGATGATGTAGGTGCCGTAGTTGGTGAGGGATTGCGCGTGGACGGAAGTAATGCTGGCTGCCAACAAGGTGACTGCGGCGGCTGCCAAGGCAGCCGTGCCTCGTGCCAGTGTCATACTTTTTGCATTGATTCTCATTGGGGGAGACCTCTCTTCTCGTTTTTGGGGGTTGAGACAGCGGCGCCTTCTTCGGATCTGGCAAGGCCGCCGCTGCGTGTTAGGGAAGGGCTATTGTGCAGCTCACGGAATCAAGAACCACGAATTGCTTTTCGAAGTCGATTGATTTGGTGCTGTAAACGCTTCCGCATCGGCGACACGAACTCCGCATCGATCTCTCTGTTAAGCGGAAGAGTGTAGAAAAACAATTGGCCGCACTCGGAATGGAAGGTTATGCCGACCTCATGAGGAACGTCAACACATAAGTTGGCACGTTCGAAATCCAAAGGGAATAGAACTAAAGTCACATCCTGCGGTGATGGCGTTGGAGCGGGCCTAGAGAAGGATGAATGCACTGAGAGGTTCGAGTTCCTTATTGTACCTTTACTGTACCTCTAAACATCACTTGACATTCACTCCGAAGTCTTTAGGAATGTGTTGCGTGGACGACCGTCTCCAACCCGTGACCTCTGCCCCCGAGGCGGCTTCGCACCACCCATTTGAAAGACCAGCTCTGGCAATTCTCTCCCCATCCACCCCGTTCCCGCATTGGCTGGATCCCGTGTGAGGTTGAGGCTCTCCGGCGCGCCAGCATCAGCAGCGCGTGCAGCCGGCGATAGCCATAGCGCGACTTCTGCCGTGCCAGCTTCACCAACGCCTCTCGCAGCTCCGCGTTACGGTCAGGCCGCGGCTCATACCGATAGCTCGATCGCTCCACTCCCAGCAGCTTGCAGGCCGTGCGCTCGCTTAGTCCATGCTCAGTCTGAGCGAACGCGACATCGCCTCTTAGACCGGCAAGCTCCAGCCGTTTTTTCTTATCACGCCCTTCAGCGCTTCGCCGTGAAGACTCAGCTCCGCCACCAGCAACTTCAGCCGGCGGTTCTCATCTTCCAGCGCCTTCAGCCGCTGCGCCTCGCTCACCTCCATGCCGCCAAACTTCGACTTCCAGCCGTAGAACGTCGCGGCGATGATGCCATGCTCACGGCACAGGTCCGCCGTCTTCACCCCGGCCTCGTGCTGCTTCAATATCCCGATGATTTGCTCTTCCGTGTAACGGCTCTTCTTCATACTCCGTCCTCCCGTTCAGATTACGAGAGAACTCCAACTTTATTTGGTAGAGTTTTTCGGGAGCAGGTCAAAATCACGAGGGCAAGTATCTGGGGCGCGTATGGTTCTTTCGAGATATCACCGCTTATAGAGAGGCGGAAATCAGCCTTCAGCACGCGAAGGATTTGGCCGACAACGCCAATCGTCTCTTACAGGCCGAACAATCGATCATCGAGAACGAGCGCAAAATGCTGCATGCGCTCATCGACAACATCCCCGATTTCATGTACGTAAAGGACCTCGAAAGCAGATTCGTGGTGGCCAATCCCCATTTGGCACATGTAGTCGGAGTCAAGACGACAGAAGAACTCTTAGGGAAGACCGATTACGATTTTTACCCGCGGAATCTCGCGGATGGCTTCTATGAAGATGAGCAGAACGTAATACTTTCTGGCCAGCCGTTGCATAACAGAGAGGAAAAAGGTGTCGATAGCCAAGGGAATGAAGTCGATATCCTGACTACAAAGGTTGCCCAGCTGTGGCGCACCAAGTGGGGTGTCACCTTGCGGATGTCGGCCCTCTTGGCCGCCACGGTGCAGGCGCGCCACACAACCTTATCCGTAACCGGCTGCTCACAGTCTCGATGCATGCGCGAGGGAAACAGATAAGTGCGTGGCTTCATCCAGCGCCAGTAGGCACGCAAAGTCTCAAGCAGCGCCGGGCTCAGGGGCAAGTCGCGATCCTTGCCTCCCTTGCCGTTCACCACGTGGATGACCATGCGCCGACTGTCGATATCGGCCACCTTCAGCCGGGCAACCTCAGCGCGGCGCATGCCGGTTCCGTAAAGAACCATCAGCAGCGTGCGCTCGAACAGACCGCTGCTGGCCTCGATCAGCCGTGCCACTTCTTCCTGACTCAGGATCTTGGGCAGTTTCCTGCGCGTCTTGGGGTAGGGAATGAACTGACGGAACTCGTGGCGGTTCAGCGTGCGCACGAAAAGAAAACGTAGTGCAGCGACGTGGTTCTCGACCGATCCCGGATCCAACTTCCGCTGCTTGAGCAGATAAGCCTGGTAGATGCGAAGATGCTCCGGGCCAAGCTTGTCCGGCGACATGCCGAAGTGTTGCGCGAACCGCTCGACGAAACGCAGATAACGCCGCGTCGTCTCCGCGGAATAGTTGCGACGCTCGAGTTCTTCGAGCATCATCTTGCGAAGGTGAGTCATAGCTGCGTACCTCCTATGACTCACACACTATCCCGGCCTCAAAACTACTCGCCAGCCACTACTGCAGCGACCGCGGCGCCTGCGGCTTCGTTCTAGTCGGCTACTCGTCATTTTGACGAATCTTCGCTGCCCGCCCCCCACTTCCGACGAACTTCTCACGCCCATTTCGCGTACTCTACCTCCAACACCCGGAGGTCCGAATGACGCCGCTGAGGAAGACTGCCCGCATCGCCGGCCTGTGGTACCTATGCTTCTCTCTCGGGCCGTTTTACCTGCTCTATGTCCCTTCGCACACGATCGTGCACAACGACGCTGGCGGCACTGCGGCCCTCGTCCTCGGTCACGAGACGCTTTTCCGTTGGGGCATGCTGGCAGAGACGGTCGGCACGGT
>JBEKKL010000107.1:0-5587 GCA_050010735.1 Occallatibacter sp. | reverse complement strand
AGATATGCGCATCTGCTTTTTGCTGAAGGTCCGGCCCGATCGGCTGGAGGAATATAAGAAGCGCCATACTGAGGTGTGGCCCGAGATGTTGGATGCGCTGCGCCAGACCGGGTGGCGCAACTATTCTCTGTTCTTGCGCCCGGACGGCTTGTTGATAGGGTATTTGGAGACCGAGGATTTCGAGCACTGCCGCGCAGCGATGAAACGATATGCAGTCAACGCGCGATGGCAAGCCGAGATGGCTCCATTCTTTGAGTCGCTCGAAGGTGAAGGGGCGGACGACGACATGCAGACGCTGGAAGAGGTCTTTCATCTGGATTGAATTCCGCGAACGGGCGGCAATCGGGATTCGCGAGGGGGTACTCAGTGTTCAGCACAACTCGACGGAGTTTTTTGCACGTAGGCGGATTGGGGATGGCTGGCTCCGCTCTGCCGGCACTTTCTTCTGCAACGACGGCTGCAGATCAAGACGGCTCGTCTCAAGCCCAAGGAATCTTCGATGTGCGCAAGTATGGCGCGATGGGCGACGGCAAGACACTCGATACGGCGGCCGTCAATCGCGCCATTGAAGCGGCTGCCGCAGCCGGCGGCGGAGTGGTTCTGTTTACGGCAGGAAGCTATCTCTGCTTCTCGATCCATCTCAAGAGCCAGGTGCATCTGCATCTGGAGCAGGGCTGCGTGATTGTTGCGGCGGAGTCGCCGCTACCCGGCGGACAGACCGGCTACAACGGCGGTGTGTACGACAGCGCAGAGCCAAACACTGAATGGGACGCCTATCAGGACTATGGCCACAATCATTGGCACAACTCGCTGATCTGGGGCGAAGATCTGCACGACATCAGCATCACGGGCTCGGGACTCATCTACGGAAAGGGCCTCAGTTTCGGAGCCGACCGCGCTGCCCGCGGCGATTACCCGATCTATATTGCCGAACAGCCCGGAACCGGCAACAAGGCTATCGCGCTCAAGAACTGCCGCAATGTGCTGTTGCGCGACTTTGCGATCTTGAAGGGCGGCCATTTCGGCTTGCTGCTGACCGCGGTCGACAACCTGACCATCGACAATCTGCTGATCGATACCGACCGCGACGGGATGGACATCGATTGCTGCCAGAATGTCCGCGTGTCAAACTGCACAGTCAACTCGCCGTGGGACGATGGCATCTGTCCGAAGTCAAGCTTCGGGCTCGGGTACGCGCGGCCAACGCGCAATCTGACCATCACCAACTGCTGGGTGACGGGCTACTACGAGTTGGGCTCGGTGCTCGACGGCACCTTCAAGAAGTTCGCGCCGGAGGTTCATGTGCCGCGCACCGGGAGGATCAAGTGCGGTACCGAATCGAACGGCGGCTTTATTAATGTGACTATCTCGAACTGCGTCTTCGAGGGTTGCCAGGGATATGCGCTGGAGTCGGTGGATGGCGCACTGCTTGAAGACTTCACAATCACGAACACCACCATGCGCGATCTGGTTTCGGGCCCGATCTTCATGCGCCTGGGAGCGCGGCTGCGCGGTCCCAAGGAGAGTACAAAGGTGGGCACGCTCAAGCGCGTGATGATCAGCAATCTTGCGTGCCATAACGCGCCGCAGAGGGTGAGCTCGATCTTGAGCGGGATGCCTGGCTATGCGATCGAGGATGTAAAGCTTTCTAACATCTATATCGAAACTGCGGGCGGCGCGACGGCGGAGGCTGCGCAGGTAAAACCTCCGGAGTTCGAGAACAAGTATCCGGAGCCAAGCATGTTTGGGCCGATGCCGGCATCCGGCTTTTTCCTGCGCCATGTGCGCAACCTGGAGATGAGTCATGTGGAGATCGCGAATGCGACGCCCGACGCGCGGCCAGCTTTCTATCTGGCCGGCGTGGAGCGCGCGGACTTCTTCGCGGTGACGGCTCAGCGCGGCGCCAGTGGCGTCTTTGCGCTTCATGATGTCAAAAACCTGCGCATCGGCTGGAGCCGTGCCGCGGCGGATATCGCGCTCGACAGCGTCGACACTGAGACGCTCTAAAACAGATGTGATCGGCCCTTGCGACCAGAGCTCGCCAGCCAATTCCCCTCCCTGCTGTGCGGCAGTCGTCAATCGTACGACTGCCGTATCTCTGCCGGATTCAACCCAGAGCAAAGCCTGCGAATTTCCCCGGCTACGATGAAGGCGTTACCTTGCCGGCGATTTTTCGCAGTTCCGGCAAGATGTGGCCCAGCTGTGCGGGCTCTGCGTTTTGTGTTCCCAGTGCGAAGTATGTTTTGCGGTAGAGCGGGTATAGCTGCCGGTAAACTTCTGCGGCTTTGGGGTCGGGATGAATGGTTTTGTTGGCCAGGCACATCTGCTTCTGTGCTTCTTCCACTGACGAGTATGCGCCTGCGGCCAGCAATGCGAAGATGCCCGAGCCGAGGCTTGTGGGCACGCCGTCGGGCACGAGGACTGGCTTGTTGAGCACGTTCGCGTAGACCTGATTAAGCACGGCATTGTTCTGCGGGATGCCGCCAGCGTTGATCACGCGATCGACCGGCACGCCATGTTCCGCCATGCGCTCGAGGATGATGCGGGTGTGGAATGCGGTACCCTCGATGGCTGCGAAAAGCTCGTCCTGCGCTGTGTGCACAAGATTCCATCCCAGCGTCACTCCACCCAGTTCAGGATTTACCAGCACGGTGCGGTCGCCGTTGTCCCAGCTGAGACGCAAGAGTCCGGTCTGGCCTGCGCGATAAGCTTCAAGGCCTTGCGAGAGCTTAGCGACCTTTACACCGACGCGGCGCGCTATGGCCTCGAAGATGTCGCCGGTTGCAGAGAGGCCTGCTTCGATGCCGGTGAACTGCGGATGAACGCTGCCCGGCACGACGCCACAGACGCCGGGAATGAGTTGCGTCTTTGGGCCCATTGCGATGATGCAGGTGGAGGTGCCGACGACGTTGACCACGTCTCCTTCACGACAGCCTGCGCCGATAGCGTCCCAGTGCGCATCGAAGGCGCCGACTGGAATAGGAATGCCGGCACGCAGACCTAACTCTGAGGCCCAGTGCGGGGCAAGGTGGCCTGCAAGATGGTCCGATGTCAGATACTCGCCGGCGAGTTTCTGGCGTATGCCGTCAAGAAGCGGGTCGACCTTGGATAAAAACGATTGCGGCGGCAGGCCGTCCCACTTGGGGTTCCACATCCACTTGTGGCCCATGGCGCAGACGCTGCGCCTGGCGAGTTTCGGGTTGGCGATGCCGCATAAGGTGGCCGCCACCATGTCGCAGTGTTCGAAGGCGGAGGCAAGCTTGTCGCGTTTGTCGGGGTTGTGGCGCAGCCAGTGCAGCAACTTGGCAAAGCCCCATTCGTGCGAATAGACGCCGCCGCACCAGTCGATGGCTTCGAGCTTTTCTTTGTGGGCGAGCTCGGTGATTTCACGCGCTTCGGCCTTGGCGCGATGATCGCACCAGAGGTAGTAATCGTTGAGCGGCTGCATCGCGGCATCGACCGGCACGACGCTCGAGCCGGTAGTGTCAAGAGCGATGGCCTCGATCTGCTCGCCCTTGATACCTGCTTCTTTCACGGCCTGGCGCATCGCCGCGGTCAGGGCCTTCATGTGATCGGCATGCGCCTGCGTTGCATAGTCAGGGTCCTCACGACGACGGTAGAGAGGATACTCCGCGACTGCCGTGGATAAGCGTCCGCGCCCGCTATCTAGAAGCGAGACGCGGACGCTGAGCGTTCCAAAATCTACTCCTGCGACGATGGCCACTTTCCTGCTCCTCAGTTATTCTTCCGTCGAGCCGTGATGGTAGGAATCCCAGCCCATGTAGCGGGTCGCGGTTTCATGGACGGCGTTGGAGACGTCGCTGAAGTTGGCGGCCACGTGATGTTCGAAGCCCTCGCGGCAGATAAACCTGAGCAGCTTTTGCAGTTGCGGAATCTGGGCCACGCCGGCGCCGCCGAAGGTGTCGAGAGGATCGTTGGTGAAGGCGCCGGTGCCAGTGTAGCCGCGGATGATGCCGTGGTTGTCATCGGTGGAGTAGCGCGCGTAGCTCATGACGCCGGCCTTGACGCGGCCCACGCAGGTGCCGAAAGTGTTCTGAATGCCTACGGTGCCGGCGATGATCGCCTGATAGTCCATGGTCGGCGCTTCGGCGAAGAAGTGCTTGGGCAGGTTGGAGCAGTGGAAGCAGACGCACTTGTCGGGGTCAGAGCCGTAGTTGTTGTTCCAGTCGAGCAGCGCAGAGGGCGTGCCCGAGGCCAGCGTCATCATGTACATTCCGAGGACGCCGGGGATGTCCACTTCGCAGGCCGATGGGATCAGGTCGTTCGACATCATGCTCATGATGGTGCAGGGCACGACGCCGAAGTACTCCTCGAAGGAGGTCCAGCACTGCACGGCTGTGACGGCGCAGTTGGTCTGCTTCATCCAGGTGTCGATGACCGCGCCCAGCTTGGCCATCTTGAGCAGCGCTTCGGCGGGAACCTTGCCGGTCGAGACGTAGCTCTTGATCGCGGCGAGCTTGGCTTGCGCGGCGTCATCGTCGTCCTTCATTTTGGCGATGCGGCCGAAGATCTCAGACAGATCGATCGGCTCGATCGAGATGCCGCTCGACTCATAGAGGCGCTCCGAGTAGCGAACCGTGTTGAAGGCCGCCGGACGCGCGCCGATGGCGCCGATGCGCAGATTCTTGAGACCCTTGACGATGCGGCAGACCGAGGTGAACCAAGCGAGATCGGCGGTGAACTCCGGCGAGGTGAGCGACTCGGTGTGCAGCGTGGTGAGCGAGTAAGGAATCTTATACTGCATCAGATTATTGCAGGCGCTCATCTTGCCGCAGAAGCTGTCGCGGCGGACCGCGATGGTCATCTCTTCGGAGCGATCGGGCGTGGCCTGCACCAGCACCGGTACACGGAGGCCGGAGAGGCGGATCGCGTCGGCGATGCCGCGCTCGTCGCCGAAGTTGGGCAAGGTGACGATGATGCCGTCGATCTCGCCAGCGTGCTTCTTGAAGAGCTCGGCGCAACGCTGCGCCTCGGCATAGGTTTCCACCGCGCCATGCTTGGACTGCTCCGGGCTCAACACAACTACATTTGCGCCCGCCGCCTCGAGGACCTTGATAATCTCTTCGCGTCCGGTCTTCGCCAACTGGTCGGGGAAAAAGCCGCGGTTGCCGACCACCACACCAAATGTCACTTTGCTCTGCGCTGCCATGATCTTTGCTCCTTCATTTCTTTCCGCTTTCGCGGCTCTGCCCGTTCTGTTGCGGGCCCGCCAGATGCCGTCCTGCTTCCAGGGCTACCGCGTCGGAAATCGTTTTCACTGCCTCGCGCGCCAGGACGGCCTGACGCACTTCTTCTTCCTGCCAAATTCAGGGCCTATCAGCTCATCGGCTGATCGATCGCAGAAGCCCGCCGCAGAAGCCCCGACAGCTTTTGCGCGGCGTCTACTAGGAGGTTTGCCCCGGACGGAATTTGATTACGTAGAAGAGTCCCAGTGCGAGCAGCAGACCTCCCCACCAGATGGGGGTATGCAGATTGGTCAGCTGCACCAGGGGCGGATAGCTGCCGGTAATTGATTCAAAGATGCCATAGCCGAGGATCATCGCCCCATAGATGACCAGCAGCACTC
>JBEKKL010000106.1:0-5637 GCA_050010735.1 Occallatibacter sp. | reverse complement strand
GTATCGAAATTGGGGGTACATGACGGATACCCCCAAAGATACCCCCAAAGCGATCTGGCTGCCATAGTACCGCTTGGGACGGTGAAAGAAAAGAAAGAATTTGTTTTCAATGGATTAATTGGATATATTGGATTCTATTGGACGCTATAAAACAAGTCTTTGGTGGGCAGTGAGGGACTCGAACCCCCGACTTCCTGCTTGTAAGGCAGGCGCTCTAACCAGCTGAGCTAACCGCCCACTCAATCGGAGAGGCCATTGCGGTCTTGTGTCATCATAGCAGCGCGCAGAGTCGCCGGTCGCTCAGACGGCGCTCATCTCGCATTGCATGGCGGCCCGAATTGATAGACTCACCGGGTGGGCCGTCTTATCATCAATGCCGACGACTTTGGACTAACCGCCGGGGTCAATCGCGCCATCATTGAGCTGAATTGCGCCGGATTCCTGACCAGCGCGACGCTGATGGCCAAGGCCGCAGCCGCTGCGCAAGCCATCGAAATCGCCCTCGCGACACCGTCGCTTGGGGTGGGTTGCCACGTCGTTCTAGTCGACGGCGAGCCCGTGCTCCCAGCCCACGAACTTCCCACGCTTGCCAGCCAGCGCACAGGCCGCTTCCATCGCACACTCGCCGCATTCCTCAAGAGCCTTCTTACGGGCCGCATTCGCTCTAAGGAGATCGAATCTGAAGCTGCCGCGCAGATCGCCTTGCTTCAAAACCGCGGCCTGCGCCTCACTCACATCGACACGCACAAGCATACTCACATGTTTCCCACCGTGCTGAGGCCGGTCTTGCGTGCAGCCAAGGCTGCGGGAATTCATGTGATTCGCAACCCCTTCGAGCCGGTGTGGAGCATCGGCGCCACTCCCCGCGCGCCTTTCGTTCGCAGAGCCGAGGTCCGCATCCTCCGGATGTTCGAGCCAGCCTTCCGCCGCATCGTCGCGGAAGAAGGCTTCACCACCACCGGCGGCGCGCTTGGCGTAGTGGCAACAGGAACCCTCGACACCGCCACCGTCGATTCCCTCATCCGCAACTTGCCCCCCGGTACCTGGGAGCTCGTCTCTCATCCCGGCTACAACGATGCCGACCTGGCCAATGCACACACGTGTCTGCTCGCCTCGCGCGAGACCGAACGCGAGGCCCTGCGCGCTGTCGAACACATTCCCGGTCTGAACCTCATCTCGTTTGCTGGCCTGCGTCCCGGCTCAAACACGTCCACCGGTTCTGATTCAACGGGGCTGGAGACAACTGCATCTTCCAGCTGCTCTGAAACGTCCAAATCAGTGGCCCACGAAAGCTGAAGATCGAGAAGAATTTATGCGCATCGGCATTACCTGCTATCCCACCTACGGCGGCTCGGGCGTCGTGGCCACAGAGCTCGGCATCGAACTCGCCGCCCTCGGCCACGAAGTGCACTTCATCTCCTACTCGCAGCCATTCCGGCTCAGCGGACGCGACGACGGCATCGAATACCACGAGGTCCATGTCTCCAGCTATCCTCTTTTCGAATTCCCGCCCTACGATCTGGCGCTCGCTTCGCGAATGGCCGAAGTTGCTGAGTTCCATGACCTCGATCTGCTTCATGTCCACTACGCCATTCCCCACTCGGTCAGCGCCCTGCTGGCCCGGCAAATGGTCGCCGCCCAAGGCCGCAACCTGCCCTTCGTCACAACTCTTCACGGCACCGACATTACGCTCGTTGGCCTCGATCGCGGCTACCTGCCCATCACCCGCTACGCCATTCAGCAGAGCGATGGCGTCACGAGCATCTCAAGCTATCTCAAAGACAAAACTCTGACCGACTTCGGCATCGCGCGCCCCATCGAGGTCATTCCCAACTTTGTCAATTGCGACCAGTACACCCCCATCAAGGATGAAGCGCTCCGTGACGCCGCCCGCCGCCGCCTGGCCCTGCCCAACGAGGCCATTCTGATGCATTTGTCGAACTTCCGTCCGGTCAAGCGCGTTGTCGACGTTGTCAGAGTCTTCGCGCACATTGCCCGTCAACTTCCGGCGCGTCTGGTTCTGGTTGGCGACGGTCCCGACCGCTCCGCCGCCGAGTGGCTCGCTCACGACCTCAACATTCACGACAGGGTTCACTTTATGGGCAAGCAAGAGCGCGTCAACGAGCTCCTCCCGCTCGCCGACCTGATGGTCATGCCCAGCGAGATAGAGTCCTTTGGCCTGGCCGCGCTTGAAGCGATGGCCTGCAAGGTTCCTTCCATCGCCACGCACGTTGGCGGCGTCCCTGAACTGATCGATGACGGTGTTACCGGTCTTCTTTATCCCGTTGGAGATGTCGATGCGATGGCCACCGGCGCGGTCAGCCTGCTCAAAGATCGCGACCGCCTTCAGGCCATGCGCGACGCCGGCCGCAAGACTGCCCAAAAGCGCTTCTGCGCTTCGCTTGTCGTGCCGCAATATGTGCGCTACTACGAGCAGGTGCTCGCAGGACACGGCTCAGAGACCAAAGAACCTGCGACAGTGCTGGCGGGAAAGTAGCGCTGCGTTTTCAAGCGAGACCGGGTACGGCGCCTTCGCATTCCACCACCGGCATAAATCCCAGACAGCGCCAGAAGCGCGTCACAAACGCGATGCTTTCCGAGCTAGTCTTCGCCGTCGTCCGCAGCACGATCCTGCCGCCGCCCGCAGCGGCATTACCCGTCAACTCGCGAGCTCCTGCGGCAATCGCAACGCATTTGTCGGGTCGATAAGTACAGTCGGCCAGATCGGCGATTGATAGGTTCGTCGTCGGTGTAGCCAGCACCGTGTGCGGCGGAGCCATGCGGTCCAGCAGCCAGAAGATCTCTAGCTTCGACTCCAGCTCATCCGGCACGCAGTCGATGGCCAGATCGGCTTCGCGCACCGCATCCTCGATCGTCGAGACGAAGGCAACGTTCGGCAAGGCCAGCGGTCCCAGCTCCCGCCGCAGCCACTCCTGCGCATGATGCAGATTGGCAGGCATGACGTCTTCGAGTAGTGCGCCAAATCCCGCGCGGGCAGCGGCCAAAGCCAGCCACCGCCCCAACGGACCTGCGCCGATAATGGCGACCCTCTCAGTCAACAGGGGCGGGCTTCACCGGCAGCACAGGCACCGCATCGCCGGGCATTGAGGCCAGCACCGCGGGCGCTGCATCGCTGGTCAGCGCATGGACCACGTCATTGGCGCTCGGTCTCGCCTGCTGCAGATGCTCGGCAACGCGCGCGCGCTCCTCGGCCGAAAGCGTGGGAACGGTTGCCAGCACCCGGCGCAGGGTCACGGCAACGTCATCAATGTAGTTCATCAGGCGAATGGCTTCTCCGGAGAGCGGCATGGTTTTCCTCGTGAGCTTAGGCTTGCCTCTTCATTGTATGGGCTGCGGTCGGCAAGGGGAAAGCGGCGACCCTTAAACTCCGGGAACGAGCGTAAGTACCTTCTGGATCGCGCCAATGATGTCGCCGGCCATCGAGAAATCAGACGAAATCGACGAAACGTCGTCGAGCAAATCCTTGAGGCCTTTATTTGTCTGGCTGATCTGTGATCGCAGCGCACCAAAGACCGCCGTATCCGCGCTGAGCTTAAACTCATCGTCCTTGGTCAGCACCGCCTCTACCTGTGGCTGCACCGCATTCAACGCCTCGATCACCGCCGCGTCCATTGTGCTGTCGATCTGCGCCTGCATCTTTTCATAGAGATCCTGATAGGCCGCTCGCACATCGGGCGTCAGTGGAATCGTAGGATTGGCGGGGAGATTGCCCGACGACGGTGTGGCCACGCGATTGCTCCTTCGAAGCTTAGTTTGCCGGCAGTGATGAGTAGAACTTGCCGAGATTGCTTCCTGCGCTGGCGAGTTCAGAGAGCTTGTCCATTAACGATTCCGGGTTGTTATGTTGCGCCTCGGCGGCCAGTGCATGATGGGTCAGCGCCAGCCTGTTGAGAGCCTCGCGAAGAGCGGCCAGCCTCTCGTGAGCCTCGCGCTGTTGCCGCGCGATCTCAGGAAGTTTCATAATCTCGGTGCGAGTCTGCTGCGGATTCGCGTGGCTACCCGGCAGTTCGTCTGCGAGGATGAATTGCTTCTCGATATTGAGAATCCGGTTGTAGTCGTGCTCCTCAAGATCGTCGAGGGTCGCAATGTCGTCGGAGAGCGCCTTGCAGAGCGCCTGAACGTGCGGGTCCATCTCTTCGATCTTTCCCGGTAGCTCCTTCTCGATCACCCGGTTCACCAACAACTGCCCGAGTGCGTTGATGCCTGTGCTGATGCCGTTCCTCGCCTCTGCCGAAAGCAGCGGGGCCGATGTTGAGGATGTGGACGAAGTGGTCGCGCTGGTCGAGCCCGTGCTCGTCGTCACAGTGGTCTCGGTGGTTGTGCCCGCTGCCGCGGCGATGCCAAGCACATTCTCAATCGACGGCGCCAGACTGTTGCCCAGCGAAGTCAGATTGCTTCCCACTGACTTTGAAGCCGCGTCCAGCTCCGGCGAATCGGTGCCCTTGGTGATTTCGATCAGCGATTTCGAATAAACCTGCATAGCCCCCAGCACCGCAAGCCTGCTTTGAACATCCTTCTCCGAGAGCAGCTCGGGCACATTGCGCGGATTGTAACTGGCGTCCTTGCTTTCGTAGGCAACCACCGCCTCATAATCCATGCGACGATCATGCAAAGCTACGGCGTCGCGGTATGCGGCAGCCGATTGATCGACCACCGGCGCGAGCGCCGCCGACAGCACGACGGCGTGTTTGGCTAGAGGCGCCTGGCAGCCTGTTGCCCACAAGCTCAGAGCGGCCGCAAACGCCAGCGCTCCTCGTTGCGGCTCTCTCGTCCGAAGCTTGGATGCCCAAAGAGCGAGCCTTGAATTCATGCTTGTATAGGAAACGCGCGCCTTTAGCTTGTCAAGGTAAAAAGCATTCTTCTCCGCGAGAATCCCGCTATTCACAAATTCAGAGTCATGGTAAAAGAGAGATGCACTAACGTTCTCTAAAGCGCTTGGAGGGAGGTCCCCATGTCAAAGAGGATCGTCTTTTGCGCCGACGGCACGTGGGAGGCGCCCGTTAGCGGCACTAACGTCTACCGGCTTTATAAAGCATTGACTGTTACCGCGGATCAGGTGACCTATTACGACGATGGAGTCGGCGCCGACGCCACTGGGCTCGATCGGCTGCTCGATGGAGTATTCGGCCAGGGAATCCTGCAGAAGGTGCGGGACGGCTACACCAAAATCGCCCATGTCTACGAGCCCGGTGACGATATCTTCCTCTTCGGATTCAGCCGAGGAGCATACACTGCACGCAGCCTCGCTGGAATGATCGCAATCTGCGGCCTGCCTTCCGGAGCCTTCACCGATGATTGTGTGACGCAGGCCTTCGCTGCCTACCGCAACCCGGCAAATCGCGCCACGATCCTTGCCGGCCTCGGCGCCTGTGGTCTCGCGCCCGCAGCGATCGAGATGGTCGGCGTCTGGGAGACGGTGGGTGCGTTGGGCATCCCTGCCATCTTCGGCGGAGTGGACGAGTCAGAGTACGGATTCCTCGATACGACTCTGCATCCGAACGTGAAGAATGGCATTCACCTCGTGGCGCTCGATGAGCAGCGCGCGCAGTTTCCGGCGACCTTGTGGAGTTCTCCGCCCGCCCCCGGCCAGACGATCGAGCAACTCTGGTTCTCAGG
>JBEKKL010000105.1:0-5660 GCA_050010735.1 Occallatibacter sp. | reverse complement strand
CGAGCTTATTCGGGTGGCTCATGCGAGGCGCTCTTATGCTCGTATTGGTTGCTTGCGCCGCTCTTTTTGTGGCACACATAACATGGAAATACTCTGGCTCGAATAAGTGGGAATTGGTGATTGACCGCAACGGCGTCAAGGTCTACTCCTTGAAGACGCCGGGGGATGTGTTAAAGAAATTCAAGATGGTGAGGCGTGTTCACACGTCGATGCGGCAGATCGTCGATGTCATGAGCGATACCTCTCTTCAGCACTGTACTGATTGGAATCCTTCGTGCGTCGCTGCGCAGATCATTGAACCCTGGCAGAAGGATGCAAAAAGTGTGCACTCTCTAAACTATTATCGTCTGAACCTTCCTTCGCCCTTTTCTCCGCGAGACTTGGTCTTCCGGGAAGATATTTCACAGGATCCGCAGAGTAAAGTTCTTACGGTGCATCTCGTGACAGTTCCGGATCGCTTCCCGGACAACAATTGTTGCGTTCACGTGACGCATATCGACAATGAGTGGCGCTGGACGCCTGTGGGCAATGGACAAGTCGAGCTTGTATTAACAGACGAACTCGACCCTCGGCTTCCTTATTTCATGACAAACGCCAGGGCAGAGCAGTTGTATAAGTTGATCTCTCACGTGCCGACTCTGCTCAGTATTCAAAGAAAGCAATACGATTACAGCAAGCTATTCGATTTTATCCAAGAGCCGACGAACTGAGCAGGAGCAGAACTTCCACCTAATCAAGCCACGATTCCTGCCCAAAACTAACGAATTCTTCACCTTCGAGCCGCTTTGTTCCTCCTTTGGAGTTTCAGCATGAATACGTTTCTCAAGGATGTGCGTTTCAGCCTGCGTGTACTGCGCAAATCTCCCGGATTCACTGTTACTGCCATATTGACGTTGGCATTGGCGATCGGCGCGAATGCTGTGGTCTTCGGCATATTGAACGCGCTGGTCCTGCGCCCGCTCAATGTGGCTAGGGCGGAAAGCCTTTATGGGCTTGAAGAGGGCGCCGATTTCGGATGGCAGTCGTATCCCGACTACCTCGATCTGCGGGAACGCAACCGGACCTTTGAGGATCTGGCTGCATTTGGCATCTCCGAGGTCGCGCTGGACACAGGCAAGGACCCGTCTTCGGTTTATTGTTACGAAACGAGTGGAAACTACTTTGATGTTCTGGGTATGCAGCAGCCGTACCTCGGACGGTATTTTCATAGCGCCGATGAGCACGGGCCAAATAGCGCCCCTTATATTGTTCTGAGCTATACCTACTGGCACAGCCATTTTCAGGATGATCGCTCTGTTGTTGGCCGCATTGTCCGGCTGAATAAACATCCGTTCACGGTAATTGGTGTAACCCCGCCCGGCTTTCGCGGGACGCTGCTCTTCTTCTCCCCCGAGTTCTTCGTTCCTATGGCAAACCAGGAGCTATTGGATGGCGAAAGCAAATTGAATGCACGTGGAGTCAAGGGCATCATGGAAGTGATAGGCCACCTCAAGCCGGGGATCACCACCGCGCAAGCCGTCGGCGACCTGAATTCGATTGGGGCCTACCTTGTGAGTACTTACCCGAAAGATCATGCACTGAAACCGTTTACACTTGGGCGTCCGGGCTTCTTGGGGAACGCGATGGGCGGTCCTGTGCAGGCGTTCGTGGCGGCGTTGATGCTTCTTGCCGGTTTGATTCTCCTGGCGGCATGCGCTAATTTGGGTAGCTTGTTTGCCGCGCGGGCTGCGGATCGCGCCCATGAAGTCGCCCTGCGCCTCGCGCTCGGATCGAATCGCAAGCGCATTTTGCGGCAACTATTGACGGAAGCTCTACTAGTCTCGATCATCGGCGGAACGGTGGGACTGCTGGGCAGTTTGGTCCTCTTGGGACGGTTGAGCGCATGGCAACCGGTGCCGCGGTATCCGATGAACTTGCCGGTCACTCCCGATGCCAAGGTCTATGTGGTGGCTCTGGTGTTGTCGCTGGTCAGCGGTTTCCTTTTCGGTATCATTCCGGTGCGTCAAGTGCTCCAGGCCAATCCCTACGAGGTAGTTAAGTCGGGCTCCGGGGCCAGAATTGGGCGGCGAGTCACTATCCGGGACATTCTGCTTGTGGGACAAATCGCAATTTGCGCTGTTCTGGTGATCTGCTCAATGGTTGCGATCCGCGGGTTATCGCGGTCGTTGCATGGGAACTTCGGGTTCGATCCGCAAAACACAATGCTGGCGCAGACAGACTTGAAAATGTCAGGGTACACCGGCGATAGAGTACCGGCGATGCAACGGCGGATGATCGAGGCGCTGCAAGCTGTTCCTGGCATACAATCCGTGGCCTCGATCAACTTCCCTCCGCTCAGCATGGGCGGAGACAGAACACCAGTGTTTACTGACAGGACTACGGATTTAAGCGCATCGAATTCCGCAGGCTTGTCGATGGTGTACCACATTTCTCCGGGATATTTTCATGCCGCAGACACAACTCTGCTGGCGGGGAGAGATTTCTCCTGGGATGACGACGCGAACTCTCCGCAGGTGGCCGTGGTGAACAGGGAATTTGCAAAGAAGGTGCTCGGGTCGGCGAACGATGCTTTAGGGCGATATTTCAAAACAGCGGATGGGGCGCGCGTGCAGGTCGTGGGACTTGTCGAGGATGGAAAGTATCTCGTCCTGACGGAAGAGGCCCAGCCCGCTGTGTTTCGTCCTATCATGCAGTCGCCCATCAGTCAGACTTATCTGGTGGTGCGTTCGGAGCGCGAGCCGCTCCAGTTGGCTGGAACCGTGAGAAGCACCCTTCATGAGCTTGATTCCGCCCTGCCGCTCATGATTCAGCCATGGTCCAAAGAACTGGATGGCGCATTGTTCTCTTCGCGTATTGCCACTGTCGCTCTCGGCGTACTTGGCCTAATGGGCGCGATGCTCACGGTAACGGGAATCTTTGGTATGGCAGCATACTCGGTGAGCAAACGGCTCAAGGAACTGGGCATTCGCATCGCCCTGGGAGCGCAGCGCAGGGAAGTGCTACTGGCCGCGTTGGGACGTCCAGTGAAGCTGCTCGCTCTAGGGTCGGCTTTGGGATTGGTGCTGGGGGCGCTGGCTACTCAAGTGCTCACCTATCTTGTGTATCAGGCCACGCTTCGCGATCCGCTCGTTCTTGGCTGCGTGGTGCTAACCATGATGCTGTTGGGCTTAATTGCAACGTGGATTCCGGCACAACGCGCGCTGTCTGTCAATCCGGTGAACTTGTTGCGCGAGGAATAGACACAGGCCGCGGCAAGAGGGCAGGAATTTCTCCCGCAGTTGTCGTGGCCTGCACCACTGATCGATTCGTCCTATTTGCAGGTCTACTAACAACTTTGTATTCGGCAAAATCGAAAAAGAAAAGTTAACAGACGGAGAATAAGTATATGGCTACACAGGCAATAATCGAGGCGCCGGCAACGCCGAGTCAAACGGTTCCAGGGCAAACTGCCGTTGCGCTCTCTTATCTGCGCGCCTTTGTGACGCTGCTCGTCGTGGCGCATCACTCGGCGATTGTCTACATGTCGATGAAGATTCCGCATCCGGCTTCATTTACTGCTCAACCAAGAGTCTGGCTGATGTTCCCGGTTGCGGATCCAGCTGGCTGGCCTGGCTTTGATCTGTTCTTTGCTTGGAACGACACCTTTTTCATGTCGCTAATGTTTCTTATCTCGGGAGTTTTTGTATGGCCGAGCTTAAGGCGGCATGGCGCATCCTCGTTCCTTAGGCGGCGATTCCTTCGCGTTGGCTTGCCGTTCGCGCTGTCCGCAGCGCTGCTGGGGCCGCTTATGTATCTGCCCGCATACCTACAGTCGCCGACGCATGCGGGTCTCGCGGAATATTGGAAGGTCTGGCTTTCGCTGGGCAACTGGCCGTCGGGTCCAACGTGGTTCCTGTGGGTATTGCTCGGTTTTGATTGCCTTGCGGGCCTGTGCTATCTGATTGCCCCGCGCGTCATCGAATCGTTCGCGACCATAATGGGCGGCATGGGGACGCGGCCTCTGCGTTTCTTTGTTGCGCTGGTTGTTTTGTCTCAGGCGGCTTATCTGCCGTTGTTCTGGAAGTTCGGACCGTGGGCTCCTATTATCTTCGGCCCATTCCTCGTGCAGGGCAGTAAACTGCTTGTCTACCTGCTCTATTTCTTCGTCGGCGCAGGACTCGGAATCTACGGCATCGATACCGGGCTCTTCCAGCGCGCAGGGCGGCTCGCCAGAAGGTGGCCCGTGTGGGGCGTGGCGTCCATGCTGTTTTTCGGAGCGTGGCTCGCCAGCAATGCCCTCAAAAAAGACCAGTTTGCCGCGGTACTGTTCTCGTTCACCTGTGCAGCGACGAGTGTGTTTGTCATTGCGCTTTTCGTGCGCTTCGTTCAGAGAAAGAATCGCATCGCCGATAACTTCAGTGCCAATTCATACGGAATCTATTTGCTGCACTACGTGATCCTCTGCTGGGTGCAATGGGTGCTTCTGCAATTTGCGGCTCCCGCCATCGTGAAAGGGCTTACTGCGTTTGTCTGCGCTCTTGCGCTCAGCTGGGCAGCGAGTTCCTTGATGAGAAAGATTCCGGGTATTGCCCGCGTGATCTAAAGCAGACGGGCCTATCTTGGCATTCATGAACTTTGTTTCGAATCTCTTGTGCGCGGTGAGCGCGATCATGATTCCCTAAGACCTTGAAGCGGTGTAAAGCCTGAACTATGCCTCTGCGGGCGATGACTCCGGAGACGGGCGGCGCCGCGCCGTTTCGCAGCCCGCGCATCGTTGTCTTAGGAATTATCAGATTACATTGACGGAATTCATGACAGAGCAAGCGAACTCTTATTGCGCCGGTTATCTAGCCGTGCCGATCGTCGAGTCGTGCCATCGGCATGAACTCTTTGCGCTGCTCGACCCCGAGGAATATCGGGGCCGGAAGTGGCTCGTGGAAAAGCTCAACGCCAACGAAGGATTCTTTACGATCGCCTTAGACATGCTTGAATCTCTGGGATGGATCGAAAGGAATGGCGACGACGTTTACCGCTTGGTAGAGAGATCGTGTTCCGGCGTGGGCGATATGGGGCTGACAGCGATGTATGCGATCGAGCCTGCTCGATTCATCGCGGATACTTCGTACGTACTTGCGCTCAACGAAAAGATCGCAGCGGCGTTCTCGCCAACTCTCAGCGAACAGCTTGCGTGGAGAAGGTTGGCTCAGGGCTCCGTGCGCGTGCTCCTGTTGTCGATCTTGCAGGAAGCAGGAGTGGAAACGTTTGGCGAATCACTTCGCCTGGTTGACGCATTGCATACGGACGCCATTCTGAAGTTGCTTGCAGAGTTCCGTTGGCCTTTTGTGGAGAACCGTGAACTCACGGCATCCGGTCAGGAGGTTGCGCAAGCGCCGGTCATTCGCATGGTGGCGTCCTATCGGCCTTTGCTTTATCGCGTGGACGATTTGTTATTCGGAAATGCCGTTGGCTGCGAAGAAGCCAGCCAGTTAGCCAGTAGCAGCTATTATGGAATCCTCCGCCAAACTCTCTCCCGAGAGTGTGGCTTGAATTCCGAGCAGGATGTGCAAGATCTTCGAGTATCCGCAGATCGGATCGCAGGCGAAGACGGTGCGCAGCCGGAAACAATCTCCCTGGAGATTCTCGCTACGGATCAGCCAGTCCATTATCTGGATCGGGAAGGA
>JBEKKL010000104.1:0-6603 GCA_050010735.1 Occallatibacter sp. | reverse complement strand
ATGACCTGATGGGGTTCTTGTCGAAGGTTAGCGGCGTTCCTGTTCCAAAGAAGTATCGGCGTCAACGAAGCCAGTTGATTGATGCAATGCTAGACGGGCACTTCTATTTCGGTGGCAAGCGAGTCGCCATTGCTGCGGAGCCTGATCTGCTACTTACGATGTCACGATGGCTTCAAGAAATGGGTTGCACGATAAAGGCGGCGGTGACCACGACACAATCCCCTGTGCTTGAAGACATTCCAGTCGACGACGTTTTGATAGGCGACCTGGAAGATCTCGAACTTCGGTCTGTTGGAGCTGATCTGATCGTCACGCATTCGCACGGCAGGCAAGCCGCGGAGCGCCTTCAGATCCCATTGTTCCGCGTTGGAATTCCAGTCTTTGATCGTCTTGGGGCCGGCCAGCAGGTAACAGTTGGCTATAGAGGAACGCGCAATCTGATCTTCGAAGTTGGTAATCTTCTCATGGCGAATGCACATGAGCCGACGCCTGAGACATGGCTTCCGAAGCATCAACAATCTCACGATCTAGTGACGCTGCAATAGGTGTAGTAAACGCTTTGCGATTCGCAGGAGGACTATGAAAGTCGCCTTTGCAACAGAGGACGGACAGCACGTCAACGCTCACTTTGGATGGGCAAAGAAGATTGCGATTTACGACATCAATCCAGACGACTGCCGGTTCGTCAATTGCGTTGAATTCATCGGCAATCTGGAAGAGGACGGCAACGAAGACAAGCTTGGGCCCAAGCTTGAAGCAATTAAAGACTGCGCAATTCTCTATGTTGCAGCAATCGGTGGCTCAGCTGCCGCTCGTGTGGTGGCAAAAAACGTCCACCCGATCAAGGTTGCTGAAACCCAGGCGATTGATGATTCATTGCAGCAACTGCAAAAAGTGCTGAACGGTAACCCGCCGCCGTGGATACGCAAGGCGCTGAACAAGGGCAAAGAGCGCACCCTGGATTTCGAAGATGAGGTGATCTATGGCTGAGAATGCAGTGGAAGTCGTCGCACCGCCGGCGCGGGGCTTCCTCAGTGAATTGATCAAGCAATGGCGGGCTCAGGATCTGCATGGATCATGGGATGCAAAGAGCGATCGTGATCTGCTGGAGCCATACATCATGACACGCGACAAGCGCCTTCAGATTCCTATCATGAGTGACCCTGATCCGGAAACGCTGTGGCGCATGGAACTGTATTACAACGCTATCGGACTGACCATTGAGCGTGTTACCGGCGTGATGGTGTCGCCACTTATAAAGTTGCATCACGAAGGATTTGGCCGCCTCGTACTTACTGCGGGCCGGTTGATCGTCTTCAACAAGCACTTGCGCGACGTGCATCGATTTGGATTTGACAGCTTGGAGAAGCTGGAGTCGGAAGGCGAAAGAATTGTTGCCGATGGAATTGAGTGGATTGAAAAATACCCGGAGGTTGCGCGCTACTGAGAGCGAGGCCGCTTGATAGACTTCGAGACCCTCAAAGCTGAAGTGAAGAAGCTGTCCTCGCAAGCCGTGCAGGCCAAGTTGAACCTTCACGATCTCGCCGAGGATTTGCCAACCAATTGGGAGCAGATTCCAGCCGTGGCCGAGCGGGCCTATGAGGCATATCGAGAACTCGAAGCAAAGCGAGCATTACTGCAAAATGCGGAGGCATAGATGGAAGCGGAACAGATTGAAACACAAGCAGTGACGCGCGATGGAAGAGCGTGGCAACCCTCTTATCTGCTAGACATCGATCGGGAGATTTGTATCGGCTGCGGCCGTTGCTTTAAAGTCTGCGGCCGTTCAGTAATGACGTTACAGGGAATCACTGAAGACGGCGATCTCGTCGGGCTCGATGACGACGAGGAGATATTGCGCAAGGTAATGACCGTCACCGATCCTGGAGCATGTATTGGATGTGGCGCATGCGGCCGGGTGTGCGGGAAGAACTGTCAAAAACACGGTCCATCCTAGGGGGCAGCGATGACGCCGGAAGCTATGTACACGCAGTTGATTGACGCGAACGCGGTCACCGCGTGCGACCCTTTCGATGGGCATGTACTAGCGTGTGTCTTTGCCGCCGCTGTAGATGAGTGCCGCGCCGGGGGCTCATTCACCGACGCTCTCGGCATCTGTGGTTCAGCACTCCGCCGCAATATCGAAAGATACTTTCCCGGAACATTGAATGGCCTGGAGATGTTCAATCTAGATGTCGAGCCGACAGTCAACGAAGATGAGAAATGCTTGCGGGAGCTGTTGTGGCGCTTCCGCACCGCTTCATCTCCAATCAATTCACTGTTGACCTTTCTCGTAGCCCGCAGAGCCACACGGCCAAATCATTTATGGCAGGATCTTGGACTGGCAAATCGCAGTGAGTTATCCAAGCTCATGCTCCGTCACTTTGCCTTCCTGGCGCGTCGCAACGACCAGGACATGAAGTGGAAGAAATTCTTCTATCGAATGATCTGCCGCGATGATGGATTCAATATGTGCGTCGCTCCATGCTGCTCCGAGTGTGGCGACTTCGATGGATGTTTTGGCAGCGAATCGGGCGAGAGCCTCCTGGCTCGGACGCGCTTTCATGCGGAGTCTTCGAGGTTGATTGGCATCGAATCCTCTTTCGCACAATGACCGGCACTCGACATGTCGCAAACGCGACAACTTCCTCTTCCGCTCGCCGCGAGCAGGTCTAAGTATATTTATTCTCAGTAAACTCAGATTGGCACCCAACGTGCAATATTTCAAGCAACGCCAATGACGGAGGGCGCGATGATCCAACTGACAGAAGCTGCGGCAGGTGCTTTGCACTCGGCAATCGCTACGGTTCCCAGATCGATCGTGGGACTGCGATTAACCGTACGGTCAGCCGGTTGCGTAGGACTCCAATACGAGATGGGTCTAGTGGAAAGCGCAGGAACCGAGGATATCTCCTGCGAGAGTCATGGAGTGAAGATACTCATCGATCCATCCTCCGTTGCGTTAATATCCGGCACGACGATTGATTTTATTGACAGTCAAGAGGGCACGGGCTTTTCGTTCGACAATCCTCATGCACGATCCAAGGGTGGCTGCGGCAAATCATGCTGTTGATAGACGTTGTCTGAGGAAACTCGCAATGGCAGAAATGTGTAGACAAAAACCGTGGGTTTACTTGGACAACAACGCGACGACGCGCACCGATCCTCGTGTTGTTGAGGCAATGCTGCCATTTCTTCGCGATGAGTTTGCAAATCCATCTTCACTTCATGATCTGGGCGCCGCAACGAAGGATGCCGTGCGTGTGGCGCGAAGCCAGGTTTGCGCGTTGATCGGAGCAGGACGCGACAGCGAGATCGTCTTTACTTCAGGGGGGAGCGAGTCGAATAACACAGCGATCCTCTCGGCTCTCGAGACGCAGGAGGGGCGGAACGAGATTATTACTTCAGCCGTTGAACACCCTGCTGTGCTTGCGTTGTGCGCGCATTTGGAAAAGACTGGGAGGGCCAAGATTCATCGCATTCCGGTCGACGGCCAAGGGAATCTTATTCTCGATGCATATCGGAAGGCTCTAAGTGAGCGGACAGCTCTCGTCTCTCTTCAATGGGCCAACAACGAAACTGGTGTTGTATTTCCCGTTGAGATGCTTGCGTCCATGGCCCACTCGTCGGGGGCCTTGTTTCACTGCGATGCCGTTCAGGCTGCGGGAAGAGTCGAAATCAAGGTGAATAGCACTAAGATCGACATGCTTTCGATTTCGGCGCACAAAATGCACGGTCCTAAAGGAATTGGCGCCCTGTACGTGCGCAACGGAACGGACTTGGCGCCGCTTATTTATGGCGGCCGTCAAGAACGTGGAAGACGTGCCGGTACTGAGAATACGCCGGCAATCGCTGGTTTTGGAGTGGCCGCCAAACTTGCAGCCGAGGAATTGCAGCATGATATGAATCGGATTTCTTTGTTGCGCGACTACCTGGAACGGGAGATTGTGCGCCTCGTTCCAGCCGCGATTCGTGTTGGAGACCGTTATAACTGCCTACCCAACACACTCAACATTGCCTTCGAGAATATCGAAGCAGACTCAATATTGATCGTTCTCAATCGCGAACGTATTGCTGCGTCCTCCGGATCGGCCTGCACGTCAGGTTCGCTCCATCCATCTCACGTGTTAACCGCTATGAAGATTCCATTCAGTCATCTGCGCGGAGCGGTGCGCTTCTCGCTTTCGCGCGAGAACTCGGACTACGACGTGGATCGAGTTATTGAGGTACTTCAGCGGGCGGTAAGCGATCTGCAATCCGGTTTCGCTCCTTTGGAGGCTGCCTATGTCTAGTGTCTCTCGCGTTGTAATCAACGACTCGACACTCAGAGATGGAGAACAGGCCCCTGGAGTTGCCTTCACACTGGAAGAGAAGCTGGCGATCGCCCTGGCGCTCGAAGATGCTGGTGTGGACGAGATAGAGGCGGGCACTCCAGCGATCGGAGAAAGGGAGATACATGAGATTGCAGCCATCGGTGTCGCGTTGAGCAAGGCCGAGCCAATTGCCTGGTGTCGCATGACACGCGCCGATGTCGATGCCGCGCGGAAGACCGGGTTAAAGCGGGTGAATCTCTCCATTCCGGTTTCGGATATTCAAATGCGAGCCAAGCTGAATCTGGATCGTGCAGGTGTGCTGAACCGAATCCGTGATGTGATTGCCTATGCAGTCGATTGTGGATTGCGCGTGGCGATGGGAGGTGAAGACTCCAGCCGCGCCGACATGGACTTTCTCCTCATCGCAGTGGATGCAGCCGCAAGCACAGGCGCTCATCGCTTTCGTTACGCGGACACACTCGGCAACATGGAGCCATCTGCAGTTTACGAGGCATTCAGGAGGCTTTGCCAAGCGACTGGCGTCGAGTTGGAGTTCCATGGTCACGACGATCTGGGTTTGGCCACGGCGAACACGCTTGCGGCAATTCGAGGGGGAGCAACTCATGCCAGCGTTTGCGTACTCGGCCTGGGAGAGCGCGCCGGCAATGCGGCTCTCGAAGAAGTTGCTGCGTGCCTGAATCGTTTCCATGGCGCCGGCAGCAATGTGAATCTGGCGCAGTTGCCGCGACTCGCTGAAATCGTGGCCAGAGCGGCGCGCCGTCCTATTCCCGTTGGGAAAGCGATCGTCGGCGCCAATGCCTTCACACATGAGTCTGGCATTCACGTCGATGGACTGCAGAAAGATCCAGCCACATATGAGGAATTGTCTCCGCGAACCTTCGGCCGCGTGCGTGAGATTGTTCTGGGAAAGCACTCGGGGTTGGCATCAGTCGCGGGTGCACTGCAATCTCTCGGACTGGTGACGGACAGAGTTCGCACGCAATCGGTGCTGGATCAAGTTCGGCAGCGATCCATGCAGGCGAAGCGCGTTGTCAATTCAGAAGAGTTGTTGGACTTTTACCGGCGCGCGAGCGATCCGGCAATATCCATGCACACCCCACTGGAGATGAAATATGACTGTGCTTGAACAACTGGCGAAGCTTTCCTCCGCTGAAGATTTTTTTCGCTTTCTTTGCGTACCCTATGACCCTGCGGTGCTGAATGTGGCACGGCTGCATATACTGCGGCGCATGGGAGACAATCTTCGCGAGGCCGGTTTGGAGCCGGACGAAGAGAAAGCCCGCGCCTACTTCCGCGCGCATCTAGAGCGGGCATACCAGGATTTTGTAACGTCCACCCCTATCAAGGAACGCGTCTTCAAGGTTCACAAAGACGCGATCCGCTCGACAGCTTCGCCACTGGTGCGTCTGACAATTCCTGGAAATGGACCAGAAGCGCTCTAGAGTCTGGTTCATGGCAGCGCTGTTCGCCTTTCATTTCAGTTTCTTCATTTCATCCTTATCTCTTCAGCTTTAGCCTTCATATAAATCATTCAGATTTGTTGTATCGCCTCTGCCGGCGAATCGCAGGCGAGTGAGCCGCAAAGATGACCGGGGTCTAGACGCCGGGAGCAGCCGAAAAGACATCACGTTCAGGAGAATGTTCATGGCGGATCAAAAGGCACCTCAGATGCAGGCCACTCTGGGCCTCACTGGACTAACCAGCAATGCAATGGCTCTCATCGCCCCAGGCGCCTTTCTTTGGCTCACTTTCGTCATCCAGGCTGGCACCGGCACCACTGCGCCGACCATGTGGCTAGGCATCTTTGCCGCCCTATTGCTTTGCCTGGCCACGGCGGTCGCATACGCGGAGATTTCCAAACTCTATCCCGGCACGGGCTCAAGCTACTATTACGCAGAGCAGGCGCTCCTGTCCAAGGACAGGTTCTTCAAGTACGCCCGCGTCGCCAAGTTCATTGTCGGCTGGGGCTCGCATCTTTACTACTGGGTCTATCCAGGAGTAATGGTGGCCGTTACCGGTGTGTTCGTGGGCTATGTAGTCGGCTTCCTCTATCCAAACTTCATGAGCGGCTCGAATCCTGGTCTGATCTTCATGGCACTGGTGGCAATTGCCTTCTCATTCTTTGTTGGCTGGATCGCATCGAAGGGCGCAGGAGCTTCAACGGCCGTCAACCTGGCTATCAACATCGTCCAGATTTCCGCACTATTGGTTTTCAGTGTACTCGCCATCGGCTATCGTACAAGCCATCCTGCGGGCTCGCCGGCCTTCC
>JBEKKL010000103.1:0-7593 GCA_050010735.1 Occallatibacter sp. | reverse complement strand
CCGGGTTCTCCTTGATGTGTGCTTGGCGGCTCACCTCTCGGAGTTTCCTGGATGGACTCCCGTAAATGTCAAACTGCTACTGCCACCCCGGCAGAGCCGGGGGATCTCCCGGTACATTAGAAGTTGATGCGTCCTGAGAATTGGAAGTCGCGGCTGTCACCGCTGGCGTAGCCGACGGTACCGAAGTTGGCCGAGCTGACGTTAGTGGGTATCTGCAGGTTGGCGGCATTGATGCCGAAGGTGACCGCGTTGGTCACGTTCTGGCAATCGGCCCTGAAGATGAACTTAATGCGTTCGGTGATGTCGAAGGTGCGGTTCACGCCACTCGTCAATCGGAAGGTATCGGGAGCGCGCAAGCCGAATGCGCCAGTGCGCGGTGCGTTGCCAACCATTCCGATGCCTGCGTTACAGAAGGGGCTTTGTGTTGCCGCGCATGGATAATCTACATTTGTGACTACACCGGTGGCAGAGGTGGTAGATATTCGCCCACCCATGCCGGGATTGGGGCTCGTAACGTAGGTGTACGAGGTCGTGGTTCCGTTCTTAAGATTAATAGACTGATTGTAGTTGGGGTCACCACCAAGAACGTAGGAGACGGTTCCGAGAGTCAAAGCGGTCACACCATTGCCCCATTTGCCGTTTTGACGAATGCCCTTTCGCCCACCCGTGTAGTTGGGATTAATATCGGGCATACAGGTTCCCTCGCCAGTCAGGCTGGCGCAGTTTGACGAGCTCAGGGTCAACGGCATTCCTGAGACGTAGGTCGCGATATGCGCGGTCTCCCAGCCGCTTAGCAGCCAGCGGGTAAGAAGGTGACCTCCACCGATGCCTCCCTTGCCAAAGGGCAGCTTGTAGACGCCGTAGACCGCCAGACTCTGCGGCTCATTGAGCGTACTGAGTGAGTAATCAATGCGGTTCTTCGACCAGGCCCTGTGGTCGATGGTCAGGGCAGCCGGAATGTCATAACCTGTGCGCTGGGTTCCCGCATCATCCATTTGCTTGGAGTAGGTGTAATTGACGGTGAGCGTGAGGCCATGCGACGGCCGCTTCGTTGCGGTGATCTGCAAGGAGTGGTAGTTGGCATTGGCCACGTTCCCCCACGTGTCGCTGGTTGAGGAGAACTGTGGCATCCACTTCAACATCTGCCCAATCGTGGCCTGATTACCCGCCGAGCTACCGGTAGCGGCGGCAGCACCAAATCCAGCGTAGGGCAGGTTGCAGCACGAGGGCCAGATCGCCTGCGCGGCAGCGATATTTGCCGCAGTCGCGGGCTTGCTGAGCAGGCCGGCCCCATATGAGCCCGTTCCAAGTGCAGCCACGTACGCCGGATTAATCTGCCCTGACTGAAGACCACGAATATTGCTGGCGCCGGCAATGAAGTGGCTCTCAGAACCGGCGTAGTTAGCGCTAAGAGTGATGTCTTTGGTCGTCTGGAGTTCGAAACCAAAGTTGAAGAAGCTAAACTGCGGCGCACGTCCCGCCAGGTAAAAATCGGCATAACCGGGAGCAGAACCGGCGGCCACCGCAGCACCCGCGGAGTTGACATAGTTGCCCACGTTGAGGATCTGCGCCGCAGCCGAAGGGCCAGTGGGCGTCGGGAGTGTGTAAGGAGCACCGCCATAGTTGGCGTTGGGCGTGGCAAAGGCCGGGTTGTTGTTGAGATAAAAGGTCGGTCCGGCGGTCGCTCCGGCGGAGTTCGCATTGAAAGTAAGCGGCGTGTTGAATCCGTTCTGGCCAGTTCCAACCGCGGCGCCGCCCGCACCGCTGGTGCCACCAGCGTGGGAGTAGAGCATGCCCCAGCCTCCACGCATGACCAGGCGCGGAGCCATCTGCCAGGAGAAGCCGAGACGCGGTCCCCAGTTCTTCCAGTAGGCGTGGACCGGTGTTGCCTCGCCCGAACTGATTCCGGCACCGTGATTGCCGGCAAACACCAGGGTGCCAAGATTGCCCGTGGCCGGATTGACAACCCTCGGGTCAAGATAGGACCAGCGAGCTTGCGCTTCGTGATAGGTCGGGAGGTAATCCCATCGCATCCCCAGGTTCAACGTCAAGTTCTTGGTTACCTTGAAGTCATCCTGGAAGTAAGGCGCTATCGGCCGGTAACGACCGCCAAGTTCCGACACCGTCTGCTCTGTGTCGCTGCTGCTGTTGACCGCGCCCATCATGTAGCTGGCATATGCATAGCCCGTGCCAGTGGTATAACCCGTTCCCTTGGTGATGCCAGAGGTCTCGGCGGGATTCCAATTGAGCATGAGTGGCGTGGAAGGACCGTCGGCAGTGCTGGCCTGATTCTGCAACCACTGCACCTGCATGCCGGCGGTGATGGCATGCCTGCCTTTGATCCATTGCAGATTGTCGATCATCGTGAGGGTTTCGCTCACCGATGTGTAGGTTGCGCTCGAGGCGCCGTTGGACCACTGCGACTGTGCGTTGCTCCCGCTAAAGGCGCTGGTAGGAAACTCCGTGGACGCCTGACCGGCCGGCAATCCGGTGATTCCGGCAGTCTGCGCTTCATATTGTGTGATGCCCTGGGTGGGGTTTTGCACCGGCGGGCCGCCGAAGTTCACCCAACCATATTTGAACTGGTTTACCAGGTTCGGTGTAAAGGCGTAGCTGTCTTCCAGATCGGCTGTACGGCCTGCAACCACCGCAATTGTGCCCTGCAGATACGGAACCGGCAGAATCGGTGTGCTCCCTGTGGCATACGTCGCATTCGCGCGCTGGCCATAGGTCGTCATCGCAGAAATTCTCTGCTTATCCGAGGCGACATAGTCGATGCGGCCGGAGTACAGGTAGTTGTCGTAGCCTCCTGGAATGCCTCCGAGATAATTGCCGGTAATCGCGGAATTGGCAGGGGCGGGCAGAAACTTCTCCATGTATTGTGCGATGGGTGAGATCTCGTTTGAGGGAATGACGTTGACAGCAGCTCCGGTGGCAACGGGGTTACCGGGGTTGGTATTGTTGGTGGCCGTGGAGGCGCCGGCGCCATAGCCAAACTGGTAGCGACAGGGCACGCCGCCGTTATGCGCCGTACAGCTCGCTAACGTCGATGGATCGTAGATCGCATATCCAGGACCACCGTTCGCCGACAGTAACTGGGAGAAATCTCCAGACTGCATCTGGGTGGTTGGGATGGTCGCAGCAACGAGGTTGGCTGCGGTGCGGCTATGCAACCGGTCGTAGTTTGCCTGGAAGAAGAGCTTGTTATGGCCGTTGATGATGTGAGGGATGACAATCGGTCCGCCGATCCCTGCCGCAAGCTCGTTCTGATGCTCGGGTGGCTTGGTTCCCAAATCCTTCTGGTAGCCTTTCACGCCTTGGCTGTTTATGATTGTGGTCCAGGGAGCAGAGAAGCCCCAGGTGTCGAAGGCAGTGTTGCGAACGAAATCGGCAACCGTACCATGTAGCTCATTCGTACCTGACTTCATTGTGTAGTTTTCCAAGCCGGCGCCCTGGTACTCTGCCGAGAAGCTGCTCGTGACCACGTTGATCTGGTCGATCGCCTCCATCGGAACCAGGTTAAAGAGGGGACGATTGTCGCCCTGCTGGCTGGCCGTGGTCATCGGCAGCCCATCGAGATAAAGCTCACCCAGGCGCTGTGCTGTTCCACTGATGACTGAAGAACGGCCACCGGGATTGACCTGCGCTCCAGGCAACAGGTTGGAGAACTGGGTAATGTCACGCTGTTGCAATCCGGCGAGCATCAAGGGCAGTTCCATGTACACACTGCTTTCCATGGTCCCACCCAGCACGGCGCTCGTCGTATCCAGCTCCGGCGGCGCATCGGACACCGTTACAGTCTGGGTCGCAGAGCCCGGTTTCAACTCCACATTGAGGCCGCTGACCTGCATGGCATCGATGACCATGTTTTCCTGCTTGAAGTTCTCGAAGCCTTTGGCCTCGACAGCGACCGCATAAGTGCCGGGAACCAGCGGAGAAATGGTGTAGTAGCCGGCTCCCGATGTCACGCGCGTAGTCGACACGCCAGTGGCGGTGTTAGTGGCAGTTACGATCGCGCCTGGAACGACAGCGCCACTAGTATCAGAGACCGTGCCCTCAATGGCGCCTTGTCCACCGGTTTGGGCCCGGGCCGGTATATCTGCCAGGACGAAACAGACGGCCAACCCCATAATGAGGCGGACGGCGGTCTCCCGGATTCGACCGTGATTCGGCGTCCGGGTTGCAATAGTTTTGACTTTTTGTGTGCTCATAATCCCCTAAGGGAGCCTCCGGAATCGGGATGGTCGGATGCAACGAACAGAGCAGGCCTGGAGACCCAGAGTCAGACCTCTGAGCGACGGTAGGTGATCGAGGGAACAAATGTCAATAGGAAAATAGTTTTAAATATGATTCTCTCTCGTTGAGGCTTTGTCGCCGTCTGAGGGTCCGCGCGGACCAGGTTGATGCGGTCGCGAGCTATTACTATTTCGTACTGTATATTTCCGCCTCCGATATGGTCAGAACAGGCTTGACTGGTGGCGATGCCGGTTTGGGCGAAGTGGCGGATAGCTCAATAATTGGTTCCGTTTGTCGCACTGGAGCGTCTGTCAGAACGACTCGCAGATGGGTGCCGGTGGCGGGTTTCAACTCAGCAGTAAAATACCCGAAGTTGATCGGCGTCAGCCCCTCCCACACGGTGGCGCCGTCCAGCGTGATCCGCAATGGATAGCGTAGTGTGCGGAAGGCGCCCAGCTTGAGGTCGATCTGCCGAGGGGTCTCCGGCTTGGCAAAAACATACTCGATCCAGGCGTTTTCCGCCGACGCGTCCTTCGCCTCGTCACTTGACCAGGACGTGGAATCGTCGTCATCCATGCTCAAGCCGGCATGCGCCGCATTCGAGCCGGCTGTTACTGACGCAACTTCAATTGGGAATCTCGTCTGATGGAAGGATGGTCCGGAAGGCGTCGGTCCCCGCCGCAGATTTAACGGCAAGCCTTCGTCTGGCTTGAAGGTCGAAAGCCCCGCATCGACAGAAATTGCATGGGAGAGCAGTTCGACCTGTGCCGGCTTCAGCCCTGTCGACTCGGCAAGGAGCGTGACCTTACCCGCGCTGGGAAGCGAGCGGAGAATCACGCGGTTCACGCCGTCTTCAACTGGAAGAGTCTTGGAGAGGATGTAGTTGTCTTCGTGCAGCAGAGGCGTCGGATACGTTGTCGAGAGACCGAATTTCTCGTTGGGAACCGAATTGATGGGCACGGGATTTGCCGAGCCTTGTGCGATGCCGCCTCGCCATTCCGCGGCTCCAGCCAGCGTAAAGTGGATGAGGTTGACCGCCGTAGGGCAGCGTCGCCCTGTCGCGTCCACGACCTCGACATCTACCAGCGCCATATCCGCGCCGTCGGCCATGAGCCCGCGGGGGCCGGTATGAGCTGTGAGCCGGAGCGCGGCTGGCGGTCCTGCTGTTTCTAATCCGGTTTCGGCGACATTGTTTCCCTGTGCGTCATATCCGATCGCTCGCAGCGTTCCGGGTTCAAACGCGACCTTGTCGAAGGTGAAGAGGAATTCACTGGATCGCAAGCCGTCGCCTAAAGATTTGCCGTTCAACTTGAGCTCAACCCGATTCGCAGTAGAGACCACATACACTGGCTTGATCGTTCCCGGAGCATAGTTCCAATGGCCAAGGATGTGAATGCCGGGATGCTCCAGGTCCACCCATCCGTCCCACATGACCTGATCGGCATTATAGGAGTCCTTGGGCAGCCGCATAGCGTCGACAGCGCCACTTCGGCGGTAGTTGTTGTCACCGCGAAAGTGGGTGTTGGAGTCGGAGAAGATGATTTTGGCGCCGCCCGAGTTGATCCGTTTGCCGGTGCCTGGACGCGCTTGCCAGTAGTCATACCACCGGCGAACATTCTCGATGGCCTGCGAGTCCTGATTGCGGTTGTAATCAGGCGAGTCCACGTGAAAGGGCGGTGAGAATTGGTCCCAGAACCGGCGCGCGCCCTCGTCGCGGGAGTACTCATGCATCCACACCGGCTTGGCGGCGCTCTTGTCCACGTATAGCATCTCGCCGCCATATTCGGCGGCTTTGCTCGATAACATCTCTCGCGCGCCGATCGCCCGGCCGCCATGGGGATCGAACTCGTCGCGCACCTTTTTCATGTCGAGCATGTGCTCTTCACTGATGCCGCGATTGCCTGACTCGTAGAAGAGAATGCTGGGATTGTTGCGGTTGTAGATGATTGCATCGCGCATAAGAGAAACACGCTGCTCCCAGTGCCTGCCCGGCGAATCGGCCTCCGCATCTCCAGCCGGCATGGACTCGATCAGGCCAACACGATCGCAGGACTCGACATCCTGCTTCCAAGGGGTGACATGCATCCAGCGGACGAGATTCGCATTGCCGTCCACCATCAAGCGGTTGCTGAGATCGCTCATCCACGGCGGTACGGAGAGCCCCACGGCCGGCCACTCGTTGGTCGTACGTTGCGCGTACCCGTGCAGGTCGATGACACGGCCGTTCAGCTTGACCATGCCTTGAGAGAATTCGGTCTTGCGAAATCCTGTACGAGTGGTCACCTCATCTACTGCACGTCCGTCGACCACCAGCCTCGTGATCACCGTGTAGAGATAGCCATAACCCCAACTCCATAGATGCAGGTCACGCACCTCTGCCGAAGCCGTCAACGCGCGAGTCTCTCCAGCCGCCAGCGTCGCGGCGCCGCCGTCGAAACTGCTGACGGCATGGCCGTCCATATCTTCGATCACCACTTGGTAGCCGACGGTCTTCGCTGTGTCATATTCGTTACGCACCTGCGCTTCGGCGGTGATGCGTGCACGTCGTCCCGGAATGTCGAAGTCGCAGGCCCACACATAGACTCCGGTTGTTCCGAGCTGCGAGAAAAGTGGAAGGGTTTGGTAGAGTTTTCCTGTCAGATGCAACCAGATGCTCTTGGAGATGCCACCATAGTTGGCATAGAAATTGGCGTTATTCCACTGATACGTGGCGCCGGTTGCCTTCTCTTTGTAGTCCCAGCGGTTGTCGGTGCGAACCGCCAGGATATTTTCAGCCGGCGCGAGCTTAACAGCGCTCGAGATGTCGAAGCCGAAGGCCATGACGCCGTCCTCATGCCGGCCGATGAATTGGCCATTGAGGTAGACTTCGCCGGCCTGGCGGATGCCTTCGAATTCCAGGAAGACCTTCATCCCCTCGCTGCGAGGAGGCAGCCGGAAGTGCTTGCGATACCAGGCCACGCCTGTCGGCAACTCATGAATGCTGACACGGAACGCGGCATCCTCATTCCATGCGTAGGGTGTGGTAACGCGCTTCCAGGCCGAATCGTCGAAGTCAGGCTGCTCAGCCCCCTGCGGGTCCCCGACCAGAACTCTCCAATCGGAGTTGAAGTTGTATTTGGTGCGAGGGACCGTAGAATGAGCCTGAGTAGATCCTGAGATGAGAGTTGCGCCCAGGAGAACCAGAGCCAGTGCGCCACGCTTTTTTGTGAAGAGCCCAACCATAATAGGTGACCCGCGAGACTGAATCGAATGGTAAACTTATTCTGTTTTGAAAAGCAAATCGGATCCGAAATTGAAGATTTCCGCGAACGGAGAGGAGAGATATGCGCATCTGCTTTTTGCTGAAGGTCCGGCCCG
>JBEKKL010000102.1:0-7606 GCA_050010735.1 Occallatibacter sp. | reverse complement strand
AGGCAGCGATGAATGTAGTACTGCAAACAGGCGCGGGGATGATAGCGGGAGAGATCGATCTTGCAACTGGGAATGAGAAAGCTGCGGTGGATCAACTCGACGATGCGGTAGGCCAGGTTGCCGGGAAAGTAGGGGCCGTAGTAGGCCGCACCATCCTTGCGCAGCCGACGAGTGACAAAGACCTTGGGGAAACGGTCGGCCAGCGTCAGCTTCACATAAGGATAGGTCTTGTCGTCGCGCAACAGAATGTTGAAGCGCGGATGACGCTGCTTGATGAGATTGTTCTCAAGGGCGAGAGCTTCGTGTTCGTTGGCGACAAGGATGTAGTCGAGATCGACGGCCTCGCGCATCAACGAACCGGTCTTGGCGTTGGCCTGCGCAGCTTCAAGCAGATAAGAACGAACTCGCGAACGCAGATTCTTGGCCTTGCCCACGTAAATGATTTCGCCCTCGGCGTTTTTATAGAGGTAAACGCCGGGCTGCGTGGGCAGGGTGCGGATTTTCTCGTAGAGGTCCATGGGGACGGATTCGATCTGTTCTTAGGATAATGGGCAGCGGCTTCGGCCACTAGCCTGCCGGGTTCACGCAATCGTTACCGGAAGCGGTAAAAAGTACACAGTGGAAAAGAGCGGAGATCGCCGGAGAAAACAATATAAGCCTATTATTTTCATGGTATTGAGCGCTATTTATGGATTGGAACGGCAAATGCAGTACTCCGGAGTAACACGATGTCTGTGCTGCATGCGGATGGTCCGCAGAGCAGATCGTTTCGCGGAGAAGGGAACCCCACTATGAACGCATACCGGTTAGCAGCGTTGAGTTTGGCGGCTGGTTTAGCCGTAGCGGGCGCCACTGGGTGCGCAACAAAAAATTATGTGCGCAACGAGACAGCGCCATTGATCGATCACACCAATCAGCTGAACGACAAGACAGCTGCGAACAATCGAGATATTCGCGATGTAGATGACCGGGCGATGGCTGGGATCAAGCAGGCCCAAGGCTCGGCCGATACCGCGAACAAGAACGCGCAGGACGCCTCCAAGGCCGCCAGCGATGCTCAGATGGCCGCGGACAACGTGGTGCATCGCGCCGACTCGCTGGATAGCGTGATCAAGGGGTTAGACAACTATCATCCGGTGGCCAACGTCGCAGTCACCTTCGGTTTCGACAAGTCGGTGCTGACGGCAGACGACCGCCAGCAGCTGGACAGTTTTGCCGGGCAGCTCGCATCAGCCAAGAGCTTCATTCTGGAAGTGACTGGTGGAACGGATTCGACCGGGCCTGCTCAATACAACTATGAGTTGAGCCAGCGGCGGGCCGATGCGGTGGTGCAGTACCTGGCGTCGAAGTATGGAATTCCGGCGCATAGGTTTTATCTGATCGGTATCGGCAAAGACAAGGAAGTAGCTTCGAATACCACGGCCGAGGGGCGGAAGCAGAACCGCCGAGTCGAGATTCGACTGCTCGAGAATGCGACCGAGGAGCAAGGCCAGACTGCGTCCGTCCGGTAGAACATAGATAGAGGTAGAAATGGAGCAGTGCCCGCGCGGGCGACCCTCGAACTTGTCAGAATCTCGGCGAGTGAGAGGGTGGCTCGCGCATTGCTGACAGCACAGATTATTTCTGCTGGCGGAGATGCTCGGCGCGAACTTCGTTTGCCGTAAAGAGGCTCAGGAACGGCGCGCCGGCAGCGGCCGATTCAACGGCGGGGCGGCCATTGGCCTCTTCGCGCTCGACGATGCAGACCACCGCGGCGACGATCATCTGAGCCTCGCGCGCGGCCTCGATGGCATTGATGGTCGATGCGCCGGTGGTGCAGACATCATCGACGATCACCACGCGCGCTCCTGGGGTGCTGAAGCCCTCGATGCGGCGACCTGTGCCATGAGCCTTCTCGGCCTTGCGAACCAGAAATCCATGCAAGAGCGGCGCACCGGGATTGGATTGTGCTCTGCACGCGCTGGCCGTGGCGACATTGGAGACGATCGGATCGGCGCCCAGTGTGAGCCCGCCGACCGCTTCGGCTTCGATACGATTGACTTCGAGCAGCTCAAGGATGGCGTGGCCGGCGAGCCGGCCTCCCTCGGCGTGCAGGGTGGTGGTGCGGCAGTCGACGTAATAGTCGCTGGCGCCACCGGAGGAAAGCTTGAAGTTGCCGAGGCGAAAACTCAAACGAGCAAGAATCGAAAGCAGTTGCTGAGCGTGTGTCTGCGTAGTCATCAGGGTTGATTGTAATGGGTCAGGGGAGGTGAGACTAGGCAATGTCGACCGGGGTTGGTTTTAAGATTAAAGTAGGATCGCATTTCTGCCGTTAGCAGAGCCGTGGTCAATGGGTTACCTTGGATGCAGGCAGAAGTGTTGCGCGAATCCCGCAGGACGATGAAGGTATCAGCAGCTCGGCTCGAAGAGCCGCATCGGCGACGCAACGCGTGGCTCATCCTGATCGCAGCTTTCAAGTTGGCGCAAGCACTGCTGTTTGTGGCCGTTGGCGTGGGCGCGCTGAGACTTGTGGGCAAGGATGTCGGCGACGAACTCCAACGGCTGGTCGATCATCTGCGCTTCAACACCGAGCCGCGATTCATTAACTTCCTGCTGGAAAAGGCAAACATCCTCGACGATCACATGCTCCGGAGAATTGGAGCGGTGCTCTTCATCTACGCCGGCCTTGATTTGATTGAGGGGACTGGGCTAATTCTGGAAAAGACCTGGGCCGAGTTTCTCACACTTGCGATTACCGCGTCTTTCCTGCCGTGGGAGATCTTCGAGGTCTGGCGGCGCTTTACACCAATTCGCATCGGCTTGCTGGCGGTGAATGCGCTCGTAGTTGTGTATTTGCTGAAGCTGGTGGTCGGCCGGCAACGCCGTGAAAACGGAATCGCGAAGTCTGAAGATTAAGCTATTCGCTCTTCATTCGCCTTATATCACTGAAATCGTGAATCCGCACTCTCAGCAGAATCTTTTGGAATCATAATAGTTAACAGACACTATTAGTGGTGGTTTATTTCATCAGCTTCTCAATTACTAGGGTTTTTCTCCTTAAATTCACTCCAAGACGGTCTTCTGGCATTCCTCCGCCCTGCATTACGTACGAGTTATACACAGGTTTTATCTATCGCGCGGAGGAATTATGCGCGATACTAAGGGTCTGAGTGGGCCCAAACGGGCCAGTTTAGGTCTCGGTGGGTCGATCTGATGGGTAAAACCCGTCAAAACAGACCCAGGTGGGTAAGAGCGAGCGCGATGGACAACCAGGAAACCAACCCGAACGGCGAACCGATGACCTCGAAAGAGGCCGCCGGGAGTGTTGGAGCCTGGGACGATCTGCAAGTTGGCTTTATCGGCAATCCAAAAGCGAAGCTGGATGACCGCGGACGTTTGAAACTGCCCGCCGACTTCAAGAGTTTCATCGAGAAGAAGTACGGGAAGGACTTCAACGCATTTTACATCGTGAGCCGCGAAGGACTCGACGCAGAGATCTACCCAATGCCCGAGTGGCAGCAGCACATGGCGAAGGTTTTCGCGATGCCCAAAAGCCATCCGGCCCGGCAGAAGCTGCTGGAGCGGTACACGCTTTACGGCGACCGGGCAGACATGGACCCGCAGGGACGGCTGCTCTTTCCCGAGGAGCTGCGCAACGCGGGCATGGTGAATGTGGAAGTGAAGGTTTCGGGCGAGGGAACTCTGCTGAGAGTCAAGAGCCTCGAGAGCCTGCGCGAAAACGTAAAGGGAAGCCCCTTTAGCGCACAGGAGTTGGATGCACTGACTGGATACGATGTGTAGCTCGTATCCGCAACGGCCTCCCAGGAGGCGCGCATGAAGGATTCAACAGTACGTCATGCGCCAGTTCTTTTTCAGGAAGCGATCGATCTTCTCCAGGTAAGACCGGGAGCAAGGGTGGTGGACTGCACAATCGGGCTCGCGGGTCATTCCTCGGGAATTGCAAGGCTGCTGGGGCCGAGGGGACATCTGATCGGCTTTGACCGCGACCCGGAAGCGCTGGAGATTGCAAAGGGCAAGTTAGAGGTAGTTAGCCGGGAGTTAGGCAGTCAAGCGCCGAAGGTAACTCTGATTGGCGAGGCCTTTAGTTCGATCGCGAGTCATCTGCAACCGGCCTCGGTGGATGGCTTGCTGGCTGACTTCGGAGTTAGCAGCATGCAACTGGACGAGGCATCGAGAGGATTCAGTTTTATGGCGGATGGGCCTTTGAATATGCGCATGGATTCGCGCTCAGGACAGACCGCCGAACAAGTGGTAAACGAGGCGAGCGAACGCGAGTTGGCCGACCTCATTTACGAATACGGAGAGGAAAGGAGGTCGCGGAGAATCGCCAGAGCCATTGTTCGAGGGCGGCCAGTTACAACGACAGGGCAGTTAGCCCGCATTGTTGCATCTGCCGCCCCGGCAATGAAATCGGCGCACATTCATCCGGCGACAAGAACCTTTCAGGCTCTTCGTATTCATGTGAATCGCGAGTTAGATGAGATCCGGAGTTTGATGGAGGCCGCACCCAGGCTGCTTAAGCCCTCCGCAAGATTGGCAGTGATCAGCTTTCACTCGCTGGAAGATCGCATCGTGAAAGACAGCCTGCGCGAGGGCGCGCGGCAGGGAATTTGGGAGATCTTCACCAAGAAGCCGGTCACGGCAGGTGAAGAAGAGTTAGATCGCAACCCGCGCTCGCGGAGCGCAAAGCTGAGGGCGGCGGAGAGAACGGCTACTCGCTGAGGAGAAACTATGGCAGCGTGCACAACAACTTATTATGAAGCGGGCAGAAGCTTGAGCGCGCGAGTTGCCGAGCGGAACGCCGAGCTGATGGCGCAGCAAGCCCTGCGGCGCCGCGCCGTGCGTACACCGGAGTTCAACTTTCCCAAGCACTTTGACAACAGCCGCCTGGTCAAGGCTCCCGACCCCGTGCGTGCGCGCCAGATTCGCCAGTTTTCCGTGGCGCTTACAATTCTTTTCTCGCTGACGATGATATATGGCCTGCAGCACTTCAGCGCCATAGAGAAGGGCTACCGCATCGAGTCGGAGAAGCAGGTTCGCGAGCAGTTGCGGGAAGAGAATCGGCAGTTGCGCTTGTCTGAGGCGCAGCTCACGCAGCCGGAGCGTATCGATAAGATGGCTCGCGAGATGGGCCTCGCCGAGCCGCAGCCGGGTCAGATGGTGCAACCCAACACCGGCTCTGATACTGGAGCTCCAGTGATGGCGCGGGCAACACCTCCTCCATCCGCCGTACAATAATCCGGCGTAGTCTTCTCACCGGAGCAATTGTCCATGGTGTCTCCCGTTCGACCCAGCAGAAACCGATACACCGCCCCGCGCGCCACGCCTCTCAAGCTGGCGCGCTTCTGGCTTATCTGCCTGTTCTTTCTCTTCTGGGCCGGGTTGATTGCCTCGCGCCTCTTCTGGCTTCAGGTGGTGCGGCACAGCGAATACGTGGAGCGCGCGCAGCGCCAGCAGCAGCGGACCTTCGAGGTGGCTCCGAGGCGCGGCGTGCTCTATGACCGCAACCTGCGCGAGCTGGCCATGACGGTGCAGGTGGATTCGATCTTCGCCGTGCCGAGCGAGATCGATGACAAGCATGCAGTCGCTCATACGCTCGCTCCGATCGTTCACAATGACCCAGAAGACGCGCAGACCACTGAAGAACAGATCGCTTCGCGTCTCGATGCCGGACGCAACTTTGCCTGGGTTGCGCGGCGCGTGAATCCGGAGACCGCTGCCAAGGTGAGAGCGTTGGTTGAGTCCGGAGCGCTGAAGGGCATTTACTTTCAAAAAGAATTTCAGAGATTCTATCCGGACAACGAGATCGCCGCGCAGGTCCTGGGCTATGTGGGCCTGGACGACAACGGGCTGGGCGGACTGGAGCTCAAGTTTGAGCCGCAGTTACACGGCGAACCGGGCCGCATGTTCACAGCCATGGATGCGCGCCGGCATGTGGTTGGATCGAGCGAGCGCGAACCGGCACCGGGACAGAATCTCGTGCTCACCATCGACGAGAATATTCAATTCCTCGCTGAGCGGGCTCTGGACCACGCCATGGAGCGCGTTCACGCCGATAATGCCACGGTGGTGATCCAGGATGTGCACACGGGGCAGATCCTGGCCCTGGCGATCAGGCCCACCTTCAATCCAAATCTCTTTCGCCGCACTACGCCTGCTCTGTTGAAAAACCACGCAGTGAGCGACGTGTATGAGCCCGGTTCGACCTTCAAGCTGGTGGCTTATTCCGCGGCGCTGGATCAGGGCGCTGTGAAGCCGGATGACATGGTGGATTGCCAGGGTGGTCAGATCACCATCGCAGGCCGCGTCATCCACGACAACCAGGGCGAGCATTACGGCGTGATCCCAGTGCACCAGGCGCTGGAGGTCTCGAGCGACGTGGGTGCTATCAAGATGGCGCTCAAGGTCGGCCCAGACCGCTTTTATGAGTACATCCACGACTTCGGCTTCGGCTCGCGCACCGGCACGGAGATGCCCGGCGAGACGCGCGGCCTGCTGCGTCCCGTGAATCGGTGGGGAGCCTCGTCGATTGGCTCGATCGCCATTGGCCAGGAGGTTGGAGTTACACCGATTCAGCTCGTGACGATGGTCTCGACGATTGCCAACGGCGGCGTCTATCTACCGCCGCATGTGCTGCTGCCAGGGCAGGGGCAGGTGGATGGCAGCGGCAAGACTCTTGTTGCTGCGCAGCCATTTAAACCCGGCGGAGATCTTCCTAGTCCGCTTCCGCCGGGCGCACATCGCGTTCTCTCCACTCTCACCGCCGCCGAGATGCGCAAGATGATGGAGGGTGTGGTGCTTTACGGAACCGGCAAGGGGGCGCAGCTCAACGGCTACTCTTCCGGCGGCAAGACCGGCACGGCGCAGAAGATCGATCCGGCTACTCATCTCTATTCGAAGACGATGCACATTGCTTCGTTCGCCGGCATCGCGCCGGTCAACAATCCGGTGATCGCGGTGGCAGTGGTGATCGATAATCCCAAGGGCGGATCCTATTACGGAGCGCAGGTTTCCGCGCCTGTCTTTGCCGAGGTGGCGCAGCAGGTGCTCGAATACCTTGCCGTGCCGCACGACATCGATCTGCACGCAGTGCGTCCGAAGGGCAAGCCCGAGAAGCCGGTGGTCGAGGATGCCTCAGACCACGCAGGCGACGTCAATGCTCTTTATGCGGCGGTGAACGACCTGCCGGCCGACGATCCGCTACGCGCGCCTCAAAGCCAACCCTCGCCCGCGGCACAGACGGCGACCAGTTTATCGCAGGCAGGCGCGCAGTCCGCGCAGGCAGCGGCAAATATGAGTACCTCTGCAACACAAACGCCTGCTGTATCCACCGTTACGATTGCCGACGGCAAGACACTGCGCGTTCCGTCGCTCATTGGCCTGCCGGTGCGCAAGGTGATCGAGCAGGCCACCGCGGCCGGCTTGGAGGTGCAGATCACCGGCAGCGGCTCGGTGCGCGAACAGGCTCCGGCTCCCGGCGTGATGGTGGCGCCAGGAACCAAGATTGTTGTGCGCTGCGGGCGATAGCCTCGCACACGGGGCGGGCCGTTTACATTCCTTCGGGCCAGTGGCGGGTCATCTCCAGCGACTCACCGGTCTCAAGCAG
>JBEKKL010000101.1:0-7642 GCA_050010735.1 Occallatibacter sp. | reverse complement strand
CGATCTCTGCCTGCGTCTCCGCGAGCTGTGCCTGAGTAAGATCGACGATGCCGCTCAGTCCAACCTTGTAGCGGGCCTGCGCAAGTTCGAGGGCGGTGTTGGCCTGGTCGAGGAGCTGCCTGGTGACGCCGATTCTCTGGAAGGCGAGCTGGGAGTTGAGAACGGCGATGCGGACGTCGCGGGCGATGATGTCGCGGACGTTGCGGACCTGTTCGGAGGCTGCTTGGGCGCGCAAATCTGCTTCTTTACCTCGGGAAACGTATTGAAATCCATTGAAGATCGGAATGCTGACGTTGGCACCGGCCGCACCGTACCACGACGATGCGATTTGATCGGCGCGGATGGGCGTGTCTCCCGCAGCGGCCAGCGCGGAAACAGTGGGGCGCAGTAGATCGTGCTCCGCGGAGGCGAAGTGCTTTGCCGCGAGATAGCGATCGTTGAGCGAAGCGAGATCGGGCCGCGCGCGAAAGGCGAGTTGAACGAGATCGTCGGTATCGGCGGGCGCGGCTTCTGGGTTAGATGGCGTGTCGTCGACAAGATCGTACTGGGTGCCGGTGTCCGAGCCCAGGATGGCGTTGAGGTCGGCAAGCGCTGACAGGAATGCATCCTGCGCGTCAAGGACGAGCAACTGGGCTTGCGATACCTGAACATTGGCCAAGCTGAGGTCTAGCGTGGAGCGCAGACTCTGGTTCGTGAGGACGCCGATTTGCTGACTGGTAGCTTGTCGTGTGGCGACGGTTTGTTGTGCGACACGAAGCACCGCCTGTGCAGTGAGCGCCCGGTAAAAAGCTTGATCGACGGCAAGCGTGATGTCTTCGGCTGTGGCGCGTTCGATCTCAAGTTGGGCTTTGGTGTTGGACTGTGCGCTGCGGATGAGGTTGTGAGTACGGCCGAAGTCGGTGATGAGTTGGCTGACAGTGACGCCCCCGGCAGCGCGATCGTAGACGGTCGGGTTATTGAGCGCTCCGGCGGTGATGCGGGTATTGTCGTGTGCGCTGACGGCCGTGAGATCGCCGACGACGGTGGGCAGTTCGCCAGCGCGGACTTCTCGGGTGACCTGCGCCTGAGCGAGCTGCAACAGTCGCGCGACGGAGACGTTGGGGTTGTGTGCGAGAGCGATCTTCTCGGCATCGGCTAGCGTGAGTTTCGGTCCGGTGGGCGGTGGCAACTGAGGTGGTGCGGGTAGCGGTGGAGGGACCTGACTACCCGGCTGTTCTTGATTGGGATTCGCCGGTTGTTGATCGCTCTCTTGCAGCGGCGGCTTGTCCGCTTGCGTAAGCAATTGTGCCTTGGGTGCGTCAGGTAGCATTGACTGCTGCGCGCATGCTGGGGCACACACCGCGCCGGCGATGAAAAATGCGAAGGCCAACAAGGATGCGGGAGGCTGTTTCATGCGTTTGCCTCCGTAGCATTGTGTTCTGCGTCGTTTCCGCGCCGGCCATGAATAGCGAGATAGACGGCTGGCACCAGGAACATGGTGACGACGACGGATAGCGCAAGGCCGCCGATAATGGCGCGAGCCAGAGGTGCATACTGTTCACTGCCCGCTTCCAGGCCGAGCGCCATAGGGATCATGCCGAGCAGCGTGGCCAGCGAGGTCATCAGGATGGGGCGCAGACGGACCTTGCAGGATTGCACCGTGGCCTGAAGTAGCGGCATTCCCCGCTCGTGCAGAACGTTCGAGAACTCCACGATAAGAATGGAGTTCGACACCACTATGCCGGTCATCATGATGACGCCCATGAGCGACATGATGTTGAGCGTGCTGCCGGTGAGGATGAGGAAGAGCACCGTCCCGAGGAGGCCTGGCGGAATGGCCATCAGGATGATCAACGGATCGATGAAGGAAGTGAACTGTGCCATGAGAATCAAGTAGACGAGTAACACGGCGATGATGAGGCCGATGCCGAAGTCTTTAAAGGACTGGTTCATGCTGACCACGGCGCCGCGCACGTCGATGACGGTGTTCTTGTCGTTTTGGGTATGGGCCAGCAGGTTGTCGATCTGCTTGCCGATGTCCTGCAGCGCTTCGGTTTTCGGCGAGACGTAGAGGTCGATCACCCGACGGATCTGGTTGTGGTCGACCTCGGTGGGCGTGTTGATCTGGTGGATGTCTGCCACGGACCCGAGGGTGACTACACCACCGGAGTCGCTGCCGCTCTCAAGCGCAGCTGGAACCAAGCCGGCCTGACGTGCGTCCTGCATAGGGCTGTAGCCAGGCGGACGCTTGGCATGCAAGGGGATGTTCTCGAGATCCCCCATGGACATGTGATTGATCCAGTGATTGGCGTACTGCACTGTGACGAGATAGTTGTTACCGGTGTGCGGATCGATCCAGTAGCTGGGCGCTACCATGCCGCTGGACGTTAGCGCGGTGATGACGTCATCGACTACGTCTTTGGCGCTGAGGCCGACGAGAGCGGCGCGCTGGCGATCGATGTTGAGTTCGAGACCCGGATAGTCCAGGCTCTGCGGGATGTAGACGTTGCGCACGGCGGGCATGGCCTGGATCTTGGCGGCAAGCTGGGTGGCCAGGTCGTAGGACTTATCCATATCCTGCGACTTGATCTGGATGTCGATGGGAGCGGGCAGGCCCTGGTTGATGACGGCGTCGACGAGACCACCAGCCTGGTAGTAGGCAGAGAGCTCAGGCATCTCGCGCGCAACGCGGCGCTGCACGCGACGCATATATTCGTAGCTGCCGACGGATTGGCCTTCCTTGAGACTGGTTTGCACGAAGGCGGTGTCCATGCTGGCGTTGGTGGTGTAGATGGCCGAAAGGTCAGGGTAGACGCCGATGTTGGAGACGATCATGCCCATATCGGCCGGCCTGACTTCACTACGGATGATCTGCTCGACCTTGGCCACATAGTCGTTACTCACTTCGAGGCGGGTGCCGGAGGGCATGCGCAGGTTGATGATGAACTGGCCGGGATCGGTACGCGGGAAGTAAGCGCGGCCCAAGAAGGGGAAGCTCACGATGAGGAGCAATGACACGCCGCCGAGAATGACCGAGGCAGTGAAGACGGGGCGCTTCATGGCGCGATACGCCCAGCCTTCGTACCAATTGAGCAGGGACTGAAACCTTGCATTGAAGGCTCGGTCGAAGCGCGCGAAGATGCCGGTCTTCTTGTTCCTGTGGTCGCCTTCTTCGTCGTGCATATTAATGAATTTGGCGCAGTAGAGCGGTACTACGGTCATGGCGAAGAAGTAGGATGCGAAGATGGAGAGAACCACGCCCAATGCCAGCGGTGTGAAGATGTACTTGCTGACGCCGTGGAAGAAGGTGACGGGGAAGAACACGATGGAGGTGGTGAAGGTGGCGGCGAGCACGGCCATCGACACCTCTTCACCGCCTTTCTCCGCGGCAACGAAGGCGCGCTCACCTTCTTCCATGTGACGGAAGATGTTTTCGAGCACGATGACACCGTTGTCGATGAGGCGCGAGAAGACCAGCGCGAGGCCGCCGAGCACCATGGTGTTGATGGAGCCGCCCATGCAATTGTCGACCGTGAGGCAGACAATCATCGAAAGCGGAACCGCGAGCAGCACTGCTACTGTCGCGCGCGGACTGCCGAGAAAGATGAGGATCATCATGCCGGTGAGCACGAGGCCAATGCCGGCTTCGCGCACTACGTTGCTGATGGCGAGTTTTACGAAGACAGACTGGTCGAAGACGACATCGGTCTTGAGGGACTCAGGGATGTCGACGAGTTTTTTGACCGCCGCTTTGATGCCGTTGACGATGGTGATGGTGTTGGAGTTGCCGCCCTGCTTGAAGATGGGCACGTAGACGGAGCGCTGGCCGTCGATGCGCACAATGTTGTATTGCAGGGCGCCTGAGTCAACGGCCTTGCCTATGTCGCCCACTAGCACCGAGGAGTTGCCCACGGTTTTGAGTGGCATGGAGTTCATCGACTTGGCGTCGGGGAACTGCGAGTTGGCATAGATGTTGAAGTCTTTGGAGCCGATCCGCACGTCGCCGGCAGGCAAAATGAGGTTGGAGCTGTTGACTGACTTGACTACGTCGTTGAGGCTCAGGTTACGTGCCTCAAGCTTCAGCGGATCGACGTAGATCTGAATCTGGCGATAAGTGCCGCCGTAGGGTTGCGGAACCGATGCGCCCTGCACGCTCGAAATCTGGTTGCGGACCTGGAACTGGGCAAGGTCCTTGAGGCCGGTTTCGTTGAGGCCCTGGCCCTTGAGGGTGACGAGGCAGACAGGCTGGGTGGAGGCATCCATGCCGAGAACGACCGGTGGGAGCGTGCCGGGGGGCAGGCGGCGAAGGTCGGCCATCGCGAGGTTGGCGATGTTGCTGACAGCCACGTTGGGATCGGTGCCTGGACGGAAGTAGATCTTGATGAGGCTGACGCCCGTGAGGGAACGCGATTCGCTGTGGTCCACGTTGGCAGCGAGGGTGAAAAAGCGCTCGAAGGTGTCGGTGATGTCGGACTCGATCTGCTCGGGAGGCATGCCGTTGTAAAACGTGGCGACGACGACCACTGGCATGTCGATCTGTGGGAACAGGTCAACGGGCATGCTGGCCACCGTAAACGTGCCTACGAGGGCGATGACCAGGCACAGCATGAGGATGAAGAATGGATATTTGAGTGCGAACTTCGGCATTAACGCGCACCTCCGGCAACGTGCTTTGCGCTCGGTCCGCGGGCATCGCTTTGATTGACGCCCGCCTGGGTGGCATAGTCCTTCTGCGTGTTGGAGCGGCCGGCCGGCTGTTTTTCTGTGGCCCCAGGGCTGGAATCGCTGTCGCCCTGTTCATCGGCCTTGAGGTCGATGGTGCCGCCAGTCTCCTGCTCAGTTTCAGAGGCGGGTTCCTGGGCGACAGCGGGGCTGACCTCTTCGCCTTCCTGGTATTTGTCCTGGCCGCCAAGAATCACGCGCTCGCCGGGCTGGAGGCCGCTTTTGATTTCAGCGAGTTTTGAGCCTTCGATGCCAACCTGCACAGCACGGATGTGGATGTGGTTGGCGTCGTCGAGAACAAAAACCACACTTCCGCCGTCTTTGATGACCAGTGCTTCGACCGGGATTGTTACGGCGTTTTCAACGTGGGCCATCCGAAGCATGGTATTGGCGTACATGCCTGGCGAAATAGAGAGGTCCTTGTTGTCGACGTCGACTTCGGTTTCCATGGTGCGGGTTTCAGCGTTCACGTCGCGGGTAAAGCGCACGACCTTGCCGATCAGGGAGCGATCGATGGCGTCGACGCGCACCGTGACTTGGTCGCCGTCGCGCACGAAGCGCACGTCGTCTTCGGGGACGGGGAGGCGCAGGCGGAGTAGCGCGCTCTGCGAAAGGCGGACGATAGGGAGGTCCTGGCTGTTGGAGTTGGTGCCGCCTTGGATGAGCGCACCGGTATCGGCGTAGCGCCAGACGACAACGCCGGAGATGGGCGCGACAACGTTGGTGTAGTTGTGCAGTGCCTGCACGCGCTCGTTGTCAGCCTGCGCGGAGCCCATGTGCTGCTGGGCAGCGGCCATTGCGGCTTTGGCGGAGTCGACCTGCGCCTGAGAGGAGAGGTCTTTCGCCTGAGCGTCGTCGAGTTCCTGTTGGGCGATGAGGCCGGGATGCCCCTGGGCGGCTTCGCGGAGACGTTCATAAGCGGAATGAAGAGCAGCATGGGTGGCTTCCGCGCTGCTGACCTCGTGCTGCGCGCGAGTGATCTCTTCCTTGCTTTGCGCAATCTCGAAAACGGTCTGCTGGAGTTGCGCTTTGAGTTCCGGGACTTCGAGAACCGCGAGGGACTGACCCTGTCTCACAATGTCTCCGATGTCGACATTGATCTTCCGCATGTAACCGCTAACTTTGGGGTGGACGTCGACTGCCTGATACGGCTGGAATTGCCCGGCAAGGGTCAGCACGTGACTAATTTCGCCCCGTTGCGCGGCGGCGACACGGGCGGTGGAGATGGATGCGGCCTTGGCTACGGATCCGCCACCGCGACCATGGCACGCTGACATGGCGAGCGACGCGGCGCATAAACAGGCGCCGGAGGCGACCAGACGAACGCTGAGTGAGCGAGGGCCCACGATTGCTTTTTGAATACTCATAGTGCTCCCGTTTAGCTTCCATTGGCTTTTGGGCGGCGGATCGACTCTCACGCGCCGGGCTGAGCGCCGTACAACGGTGTGGATGGTGTGCAGGCGCGGGAGGCCGATCGAGATGCCGGAAAATTAAGTCGCCGACTCGTTCCCGACTGGACAATTGGATGCCGGGCCGGAGAAAGTGTTCCGCGTTGCGGGGGAACACGCCCGCTGCAGGAACCGACTTTAACTAGCGCGTGGGAGGCGGACGGGAAAAGCGAAAGGGAGAAGAGCCCGGAGAAGTAGAAGCCTCGGTCAGATCGGAATCAGTACGACGGAGAGGCGCCAACGTGGCTGCGAGTAGTGCAAACACCGCTAAGCACGCGAGTTGCGAGTGTAGATATGGGAAAAAAGCCGGGGAGGCGAGAGCCTGCGCTTCAAGGGCTCGAAATACGAGATGGGGGGCGTCAGCCGGCTGCAGCTTGGCGGCGCTGATCTCCGTTTCCGCAGGGATGGGACTATACCATGCGATTTTCGCCTCAAATGAGAAGACAGTCGCGAGCAGACAGAGCACGGCACCGAATGCGATGAGGCGCCAGCGATGGATCAAGCTCTTAACCTGCATAGCGGGTCTAACACCTATATAGTTCAGACGCGCGGAAGGTGGAATTGGTCACTTGATGGAACCGGATCTTAATGATGGCTTCGCGGGGCTTCCCAACTACGGTCGCGGCGAGGACCCAACGAGGCCAAGAATAGCTCTCCGATTTTGCAAGAGTTTGCCGTAAATACGACACTCTGGCATTCATCTTACATCGGGGCGCTTTCGCCACCGACCACCAACAGGAGGATCTTGAGTTTTTGGAATGGCGGTAAAGTTCGCTGGGATCTGGGGCAAAGATATCCGGCTTCACGGCAAAAGTCGTGCCGCCGTTGATCAAGACAAGACTATTCAGTCGGGTTGCTGTTGAATGTGGCCCGGCTGGACTTTACTTCTTGCCAACGCCCATGATGGCGTATTCGCTGCATGGACCTAGTACCAATTTGATGGTCGTTGTGAAGAGGTCAAGTTACGCTTGCCTGACTTGTCTGTGGTTCTTTCAAAAGCAATCTGGGTGGAAAAGCAGAGGTCGAATTGACAGAGGTCGTGGGTTTGTTAAGGGTGTAATAAGGGTTCCCGTGGGTTTCTCAGGGCGCTACAGGTGTCGTCCGTTGCCCCTGGTTTCTGTTAGTTACGGGTTTCTTCCTTACTGTCACGGCAGAGGTCTGGATGGATCTGGAAAAAGAATCCGAACGGAAGGTACACCAAACGAAGCAGACCTACGGGGTCTACCTGAAGACGAGAATCGTTCCCCGATGGGGTGGCCAACCGTTTCGGGAAATAAGGGCTGTGACAGTAGAGCGGTGGCTCGGTTCCATCGACGATCTGTCCAACGGAACCAAGGCGAAAATCAAGGGCGTCATGAGCGAAGTCTTTCAGCACGCGATCCGGTACGGCTGGCTCAACGATGGAGAGAACCCCATGTTTGCAGTCCGTCAGAGCACCAAGCGGATGCGGGTGACGGAGCCTCTGGAAGCGGCAGAGTTCCGGGCGCTCATTC
>JBEKKL010000100.1:0-11985 GCA_050010735.1 Occallatibacter sp. | reverse complement strand
AATGCATAGGGGGAATCGAACATAGTTCGCACGCTCCTTGAATCCACGATGCGACGAATTCTATTTCTTGTCTAGCCCCTGTAAATTGAGGCACTTCCGCCTTATCAAAGTCTGCACTTGGAACGAAGGAAATAGAGCGACGTTTAGAGAAATGGAGCGTAACGGAAGGTATTCTTAGGCATTCATGGGAATAGCCGTATTTTTGATTTTATGAAAAGAGAATTTTGCGTTTCGCTAAAAAGAACAGACATTCCCGGATAGACGGAGCATAGCCGAGGCGCGGGCGGTGTCAAGGGCGGCTACGCCGCCGCTTCGCGGTCAAGACCTTTGACACCGCCCTCTCCGCCTCGGCAAACAATCCAAATATCCGGGGAATGTCACTCTGAACTTCCCACTCAACTTCTGCCGCGCAACGCATGGACACCATGTCAGAAGCAGGGGTGATATGGCTCACCCTCAGGCAAGTGGTGACCAGTAAGACGACCGCTCGCGGCATTGGCACGGTGCTATTCTCACAGAATGACGCTAGGTAAGCGAATGGGATATCAACAGTGCTTAGGCGGCGGGCGGTGTAAGCCATTCTTCCCCCTACTCCTCTGGATCGTTGCGGTAGCGCCGTTTGCCCTCCATACGGAGGCGCTTGCTCAGGTGGCTGGTGATGCTGGCTCCGCAGAAAAGGTGAAGAGGGCGAGTCCGTGCATCGATGATTCGAGCTATGACAACTTCATCAGCAAGTATCAAGGTCGTCCGCTTGGGAGTATCTACGGTGACGACGCCCAGGTCGAAGTCATTATTACCTCAATTAAAGGAGATGATCGACCAGAAATCGCGAAGAATGCAAATTGTCGCGGAATTGCTTGGGACGGCATCAAGGTCACAACAGCAGGAACGAGCTACACTGATTTTTTGGGTGAATCCGCAGGGAGAAGTGGCCCTATAAAGCTGTCCGCGAATTCATTCGTTCGACTGGAAGCGTTTCTGAAGAGCCTGCCTGACGACGGCCATATCGTACCCGCTCCGGGCCATCGCGTACTTGTTCGGGCCGCGCTGTGCGGCGCAATTAGTACTCGCGTCTATGATAGAGCCGACCTGCCGGATGAAATCATCGAGATCGTCCGACTAACGGATTCCCGAATCGAGATTCCAGCACCGATCTTTGAGCCGTCGAAGAAATGGCGAGCAGACGCAATCCCACAGAATGCAATTTCAAGTCCCGTACTGAGGGCTTCCGATATGGAACCAGAACTGGACTTTGAACCCAATAAATCGGTTGCGGAGAGTCTGGACGGCAGATTGTTCGCGATTTCTAAACTGGTTTACCAGGGCTACAGATTGCGTGTTTACATCGCAGACAGCGAAAAACCCCAGTTCGATCTCCTGCTTCCTCCAAACGCAGGCCGCACCATTCGGCCCACCTACATTGGATTCAGTCCCGATGGCAGCCGCTTACTGCTTGAAACAGATGCGCCGGAGCTTCGAGTCTATGAGACGAAGACCTGGAAGCAGTTAACCGATGCGTTAATTGTCCCGTCTAAGACTGTTACCTATATACCTTCTCAGGACTGGCTACGAGGTGTCGCCGAAGACTCGACAGGGAGAACCATTCTTTGGGGCGCATCTGCGCACCGCATGATCGCAGCATTAGATATCAAAGGCCAATTGCGATCCGCGTCATTCTCGCCTGACGGAAAGCTTCTTGCTTTGACTAGCGGCCCAGGAGAGTTCCGCCACACGGAGCTTACTTTATGGAACGCAGACAGCGGAAATTTACTCCGGAAGTTGTGGTCGCTCCAATGGCGTCCTGAAGCCTTCGGTAGTCCGCTCTGGTGGGGCGAGGGACGCTTTCTTGTCGCATCAACCTCCGGTTATGTCAGCCATGGCACTGTAGGGATCTGGGATATATCCACGGGAAGGTTCAAGGGTTCGCTTTCTGGTTGTGGCGGAGCGTTCGTCGTTGTCGAAGGAGACCGACTGTTCCAACACTGCTCAACAAACCAAGTTCTTGAATGGAGCGCTGAGAAGGTTCGAGCCGACATGAGGCAAACCCAATAATAAGCGGTTGGCCTATTCGACCTTCTAGGCCCGGTGTGTTCACGGCTGGCATTCACGGCGGCGTTGCCGCCGCTTCTCGGTCAAGCCCCTTGACACCGTCCTCTCCGCTTCGACAAACAATCCAAATATCCGGGGAATGTCAGTTTTAGAGACCTATTCCAAGATCGTACCCATAGCCGATTTCATGCCCAATTTTCAGCGGGTCGATTTTCTGTGTGGACAGCGATTCTATGCCGTGCGCCAACTCATTCAGTCGAGTCTGCTCGCGGGTCAATTCAGTTGCCGACGGGCGCGCCGAAGAAATGCCAAGCGATTCGCGCAGCCGGTCAACATCGGAAGTAATAACCGTGATTCCATCGCGGCCCCGCGAGGCGGCGACGTAGAACTGCTCTTGCTTCATTCCATCGCCGGAGAGAACCAATGCATCCACAGTCTTGCCCTGGCTGCGATGAGCGGTGATCGCGTAGCCGTGGTCGAACTCATGATAGTTTGCGGGCAGGGTGCGGCCATCCTCAAGTTGAATGCGCCCCCCATCGACACTGCGCACTTTTGCCAACTCGCCGTTTGTGGCGCGAAACCCAGCCTCCCGACGATTTCCCGTCAAAAGGAGCCGGTCTCCAGGAGCCACTTCGATTTGATGACGCTCATGCACAGAGAAAGACCGCGCCTGTGTTGGTCTCACCATGCGCTCTACGCCGTGCTGGCCTCTGGCGATGATGTGCGACGTGCTTGAACGTTCGACGACGAGCGATTCATTCTTGCCGATCCCGTGCGAGGAGCGATGGAACTGCAATATCTGGCCTTCCTGATAATTCGACAAGTCCTTCTTTTGCGCCTCAGTCCATTGCAAAGGCGCATGGCGTTCGAAGACCATGCCGCCATTCAATTCGCCTTGTTGCGTCATATCACGACGAATCGCATGGGTGATTCTGGCAATCTCTTCATGAGTACCAGCAACGACGAGCACTTTGCGGCTGGGATCAGCCGCAAGCTCTCGGTAAGCCGCCGCTACAGTGCGCGCTGTATCCAGGTATGGAACCTCACGAACAGCCCCGAGCTTTTCCAGCTTTTCAAAACCCTGCTCCGGCGAATCGCGCAACGTCTGAATCGCGTCTCGATACTCTGCCTGTGTCTGCCGTTGCACACCAGTCAGCGAGACGCTTTTCATCTGCGATTCCCGCTCCAGGATGCGCAGAGCGTCCGATGCTTCCACGCTTTGAATCTGCCGCGTGTCCCCGGAGAAAAGAAGCCGGCCAGCTTGAGCAACTCATCCATTTGGCGGCCAGAGATCATGCCCGCCTCATCGACAATCAGAACTTTGCCGCGCAGTGCGCCCCGCTGAGTCTCATCCTCCAGCAACCGGGAAACCGTCATGGCATCTCGAATACCAACCTTATGCAACTCCTCGACCGCGCTGCGTGTCGGCGCAACCGCCGTCACTTTGCGCCCGGCCTCGCGTAAACCACGCTCAATCTCCTGAAGCGTGGCCGTCTTGCCGGTCCCGGCCGCCCCGCACAAATTAACGGCCAGATCGCGGGAAGCCAAGATCTCATGGACGGCTCGCCGCTGCTCATCTCGCAGATACTCAGAAGGCTGGAACTCCCGCTCGCCGCCCAACCGTTCAAAGCATCCGGTGCCGCGATCCACTGCCGCAACCATGCGCTGTTCGTGCTCAAGACTCTCGCGTGTGGCCAGATTGTTTCCAGCACGGATGAGAGAACCCTCCGACTGCTCCAGTTCCAAAGCGCCGCGCAACTGGCCCGGATCAATCCGCCCGCGCCCATGACGAAGAGCTTCAGTCATCAGATCGAAATCGCGCACGACAGAGTTACGTTCAAAGAGGTGCGCTTTGGCGTGCTGAAGCGATTCCGATGCCTGTGAGAATTCCTGGGAAATATGCGGATGCAGTTCGATGGACTTGGCGCGGATACTTCGCAGCGTTTGTCTTTCCTCTGGCGCAAGACGGGCTTGCTGTCGTTCCCTCACCCGCTCCGTGGAGATTTCCGCCAGCTTGTCCGCACGGGATTCGCGGACAAGTACGGCGACTTCATTATTGGTTGGCTTGCGGCCATGTTCAGCCGTGAATTGCTCAATGGCGGCGTCGCGCTGCGCACTGCGTACGCTGTACCGTTCGAGCAATTCATTCGAGACGCCGCGAATCTCGAATCCATGATCTCTTCCCTTGGAATCGCGGCGCGGTTCGATCTCGTATCCCAGCCCGCGCACTTCACGAGCCAGCGCGTTCCGATAAACCTCCGTCAGATATGAGCGGCGCTCGTACAGGCCCGATGCCTGCAATGCCTTCCAGCGGCCTTCCACGCCGTCATAGGTGAGATTGGCCGCGACAGCGTGTGTGTGCAACTGCGGATCGAGTTCCCGACTGGTGTCATGCCGGTACGCTGCAACAATCCAGTTGCCAGTCGTCCGATTTTCGTTCGCGCCATTCAGCCGGACGCGCGTCGCTGCATGGCTCTCGGCCTCAGCAAGTGCCTCGTGCACAGCCTTGTCGTGAGCGGCGACGAGGCGATCATCCCCGCCGACGAGCGCCTGAATGGAAACCGACTTTGGCGCGGAAAAGGTCAGATCGTACAGCGACCGCCCCTTGCTCTGCTCGCTTCCATCCACTTTCGCGCGGTCCGCACTGTGCCGCGGGCGGAGGAACTCGCCGGTTTCTGGGTTCAGCCCTTCCCGGATGGCCTCAAATTGCTCCGGCGTTACATTGCCGCCCAAGCCGAGCAACTCGGCGCCACGGCCATGCCACTCACCTTGAACACGCCGGTATTCATCGTAGTAGTCGCTGTGTTCGAGATGCCTCTGGGCATACCCGGCACCGCCCGACATGGCCCGTATCGTCAGCATGAACCGACGCTAACGCTGTTCGAATTTGCAATGCAACTGCCTTCGTGCCTAGCCGTTTTGATTGCCGCGCCCACGCAGAAGCCGACAGGAGCCGAGCCACGCACCCAGTCTGTCCGTGTTGCGGTCAGCACGGCCAGAATGCGCAAGCGTCATTTCGGCTGAGTCCGGCCAAGAGCGTTCTTGCTGCGCTCGTTTCGAAGATAGACACCATCCCTAAGCCTGACGGCTTAGTCGTGCTCGACGTGCGGCGACTGGTCGAACACAACTCGAACAATATCGACTGTTGTTCGAGATAATTCGATCTCTATTCGAGGCCCGTCCGAGTTCCGTTTCCCCCTCAACGCCGAAGTTGGGAAAGGTGGCCTAACCCTCAACAAGTCGCTGCAAGAGCCGCAGATGCATACTTGCGCCCAGGCCGCGTGCCTCGCCGCCGTCGATGGGGGGCCAGCGGAAGCACCATGGTTGCTGGTTAGCTTTCGACCCTGGCAGCGCGCGTCTACTGCACGGTAAGCGAGACGGCAGCGATGGTCACCGTGGTTGCTCCGGAGGTTCCTGTCACGGTGACGGTGTAGGCCCCGGGCGTAGTGCCGGTATTTCCACCGCCCCCACCTCCACCGCCACTTCCGCTGCTTCCACCCCCACCGCAACCAAACACACCTATGGAGGCGACCACCGCGAGCAGCGCCAGCACGGCTAACCAGTTGCGCCGCTGGCGTGGAGTGATGAGCAAGAAGGCAAACGCCAAGGCCACACCGCCAGTGCGTGGCCAGAATAGGTCAGGCGTCCGATTTGCTGCGCTGCTGGCTGCTGTCGAATAAACCGTAAGCGTGGAACTCTGTGCCGTCGTCCCGCTCAGCGTTAGCGAACTCGGAGTGAGCGTGCATGTCGGCGGATCGCTGGCAGCGGCAGGCGTGATCGAGCAAGTCAAACTCAGCGTCCCCGAGAACCCGTTGCTGCCGACGACACTGATTGCTGTCGTGTTGCCGCTCGTCGCTCCGGGAAGAATGGAAATGGACCCCGGCTGGAAACCGCTAGGCGGCCCGAAGGAGGGCGCCGCTGTCACTGCGACCGAGGTAGAACCCGTGGCGCCGTTGTAGGTGGAAGAGCTGTTCGTGTCCGGCATGTAGGTAGCCGTCAGCGTGTCACTACCTATGGCCAGCGAGCCTGCCGGAATGGTAATCGTTGCCGAACCGCTGCTCAACGCTGTCGCCGAGGATGTGTAACCCCCGCCTGAGAGAGTCACCGTACCGGTCGGCGTCGTGCTAGACCCGGAGATTGTCACCGTCACAGAGAGAGACTGTGCTGTCGCGATGCTCGACGAAGCGGGCGTCACCGTGACGGCCGGTGTTGTTTTGGAAGGGGCAGTCACTGTTACGGATGCCGATCCATCCGATGGCCCGTAAGTGAATGCGCTGTTCGCGTCTGGTGTGTAGCTGGCGTACAGAGTGTCGTTGCCTACCGCTAGAGAGCCGGCAGGAACCGCGATTGTCGCAACCCCTCCGCCAAGCGCCACCGATGATGAGTTGTAAGCTCCGAACAGTGCAACGGTTCCAGTGGGCGTCGCCGCGCCCTGCCCCCCTGATACTGACACGGTTATCGTCAGCGCTTGCGACGTACTGATTGACGACGCTGACGGCGTCACCTGGACCGTTGGCGTAGCCACGGCAACCACATTCACCGTGACAGTTGCGGAGGTTGCTGGTGCATAGGTGGTGTCTCCAGCGTAGATTGCGCTGAAATTATGTTGGCCTGGGGTGAGGCCATAAACCGTGAAGGTATAGGTGTCGCTAGCTGGCAGGGTTAAACCGTTCACCATGATCGAGCCATCCATAAGCACGATCTGCCCGGTTGGACCAGCCTGGTTTCCCGTGACTGTCACCGTAAGCGTGTCGGATTCATTCGCAGGCACGCTCATGGCCGAAGCGGTCAACTGCACCTTTGCCAGCGGTGCGTTTGCCGAAACCTGGATGCTGAAGGCATTTGATGCTCCGCCGCCCGGGCCCGGATTCGTAATGATCAGGGTGCCCATCCCGGCGGTCTGCAGCATGGAAGCCGGAATGACAACGTCGTCCCACTCTCCCTGGTACGATGCCTGCACGTTCTGACCGTTGAACACTGCAGTCGGCCCATTCACAAGTCCCGTTCCCATTACCTTCACCGTGATGTCCGGTCCGTTCAGCGGTAAGGACGCGGGAATAGTCTGTTGAATCACTGGGACAGGATTCACGACCGGAACTTGGTAGGTGTTGGAGGCGCCGGTGTACGGCGAAGTCACCGTGAAGTCAAGATTGCCCGTTTGAAAAGCATAGGATGCGGGATAGTTGGCTTGAATATGGCCAGAATCAACGAAGCCGCTGAACGCCGGGAGCCCATTGACTGTCACTTGATCCGAAATGTCAAAGCCTGTTCCTTCCAATGTCACCGTTAGCCCATCCGCCAAATCCCCAATGACGCTACCGACGGTAGCCAAAATCACCGATGCGGGAGATGATCCCGTGATCACGGGCGTGGTGATTTGAGCAATCACATGCAAGAGCGCCGTCGCTGTATACGCGGTTCCTCCCGGTAAGGTGACGGTGATGTCAGTCCAGCCTGCAGACAGCGTGCCCGGCGTGGCCGTCAAGGTGTTCCCATCCACATAGGTTGTGGGAGCCGCTACTCCTCCAAAGCTCACAACCGCGCCAGCCTCAAAGCCCGCGCCGCGAATCGTGAACGCCTGCTTCCCGGGCGCTTGTACGAATGCGGGCTGTATGTTCCCAATCGAGAGGGGGATGCTATTAAGGACCATCTCAGTGATGCCGGAAGCAGTAACCGCAAACAGGTAGTGACCAGTTGGGTCAACCGCGAGAATGTGCTGGCCATACGAAGCTAATCCAGTTACGTAGCTGCCTAGCGGGCCTATTGGAGTTTGAGGCAGTAGTTCAGGAAGCGCGACCAGTGCGATGCTTTGCTCTAGATGAGTGTCTACAATGTCCACCAGGCCAGTCGCACTATTTCGTGCTTCATAAAAAAGAGCGCCGCTGGGATGGAACTCTGCTCCCGTCAGATTCTCGCCACCGACTCCCATGTTGGCGATAAGGCCGGAGTTCGGTTCAGATACGATACCCAGAAGGTTAAGATTGATATCCTTGAATCCGTAGCCCACTGCCTGACACGGGCCTATGCACCCACCAGGGCCACCAACGACAGTTCCGTCCTCGTTTGCCGCTTCCTCGAAGAAGTTCGATTGATTCAGGTTCGAGACCCAGGATGCCGTTGCCGAATCCAAGTAAGGCTGAACGAGTCCTGTACCGACGTTCCAAATTGCATTGCTCCCAAGACCGAGACCTGTTTGGGCGTACGTCAACAGAGCATTATTGCCGCCATTTGTAGTGTTCCACGCAAAAGCATCAAGTGTGTCCCCACCGTACGGACTATTGCCCGGATACAGAACACAATTGCCGCTCTGGGCGCCAGGATTGATCTGAAACAGACTCCCGCCACTGGTCACGTTCGCCTGTTGGCCGCAGGTGGAGCTCGTCCCCAATAGTTGGCCATTCGAAAGTTCAAAAACGCGTAGAGGGGTCACAGTTGCCGAGGAGCCAATCGCAGTAGTTGGGTTGATGGTGTATCCCGATACTCCCGATTGGAGGCTGATCATGTGGATCAGATTTGCCCCCACATCCGCTATCCAAAGACGGTTTCCGTCGGGCGACAGAGAGATGCCTCCAAAGTTCGATGTCGCAAGTGATCCTGAAGCAGGGACAAGCGGTGTAAGCACCTTTTGAGCAATCGGATCGATTACCTCGACTTGCTTTCCGTGCGCTGCGTACAGGAGATTTCTATACGAGTCAAAAAGCAAAAAGCTCGGTTGGGTGGAAAAGGGATAAATCGTGCGGCTCTGCGCATAGGTAAATGGCTTCGAAAGGGTCGAAGTTGTTCCCGAGGCCTGGAGCGTAACATCGACTGCACCAGGAGAACCCGCTGGCGTTTTCACTGTGACCCACTGAAATGCCTCGGACGAGCTTGAGCTCCCTTCGTAGTTGCTTAACGATGTCACGGTTGCCGTCTGCCCGCCAATTGTGACCTGGACTTGGCTCGCCGACAGCCCCCCAAGCCCTTGGCAAAACAGTGTGATCGTGTCGTTTCCTTGAGGAGAGCCCACGTTGTTTATGATGCTGACAAGTTGAACCGGCTGGACGCTGGGATTCACTGTCAATGTTGGTGGAGCCGTCGCCGTGGTGTCCAAAACGCCCCAGACCGTTTGCCCGGAAGCATCATTAGCATAAAACCCGAAAAGCAGCCCCGTGCTATCCGCGACTTGCCATGTTCCGTTGCTAACCCCGGCCTGGCCGTCATAGCTCGGCACAGATGTGATCTGAAAAGAGGTCATATCCATGGCAGCAAGTGAAATGGAACCATTGATGGTCATCTCGCCATAGAGCGTCTGGCCGTCAGCGCTGAATGTCATCCCATAGCAAAGCTGTGTTGTCGCAAAAGGCCCCGTGTAGATTTCGTTGAAGCTTCCATCAAGGATATGCAGGTTAGGTGCATAGCCTGAATCAGTTGAAGCACAAATCGCATACCGAGTGCTTCCGCTCGCTGTGGCGGCATAAGTTACCATTCCGCCTGAATCATATGTGTAGAGAGGATTTCCGCTCGTGCCGTCGACAATCTGAACGCTCGTCTCGTCTGTTGCCGCAATGATGACGCGTTTGTAATCGGCGCTTCGTCCAATCTGCGCAGGAATGGGGGAATTACTTAGAAGGTACGGTCCATTGGGCCAGTTGGGCGCTCCGGAGTAGTACTGAAGCGAATTGCTGGAATGGTTCCAATATGCAGTGATGCCATTCTCGTTGGCGTCCAGGCCGATCATCATCAAGTCGCTGTTGGCTGTGTAAACCAGACCAATAATCCCATAGCCCATTTCAGGCAAAACGAATTGAGAAGTTTGCGCATAGGTGATTGTGCTGTAGAAAGTGATTGTGGCCGCGGAGTTGCCTACGGCAATCGTGGAGTTGTCAGGGGAAATGTCGAGGGTCTGAGGAGAAGGTGTCAAGATGGAGCGGATGAGATGGTAGTCCACTGTCGAGCGCACATCAATGCGCCCGAGATCTCCAAAGGCCGTAAACACTTGCTGATGCGCGCTGTCGACCGCAATCGTGTTAAGCCATGGCTCTTGTGTGGGTCCCAATTCAATAAACGTTGAGCGGTTGCTCGTGGCTGCGGCAAATTGGGAGTGTGAAGCAAGAAGCGTGACGGAAAGAAGAGCTGTGAATCCTAACCTTGCGCGGAGTTTGCCCAAGAATCTGGCGGGAATTCCCGTAGTAAACTTCGCGAGTCGATATGCGATGCCGCCGGACCAAGGAATTCTCATGCCGTGTCTCCCAGCGCAGGTAGTTTGTGTATGTGTGACGGATCGTTCGTAGCCCAAACAGCAGATGGCGTCCGCTCGCTCTTCATAAAAGAATCGTCATTCTTGCCCCTTTGTCTCCCGAGAAGATCAAGAGGACCGAGTCTGAGTCCTACTGTGAAAGCGTGCATCGTCATTTGGAGTGCCCAGGAGTCTTGCCAAGAATTGTAGCAAGATCGTCACGCTCGGTTACGCAACGACCTCAAATCCAAGGAGAAAGAGCCTGCCAATTGGCCGGGTATTGCATGGCTCGAAGGTTGACCGTCGGATGAGCGTTGAAGAGAGCCTTGAGCCGCTCTCCCCAGAGGGAATCAGGAGCAATGTCGGCGAGCAGGGTTTGGATGATCAGCGCGATCACGTTAAAGCGGTCGTTGCCGATGCCGCTTGCCTTCCACGCCACGGGCAATTCCGGCTTCACGGCGAGTTCCCGATTCCACAACCGGCTGTGATGGGCGCAGACGTTACGGACCGCCGTCAGGGAATGAAGCCAGCTTACAAACACGGGTTGCGGCTGATTGAATTCGCGGGCGATTTTCTTCCGCAGGCTGGTCCTCAAGTGTTCATACATCTTCGATAACGCGCCGAAACTTATCAGTTCCGTTGCCATCCACACGGGCAATTCCGTTTCTGAGGTGTACTTGGTCCGATAGTGACCGATGAAAACCTCGGTCGATCTCCCCTCTTCGCGCCGGAGAATCCTCATGAAGTCGGCATGATTGAATGTGGCCGCGAAGTTAGCGGCGTCCGCATAACCGAAGACGCCCAGGTCTTTTCCTATCTCGTAGGTAATGACCGCCCGGACGCTGATCTCAATCCTGTCCAGGGCTTCGCGTACGAGCCGCCGCAGGTCGGCATCGAATGGATAGAGATCAATGATTTGTTCAAAGGTCGTCCCCGGACGAAAATTGCCGGTGGCCGCATCTTTGAATGGGATGAAGTACGCACTCAGGCGGTAATAGCCAATTCGTTTCAGCCAAAACAGCGTACTCGCCCTGTCTGCGCAAGCGAGACCGCGACGGATCAGTAAATCGACTTGATCTTCGTAAGGAAGATGGGGCTTGCCGTATTTCATCGGAAAATGAAAAACCCGCCGATTTGAGCTTCACCTGTTTCCAGGGAGAGGCTTGGCGGGTGTGTCATCACTATACTGACGGCATTCCCGCCATTTGTCAAGTGTTTTGCCTTCGCGTTCAGCCGGATCGGAAAGCGTTTGAGTGCCTGCAAAGCCATTCATTTCCTTCCAGATAGCCGCCCGCCATCGCCACTACCCGATTCTACCGCCCCTGCCCAGCTTCGGGCTTCGCGTCGTGCTGGAAATGATGCGGTTTCTGTGAATTGCCGCCTGAACTGCCGCTTTGGTTCGGTTGAAGCGTTGGAGCAGGCTGCACCGTGGCCGGCGTCGGCGCTGTGGCTGCCTCGGAAGGCGAATCCCGGCAACCCTGAATCTCCATTCCGCAGAACATACCGACAAGAAGGGTTGCGCCGCACGCAAGAGGAATCCAGATGCGCAGCAGATCGCCCTTCAGTTCAAGCAGGAGAGCATCAATCGTCTTGGCCCGGCTTTCGAGGGAATAGGTCAGACGGTTGTTGGCATATTCGACCTGGGCAGCGATGCCGCTTTGCGAATCCGATAACCTCCGCAGGACAGTGGAAAGTTCCTTTTGCGCGCTCGTCATCGCCGC
>JBEKKL010000099.1:0-11787 GCA_050010735.1 Occallatibacter sp. | reverse complement strand
GCGGTTGAATCGCATCCAGCGGCCTTCGGCTTCCAGCTGAATCCAGCGACTGAACCTCATGTCGACATAGGCGCCGACGCCTACCAGCGGATAACTGCTGCTCTGGGCGACGGGATAGTAGAGGCCGGGTGGACACGTCGTCGCCCCGCAGGCCCAGCTACCGGCAAAATCCGGTTGAAAGGCGGAGGCCAGTCCGCCAGCGGTGATCGAGACCACGTGGCCGGAGGCTGAGGGAACGACTTGCGCCTGAGCAGCTGCAGCTGCGAGGGCGAGCAGGACACACGAAAAAGCAAATGCAGATCGGTTCATAAGCACAAGTTTCGTCCAATCCGTGTGATTCTACCGAGGAGACTCGAATTCAACTCGGGTTTGGAATCCCTGCACTCTTCGAAGCGCCTTGGCGCAAAAAAGTGCAGGGACTCTGGTCATTCTACTTACTGCTGCGGCGGGTTTGAAGGGTTCGCAGGAGGCTGCTGCGTATCAGTTGGGGTAGCCGCCCCAGCTGCAGGAACCGCTGAAGATGAAGAAGGCTGCTGGGCCGGTTCGGCACTGGCGGGAGGCACCTGGGGAGCCGCTTGCGGAGCGGAGGCGGGAGAGCCAGGTTGGGCGGCGGGGTCGGCCGTGGAAGAAGGCGGAGTCCCCGCGGCGGGTGGGGCCGCAGACGTCAGTTTCGTTGCGTCGTATCGTTGCAGCTTAAAGAAGACCGGCGTCAGCTCGAGGGGCATCTTGTCGCGGGGATTCATGTAAGCGTAGATCTTCGCGTTGAGCTGGTGGACCTTGTCATCCCAGGGGTCGGTCTTGAGCCAACTGCCGAGAGGCAGAGCCGGGCGCTGGGTGAGGTCGTCCCAGTTGAGCGTGGGCGCCATCTTCATCAGGTCGGCCATCCAGGGTGTGCCCGTGCCGTCGGTTCTGTCGAGCAGTGAGTCGCCAAGCTTGGGTGTGTTAAGAGCCCTCAGTTCCTTTTCACGCTTCGCCAACTGAGCGTAGTAGAGGCCGGCAGAGGGCAGCTTGTCTTTATACATGGAGTTCTGGAGGTACTCCAGAGCCTTTTTGGCGGCCTCGGCGTTGTCGTGATCGGAGTGGTACATGTCGATGCGCTTGAATGTCGACTCGTCAGGGAAGAGCAGGCGATCGTTGAAGGCATAGCGCGTGTCGATGTGGTGTCCGAGGACGATGTGGGCCAGTTCCATGGCGACCACTGAGGCAATCGACTCCTCATTTGGAAGCGTGTCGAGGAGGCCCTTGCTGATGAGGATTGTGTTGCCGACCGTAGTGGCCTCTATCGTCGTCGAGAGAAGTATGCGGGTGTGGACCTGGTCGGTAAAGGCCAGATTGTTTGGCACCTGGAGGTTGATCACGATCTGATCGAGCACGGTGTTCTCATAGCCACCCTGAGCCAACGGCGCAACCAGTCCGGCTTCAACGAGTCGATCGATCACATTGTTTTCAGCTTGCGTAACCCAGGCACGCGTGGCTTGCAGGGGACCCACATCCTGTGAATCGTCGCTCTTGTCGACCGCATCGTCAACTTTGACGCTCACGTTTTCGCTGTCCCGCGAAGGCAGCTTGAGCGAGTATCCCCAGAAGTGCGTTTGAGCCCTCAACCCGCCAAGTTTCTCTTGGTCGCCGCGATGGGTCTCTTCAACATAAACTGCGACCGGCAGCCAGATGCCCGGCTGCACGTTCATCCGCCAACTGTCGAAATGGTAGTAAAACCGCGAGTCCTCGTCGGAGTCGGCCCCGGTGTAGGTCCCGTTGAAGCGGACAATGTTGCCGTCCTCGTCCTCGATCCAGATGCGGCCGAAGAAGCGGCCCGTGTCGGCGGTCTTGGGATGCACGTCATAGACCCAGGTGCGCACGGAACCAAGAAACTCTCGCCGCACATAGCTGAAAACATAGTGCTGATTATCGAAGCTCTTGGGATCCAGGAACATCATCTCGGTGAATCCCAACGGATTGTTGGTGAAGCGCCCCAACCCCAATGTTTTTGTCAAGTCGGTGATCGCCGAAAGCGACCCCTTGAAGAAGCCGTGCCTCACAGATTCCCTGGGCGTGAAGGTCTTGTCGAAGAAGCCCTTGCCGAAATCGACGCGGCTGAGCATATACTCGTCCGAGACCGGGACCTGGTAGAGCTTGATGTCCGGTCTTGTGTTTTGTATGTAGGTCTCAACCAGCGGCGTGCGCAGCTGAATATTCTTGATCAGCACCTTTTCGCGGCCGATCGCTCTCTCCACCAGAGCTGCCTGCTCCTGCGTGAGCTGGTGCGCCTGGCCGTATGTGGATTCCCTCCTCTTCTTTGCATACGCTGACGCGACAGTCAGGGATACGAGCAGGAAGGTGAGGAAGATCTTCCGAAAGGTCATGACAAGCTCCTAAGCTGAGTTCTTTCAAGTGTACTTCCGGCCGCTGGCACCATTCCGGTATCGCGCGATGGAGCGCGGCCATTGTTCTTGCTTTCTCTTAAATGTTACGCCAACTGGAAAGTGATTGTGATGTTGGTTGTCATGTCCACAGCCTGACCGTTGCGTGTGGCGGGACGAAAACGAATCTGCTGCGCCACCCGCCGCGCCTCTTCATCGAGGCCATGGCCGAGGCCGTGCACGACGCCCTGCACGACGACCTGTCCGTTGGCAGTGAATGTGACTCTCAGGATCACATCACCCTGCACTCTGAGTTGCTTGGCTTCACTAGTGTATTCGGGTTGCGGCTTGGAGATAACCTCAAGGTTGGTCGCGGCGACTCTGACCTCCTGCCGGGGTACCGCGACGACTGCTGTCGGGGCGGTGGAAATTCCAGCCGAGGCCACCTTACCCGTCGCGGCCGACAGGCCAGCTGTTGGAGCGCTGGAAACCGAGGCAGAGGCTACGCGGCCTCCGGGCCTGCCATTGTTGTTGCCATATTTGACTCCATCGCCGATTCCGGTCGAACCGACAACTCCGTGCGGAGCGATGGCGGGTCCTCGCATATTACCGTACTCGTTGCCGATGGCGGCAATGGTTGCCGGCCCTTTGGCGTTGGGATTGGGAATCACGCCGAAGGTCTGACCCAGATGCACCGGGGCAGTCGAGGGCTTGACCTTATTGTCTTGGGCGGGCATGGCGGCCGGCGCCAATGCCGCCTTAGGCTGAGGCGCCAGGATCACGGAGGGTTTGGCCTCCTTGATAGTGGGAACCGCCACTTTGACTTCCAACTGCTGCAAGGGCTTTTCCGGTTTGGGCTCCGGCTTGGGCAGCCTGATCTTCGGGGCCTCGAGCTTCACGTCGAGAGGCTTTGGCCGCTCCTCGATCTTTGGTGGAGGCGGGGGCAGCTTCGGCTTCGGCGGAGGCGGCTGCTTGGACGGAAGAATCAACAGGGTCTCTTCATACCGGTGCTCTTCAATCACGTTCTTAGCCGTAGCGCCGATGTAGAGCATGATTGCCAGAATTATTCCGTTGATCACAGCACTGGTGACAAACGACGCGGTACTGCGCTCAGGTTCGGGGAGCAATCCGAAGGTGGCCTGCTTTGGATCTCGCTTCACCGGCATAGTTTTGTTCCTCGTTCGCGGCCATAACGGCGACGCGCTCTTGTGTCGTTGATGTGCGATTCGGCGACAGCCGAGAGTCGCGGCGCATCCAAGCTGGGAAAAAACCGGGCTTCCTTGGTTGGTTTTTCAAAAAACATATCGGCTACAGGGCAGCAACCTGTCACTGGGCGCCTTCGCGGGCCGCCTGCAATCTGCAGTTGAGCTGGCGTTGGCCGCCAGATTTCCGGATAGCGACCGCAGGTCGAGCGAGATGTCGCCGGAAGAGCTGGCGCATAGGTTCGGCAAGAAGTCCCGATCCTGACAATAGGAGTAGTCTCAATAATTCGTATTGGCGGTAATGCGATATCTCCGGTGCAACCACTGGGGGAGCCAAGCTCCATCCAAAATGGATCGCCGGTCACCTGGACCTCGAACATTCGAGCACCCCAATTTAGGTCCAAGGCATCGTACAAAACTACAATCCCCCCGCCTTTCACAGGGATACCCGCCTTCCGGCCTGCGCAATGTGGTACCAGCTACCACCCGTGCTCTACGCAGCCGCAATCGGCACCAGGTACCGGACATGCCTTGCCTTGCCGTCTTGTCGACGGTCTGATGGGGCGCAAACCAGCCCCACACGCCCTCTGTAATAGACTTTAGGGTACACCAAATTGCTCAAAAGGGTACAGGGGGATTCGTGAAGATACTGGTTACCGGCGGTGCGGGGTACATAGGTGGTACAGTCGCCGACCTGCTGGTTAAAAAGGGACATCGGGCGGTTGTTTTTGACAATCTGAGCCATGGCCGGCGCGACCTGTTGCCTAGGGGCGTGAAGTTCATTAAAGGGGAGTTGGAGGACCGTCGACGGATTGAAAAGATCTTCATCGCGGCCAACGACGAGGGAAGCCCCTTCGACGCTGTGCTGCACTTTGCCGCGCTGATCGAAGCCGGCGAGTCGATGGTGCATCCCGAGCTGTTCTTCCGCAACAATACAGCTTCGGCACTGGCCCTGTTTGAGGCAATGCTCGCCCACGGGCCTCGGCGGCTGGTCTTCTCTTCGACGGCCGCGGTTTACGGGGAGCCGGAGTCGATTCCAATCAAGGAAGATGCTCGGCTGCAGCCGACGAATGCCTATGGCGAGTCTAAGCTGCTGGTGGAGCGGATGCTCGGATGGTTTCACAGCATTCACGGGCTGCGTTCTGCCTCGCTGCGCTACTTCAATGTTGCTGGGGCTGGAGAAGGACCGGACGGCATCACGCGGGGAGAGGCTCACGAGCCGGAGTCGCATCTGATACCGCTGGTGCTGGATGTGGCGTTGGGACGCAGGGAGTCGATCAAGATCTTTGGCGAAGACTATCCCACGCCAGACGGAACCTGCATCCGCGATTACATTCACGTCTCGGACCTGGCTGAGGCGCATTTACTGGCGCTTTACGCACTGGAAATGCCGGAAGGCGCGGAAAACCGCCTGGTCTTCAATTTGGGTAACGGGAAGGGGTTCAGTGTCCGAGAGGTCATCGAATCGGCGCGGCGGGTGACCGGGCATCCAATTCCGGTTGAGGTTCAACCCCGCAGGGCCGGTGATCCGGCAGTGCTCGTGGCGAGTTCGGAGAAGGCGATGCTTGAATTGGGCTGGAGACCGAAATACTCGGAGCTGGACGAGATCGTGGGGACGGCCTGGGCCTGGCATCAGAAGCGATACCAAGTCTAACCAGTCGTGGGAGAACAGTTGGCCGGCGTTTCTCTCGTTTGCTTCGGCAAGTTTTCGAGACACAAGGTACTGCCCGGTCTCTCGCAGCCAACTTGCCGATCGTGTGTTGATCCCGATAAAGTGACAATCACGCGGCGTTTTTGCTAGAGCGCATGTTCTAGCTCGCCGTGACGTGTTCTAATCTCTCATTCCCCGAGGGACGTAAGTATGGCCTCTCTACCCGATTCCATCGTTTCAAGCACTGTTGCCCCAGCCAGCCAGGACATCGACTCGACACTGCGCGAGAACCGCGTCTTTCCGCCGCCGGAGGAGTTCGCCGCCAAGGCGCATATCAAGAGTCTCGCCGAATACGAGACGCTCTACAGGCAGTCGATCGAGAAGCCCGAGGAGTTCTGGGCAGGGATCGCGCACGAGCTGCACTGGTTCAAACCATGGGAGAAAGTGCTGGAATGGAATCTTCCATCAGCTCAATGGTTTGTCGGCGGAAAGCTCAACCTTTGCTATAACTGCGTCGACCGGCACGCATTGGGAGCGAGGCGCGCCAAGACTGCGTTGATCTGGGAGGGTGAGCCGGGCGAGATCCGACAACTGACTTACACCGAGCTGCATGTCGAGGTGCAGAAATTCGCCAATGCGTTGAAGTCTCTGGGCATCACGAAGGGCGACCGGGTGGCGGTCTATATGGGCATGACGCCGGAGCTGGCGATTGCCCTGCTGGCGTGCGCGCGGATCGGCGCGATTCATTCGGTGATCTTTGGAGGATTTGCCGCCAACGCGATCGCCGACCGGGTGAACGATTCGTCGTGCGTTGCGATTCTGACACAGGACACGAGCTACCGCAGAGGGAACGAGATCCAGCTCAAGCGCACCGTAGATGAGGCGATGAATGCCTGCCCCACTGTCAAGCATGTGGTCGTCTTCCGCCGCACCGGCACGCCGGTGACGATGGTCGAGGGGCGCGACCACTGGTGGCATGATCTGGTAGCCGCGGCCTCGCCCGAATGCCCGGCCGAGGAGCAAGACTCCGAAGATCCGCTGTACATTCTCTACACCTCGGGAACGACAGGAAAGCCGAAGGGGCTGGTGCACACAACCGGCGGCTACTCGGTGCAGACCTACATCACCACGAAGTACGTCTTCGACCTGCGCGATGAGGACATCTATTGGTGCACGGCCGATATCGGCTGGGTGACCGGGCACTCGTATGTGGTTTACGGGCCGCTGCAGAATGGAGCCACCGTGCTGATGTACGAGGGTGCGCCCAATTGGCCGGATTTTTCGCGATTCTGGAAGATCGTTGACGATCATAAGGTCACGGTTTTTTACACCGCACCGACGGCGATCCGCGCCTTCATCAAGTGGGGCGATCAGCATGTCGAGAAGCATTCGCTGGCTTCGCTGCGGCTGCTGGGAACGGTGGGAGAGCCGATCAATCCAGAGGCGTGGATGTGGTACCGGGAGAAGATTGGGCACAATCGCTGTCCGATCGTCGATACGTGGTGGCAGACCGAGACAGGCGCGATCATGATTGCACCGATTCCTGGCGCGGTGCCTGCAAAGCCGGGATCGGCAACACGGCCCTTCTTTGGCATTCAGCCGGAGGTGGTGAACAAGCAGGGCGAGCCGGTGCCCGCTGGTAGCGGTGGCCTGTTGGTGATTCGCAAACCGTGGCCCTCGATGGCACGCACGGTCTACGGCGATCCTGAGCGGTACAAAAAGACGTACTGGAGCGATGTGGAGGGCTGCTACTTTACCGGAGACGGTGCGCGGCGGGATGCCGACGGGTATTTTTGGTTGATGGGCCGCGTAGACGACGTGATCAACGTCAGCGGCCACCGGTTGGGAACGATGGAAGTCGAGTCGGCGCTGGTGGCGCACCCCAAGGTGGCCGAAGCAGCGGTGGTAGGCCGTCCTGATGAGCTGAAAGGACAGGCGATTTCGGCATTCGTTTCCCTCGAAAGCGGCAACCAGCCGAGCAACGAACTGAAGGATGAACTGCGGAAGTGGGTCTCAAAAGAGATCGGTTCCCTTGCCCGGCCCGACGATATTCGCTTTACAGAGGCGTTGCCCAAGACTCGCTCGGGCAAGATCATGCGCCGGCTGCTACGCGAGCTCGCTACGCATGGCGAGATCAAAGGCGATGTCACGACGCTCGAAGACTTCACCGTTATTGCGAAGTTGCGCGAGGCGGAAGAGGGCTAGATCTAATTGCCGAGAGATTGCTTGATCCTGGCTTCGATCTCGTCCTTTGAGGTGAGGCCGAGTTGCGCGGAGACCACGGTTCCGTTGCGGTTCACAAAAAAACTTGTCGGCAGATCGTCCAGTCCGCCGTAAGGCTTGCTGATCGAGTCGCCCCCGATCAGCACGGGATAGGACATCTTCATCTGCTGGACGAAGCGCGCAATATCTTTCTTTTCGCCGCTCAGCTTTGCGGCATCGTCGAGGTCGAGATCGTCCATCGAGATGGCGAGAATCTCAAAACCCTGCGCGGCGTATTGATCGCGGAGCTCGACCAGCCAGGGAGTCTCGATCTTACAGGGCGTACACCAGGTAGCCCAGAAGTTGATGAGGAGAGCCTTGCCTTTGTAGTCGGCCAGTGAAAGCTTTTTGCCGCTGATGTCTTCCAGCGTAAATGCGGGAGCTGGCTTGCCCTGGAGAGGCGAGGCGTACTGCATCGCATCGCCGGATTCGGCGGGGACTAGCTTGCTCTGTGCGGCCGAGGCCATCAGACGCTCGGTTGCTTGCTTGCGGTATTCGAAGTTGGCCCATCCGGCCCAGGCAAAGCTGGCCAGGATCAAGAGGACGGCGGAGATGACGAGCGTGTTGCGCTTCACGGGGAAGGACCTCTCACGACTATTGTACGAGCCAAGCGCTCAAAGCAATTTGACGCACCGCAGGATAAACAAGGGACCAATCCCGCGCCTTTCTTCGGGCGCGGACCAGCCGAAGGCAATTGGCCCCACCGCAGGTGGAAACTGATACCATCAGAAACCGATGAGCGAAGAAGGAAAGCAGCGGAATTCTGAAGATCAAGCGGGCTCCGGCCCAACACCTGCGGCCCTGGTTCGCACTGAGGCTGCGGCTCTTGAGGCGCTTGCTACGAGGCTGGAAGGATCGATGGCGGCGGCCTTTGACAAAGCCGTCGAGCTGATCTTGCACTGCGGAGCGGAGCGTGGCCGAGTAGTCGTCACCGGCATGGGCAAGAGCGGAATCATCGCGCAGAAGATTGCCGCGACGCTCAGCTCGACCGGTTCGCCGGCCTTGTTTTTGCATCCAGCCGAGGCGGTGCATGGCGACCTGGGCGTGCTGATGGCGGGCGATGTGGTGGTCGCGTTGTCGGCGAGTGGTGAGACGGAGGAAATCTTGCGCCTCCTGGCCACGCTGAAGCGCAAGGGCGGTGCGCTGGTAAGCTTTACGTGCAAGCTGGATTCGACGCTGGCCGGAGCCAGCGACGCGACGGCCTCGACGACCGCGATGCTGGCGCTGGGTGATGCGCTGGCTGTCGCGGTGAGTCTGCGCAAGGGCTTCAAGGCCGAGGATTTCGCGGAGTTGCATCCCGGCGGCAAGCTGGGCAAGAGACTGGCCAGGGTGCGCGACCTGATGCACGCAGGCGACGCCGTACCGGTAGTGGCTACCTCGACGCCCATGAGCGACGTGATCTATGAGATGTCGTCGAAGAAGCTGGGCATCACGACGGTGCAGGAGCAGGGTCTGTTGCGTGGCGTGATCAGCGACGGCGATCTGCGAAGGTTGCTCGAGCGCGAAGGCGGCGCTGCGCTCTGCCGCACAGCGGGCGAAGCGATGAATGCCCATCCCCGGACAATTGCCGCTGATGAATTGGCCGCGACCGCACTGGCAATTTTGGAGGAACGAAAGATCACCTCGCTGGTGGTGGTAGACGCCGAGGGGACAGTCGAAGGCGTGCTGCACCTGCATGACCTCTGGGGCGTGGAGCTGATCTAGACGCAGGGAATAGGGTATTCGGGAACAGGGAACAGAAAGCCCGTTTGAAGCCCAGGCAACCTGATGCTTTGAAGACGTGGGCGTGAAAGGGTGGAAAAATGCCAGACGGCGCGGGAAACTCGCGCGCAAGAAAACTGCAAATCGTAAAGATTATGGTGGCAGTTACCTCTCTTGCCGCATGCATCAAGTATCTTGGCAAACAAGATCCCTGCTACATCGTATTGGCGGTGATTCTCTGCCCGTTATTCGCGTGGGTGTCTGGCGTGAAAGAGAGATCTGAGTTAAGAGTGGATTGAGTATCGCCTAGGATTTGGACTCAGTTTTCTGTTCCCTTTTCCCTGTTCCCTATTCCCTATTCCCTTCTTTATCGAGTGTTCATGGATAAGGCGGTTCTCATCACCGGCGCATCGAGCGGCTTTGGACTGCTGACTGCTGTTACTCTGGCGCGGCGCGGATGGCGCGTGTTGGCTACTATGCGCGATCTTGAGCGGCGCGGAAAACTGGAAGACGCGGCGCGAGCGGCTGGCGTGCTTGATTGCATCGAATTCCTGGCGCTTGATGTGACCGACAACGCGCGGATTGCGGCTCTGGCCACCGAGATTGGATCGCGAGAAACTCCGCTCGATGCAATCGTCAACAATGCCGGTTTTGCCATGGCTGGCTTCTGCGAAGACGTCTCTGACTCAGAGTTACGGCAGCAATTCGACACGAATTTCTTTGGAGCAGCAGCGGTAACGCGGGCTTTTCTACCGCAACTCAGGCGGCGGGGCTCGGGGCACATCGTGATGATTTCGTCGATTTCGGGGCGGATGGGCTTTCCGGGTGTCGGCACCTATTCGGCTTCGAAGTTTGCGATGGAAGGCTGGGCCGAGACGTTGCGGCTGGAGATGAAACCGCTGGGAGTTCAGATTGTACTGGTGGAACCGGGGTCGTTTGAAACCGACATCTGGACTCGCAACGCAATTCTCGCTGCCGGTGCGAAGGATGCGAACTCGCCAAATGCCGCACGCACGGCGCGGTTGCTGAAGAGCCGCGAAGCGCGCAAGCTCAAGGCCAATCCGCAGAGGGTTGCCGACGGAATTGCGGCGATTCTCGACAGTCCGCATCCCCGTTTGAGGTACGTCTTTGGCAGGGATGCGAAGTTGGGCCTGCTGCTCAAGTGCGTGCTGCCCTCAAAGCTGCTGGAAAGGCTCCTCATTGGGGTCAGCGGGATTGGTGAGTAGGGCGACTTCGGAGAGGTTTACAGGTAAACTAGAGGCATGGCGGAGATTCAGCGCAGAAAAACAACAACAGTCAAAATCGGGCAGGTTCGCGTGGGCTGGGAGGTTCCGGTCGTCGTTCAGTCGATGACCAATACCGACACGGCGGACGTCGCGGGAACGATCGAACAGATTGCGGCACTGGTGCTGGCCGGCTCTGAGATCGTGCGCGTCACGGTCAACAACGAAGAGGCCGCAGCCGCCGTTCCAGCGATCGTGGAAGGCCTCGACAAGCGCGGCCTGCGCGTGCCCATTGTCGGGGACTTCCACTATAACGGCCACCTGCTCTTGAAGAAGTTCCCCGCCACGGCGCGGGCGCTGGCCAAGTACCGCATCAATCCCGGCAACGCATCGATCGGCAAAAAAGATAACGACAATTTTCAGGTGATGATCGAGTGCGCGGTCGAGAACCAGAAGCCTGTTCGCATCGGCGTCAATTGGGGCTCGCTCGATCAGCAGTTACTGACGCGTCTGATGGACGAGAACAGCCTTCTCGCGCAACCCGCGCCCGCGCGCGAGGTGATGATGGAGGCGATGGTGCGCAGCGCGCTCGACTCGGCCGCCGCCGCCGAGCGCTACGGGCTTGGGCATGACCAGATTATTTTGTCGGCCAAGGTCAGCGGAGTGCGCGATCTGATCGATGTCTACACCAACCTCGCCACTCGCTGCGATTATCCGCTGCACCTTGGTCTAACCGAGGCTGGCATGGGATCGAAGGGGCTGATTGCCTCGACGGCCGGGCTTGCGCCGCTGCTGCTGGCCGGGATCGGCGATACGATTCGCATGAGCCTGACGCCCAAGCCCGGCGGAGACCGGACTGAGGAAGTGCTGGCTGCACAACAGGTCTTGCAGTCGCTGTCGATTCGCAGCTTTTCACCACAGGTGACGAGCTGCCCTGGATGTGGGCGCACGACCAGCACGTATTTTCAAGAATTGGCCGAGCAGATTCAGAGTTATCTGCGAGTCTCGATGCCTGAGTGGCGCAAGAAGTATCCCGGCGTCGAGGAATTGAAACTGGCCGTGATGGGCTGCATCGTCAACGGCCCCGGCGAATCGAAGCACGCGAATCTAGGCATCAGCTTGCCCGGGACGTTTGAGGAGCCCAAAGCGCCGGTGTATGTCGATGGGAAGCTTTATACGACGCTGCGCGGAGATACGATTGTGGCGGAGTTCAAGCAGATCCTCGACAAGTATGTTGAGAGCCATTACGGGCAAGGAGCTAAGAGCTCGGAGTTGGTGGGGGCGCGGTAAGCCGAAAGGGATAAGGGGCAAAGATCAAGCCGCCCTCCTCACTCAACAGACTCCAAGATCTTTCTGGCCTCTTGCATCTGCTCTTGAATTGCGCCAGG
>JBEKKL010000098.1:0-9315 GCA_050010735.1 Occallatibacter sp. | reverse complement strand
GGCGATGACCCGCCACCGATAAGGTGGCCCAACTCAATCGGGGCCGCGTTAGCGACCCCGCTCAAGCCGCTTTGAGCGGCTCACAAAAGGAAGCCCCCGGCTCTGCCGGGGGTACTCTCACTCCCCCCACTCTCCTGGACCGGCGCGCAAAGTATCGCGCTCCGGTCCAGGTATTTTTTTGCGGAGTCGCTTCAAGCGGAGCAGGGAAGCGCGCCATTCTCAGCTTGTCATTGCTGTTCCTTGATTGGCTGGGCACTGGCATCGATGCCGGAGTCCGGTGCGACAGCCTGCCCCTTGGACGAAAAAATCCTCCGAGCGGATCTCCGGCAAGAGCCTTCAGACCCGCCGCGGCGCATTCGGCATTGAGTTCCGCGCCTGCGCGGCTGGCGTGAGTGTGCGGGTTGGCAGACAACGTTTCCACCTTGGCCTCGCCTGGAGCATCGTGGCGGCGGGCGATAATCTCATTGAGATCGACAAATGCCGCGTGCGCCTGATCCGCTACCTGCCTCGCCCAGCCGCCGTAATCGCCGGCGTTGCGCCACTTTATTTCGTTCAATGTCAACCACACCGCCTTACTTCGGTTCGCCAAACGGCACATCCGTGCGGTCTTGTTCGGCGGAATCGGAAAAGACCGGCTTGCTGCCGTCCGCCGTTTGGATATTGTTGTGTGTCATCGTCCAGTCGCGGGCATTGGCGATTCGTCCTGCCGTGGCTGCCTCGATCTCCAGATGATCGAGCCGAAAACACTGAAGCGGCGCATTCGGATAGGCGCTTACATTGAACGCCGTCTTAGCGCCGGTCGCCTTGATATTCCAGATATGCACGTTGCTGAAGTGGGGCAGCCCCTTCTCTTCCGGCACGTGCGTCGTCAGCACAATCCAATACCGCGGCACGTCCTTCGCACCGCCTGGCAGCGTGGCGTAGCTATAACTCGGATTCCAGTTCATCGTGATGTGAACCGGAATGGCAACCCCCTCGAGCGTCAAGTCGTGAATCCGAATATCGCTCGCGAATCCTCCGCGCGTGCGCGCCGATTTGAATAGCACGCCAGACGGCACACCGCTCAGGGCCGTGATGTGATAGACGTCGATATTCCTGAAGCCGCCCGAGGTTTCGCTGCCAATGGTGATGGCCGCCGCGCCATGGCGGATGATCGAATCACGCAGCACGATGTCTTCCGTAGGCCTGTTGACCCTGAGCCCATCGGAATCGCGTCCCGCCTTCAAACACAAGGCGTCGTCGTTGACGTCAATGTCGGCATCTTCGACCAGGACCTTGCGCGATGAGTCAATATCGATGCCGTCCGTACTCGGGCCCTTGCCTCCTTCGTTGTTGCGAATCGTAACTCCGTTGACACGCACGTCGTGGGAGTAGAGAATCTGCAATGTCCAGAAACCGGACCGCTTTAGCAACAGGCTCCCGCCGATCTCGACCTGCGACGAATTCTGAATCAGAATCAACCGCGGCCGCCGAGCGTCGTAGTCCGAGGCCCAGCGCAGTCCTTTCGGCTCATAAATGGCTCGCAGATCCCAATACGATTTCCACCATACAGGCCCGTCGCCATCGATCGTACCCTTTCCCGCGATCGTGACGTTCTGCTGATTGCGCACATTGATCAACGCGGCCGGCCAGCTCATCTCGATGCCGGCGATGCGCGTGGGCAGCATCGGGTAGTCATCGAGCTTCTCTGAACCGATGAGCGTTGCGCCCTCTGGCACATTCAAAGTCACACCCGATTTGAGAAATAGAGATCCGGTCAGGTAAACCCCCGGCCTCAGAGTTATTGTGCTCTTCGCCGCTGCCGCGGCATCGATAGCCTTCTGCAACGCAGCCGTCTCCAGCGTCACGCCATCACCCTTCGCTCCAAAGTCGTTGGCAAAAACAACAGCGGGTTTGGCATATGCGGCGTTCGCGGCAAACAAAACGCATGCCATCGCATGCGCAACGGAATGTGCTGCTCTGTTCATTGCTGCCTCCCAACCGCCAGGCGAATCGGTCCTAATAGGCCCGAAGGCGCGGGCTGCAGATTATCCATATCCTGCGGATCGAAGCGATGTCCGTACTTGACGCGCAGTGCCGTGTAGTCATGCGGCGGCTGCCCGGCCATTCGGTTGATCGCAGTGTTGTAGACCCGCACTTCGACGCGATTCTCGCCGCTATGCACAAGCCCGCTGAGATCGATGCGATATGGCGGATGCCACAGCGAGCCCGCGCGCTGTCCGTTGACCAGCACGATGGCCGCCTCGCGGATCGGCGGATCGAGTAGAGCGCGAATGCCGGGGGCATTCGGCGGGCGAGGATCGGTGGTGGGGGTTCCCAAGCCAAAGTCGAGCCACACGTGGGCTGCGGATGCAGCAGAATCATCGAGTGTGAAGCTTCGCGTGTAGACTGCTTGCCCCGAGTAGCTCTGTCTGCCTGGCATCTGAGTCCACGAGATGAGGGCCGGCAGCGGCTCTGCCGCCTCCGCGCCCGAGAACTGAATCTGCCATCCGGCGCTCAAGTCGGCAATGGGCTCGTCACGCTCTGCCGCCGTCTTTGCGGCTCGTGCCGCCAGCTCAGCGTTATCCTCAAGTACAAACACACGCGATTCGTAGGGTGCAAGCACGAGTCGCAAACGGGAGTCGTTTCCGGCGTTGAGCTTCCGCGATTCTAAAACCTTGCCGTCATCAGCGTCCCAGACCTCGGCAATAGCTCGCGCGGCTCTGAAGCCGATGCTGCCTTCGATCGGTTGGTTCGCGGTGTTTACTACAAAGTAGATGTCGCTCTTGGACAGCTTGCGATGCAGAAATCCGATCCCCGCGGCCTCTCCAGAGACATTGATATCCGGAGCCAGGACGCGATGCAGCACGCCGGGAAGCTCGTTGGCCGAGCCCACAACAACCCCTTTGCCACTTCCGGTGAAGAGCCTGCTCGAAATCGCAGCGATCTCCGCCGACTCCGCCTGTTCCATCAACCCTGGCGCAAGCGAGGGCAACTTGCCGGTTGCGATCACGGTGCCGATTGTCGAATAGCGCTCGACCGTTCGGTAGGTCTTGAGTGGGATGCGTTCCGTGGGCGGAAGAATCAGCACCGGGTACGGCGCCTTGCCCAGCTTATCGATCGTTGCGGCATCGATGTAATCCACGTTGTAACCCGCGTCGAGAATCGCCATCATCAACTCAGGCGTGATTCGATTGCGCATCTCATCTGTCACCGAGACATGGCCTGGCGTAAAGGCTGCCTGCGCATCGTCCTCCGGCAGCAGAATGGCGATGTCGTTTGCCGGCTCGCCCTGTCGCAACAGCCAACTCAGCCGCTGCAGATAAGCTGTAACGTCGGGCATCACCGCAAACCATGGATTGTGCGCATTGAAGGATGCCGCCGCGTAAAACGCCCAGCCCGGCTCCCCGGCTGCGGGAGCCGAGTACGGATAACCGTGGCCTACGAACTGATTCACGCCCAGCAGAAACATGCGGTCGGCCTCGACCTTCATGTCGAGCGGCGTGGCGCGAAACGCAGGCGAATGCAGCCAGGTCCAGGTCTCGGCCGAGGTCACATTGCGGCTATAGAGGTGACTCGCCGATGTAGCCCAGCGAGTGAACGAAAATGCCCGCCATTGCGGCCCTTCGCCCTCCGGCAGATTCGGCGTCGCCTCGTCAGCCAGAGTTACTGCCGGTTCTCCATAAGTCTGCGAACGAAAGCGTGTGCCGTGTTCTTCGGCAAAGCGCGTAACTGGCGCCAGATAGTTTTCCGTGATCAATTCAGAAAGCGTTTGGCCCCAGTCATGACGAACCGCCTCTGCCGCCGGAGTGCCTCCAGCGACCAGTTCGGGAAGATGAGCAACGAGATCGTAGCCGCGGCGTTTCAAAAACTCGGCAGGCAAGTTCGGAGTCCAGTCCGACCCATACACCTCTAGGGAATCGGAAAAGACTGCGTAGGGTGGCTGGCTTCCAAATGCCTTTAACAACGGTTCGGCCACATCCGTGAGATGCTCGTCGATAGCCGCGCGCGCAAAGTGGTCCAGCACATAACCCTCCGCGCCGGCCGCCGGACGCTTGACCATCTGTCCCGTGTGACTGGCGATGAAGAACAGTGCCGTCCGCCCAATCGGTGCCGCGGACGTCGTCAGATCGATGCGCGTTGCCGTCGCTGGGTCAAAGGCCTTCTCGGTTCCAGTCACCGCAAATGCAGCAATCACGCTCTCTCCCGGTAACAGTGTTTGCGGAGCGATCGTTGCCGAACGGATTGGCACTGAAACTACCTTGAGCCGGCCTGCTGCCAAGTCGAGCGTAGTCTTAGGACCGCCATATGGCCAGCCGCTGCCCAGCGTGATGTCCACACGCATCCCCAGCGACCGGGCCGTTTGGTTAACAAAACTCACATCTTCCAAAAACTCCGTCGAGAGATAATTCAGGTTGCGAATGTCCTTGGATTCATCGTCGAGCATGAGCGGATAAACAGGCTGAATCTCTACCCCGCCGATCCCCGCTGCGCGCATCGTCTCAAGCTCTTTCTTTAGCTCCGGTTTCTCAATCGCGGGGCCAAACCACCACCACCGCATCATCGGCCGTGCTTCAGGCGGAGGGTTCAAGAATCCCTCATGCAAATCGACCGGATGATTCTGCGAGACCGCTGCGGCGGCAAAGAGTCCGAGCAATGCGGCAGCGCATATTCTGCGCATCTCTCTCGCACTCAACAGACCAGACGGAACCAAACCCTGCAAGTCAGAATTGCCGATCAAAATATCCTCTCCCGCGGGTCCACTCTTGCCCAGCAATCCCGCATCTCTCGTAACGTTTAGAAGGTGCCCGTCGCGTGCATGACAAGCCTACGCAATGGGGCACAAAACTTCAATAAGAGAACCTTTTACCACGGATATGACACAGGGTGCGCGCCTCACGATTGTGGAATCTTGATCACGTCATGGATTCTTGCCGGAGGCGGAGTAGGTGGCAGACTGAACGGCGCCTGCGGATCGGGATGCGCAGGATCGAAGCTCTGGAGATCTCGAATCAGGAACTTCCTGAGTGGCAGTTTAGCGCCGCGGATGCCTTGCACCACGCAACGAGCGAGTTCGTAAGCGCCGTAGCTGTTGAAGTGTGTGTCGTCGCTGATGGCTTCGCTCTGGTTGGGAAAGGCGTTGGCGGGGAAGTGCATGAATGCCTTCATCGAGCCTTCCCCACCCATCGCCTCAAACAGAGTCTTGCTCATCGTGTTCAAGTCGATGAGTGCGAGGTGATTCGCCGCGCCAACCTCGCGAACCGCGGCCGGATACGGGCCGAGTGAATTCGTGATCTTGCCATCTCCATCGAAGGTCCGCCGGTTCATGCTGGTCACCAAAACTGGCGTCGCTCCCTTCGCTCGAACCTTGGCGATGGTCTCCGTCAGCAACTCTTCGTAGTCGTCCAACGAAACAGCATTCGGCTTCTGGTCATTGTGTCCAAACTGGAGAAAGAGATAATCCCCTGGCTGGATAATGGACATGATCTTGGCCAGCCGTTCCTCCTGAATGAAGCTGCGGATCGTCTCGCCGCTTTCGGCGTGATTTGCAACCACGATGCCGGGACGAAAAAACCGCGGCAGCATCTGACCCCAGGCGGCCCATGGCTCCACGCTCTGATCCACTACGGTCGAGTCCCCGGCCAGATAGATCGTCGGCTCCTTGATGGCCTTTATCGTCAGCGATCGAATGCTCGGGTGGTCGCCGTTGAACTCCAGCGTGAGCTTGTGATCCCAATCCAGGCTGCCCACCTCCCGCGGCTTGAGCTTCACGCTCCGATCGGCATCGCCTGCGATCTCGGGAAAACGGACGTTCACGTCGAAGCTCCGGGTAACTTTACCATTGGCCTTGACACTGACCTTCTCCAGCATGAGCCGGCGCGCCTCGGAACGAACCGTAGTAGTCGATGCTTCTCTGCCGCCCAAAACCACCGTTACGCGATAGTTGCCTTCTGGAAGCGAGACCGAAAAAAAGAAAGGACTCGAACTCGTGCACGAGGCGGCGGAGGTCTCCGCCTCTGTCTTCAGGTCGAACCCCCATAAAGAAGGAGCGTACTGAGAGCCTCTCGTGACTTCGAGTTCTCCCGGTTTGGAAACGCCGCAATTGAATCTCTGCCCATGTGCAGCGATCGCGCCGGCGAGCAGAGAAAACAGGATCCCTTTCATGCCGTCTCCAAAGTGAATTGGAAGCAATGCTTCATTCATGCTAGGCGGCGCAGCATCGGATTTCTTTTACAAAAGACGGCCGCGGCTGCTTTTGAAAGCCGGCCGCAGAGACGGAAATCGAAGAGTCGGAAGGCAGGAGCGAGTTGAAGACATAGTCCCCGCTCCTCCCAGTCGTGACTGTAGATGTGACACCGCTCTTGGTCTGTGTTGCCGTGACCGTGGCGGTGGGCACAACGGCCCCACTGGGATCCGTCACAGTCCCGACAATCTTTGCGTATCCTTGGGCCTGGATTTTCGCCGCGGAACAGAGGAAGGAAGCGGCCATGCCGATCGAAGCAATGTTCCGGATAAGAATTGTTTTGCCTATTGGTCCCATAATAGGCGCACAATACGTACACGCCAAGACACTTGTCAAGTTAAATATGTCCGTTAATCCAACCGCAGTTTTTGCAATGGTTTATGATCGAAGTCATCGGATTTTAGAGGTAGCCATCGCCTCCGCAGGAGCCATGATTGCCCCGTCTGGAGCCTGCTCGCAAGCAAGATCGCGGTCGCGAAGTGACGATAGATTCCGCGGCCTGCTCTGCCAGCCCGGAAAAACCGGGCGGCAAGAAATTCAGCATTGTTTCTGTTGTTGTCTTATCTTCTTTATGTTCAGAATTGACGCAGCGAGTTGCCACCTCCTATACTTTCTGTTGATTTCAAGGAGTAAATAATATTCGTTCTGGAGTACCATGTGCGCTCCTTCGAGGTCAGCTAACCGGCCGGTCCAACGAGCGATAATCGGGAACAGAATTGGAGGCTAGGAATGATGCAGAAGCTGACACTTGGCGGCGCGTTGCTATTGACGGCGGTAATGGTCAGTTCGTGTGGAGTGGCGTTTGGCCAGGCGCAGGACTACTTCAATAACTGGCCCAAGGGCACCTCGCCTCAAGAGGTTGGCAAGCTTCTTTCCGAACACTTTGTCACCAGCCCCCACCAATACACGGCGACGATCCACTATTCCGAGGTCGCAACCTGGTATGGCGCCTTGACCTTTGCCAACCTTACGCGCGACGATGCGCTCAGAACTGAGCTGATTCACAAGTTTGAGCCGCTGATGCCGGGCGGAGCCGAAGCCGCGCGCATCCCTGTGCGCCGCCATGTCGACGATTCCATCTTCGGCATCGTTCCCCTCGAAATCGCCATCCAGACCAAGGACCCGAAGTACCTGGCTGAGGGCAAACGATGGGCAGATCGCCAGTGGGAGAACCCGCAGCCCGATGGCCTCTCTGCCGAAACCCGCTTCTGGGTCGACGACATGTATATGTTGACCATTCTGCAACTGGAGGCCTATCGCGCCACCGGCGATCGCACTTATCTCGATCGCGACGCCAAAGAGATGGTCGCCTATCTGGATAAGCTGCAGCAACCCAACGGCCTCTTCTACCATGCGCCAGACGTGCCTTACTTCTGGGGACGCGGCGACGGCTGGTTCGCCGCCGGCATGGCGGAGATTCTTCGTGACCTGCCGCAGGATCACCCGCAGCGGGCGCGCATTCTCGCCGGCTACCGGACCATGATGGCGTCTCTGCTGCGCTATCAGGGCAAGGACGGCATGTGGCGCCAACTCATCGATCACGACGAGGCCTGGCCCGAGAGCTCCAGTTCCGCGATGTTCACCTTCGCCCTGATCTCCGGGGTCAAGATGGGATGGCTCGATGCCGCAACCTATGGGCCTGCGGCACGCAAAGGCTGGCTTGCCGTTGTGGGATACATCGATCAGAACGGCGATGTAACCAGCGTCTGCGAGGGCACCGGGAAGAAAGACGACCTGCCTTACTATCTTGCCCGTCGCCGCCGCACTGGCGACTTCCACGGTCAGGCTCCCGTGCTGTGGGCGGCTTCTGCTCTGCTCCGTTAGGAACTTTGATTGCGATGAAACCAAACCATCGAATTCATTCCTGGCTACTGGCAATACTCGCCCTCCAGTTCACAGTCGGAATTGCCCGCGCAGCCTGCCAGTCTCCTTCAGCGCTGAATCGCACCGGCCTTACCGTCGAGGGTAAAAACATACTTCTCGACGGGAAGCCGTTCAAGATTCTCTCCGGCGAACTGCACTATGCGCGCATCCCGCGCGAGTACTGGCCCGCGCGGCTCCGCATGGCCCGGGCGATGGGACTGAACACGATCGCGACCTACGTCTTCTGGAACGTGCACGAGCCGAAGCCCGGCGTCTACGACTTCGCCGGCAACAACGATCTTGCGGCGTTCATTCGCGCGGCTCAACAAGAGGGTCTCTACGTGATGCTTCGCTCCGGCCCCTACGCGTGCGCGGAGTGGGATCTGGGCGGTCTGCCGCCATGGCTCATGGCGACGCCCGAGTCGGCCAGAGCTCTGCGCACCCGCGACCCACTCTTCATGGAGCCAGTCGCGCGCTGGGTGCATCGGCTCGCGGCTGAGGTCGGACCGCTGCAATACGGCAACGGCGGCCCAATCATCATCACGCAGATCGAGAACGAGTACGGAAACTATGGCTCAGACAAGGCCTACATGGAGCAACTCCATCAGTTGTATTTGAAGGAGGGCTTCACCAGGAGCTTTTTGATCACCGCCGACAACTGGCGCAACATCGCTAATGGAGACCTGCCCGGTGTCTTCGCCGCAACCAACTTCGGCATCGGAAACCACCAACGCGGCATGGATGCGCTGGAGCAGGAGCGCCCCGATCAGCCTCTCTTCGTCTCAGAGTACTGGCCGGGATGGTTCGACTTTTGGGGTCATCCGCATGAAACCCGCGCAGCCGCGCCGCAGATCGAGGATCTGGAATACATCCTCAAACGTGGCGTGGGCGTGAATATCTATATGTTCCACGGCGGCACAAGCTTTGGTTACTATGCTGGTGCAACCGGCGGCAAGAGCTTTCAGCCAAACGTGACCAGTTACGACTACGACGCTCCACTCGATGAAGCCGGCCATCCGACGGAAAAATTCTTCGCCTATCGCAAGACGCTCGCCACCTTCAATCCAGAGCCACTCCCAGCAGTGCCCGCCGCGCCTCCCGTCGTCACGCTCCCTGCGACGCAGCTGAAGGAACGCGCTTCGCTCTGGGAAAATCTCCCGGGTCCCATTTCAAGTGAAGACCCGATGCCGATGGAGCGCTTTGGCCAGGGATTCGGATACATACTCTAT
>JBEKKL010000097.1:0-11081 GCA_050010735.1 Occallatibacter sp. | reverse complement strand
TGGCGCCCATTCCACCAACGGTCCACGCACATTTCAAATCGCGGCAAGATAAATCACACTCTAAACAATTACCCTGCAACTATTTGCAGACAATGCCACCGAGTTAAACCGGACAGTAGTGAGATTCGGATGGTTTTATCCTCAACCCGCACAACTTCATTCTTGGTTGGACTGAAGAAGTGGTGGAATTACCCGTTTTTGCTAGACTCGCCGCCAGAGTGGAGGAAAGAGTTCTTTGGCGAGATTAGGAATTGGAATTCATATCACTGCGCCAACTATTCACGCCGGATTTGCTGGTCCGATTCAATTAGAAATATGCAATCACGGAACTCTAAGCGTTAAACTCGTACCCGGAATGCGAGTATGCCAGTTGATCTTCGAGCAGTGCCTTGGCACCCCGGATAAAGGGTATAAAGGCCAATTCCACGGTCAAGCAAAGACCTAACTCGCCATTCATGCGGAATTCTGATTCCGGTACTGATTTCTGCCCGGCCAAGTTTTGTGAACACCTTACCCCTCCAGCCAAATCCCACGATCGTGCAACAATGCACTTCTCAGACGGTACCGACTGATGCCCGCTGCCACTCCGTCCTGATACACTTTTTATTAGAGTTTTGATAGCGTTTCTCGTCAGCCGGCAGCCTGGCAAGAGCGTGGCGCCGGGAGCCGGTCAATCGAGCGGATTCCACCGGCGGCAAGCCAGCCATGGCGTGTTGACGGATCGCTTCGGCGAGCGTCTTTTTATCTTCCGCTGCCTTTTTGGGGTGCCAAGTCAGAGGGCTTTTACTTTCACGCGCAGCGGTCCATGTCTGTCGCTGAGACGCAGAAAGTAAAGAGCCGCTCGGCGATGGCCACCACTGGCAGCGGCACTGAAAGGTTCGCTCGTAACCCCGGTTTTCCGACGGCTTCGGTAAAGACCGTTCCGCAGTTTGACAAGGTGGGGCGGGGAGGATTCATGCGGCGGTTTTTGACGCTTGTTTGTTTGTTGCTTCTTGCTATCCCAGCGGGGGTTTCGATCTCCGGTTGCACCCGTAACCCCGGCGCCAACTACTGCAATGGACTGGGCTACGGGTTAAAGACTACCGATGTAGCCTCGCTCGTACTTGAGCCGGCGACCGCTGGAATCTCAATCTCCTACGGTCAGACCCAGACGGTAGCCGGGCCCTCGGCCTATACCTGCAAGGGCGCCACGGCGAGCGCCGGAACGATCACCTGGGGCACCAGCAATCGCCAATTGGTAGACATCTCGCCGACCGGCATCATCTGCGCCGGCGCCTGGAACCGCAACACCGGCGGCGGCATCCCCGACTACACGATTTGCACTCCGCCGAATCCGCTGCCGGCGACAGGCGGCCTGCCCTACTCCACTGCGAATATCACCGCATCGGCTCAGTCGGTGGTTTCCAATCCGGTACAGATCTTCGTGCATGCCCAGGTGACATCGATGAGCCTGGTGACACAATCGGCCTCGGGCACTCTTGCCAGCGGTACGGGGCAGCAGTGCTATTCGCAGGGCAGCCAGGCAACGCTCGATGCCGAGGCATGTTTCGTCAGCGGCGGCAAACAGTATGAACTCTGCGCCCCGGCTTCGGTCGTAGCAGGCGGCAAATATGCCTGCCCGGGAGGATTGCCCCCAAACGTATCCTCGGTCCCAAGTTGCACAGCTTCGATCGGCACGCTCACCTATTCGGTCGGAACCGCCAGTGTAGCGGCCATCTCCACCAGTACAACCAGCAATGTGGTGACCATCACGGCAGATATGCCTGGGACCACCTCGATTGCCGCATCCGTGGCAAAATCGGGCTCTTCGGCAGGCTACTTCTCCACTTGCCCGCCAAAATCGATTTCGTTGACCCTTGCCAGTGGAGCCACTAGCGGAACCATCACCCAAGGTGTCACGCAGAACTTGGTCACCTCCATCTACGACACCAACGTCGGTCTGTGTCCTCCAACGAGCGCGAATCCGGCGGGTGGATGCCACATCTCTGGACTCACCCTGGATTATCAGTCTACCGACCCGATCGATATCTCGGTGACCAGCAGCGGATCGATCTCAACCGCCTTCCCAGGGGTAGCTTCGGTCTTTGCCATCTGCCAGCCTGCCACCTGCAATTCGGCGCCGACAAATGAACTTGGCTTGTTCGGCACGGGCCTGCCGATCTCCTCAAACAAGGTCACGATCACCACGCCCGGCACTGCGAGCGACTATGTCTGGTTTGGCGCTCCCGGCCAGTCGGAGTACGTCGTTCCTCTCCAACTGCTCAGCGGCACGATCGGGTCTACGGTGCGTCTTCCCTACGTTCCCAATTCGATGGTCATGGACCAGCTGGGTATCGCACTTTATCTGGGCTCGGAGCAGGGGCTGATGACTGTCAGCGCTATCAGCGGATTGCCGAGTAAACCGGACCCGAATTTTCCTGGCGTGGTGCTGGCAGTCGCGCCGAGCGGCGGGGAAGCGCTCATCAACGATCAGCAGCGTCAGGTCCTCTCCATCGATAGCGGTGGCACCGCGTCCACGACCTTCGGCGGCATGGGTGTTGCCGCCGCCTGGACTCCCGACTCGAAGACGCTTTACATCGTCGACAGCGCATCGGCTGGCCCTGGCCACTCCGACACCCTGTACATCTACAACCAAGACACGAGCTGGACCACATGCAGCGCTGGGTCTCCCTGCGCGGGTGATTTCCAGGGCGCGAAGAGTCTGGCTCTCACGATCCCCAGCCTAGGGGCCTTTCTGAGCGGCAATCCCACAGTCTCCCGCACCTGGTGCCCCACAGGCACGGCCGGGAATTACGACAGCATGAACTTCTACCCGCAAGGCGATTCGCTGAGCGTACAAACAGATGTGCTCGCGGCAACGACTGACGGACAACACATCCTGGGTGCTGCAAACACCGGCAGCGCGATCGTTCTTAACGACATCGGAGTCGACGTCGCACCGGCGCAGTGCACTCTCGCCGCTCCGCTCACCACCGGCCCGACAGTGGATGCCACGCTTCCCGTCACTCTCAATTCCACAGCCGCAAACACAACCGTCAATCAAGTGGTCACGTCGCCGGAATCGAATCTGGCGTTTCTCACCTACACGAACAGCAGCGCCACGACGGGCGCCAAGCTCCCCTACTACGTGCCGGGAAGCGGCGCAATCAACTATGTGACGCTGACAGGAAGTTCCTCGATCACCGCTCCTGTTGCCGGTGCTTTTACGCCCGATGACACGTTGTTCTTCGTCTCCACTGCGGGCGACAACAAGATCCACTACATCAGCATTCCCACATCCGTCAGTCCATCGACGCCGCCAACCGACACGCAGCAGATCAGCCCCAGCCTGCCAGCCTGCACACCTGGCGTTGACATTGGGTGCACGCTTGCCGCGCCGACGACCAACTCCGTTCCGGCGACGGTGATCGTCGCCAAGCCGCGCTCCACAACATAAAATCGAGCGCGGAATGCAAAAGAGGAGGCCGGCGAGATGCCGGCTTTCTTTTGCTCTTCCGGCTGCCCAATTTCGCGCAGTCCTTCCTATCGAGGCTCTCGCAAAGAGCAAATGCACGGCTCGGAGAAGGTCAGCTTACTCATCCGCGCAGGATAAAATCAAGAGATGATCAAGGGAATCTCCTATCTTCGTTCCGCGGGAAGCCGGGCAGCTTATGACCGGCTGGCGAGCTTTTTTTCCGCACTGGGATTTGAGCCCGGCGAGGGATGGAATGAAGCCGACAGCCGCGGAGCTGCATTCCTGGCTCCGCTGGGGAATCTCGAGTTTGTCGATGGCCAGTTTCCTCCCACCGCCGACGTACTGGTAGAAGTGACAGCTCTGGATGCTGTGCATCAGGCGGCAGCGAGCTGGCTTCGCGCGCAAGGCGGAGACGAAGCCGTTTCGCGCCTCTCCGAGATTACTGAGTCGCACTGGAAATCGCGTATCTTTACTGTCGAGCCGGAGCCGGGCTTCCAGTTCAGCTTCTGGGCCTGGGCCGATCCGATGCGCGGAAGGCCGGTGGCGCTCGAGGGCGATCTCTCGGCGGCAGGCATGAGGTTTGCGATTGTCGTAGCTCGATGGAATGCGGTGATCACAGAGCGGTTGCTCGAAGGCGCGTTGGATGCATTGCTGCGCAGCGGCGCAAAGCGCGCCGATATTGAGGCGGTTCGCGTGCCCGGCGCGTGGGAGATTCCAGCCGCTGCGCGGACCATCGCGAATCGTGGTGCCAATCTCGGTAAGGTAGACGCGATCATTACGCTGGGCTGCCTGTTGCGCGGAGAGACCGCTCACTACGAGGCCATCTACAACGAAGTTGCGCGCGGCATCGGCCAGTCGCAGCAGGAGACCGGAATCCCGCACAGCTTTGGCGTGCTGACCTGCGAAACTCTGGAGCAAGCCCTCAATCGCGCGGGCATCAAGGCTGGCAACAAGGGCTTTGAAGCAGCCGCGGCGGCGATTGAGATGGTGAGCCTAAGCCGCAAGCTGAAGCAGAATGCTTTGGAAGGCGGCACGGCTTGACCAACGGACAACGCCACTCCTCGGGCCGCCGCAAATCGCGAGAATTGGCGATGCAGATGCTCTTTCAGGCGGATATCGGCAAGCAGACGCCGGAGCAGGTGCGCGCCACCTTTTGGAAGGCCGCGGGCGATGTCGAGCCCGAAGTGCGCGGCTTCGCCGAGGATCTGTTTCGCGTGGCCATCGCCCATCAGGAGAAGATCGACGAGCTGATCGCAGCCCACTCAAAGAACTGGCGCCTCGAACGCATGCCCGCGGTCGACCGCAACCTGATGCGCATGGCCGTGGGAGAGATGCTGGGCTTCAAGGCGACTCCCTTTCCCATCGTGCTCAACGAAGCTCTTGAGATTGCCCGCCGCTACTCGGCCCCCGAGTCGATCAACTTTCTTAACGGAATTCTCGACACGATCGCTCACGGCCTGATCGACAAGTAAGCCCTCTCGCCACAGGCGAAGTTTCACATGCAGTTGCATTCCGCCATTTGACTTTCCCCCGGCCGCCCTCTTGTGGCACACTTGCAAGTATGGGAAGCAAAGACAAAGGCAGAAAAGAAGCCAAGAAAGCGCCGAAACCGAAGCCCAAACCAGAGCCCGCGCAGAGGCGCGAAGTATTCACTCCCGCCCCGCCGAAGTAGATCTGGCGAAGTGATCGGGCTTGTGCCGCTTGAGCACAACCGCTCGCAGTCTTCGGTTAGAGTGTCGAGGCGCTGGATTTCCCTTGCAGGATCTGGCGCGGCGATGTAGTGCGTCTCGACTTAAGGAACGAAAAAGTACCGCACCATGTGAAAGAAGACCGGCGCTGCAAAGCACAGCGAGTCAATGCGGTCGAGAATGCCGCCGTGGCCCTCGATCGTCGCGCCAAAGTCTTTTACCCCCGCATCGCGCTTGATCGCGCTCATCACCAGGCCGCCGGCCGCGCCGAGCAACGCAATCACGAGAGACATTCCCGCCGCCTGTAGAGGCGTGAAGGGAGTGACCCACCACAGGGCCGCGCCCAGCGCAGTTGCAGTAAGCACGCCCCCGACAAAGCCCTCCCATGTCTTGTTGGGGCTGACTCGCGGCACGATCTTGTGCCTGCCAAAGAGTTTTCCCCAGACATATTTGAGAACATCGCTCATCTGCGCCACGATGACGAGATAGAGCAGCAATCTTGCGTTACGGCCCTCGAAGCCGGGAATGCGCAACATGAGCAATGCTGGAGCATAGCTGAGAGAGTAGAGGCAGATCATGATTCCGAACTGGATCTTGGCGGAGCGCTCAAGGAAATGCTCGGTGTCACCGGTGATGGCGATTCGCGTGGGAATGAAGAGGAAGGCAAAGGCGGGAATCATGATCGCGAAAAGTCCATACCAGCGGATGCCGATGAGGTAGTACTGGAGCGGCGTGATGAAGAAGAAGCTCCATAGCAGCGTTCGGTGATCTCCGCGGCGAGTTGGCATGAGCGTGATGTATTCGCGCAAGGCCAGCAAAGAGAGCAGCGCAAAGAGGACCAGCGAACCGATCTGGCCGATTAGCATGGTCAGCGCAAAGATCGCGCACATCTTCCACCACGCGCGAATCCTGGCGTTGAGATTCTCGATCGTAGATCGGGCTGCGTCGCTCATGGCTGTCTTTTCGAGGACCATTCCGATGAGAGTGGCCAGAATCAATGCGCCCAGGACCCCAACGAAGAGCCACGTCAGTTGAGGGTCGCGAACCGGAAGAGCCCAGTGAGCCGGTGCGACTTGACCTACCCGATCGATCAGCCAGTTCATACTTGCATTTATCCTTTCCGGTGGAGGTCGCATAGGGCCGCGTGAGCCCGTTCGAGGAAGATCTGTTTGTGCTCAGCTTCGCCAACCTGCATCGGGGCGCCGAACGTCAGTAGACAGACGAGCGGCACGGGCACCACCTCTCCCTTGGGCAGGATTCGATTGAGGTTTTCGATGTAGACGGGCACGAGCTCAATTTCCGGTCTTCTCTTCGCAAGGTAATAGAGCCCGCTGCGAAATGGGGCGATCGAGTCTCCGGCGCCGCGCGTGCCTTCAGGGAAGAAGATCAGCGATTCAGTCTCTCCCATGGCCTCGGCGAGTTGCTCGATGACAGCGCGCGCATCTGCGAGCGGGTGCTCTGAGCCGGTTGCGTGTGTGGCGCCACGCCGAACCAGAACGCCGCGAAATACCTTTTGCGCGAGATAAGCTCTCACGCCGCTCTGCCAGTAGTCCTTTGCCGCCACGGGCCGTGTTCGCGCCCGAATCTCGGCAGGCAGCGACGACCAGAGAACGACGAAATCGAGGTGGCTGGTGTGATTCGCAAAATAGATGCGCTGTTTGGGATCGGGACAGCACCCTTCCCATCTGACGCGCACACCGCTGATGCCGCGGGCCAGCGCCGCGATCATCATCGCCAGAGGATGCGCCTTCACGCTCATCGGAGGCGGCCGTTGAAAGAGACTTCCTGCAATGCACTTCGGCAGCGTCGCAAGACGGTCCACACCAGCAGGAGGATCATTGCGATGAGGACGAATGGGATCGCGCTTTCAATGCGCACACGAAGACCGAGGAGCAGCCCCATCAATCCGAAGAGAAACGCGCGGTCGCTCTTGCCGAGCGGACCGTCATAGCGCCGCGAAGCGCCGATCTGGACGCCGATCACGCCGGTCATCTCGGTAAGAATCGAGAGGATTACGATGCACACGACGAGTCGCGGATCGAAGGCAGGCACCATCGCCATCGGCAGGTAGAGTCCGGCGTCGGCGACGACATCGCCCAGTTCGTTAAAGATGGCGCCTGACGCGCTCTTCTGGTTGTGTTCACGCGCCAGCATCCCATCCATGGCGTTGAGCGCCATTCTCACGAAGAGCACCAGCGGCAAGATCAGCAGCATCCGCCCACCGTGGGCCCAGCCGATCAAAGCTCCTGCTGCAAGAGAGAGCAGCAGCGCCGCAAGCGTAATTTGATTTGCGGTGACGCCGCAGCGCGCCAGCCCGTTGACCATCGGGCGAAGGAGACTTTGAAATCCCGGTTTCAGTGCGTAGATGCTCGGCATCCTCTTCTTGCGCCTCGTGACTTCGTGTTATCGAAAAGCAATCGCGCCCCAATAGAAGGCATAGAGAATCAACCAGAACGAACTGTGCCAGACAGCCAGTTGCGAAGCCAATCCTTTGTTGAATTTGCGAAGTAAGTTTCCGAGAAGGCCGGCTACGGCCCAGACCAGCAGGAATCGTTCTCCTCGCGCCGGAATTGTGCCCCAGAGAAATGTCGCTTTACTCAGGTATCGCGGCGCCGCGACGGCATAGATCTTGTATGGGGTTCCCGACAAGGGACCGAGGAGCAATGCGCCCAGCCCTTGCTTTTGATAACCCATCTCAACATGAGAAAACATACGAGAGGTAACGAACGGCACACGCGCGACGGCACGGTGCGCTGCCTGCGGATTGCTGGAAGACCAACTGAAGAGAACCACTCCCGCAATTGCGCTGCCTGCAATGGCGGCGAGTATGTGCTGCCAGACTCGGCGGGGAGCCAGCAACGCGGCGAGTGAGATGACGACATCGGGCACGACAAAGAACAATGTGCCTTCAGCGAAGCCCCAGAGGAATGCCAACGCAACGCCTGGTATTCCGGCGAGCCGGGTGGCCCACAAAGGTTGCGCGGTTATGGCGTCTGAGGGCCCGTTGGTGGTCACAGTTCGATCGGACACGAATTAATCCCGTTACGTGTACGCAATTGTAGAACACAAGGCCCAGACGCAAAGAGGCCCTCCCTAAAGGGAGAGCCTCTTGTTGAGGATACGGTTGCGGCTTACCCTACTACTTCAATGCCCATCGAGCGGGCGGTGCCGCGGATGCTTTTCATGGCCGTCTCGATTGAGGCGGCGTTCAAGTCGGGCATCTTCTGCGTGGCGATCTCGCGCACCTGCTTCTCGGTCACCTTGCCCTTCTTTTCCTTGTTGGGCGTGCCCGAGCCTTTTTCGATGCCGGCTGCCTTCTTCAGCAGCACCGCGGCCGGCGGTGTTTTGGTGATGAAGCTGAAGCTGCGGTCGGCATAGATCGAGATGACGACCGGAATGACCAGCCCTTCCATCTCCTTGGTCGATGTGCGCGCGTTGAACTGCTTGCAGAACTCCATGATGTTGACCTGCGCCTGACCCAGCGCTGGGCCGACCGGAGGCGCCGGAGTTGCCTTGCCGGCAACGATCTGCAGCTTGACGTACCCTGTAACTTTCTTCGGAGGTGCCATGTGTGTTCCTTCGGAACCAGCCTTTAGCTCCTAGCTTCTAGCTGCTAGCCGGTCTTTTCCTTCTTCGGATTTTGGTGTTGGCGCTTTAGCATTCGCTTGAACCAGAGCCCGCTAGGTGGACGTGCTGGCTAGAAGCTAGAAGCTAGTAGCTAGAAGCTGAACCAACTACTCAATCTTTTCCACCTTGCCAAACTCCAGCTCGACGGGTGTCGAGCGCCCGAAGATGGTCACCATGACCTTCATCGTCTCGCGATCTTCGTTGATCTCGTCGACCACGCCGTTGAAGTTGGCAAATGGCCCGTCGGTAATCCGGACCTGTTCGTTCTTTTCAAACTTGATCTTGAGCCGCGGCTTGTCTTTGGAGGTCTCGGAGCGGAAGAGAATTCCACTCACCTCCTCCTCGCTCAGCGCCACCGGCTTGTCGCCCGTGCCGAGGAATCCGGTCACCTTGGGCGTGTCTTTGAGGACGTGCCAGAGGTTGTTGTCGAGATCCATCTCGACGCGCTCCACGGTGCGCTTCTTGCCGTTGACGATCTCCGTCACCGGCTCCATGGGGATCATCACCTTGCCTACGCGATCGCCGAGGCCAAAGGCCTGGACGCGGCTCTCGATCGACTCCTTGACCTTGCGCTCGAAGCCCGAGTAGGCGTGAAGGATGTACCACTTGAAGCGCTCGTTGCGCTCCGGCTGCGCCTGCTGTTCAGCCTGCTCGGCGGACTGTTCGATTTGTCCCGATTCTTCTGGCATTTTCACGCTCTCGTTTCGCGCTTCAAGTTGCACCTGCTAACCGCCCAGCTTGCGGAACAGCGCATCCATGGCGTGGCCGCAAATGTAGTCGACCACAAAGAAGTACAACCCGAAGATGAATACCGCGATGATGACCACCGTGGTTGTGGTTTCCACTTCCTTGCGCGAGGGAGTCGCCACTTTGCGTATCTCAGCGCGGACATCGCTGAGGAAGCGGGTGAATTCCTTCCACTTGTCGACCACGTTGTCGGAGATCTTCGACACAGGATTCTCCCCCTGCCGCTTCGCAGGCGGCTGCCGCACTTCGCCGTTGACAATTGCTGCCTTTAACGCCATACATCCATTCCTTCGCGCCGGGCATCGAGCGCCGGCACATCACTAAATTGATCTGGCAGGGGCGGAGGGATTCGAACCCCCAAGTTCGGTTTTGGAGACCGACAGTTTAACCGTTGAGCTTACGCCCCTAAAAGCGAGGGACTAGGGAATAGGGAATAGGCAATAGAACTGCGTCACCAAGCCGGGTCTGCATTTCCTAGTCCCTATTCCCTAATCCCTGTTCCCTGCTCTACTTCGTTTCCTTGTGCGGCTGGTGCTTACGGCAGCGATTACAGAACTTCTTGAACTCGAGACGCCCAGTGGTCGTCTTTTTGTTCTTCGTCGTCGAGTAGTTGCGCTCCTTGCACTCGGTGCACTGCAATGTGACAATTTCCCGCATTTGCTTCCCTTCGGGAAAGAAGTGAAGAAGTTAAGCAGTGAAATAGTGAACCAGCAAGGCTCACCCTCGATTTCACCTGTTCACTTCTTCACTCTTTCACTTCTTCACTCTTTCACTCTTTGACTGCCTTACTTGATAATCTCGCTCACCGTTCCGGCGCCGACCGTGCGGCCGCCTTCGCGGATTGCAAATCTCAGTCCCTTTTCCAGCGCCACCGGCGTGATCAGTTCAACCGTCAGCGCCACGTTGTCGCCCGGCATCACCATCTCAGTGCCCTCGGGAAGCTCCGCCACGCCCGTCACGTCTGTCGTGCGGAAGTAGAACTGCGGACGGTAGCCCTTGAAGAACGGCGTATGACGGCCGCCCTCTTCCTTCGACAGCACGTACACCTCGCCCTTGAAGTTGGTGTGCGGCGTGATCGATCCCGGCTTGGCCAGAACCATCCCGCGCTCCACGTCTTCCTTGGGAATGCCGCGCAGCAGAAGGCCGGCGTTGTCGCCCGCCATGCCTTCATCGAGCTGCTTCTTGAACATCTCGACGCCCGTCACAACCGTCTTGCGCGTCTCGCGGAAGCCGACGATCTCCGTATCCTCGCCCACCTTCACCTTGCCGCGCTCGATCCTGCCCGTCACCACCGTGCCGCGTCCGGAGATCGAGAAGATATCTTCGATCGGCATCAGGAAGGGCTTGTCGACCGCGCGGTCAGGCCGCGGAACAAACGTGTCCACCGCCTCCATCAGCTCGTCGATCTTGGCCTCCCACTGCGCCTCGCCGTTCAGCGCGCCCAGCGCAGAGCCGCGAATCACCGGCACGTCGTCGCCCGGGAACTGGTACTTCGACAGAAGCTCGCGTACCTCCATCTCCACCAGGTCGATCAGCTCGCCGTCCTCGACCGCGTCGCACTTGTT
>JBEKKL010000096.1:0-9864 GCA_050010735.1 Occallatibacter sp. | reverse complement strand
AATGGTATTTGCGGCCGTTACGGATCGCTGCGCCGCGAAGACGAGCATCTAGCGTTCGCAGACTATGGTCGAGTGACTCTGTCTCTTGGCTTTGAGTTCCCTTGATCTGAACTTCATCGAACTTCGCTTGACGGTTCAAGGTCACAGAGAAGACGAGGTCGGCAACTCCGTTCGCATCGTCCACTCTTGTCTCTGCGTCGACCTTGGCCTGAAAGTATCCTTGTTGCCGAAAGAAGGTCAGCAGCGCTTGTCGATCCTGCTCCACATCATTTGCGTTGAAAGGTGTCTGCGCCCGATAATTGGCTACTTGCGCCAGTCGCGAATAATGGAATCGCTCTGCACCTGGAAACTCATAGATGCCAAAATAGACGGCAGGTTCCAAAACGAATTGAACGCGAAGGCCATTGGCCTCGGCATCGATTTGCACCCGCACATCACTCGAGTTGGTCGTCTTTCTTAGAGCAGCTTCTGTCTGCTCTATTTTCTCAACGGAAAACGGCTTGCCGGATTCTTGAAACAAAAGAGAAGCGGGCACGGCGCCAGCAGTTGGAGGACGACCGGCGATTTCAACCGAGATCACATTCTGCCCTTCATAACTTGATAGCATCTGCGCATTCGCCGCAGCGGTCCCAGTGGTTCCGCTCACGGACGTCATAGACTGCTGAGCTAGAAGGCCGGACTTCGCGATGAGGAGGCACGTCAAAGCGATCGCGCAGGATCGTCGGCTGGTCCAGCGTTCGTTGGTCACATCGATCGAGTTCGATGAAATTAGCAAGGACTTAGTCAACAACTTTTTATAGCCGAGGCTCTCAAACTACTTCGTTAGAAACCTCAGATGCTCGTTTTGGATCATGGGTTTGACGGATGCAGGCGCATCTTGCCGCTTTGAGTTGGCAGTGATCTTGCTTCTGATGCTCGCCGGGCCGCAATCTGCATCCAATCAGTTTGGAGCGACTTGCAGAATGCAAGGAGCCTTTCCCACCTATGAGGCATTATGATCACCGGTGCGCACTCGAGTGGAGAAACGAGAGTACTCGGTTCTAAAGGGCGGAGATCGGCGCTTTTGTTTCGCCTGCCATTCCACTCGATATGGAATCTACAGCGTGTACCCGCACGAGTCATTGCTGTGCGCACATGGAGATCCCTGCGGGAAGATCGAATCTTCGGCCACGCCGCAGAGTTGGGATTCTACTTTCTTTTCGCGCTTTTTCCAACTCTTTTCTGCGCGAGCTCGGCGCTAGGTCTTGCCGCACGGTCGGCACAGCAATTCTATGATCGGCTTCTCGATTATCTCGCTCTGGTAATTCCAACCGCGGCACTCGGTACCGTTCTTCAGACCTTCAATGAGGCCACCGCCGCCTCAAGTTCCGGCAAGCTCACTTTCGGATTGGTTGCGGCAATTTGGTCGGCGTCGATTGGCATTTCAGCCGTTCAGGACACTCTCGACGTCGTGTACAAGGTGAAGAGCGGACACTCCTACTTCGTGTCCCGGCTCTATGCGATCGCCATAACCATCGCTTTGATCGTCATCGTCACGGCAGCGCTCGCTTCTTTGCTTAGCGCTGACCTTCTTTCCAGGTTGGCCCACCGCGACATTGATCCCCGCATTCTCGCAGCGACAGCGAGTGTTATTGTTACGGTCGCGGGATGGCTGGTAGCGACACTGCTTCTTGCCCTTTCCTTTGCCGTTATCTATTACTGGGCACCAAGCGTGAGGAGTCGCCGTTGGCGTTGGATTACACCCGGTGGGTCGGTTGGAATTGCCGGGTGGTTGATCGCGTCTCTCGTTTTTCGCGTTTACATCCATTATTCGCACGCTTACTCCATTACATATGGCTCTCTGGGTGCAGTCATCATTTTGCTCACATGGTTTTACATCACCGGCCTGATGCTTCTGTTGGGAGCAGAGATCAACAGCGCAATCGAGTGCACAGCTGGGATGCGACTCTCACGAAATTCCGACGCGGAGAGCGTTGAGAGAGAGGCCAACTGGGGAGAGTGCGAGGCCACACCAGGACAAACCCCGGGAGACTCTGAGACGCAAAGAATATGAGCAGGAAACTCGATCTCACAGAATAGGTCTGGATAGTTCTTCGCTGCGGCGACTCGGGAGGGGTCCGGCGGCGCCCTCTACAGTCCGAGTCGGCTTGCTTCTTGAGCCGAGTGCGTGCTATGGAACTCGTTACACTCGCGGTCGTGTTATTGCGGGCAACTCCGTTTGGAGATCGAACATCCCAGGCGAGAGGACGGCGCTTGATCGCAGCTCGCATCCGACACTGCCCCGGCGTCGACGCATGAGCCGATTGTTTATCCAGTGGCCATCGTGAAGGGAAGCCACAGCGAGACGGCGGCGCCGATGTTCGTTAATTACCTTGCCAGCCCAGCAACGCAAGCCATCTTCCTAAAGACACGGATTTACGATAGCAACGCCGTGACACTGCCCACCGACTATTCACCGCTGTGGATCTTTGCGCTTTCACGACGCGCCCAAGACCGGTCAGTCGCATCACTTGCAGGCCGATGTACCGAAGGACCTTTGGCGCACACTGAGCGCCGAAGCTCAGCCATGGAGGCTCAAGCTCGACCCTCAGCGGCTCTTGTTGTTACAGGAATAGAGCTGCGCACCGGCCATCTGCGCCCGGCAGCGCACCATGCGCCATGCGATATCATTTCAGCAGTCGCGGAGAAAACCATCAGCATTCTCGATCGATTTCGACTGGACAAAAAGACAGCTTTGGTCACCGGCGCAGCCAGCGGCTTGGGAGCAGCCATCGCCATTGCACTGGCAGAAGCAGGCGCCGATGTCGCCTGCCACGGCAACCGCCGGCCCGCCGAAGAGACCAGCGCGCGCATTCGCTCCCTTGGCCGCGATTCAATGTGCTTTGCCGCCGATCTAAACGAAGCGGACGGCGCTGCCAGGCTCTTTGAAGAAGTGAAGACGGCGATGGGCGCGCCGAATATCCTTGTGAACAACGCGGGGATGATCTATCGCGAGCGCGCCGAAGACTACAAGCTCGATGCATGGATGAAAGTCGTCCAGGTCAACCTGAACAGTGTATTCCGTCTATGCCAGCTTGCCGGACGCGAGATGCTCAATCGTGAAGAAGGCAAGATCATCAACATCGCCTCGCTACTCTCGTTTCAGGGCGGCATACATGTGCCGGCCTACGCTGCTTCGAAAGGCGGCGTGGCGCAACTGACAAAAGCACTGTCGAACGAGTGGGCGAGCCACAACGTGCAAGTCAACGCGATCGCGCCAGGGTACTTTAGCACGGAAAACACTTCTGCCTTGCGCGCCGATGAAACGCGCGAACGGCAGATTCTCGAACGCATTCCAGCTGGACGTTGGGGCGACCCTGAGGACCTTGCCGGCGCAGCCGTTTTTCTAGCTTCGCCGGCCAGCGACTATGTAACGGGCCAGATCCTGCTGGTGGACGGCGGATGGATGGCTCGGTAGCCACCTGCATCGGGGCCAGCTGCCTCCGGCCAGACCACGCCAGTGACGAGGCGCGGCAGATCACCTCACACGCCTCACTCTTTGATCTTGGCGACCATCGATTCATAAACCGTTCCAGGCGGGATCAGCAACTGATGCGGCTGGCCAGCGGGAACAATAATCACATCACCTACGCCAATCGTCTTGCTAACCCCGCCTTCAATTCCACTGCCGTGTGTCTCGCCGTCGGCGCCGGTTGTGCCACCGATGACAGTTCCGCCTGTGATCAGCGTTGCACTTCCCTGCTCCACGATCATCAAGTCATCGTAGTGGGCGTGAACCTCAGCTCCGCCACTCGTCGTTCGGACCGAAAGCCTGAGCGCGAGGTTGCCGGTGCTTGCGAGAGTAGACCCGCTGCTGCCCGTGGATTGGGCCTGCGGAACAAGTGCTGCAAGCGCGGCCTTCACGTCGGCTGCGGGAATCATTATCGCCTTGTCTCCCGTGATGGTAGCCGCAGGAACGGCGAGCGCCAATGCGGCTATTGTTGCAAGCGCGATCTTCATCTCACTCTCCTCGCCTTAACGCAGACTCTCGATGGGAGCGGCATCCATATCGGCGTAGTCCTGGTTCTCGCCGCCCATTCCCCAGCAGAAGCTGTAAGCAGTGGTCCCCACGCCCGCATGGATCGACCAGCCCGGCGAGACGACGATCTCTTTGTCGGCCATGATGAGGTGGCGAGTCTCATCAGCCGGTCCCATCAAATGCACCACGCGCGAATTCGCGGCCAGATTGAAGTACATGTATACCTCGGATCTGCGATCGTGCGTGTGTGGCGGCATGGTATTCCAAGAGCTGCCCGGCGCAAGGTGCGTCACTCCCATCACTAACTGGCAACTCTTCGCGCCCTGCAGGTGAATATAACGGCTGATCGTCCTACGGTTGCACGTCTCTGCGCTGCCCAGCTCATTAGACTGCGCGTCCTGCTTGCGAATCAGCGCGACCGGATGAACGGTGTGCGCGGGGTAGCTCAGCAGGTAATAGATTGCGGGGTTCTTCGCATCCTTCGACGCAAACGACACCTCTGCATTGCCGCGCCCGATGTAGAGCATGTCGAGGTTTTCGAGGTCGTAGATTTCGCCCCCAACGGTAACTCTGCCGCTGCCGCCGATGCTCAGCACGCCCAATTCGCGACGATCAGTAAAGCAGTTTGCGCGCAGATCTGGATAGTTGGGCAGCGCGATCGGCTCGCCAAGCGGCGCAGCCATGCCGGCAATCGTGCGATCCAAATCGACATAGGCGAGGTTAAGCTTGCCGGGCTCATGCATCCCGCTCAGCAGAAAGGTCTCTCGCAGCTCTCCCGTTGTCATGCGAGGATACCGGACCGGATCAGCCAATAGAACTTTCTTCATCGTCTTTCCCTCTTTAACTACTATCGTTGAATGCAGCCGGTTGAATCTGGCCCACTAGGGCTTCTGCGGTACCGTCGGATCCCAGCCGTCGCTTCCTCGCAGGTATGTTGCCGGCGCGAACTTCGCCGCCTCTTCCGCCGTGAGGAAATGTGTATGCGGCTCACGCTGGCCCTTGGGCGCTCCGGGACCAGTCGAGTTGTATTCAGCATAGTACACGGTCTCGATCGAGTGCGTCTCGCCGGGATGCCACTCCCGCCAGCCCGCGGGATCGATATGCTCGCCCATCTCGGTGTTGAGAAAGATCACCGTTGCATAGGGACGCCAAGGACGCCCCAGAAACACTTTGCCGGTAACGGCTGGATCGACCGTGAGCTTGCTGTGATCGAAGACAAAGCCGGAGTCTTCCCCGGGATAGTGCTTCGCCTGCGCGGTCACATACCCTCCGGCGTGCGGCGTGCTGTGCAATTCGCAGCCTTCAAATGCCGCTTTACCGTCACCGAAGATGAAGTCCACATTTCCTTCGATGTAACAATCGGAAAAATACTGGCGCGCCGGGATGCAGTTCACGCCATCAGGCGAGCAGTTGCGGCTGCCCAGGTAGAGCGTGTCCTGGTTGCCCAGCAGGCGAACATGATGAAAGACGGCGCGATCGCCGGTGACCAGCAGCGCCAGCGCCTGCGAACCGGCAGGCAATTGAGGATGGGTGGAGTTGAAGTCGTTTGCGATGGTGATGTTTTCTGCGAAAAAATCGTCAGCCGTCACATTGACGGTAGCCGAGTGAAGCGTGCCGCCATTTGCTCCAGCGCTGCGGTCGTTGACGATCACGGTCGTGCTCGCGTCCGTATTGGCGCTGCGCAGATGAATTTTCGGCTTGTCGATGGTCAAAACTTCACGATAAGTCCCGGGCGCAATGAGGATGAGCGCTCCGTCGGATGCCGGCGCCTTTTCGATGGCGCTTTGAATCGAGCTGAATTCAGCCGAACCGTCGGCAGCAACGTAGAGCGTCTTGTCTTCAGGCGGTGCAGTTGCCGCAATCTCCGGAGCTTTGGGAAGCTCGGGAAACGGAACAAAACGCGCATCGCATTGTGATGCTGAACCGGCTACTGAACCGGACGTCTGCTGCATCGCTACATCGTCGCCTGCCGGCTCGAGGTTGCCGCGCTTTGCGCCGATTGTGAGGATGGCATTCTTGGCAACCATCTTGGAATGCTGCTGGTCGTCGGCAAAGACGTTATTAAGCTTCACTTCCAGCTTGTGCTCTGCATCAAGGCCCAGGAAGGTGAATGAACCTGAGGTCGTCACATGCACGTTGTCCAACGTAATGTCCCTATAGACGGGAATCTGATCGCCGGTCAACGTTGTGTAGAGCGGTGTAAACACCAGCGGATTCGTCGTATTGCGAATGCAGACGTCGCGATAGAGCAGGTCGTGCACGAGTCCGCCGCGGCTGCGATCGGACTTGATGCGAATGCCGTTGTCTGCGCCGTCGATTGTCAAGTCCTCGACCAGAATGTGATCCACACCGCCGTTGGTACCGCTGCCAATCGACATGCCGTGGCCGGTATAGAAGTGGTTGTGGAGCACGGAGATGTTCTGCGAGGGCCCGGCTTTGCTTGACTTGACTGCAACGTCGTCATCGCCGGCGTGGATGAAGCAGTGCGTGATCGTCACATTGCGCGAGGAGCCCGGATCGATGCCGTCGGTGTTCCTGGCGGTCTTGGGTGACATGATATTCACGCCCCAGGCCGTGAACCCATCGGTTTGATTGACAGAGACGTGAAACATCGGAGAATTGCGCAGCGTGATTTTATAAAGCGTGAATCCGTCGGCATGGCGCATAACAATGAGCCACGGAACGCTCTGTTGCTTATCGGTAATCTTCGCCTCATGCGCCAGATCCCACCAGGAGACATCCTGGCCGAGCAGCTTGGCGCCGCCGCGCCCGTCGATCGAGCCCTCGCCCATGACACCGGCATTACGAACTCCATCGCCCAAGATGAGCGGCTTGCAACCGTGGCCTTTTTCTGTCACGACTCCGCAACTGCCAGGAGCCAGATCATAGAGGCGCGGGTCGCGCGATGCTACGAGCGCGCCATTTGCGCTAACCACCAGCGTGACGCCGGTGCGAAGCGTCAGCGGCCCTGAGAGAAAGACATTGTTCTTCCCGCTCGCCCGCAGCACAACAGCTTTGCCTGGCGAGCAGGTGTCCAGGGCGTGTTGAATTCGTTCTGTACTTAACTTCGTTTCATCCTGCAGTGCAATCACGCCGTGATCTGCGGATATGTCTGCATTGAGCGTAGAGCACGCAGCTGGAACCTTCGGTTCGGTCACAATTCGAGTGTCTTGCGCAATCAGCGCGCCGGTTGGAACAAGAGCCAGAGCAAGAGATGAAAGCAAAGCCAGCAGACGCACGTGAATCTCCATCTGGCGTGAAAGGGCTTCACGCCCGCGAACAGCTTCGACCAGTCCAGAGGACCGACCACTCGCAGCATTAACGATACAGGATTTGGCCCGATAGGCGTCAAGACTGGGGAGAGCTACAGACCCTGCTTCAAGTGTATCAATGCTGGATTTGAGGATTTCGAGGCACGTTGTCGGTACCTTCGTCACAAGCCTTACAACTCGGGAACTCAACAATTCCAGCCGATTGTTTACCATTGCTGGTCGGACCTCTCGAGTTATAGAATTCAGCTTATCGAAGCCCTTGGGTCTGGATGCCCGCTCATGAAATCGACTCCCGCGAAGTATCTCGTCGCATTATTGGCTCTCGCCCTGGCCGGATCTGGAATTCCGAGCTCTGCTGCCTCGAATGGGCATCTGAAGCACGCTGCCAGGGTCCGCATTGCGCTGGTCGGCGACTCCACGCAGACCAATGGGGCGGGCTATGGCCGTGGCTTCTGCGCAAACCTGACTGATAAGGTTGAGTGCATCAACGACGCCAAAGGCGGGGCCAGCACCAAGACGTATAGAGCCGAAGGCTACTGGGAGAAGGCGTTGTCCGGCAAGCCCGACTACATGCTCATCCAGTTCGGCCACAACGATCTGCAGTCGGAAGAGCACCTCGCACGACAGACCGATCTTAAAACCGAGTATCCGGCAAACCTGAAACGCTTTGTCGAAGAGGCTCGCGCGCGCGGAGTCACGCCGATTCTTGTCACGCCGCTCAGCCGGCGCTACTACGGCGACGGCGGCAAGATTCACTCCGACCTGCTGGCTCACGCTGAGGCCATGAAGGCCATTGCGGCTGAAGAGCACACCCCGCTGATCGATCTGCAAGCCCACAGTATCGCCTACCTGAATACGCTCACTGAGGCGCAGGGAAATGCGCTGGGAATTACGAAGAAGGATGCGCAAGGGAAGACAATTCCCGACAAGACACACCTGAACGATCAAGGCTCATACATCTTTGGGCGCATGGTGGCAGTGGACATGGCGAAGGCTGCGCCCCGGCTGGCGCGTTACGTGAGAAAGAAGGCCGCGCCTCTGCCACCTGAAAGCATCAAACGCATGGCGATTCTGAACGGCGCACCCGTGCGCATCGTGCTGGCTGGTGACTCCACGGTGAACAACGGCGGCGGCTGGGGACCGGGCTTCTGTGCTCTGCTTACTCCCAACGTCGAGTGCATCAATCAAGCGCGTAATGGGCGCAGTTCGAAGAGCTACTACGACGAGGGGTTGTGGAAGCAGGCTCTCGCTCAGCATCCCGATTACATCCTCATTCAATTTGGTCACAACGATATGCCGGGAAAAGGCCTTGCGAGAGAGACTGATCCCGATACTACCTACGCGGCAAACATGCGCCGCTACATACAGGAGTCTCGCTCCGCCGGGGCGCAGCCGGTGATCGTCACATCGCTGTCGAGGCGCAGCTACACAGACGGTAAGCTCGTGCTCGATTTGCAGGCCTATGCGGATGCCGCCAAGCGCGTTGCCGTCGAGGAAGATGTCCCGGTAATCGACTTGAACAGAGAGAGTGTTGCGCTCCTTGAGAAGATAACCCAGGAGCAGGCCGACGAATTAGACGCAGCCACCCATCCCGATGCACAAGCGAAGGGCCCGGATCGCACTCATCTCAACACGCATGGCTCCGCGGTCTTTGGCCGCATGGTTGCCGACGATCTCGCGAAGGTTTGCGTCGAGCTTGGACCGGACATCATGGGAGCCCCTGCGCCAGCGCAGCCGTAAAAGGTTTTCCGGAGGTTGAGAGGCATCGAGCCTCGCGCCTTCGCCAAGGAGCACGACCTTGCAGATCAGACAGCATCTATCAGCCGGAGCCTTCCTGCTTGCTACCTGTGCCCTATCGCTCGCGCAGGATACCCGTCATGTCATCGAGCCACACTTTCCAAAAGCCTGCACGGTGCTGCGTGCGCGACTCTCCGCTCCGAGCGGTGAGCTTGCTCTCTCCGACGAGCAAAAGCAGGACACGGCTCGTATCCAGCAGGCAATCGACAACTGCGCCGAGGGCAAAGCTGTGGAGCTGAGCGCAGATGGAAGCAGAGACATCTTTCTCGCTGGCCCATTTCACCTCAAGCGCGGCGTGACGCTCCTGATCGATGCTAAGGTGGCGCTTTTTGCCTCGCGAGACCCCCGCGACTACGACATGACTCCGGGCGGTTGCGGAGTCCTCTCAGAAAAGGGCCATGGCTGCAAGCCGTTCATCACTGCGAATGACGCGCCTAATAGCGGCATCATGGGGGAGGGCGCGATCGATGGGCGCGGCGGCACGGAGATGCTTGGCCAGAAGATTACCTGGTGGGATCTCGCGCATCAGGCCAAGGTCTACGACAAGTCTCAGAACGTAATGAGGCTGTTGCACGTCGATCACTCCGACAACTTCACGCTTTATAAGATCACGTTGCGCAACTCGCCCAACACCCACGTCTCGTTCACGAATACCGACGGTTTCACCGCGTGGGGCGTCAAGATTCTCACGCCCAAGACGGCGCGAAATACAGACGGCATCGACCCGGAAGCGGGCGCTAAGAATGTCACAATTGCCTGGTCCACCATTCATACTGG
>JBEKKL010000095.1:0-12053 GCA_050010735.1 Occallatibacter sp. | reverse complement strand
AACGAGGCGAGCGGCGCAGCGTGAAGCCGGAAAAATCGCGTCCGTAGCGCAAGAAACCATCGCCGCAATCAGATTTTTCCTTGTGCGCGAGAAAATGATGAGTTGATCAGAGGTTCCTTAGGTCCGCCTCCAAAGGTTTTCGTTTCATTCTGATGGTGGCGCTGGCATTGCAAGACTTTGATCAAGGGCTCGGGGAGATCACAAAGTCAGCTGCGCCTATCGCCGCCTTTTTGCAGTGCGGCGTAAGTTATTGCGCTTGGTGATGTTAGCAAAGTCGTCGAGCTGAGCGAGAAGGCGAGCAGATATGGCTTGCATCTGAGGACTCGCTTCTGCTTGACTCTCAGATCGCCAAACTTATTAAAACATTAGACGCGCGGAACCCAAGATAGTAGCAAGGATTCTATATAAATCGGTGATGCCGCTCGTCGACACTTTCGCCGGGAATGTTGGCTGCAACCGCTAGCCGGTCCATCGACGCTCTGACCGGTAATTGAACAGGAGTTACATACCTTGATGGCTCAGTTCATTCGCATGTGGCACCAGCTCGAGATAGATCGCGCGTGGAATATTCGTCTGCCAGTGATTTGTGGCTCGGGCGATAAGTATCAATCCAAAAAACGCTCTGGACCAGGAGCGAGCCAAGAATCAGTAGAAAAGGACAATAGCGCCTGTCTGCCCTATGTAGCGAAAGAAGTTCAGTATCTTGACATCTGCGATGAGGCCATAAGGCGTGTACATAAAGCTTTTTAACGCCTCGGCACTCATGGCATCGATGACGACGACGAAGAATCCAAGCAACAGATGCCTCAATCCACGTAATTCTTCTTCGTTGAGCTGTAGATCGAAGTTCCGGTGGTCGCTTGCGTGCCCATGCGCGATTCTTCCTCTTCAATTTGAGGCTACCGAAAGAGACGAGGACGATCAGCGACTTTGGTCACAGCCAAGGCTGGAACTGAATCGGGAAATTGCCGACCATGGGCCAGCCGTCCTGCCAGCTAGCGTCTTGAGCCACTGGTAGGGCGTGCCGCCGGCGATCAGAAGGAAACGGGAATGTTCGCACAAGCGCCGTTGCAGGACGGTGACTAGGTACGGCGACGAGCCGCTTTGCGGGTGCCATCGCGGTGCGCGCGTCTGCGCAAGTCACGTCCCTCTTCCAGAGAAAAGGCGGCGTTCACCAGCGCGATGTGCGAGAAAGCCTGCGGGAAGTTTCCCACCATGCGGTTGTGCTCCGTATCGAACTCCTCCGCGAGCAGACCAAGATCGTTCTGTAGGCGCAATAGCTTGTTAAATAGCTTGCGTGCGTCGCGCCGGCGGCCGATAGCTTTCAAACATCCTACCATCCAGAAACTGCAGGCCAGGAACGCGCCCTCACCGGCTGGCAATCCATCGCGTACTTTCTTTGTGTCATATCGCTCTACCAATCCGTTCGGCATCAGCTCACGCTCGATCGCCTGTACCGTTGCCTTCACTCGTCGATCACTGCCTGGCAAAAAGCCGACCGCTGGCATCAGCAGCAGAGCCGCGTCGAGCCGTTCGGATCCATATGCCTGCACAAAGCACTTTCGTCGCTTATTGAAAGCTCTCTCGCAGACCTCATTATGAATCGCTTCACGAATCGCCTTCCATTTCTCGATCGGCGCCTCGTAGTGAAACTGCTCGGCAAGAAGTACGGCGCGATCGAAGGCCACCCAGGCCATCATCTTCGAATAGGTAAAATGTTGTGGTCCGCCGCGAACCTCCCAAATGCCATGATCCGGCTTCTGCCAGATGGATTCGAGGTGCTCAAGTAGCGAGACAAGCACGCGAAAATCCTCTTCGGAGCGCAGGTTCATCTGGTGCTGGGCGTGAAAGAAGGAGTCAAGCACCTCGCCAAAGATATCCAACTGCACCTGCTGCGACGCGGCATTGCCGACCCGAACCGGGCGTGAGTTCTCATAGCCGGGCAACCATCCCACTTCCCACTCCAAGAGAAGTTGTTCGCCATTGAGCCCATACATGATTTGCACTTGGCTTGGGCTGCCGGCCAGCGCGCGCAGCAACCAGTCCTGCCAGGCTGCGGCTTCGTCGTAGTAGCCGGCGTTCATGAGCGCAAGCAGGGTAAACGTGGTGTCGCGCAGCCAGCAGTAACGGTAGTCCCAGTTGCGCTTGCCGCCGATTCGCTCTGGCAGTGAAGTTGTCGGCGCCGCTACAATTCCGCCGCTGGGTCTAAAGCTGAGGGCTTTGAGTGTAATGAGAGATCTCTCGACCGCCTGGCGGTATTTGCCTTTGTATTTGAGCTTGCCGCTCCATCTCCGCCAGATGCGCACCGAATCGTTGAGTGCACGCCGAAAATCGATAGGCGCGGGATCGGGTTCATACGACGCCCCGTAGGTGAGCGTGAACCAGGCCCTCTCTCCGCGGCGCAGCGTGAAATCGGCCACCGTCTTCAGGTTCTCGCCGTACACCGGAATCGACGCGTGAAGAATCGCTAGATTCGGGCCGGCAACCGCGCGCAGACCGTCCTTTGTCCCTGTTACCCAGGGGACGGTGCGTCCGTAATCGAAGCGCAGAGCGAGTTCCATGCGAATCGAAATGCTTCCGCGAATGCACTCAACAATGCGAGCAACATCCGAGTGCCTGCCCCGCGGCGGCATGAAATCGATGAGTCGCATCGCGCCGCCACTCTGCTCGAAGGTGGTCTCCAGGATCAGCGTGTGATTCCGGTAGCGCCGCGAAATAGAGTACCCGCTTTCGGAAGGGCCAATCCTCCAGTAGCCGTTCTCTTCTGTTCCCAGCAGAGCGGCAAAGCAGGCGGCCGATGAAAAGACAGGCCAGCAGAGCCAGTCGATGCCGCCCTCTTTGTTGACCAGTGCGGCAGTTTCCATGTCTCCAATCAGCGCATAGTCCTCGATTCTTGTCGTCATCGTCTCATTGCTCGTGATAGCTCCGCATCAAGCCGCCATCCACGCCAGCGCGCGATGCTTTCCGGATCCTTTGTGAACAGTCCCTTGAGAGGATGGGTCGAGTTGGTCTTGACTTTGACACCCATCTGCGCGTGTTGTTTGATGCTTTCTTATTCACGTCTTTCTCACGCGATGCGCTCATCACTGCCCCTTGTTACATCGATCGGATCATGTGCGTATGCGCCACGTCGATCGCAACCTATGATGCACCGACCAATGGCGAAAGTTGTCTTCAGCAACGAAACATGACGCCTGATCAAGACACTTTGCCTCTTTCGCTTCGCTATCTAAACACGACACCGCGTTTCCAGTCTCTTGCATCTTACGGTTAGTGAATGGAGGGGATGAAGAGATGCCGGAGAAGCAGACGCTTGAACGCGCAAAAGAAGATCTTAAAGAAGGGAAATCTCCCTCAACGGCTGCTGGAGAGTTTGTGCACGAAGAGATCGAACATGTCAGAGAAGGGAAGCACGGGGCGCGCTCTCCGCAGCAGGCTATCGCAATCGGTCTAAGCAAGGCAAGACGTGCGGGGATTCCGCTCCCGTCACCAAGGCGCGGCAAGACTAACGAGAAGACCCGCAGTAAGGCTGAACGGGACTACAAAAGGGGCAAGAGGGCGGAGTAGGGAAGACATCTCGCCGAGCTTCAGAGGCCCGCGAAGAGGTTCTGGCGAACGAATCGCATTCAACGGCCTCGCGTGAGGCGTTGTCAAAGCAGTCGCGAATCGCAGCACGCGGGCGAGGCATTGAGGACCGACATCGCGCTGCTCAGCGGGCGGTTCAAACCAAGGGCAGGGGTGGACTGCGGCAGGCTGCGGAGAAAGGCGCCCGCACACGCGCGCGCAACAAAGATTGAGCGTTTTCTGGCGACGAAGCTAAACCTTCAAGCGGGATGACGTATTCATCATTCCTTTCCAAGGATCACTGTTCAGACGTTTCTTCCATGCAGAGTAATTCGACACGCGAAAGACTGGCCGCTGTTGCAGCTTCAATTCGGACCAGTCTAACGGCAGGGCAACCGGTATCCCCTCCCGCGCCCGCGGAGAGAAGGGCGCGATTGAGGTGGCTCCTCGTTCATTACGCAGATAATCCAGGTAGATCTTGCCCTTCCGCGCAGCTTTTGTCATCTTGGTGAGAAAGAGCGAGGGATTGTCGGCTTCCATTGCTAGCACCATGCGATGAGCGAAGTCCTTCACAGCGGCCCAGTCGTGCTCCGGTCGAATCGCAGCTACGACGTGCAGACCTTTTCCGCCAGTTGACTTAAGGAATGGCGCGAGACCGACGGCCTTCATTCGCTGACGGACCTCGATTGCGGCAGAAGCGAGCGTCTTCCAATCGATGGCCGGATCCGGGTCGAGGTCGATTACGATTCGATCGGGCGTTTCGAGAGAGTCGTTCGGCGATCCCCAGGAATGTATTTCCAGCACATTGATTTGAGCGAGTTCAACCAGTGCTTCGGGCGTTGATAATGTGATGTAGGGCTCAGGTTTGCTCGTCTTCTTATCGACGACATCGATGCTCTTGATGCCTGGCGGCAACGTTTCGTTCGCGTGCCTCTGGAAGAAGCACGGTTTGCTGTTTCCATCCATGCAGCGAACGAGTGTGAGTGGGCGGTCCGCAATATGAGGCAGCATGTGCGAAGCGACTTCCGCATAGTAGTGTGCAAGCGCTTCCTTGGTTAAGCCTGATTCGACGTCGAGCACCTTGCCGGGGTGCGTTAGCCGCATTGGTAGTGGCGATGCATTCGGATCTGTGGATCTCTGGACTTCGTTGCCCGCTTTGCCCTGAACCGATTTCCGTCTCGCTTCTGCCTTCGTTGCTTTCGACGACAGAGGTTTCTCCGGCTCTTGCTCAACTGCTTTTGGAGGTTTGTCTTCGCGGAGTCCCTTAAAGGCTGCCTGGCGTACGAGATTGTCCGCGGTCCAATTGGCGAATGCCACCTGGGCTACCAGTCTAGGTTTGACCCAATACACGCCACGACCCATTCCCCCGGGAACAGTCGCAAACGGTGATCTTTCACTTCGGATGCTTTCAAGCCGGTCACGGACCAAACGATGCGTCTTCTGCGTGAATCCGGTTCCGGTGCGGCCTGCGTAAAGAAGTGCTCCTTCTTTGTAGTAACCGAGCAGCAGCGCGCCGATTCCGCGAGTGCCATTGGATGGGAGCGTAAATCCGCCGATGACAAACTCCTGCTCCCGATAGCATTTGAACTTGAGCCAGTTGTTGCCGCGGCCTGAGACGTACTTGCCATGTGCGAGCTTCGAGACGATGCCCTCTGCGCCTAGCTTGCAAGAGTGTTCAAACACGGTTCCCCCGTCGCCCGTCATGTGTTCGCTCAGGCGGAGCGGTCCAGCCGGAGGCGCGTCGGAGAGTACCTTACTTAGGATCTCTTTCCGCTTCAACAACGGCAGCTCACGCAGATTGCGGCCCTCGAGGTGCAGCAAGTCGAAGATGAAATATGTGAGTGGAAACCGCGCTCCGTCTTGAAATGCTGCTTGCAGATCGGCGAAACTCGTCTTGCCATCACTGGAGAGCACAACCACCTCTCCGTCGAAGAGAGCACTGATCCCCAGGGCGCCGATTGCTTCCGCAACCGATCGCAATCGATGTGTCCAGTCCAGAGCTGTGCGTGTGAGAAGCTGCACGGCTGTTTGCTTTCCCGCTTGAATTCTGGCTTGTATCCGGTAACCGTCCAGCTTCAGTTCATGCACCCACCCTTCGCCATTCGGTGGCAGTTTTGCCATAGAAGCCAGTTGGGGTGAGACGAACGATGGCAGTTTCTCCCTTGGCAGGTGCGCTAGCTGGTAGGAATGACTATCGGGGGAGCGGGCTTTGGAAGCGTGGGGATGAATAGCTCGATGAGCTTCAGTGCGCTTCAATGAGTTGCGATCTTCAGACTGACCGGCAGTCGAATTCCAGACAACTCCATGCGCTTTGGCTATGGCATCAATGTCACGTCCGGTGAGGACACTGTTTGGTGCTTCTTCGGTAATGGCGATCTCATCTGCGGTCCGTTCGTTCCCATCGTGCTCTTTAATCAGCAGCCAGCTGGGCTTCGATTGGTTTGCAAACTTTCCTGCCATTCGAACCAGGGCCCAATGGCCATGCAGCTTTTCTCCATGCAGCACAAACTTAAGACTGCCTTTGCGTAATCCCTCGGCAGTGTCACCAATTGGCTCCCAGCTTCCACGGTCCCACAACATGACCGAGCCGCCGCCATATTGTCCCTTGGGTATGGTTCCTTCAAAGCTGCCGTATTCGAGTGGATGATCCTCGACCTGAATCGCCAGCCTCTTATCTCCGGGGTAGTAGCTCGGCCCCTTTGCGATCGCCCAGCTCTTCAGAACTCCGTCCCATTCCAATCGGAAGTCATAGTGCAAGCGGCTTGCGGCGTGCTTTTGGATCGCAAATGCGAGCTCACCTTGTTTGCCTCGATGAGGCTGTTTGCCTCCGCTTCCGTTCGGCTCTGGACTCTTTTCGAAATCGCGTTTCTCCCGGTATTTCGCAAGGCGCTTGCTTGTTGCGGGATTCGCAGGAGCGGACGCGCTTTTCTTTTGGCTGGTCATGATTTCGAACTCACGATCTCGACGTCAGGCCGACTTTCGGCGCTTCTCAGCGCTCTGCGGGCTGGAGTGCATCAATCTCAGGCCGTGCTTACCGGGAGTAACTCTCGCTGGCTTGCCCTCCGCGCGAGCTACAGGCTTCTTCTTGCCGGCTTGTTCGCTTACGCTGCGCCGCAGCGCATCCATCAGGTTGATGACCTTTCCATGCGGCTTGCGTTCACGCAGCTTTGGCAGGGCCACATGCTTAAGCTTGGCCTCGACGAGCTCACGCAACGCTGTCTCATAGTTGTCGGTGAACTTCTCAGGGGCGAACTTCGTAAACCTTCTCTGAATTAGTTCTTTGGCCAGGGAGAGTTGGTCGCCGCCGGCCTTTTGCGCCGTGATGCCTTCAAAGTAGTCAGCCGCATTGCGCAGCTCCGATGAGAATCGCAGCATGTAGGCCATCATTCCGCGCAGCTTCGGATCATTTGGAGCAGCGACCGCGACCAGGCGCTCACGCCCGCCCAGCGCGATCTTTCCAAGGCCTACTCGCTTCGTCTCCCGGAGCGCCTCGCGCACCACGGCGAATGCCTCTGCTTGTGCCGGATTTTCAGGTAAAACGAAGTAAGGCTTTTCGTAGAAAGCCGGATCAATCTCTGCGGCACTGACAAATTGCTCGAGCTCGATCGTATGACGCGATGCAATCCTTAATTGCTCGATCTCGGTCGGTTCCAATTGGATGTATTCACCCTTACTATACTCGTAGCCCTTGATAATATCGTCTTTCTCAACGGGTTCGTCACCTTCGGAGGAGACTTTCTGGTGCCGGATGCGCTCTCCGGTTCGCCGGTCAATCTGATGAAAGCGAATCTCGCTCTTTGCTTCGGTGGCAGGAATCAGGTCAATTCCGAACGAGACAAGAGAGATTTGCAGGTGACCGGACCAGAATGGACGCGCCATGACACAAAATCCTCTTCCATTCTGATTCCTCAACAAGAGCGGGCGTTGCCTTTCCTGTTTCGCTGTTTGAGTGCTTGGAGGACTGAGCTAGCCGGTGAATCGCAAAGAAAGGTCCATCTCCTCTAACGGACTGCATGCCTGCGGAAGAGTGCCACCGCCGTAAATCAAAGGTTGTACCCCAGCGATACTTCGATGACCGTTCCGTAGCCGGCGACTGAGTGCGGAGAGCCCTGGTTCATGCGGCCCCGCACGTCTGAATCCGCTCCGCAGCTCTCGGCCGCCGTGTCTATCTCAGGATGAATGGCCACGGCATCATTTACGTCGATCCTGCATAGCCCGAACGATAGCGGGTCCTCTGCGGGTCCCGGTTCGTGTTACAGCCCACTCAATTGTCCCCTCTAGGGCCAGCTTGACTGAGGCATAGTCTCTCTTAGAAATTGCGCCTTGCACCATATCGGCTTCAAGAAGAAACAGCCCTTCCTTCAAAGCCTCTACTAGGAACGCCGATCTTAGCCCAGCCTGTCCGGTCGCGTACGCAGCATTCTCGACTGCATAGATGGGTGCGCGCTTCTTGCTACGCAGGACGATGAAGCCACCGAGTCCGAGCATGAATGCAGCGCCTACGTAAAGGAGCCGCCATTGCGATTGTGATGGGGTTGCAGAGGCTCCGACTGCAGCCACGCTCCTTAAGGCGTTCGCGCCTTGAGTTTGCTTTTCGATGTTGCCGGACATGGCGACCGAAGGGACCGCAGGAGCATTGACAGTTGGGTTCGGCGGGGCGTGAGCTTGAGGCTGTAATCGCGGAAGCGCTCCAGCTCCGGAGATTTCGAAGTCGAGTCCGGCTTCCGCCTTCAACCCTTCGGCCGCCTCCACCTTGTATTTGTCCTGGCCGACAGCAAGAAGCTGAAAGCGCGGGGACCTGGAAGCAAAAGTCATCGTTGGCGGAATCATGACGGCCAATTGTTGAAGAGGATAGATGTTCCTTGTGCGGAAACTGATGTGGCCGTCGTAAGGCACTTCGTAATTGAAGGCAAATTTAGTGGCGCCCGGCCGCAAGGGAAAGCTGACCGAGTAGTGTCCGGGCACGTCGCGTACAGGTGTCGCTGGAATCATCGCTCCGATGTTTTCCGGTCCCGCAGCCAGAACTGAATCGATCTTTGCGCCGCTGGGCAAAAATACTTCAAAGCTTCGTCCTCCTGCTTGTGTTACCGGCGGATTTGAAAGGTTCCTGATCTCCACCATGTCGGAGACATGAAGCAGGTTGCCGTGCGTGCCCGTGCGGATGATCTCGATCCCGCCCGTGATTCCGTTCACTTTGACCGACGCATCTGCGACATCGATGGTGATAACATCGCCCGCTGAGATCTGCCGGTCATAGGTGACTCCTTGATGAATCACACGGACCAGATGCGCCACATCGGGGTGAGGCACTCCAAGAGCAAATGCTCCCTGTGAGTCCGTTGTGGCGCGAGCTTCCTCCTCTGCATTCGGGCCAACCCCGAGAAGTATCACCTTATCGCCTGCGGCAGGCCCACCGAGGGTCAGGTTACGGACGGTGCCTGTGATCGAGCCTGCCCAAAGCAGCGCCGGGAAACAAATCAAGGCTAGGTTGCCGGCGCAGCCGATGATGACTTTTCGCCACGATCCATTGACAAACCTCAGCATGGCTGCGGTTCCTTTCGTTAGCAGCGATAGGTACCAATCTACTTGGGCGCTGGGCCTCTTGCAGCGGAGATTGCCGGGCGCGGCGCGTAGCCGAAGAGGATACCGGTTTCAACTTCAACCGGCTCTCCATTCTTCATGTAAGGCTTGAATCTCCACTGCCCAAGGGCGTCCGTAATAGCCTTTGCCTGCTCAGGGAAAGCGCTCAGAAAATGAACGTGCTTGATCTTGCCTTCTTTGTCGATGACGATGCGGACTGGAATAGCATTGAAGCGGTGCTCAGTGAAGACCGGATCTGCCCGCGCAATCACGTTTTCGTCGTTCGCATAGTCTTTGACGCAGACAGGAATGGCGTCTCCATCCGCGAGCAACTGCATCGTGTTCAACTCTTGCATCAACTCATCGAGGAGTTTGGTGCTACTGCTACTCAGGACCACTTCCACCGTGTGGCAGCGGATCTGTGTGGCCAGAAGATACCAATGCAACTCCGCCGACGGAGACCAGAAGGCAAAGAAGGTGAAGGGCCGGCCGCCTATCGTCATTTGCTTGGGCGGTCGTTCCACCTTATAGTCGGCCTGCAGGTTCTCCTTCGTATAGTTGATCAGTTCCATTGAGTCAGCCACGGGCAAAGGCGTGAAAAACAGATCGTCGGCCGTGACCAGGATGCTTCCGCGGGCCGGCCCTTTGAACGAGTCCGCGGTAACGATCTGTGCAAGCACGTACCGCCCGCTGTCTGACGGAGGCGGCCCTTTGTAGCTCTCTTTCCAATCTTGGGGGAGGGCCCAGTGAATTCCAAAATAGTTATCACTGAAAACATTGTTCGTTACGTTTCCATCTTCCGGCAGAGGAGTCACGGAATCGCTTGCACTTGACCAGGCGCCTTTAACCAAGATGACTCCTGTTGGCACCTTCGTCATATGTTGTCCGTCGTTGGATCCGGTGATTCCATTCTTTGAGGTTTCCTGTCCGACCGCTTGCCTCGTGGTGGGCGACACCGCGGCTAACACGCACGCGACTAGAAAAACGGTGAGCCGAGATTGCATTTCGTGTCCTCTGAATCGAATCACTTTTGTTCCCTGCCTGCGACCCGTCGATCACGCATATCTTTGCCAAAGAATGGATGGAAAGCTGGCGAGACAGATCTTTTGATGGTCTCTAGAGCGAGCGCAGGAAATCGAGCAATTCCTGCTTCTGCGTGGAGTTGAGATTGTCGTAATTGGTAATAACCGTGGTGGCTTCGCTGCCGGGGCTGGAGTGATTCTGAATGGTCGCGTTGAGGTTGAGATCGCGGCCGTCGTGATCGAGGAAGATCCGCTGACCCAATCCCCACAACGGAGCCGTGCGGAACTGGTCGCCCCCCGCGTTGCCCTGCGAGACGTTGTCATTGAATCCGTTACCCATGTGGTGAATCTCAAAGTCGGAATACGCGGGCACGGGCTGTTTGCTCAGTGCCGGAACAAGGTTCGACACTTGCGTCGTGCCGGTAACCGGGTTGTGGCAGGTTGCGCAGCCGATCGAACTGAAGATCGTCTTGCCCGCTGCGATCGTGGCCGCGGGCACCGTCGCTCCGTTCAGCACAACAGACCCTGGTGGAGGCGGAGCCAGGAAGCGCATGAAGTTGGCAAATGCCGACACGTCGTCCAGAACCGCGGTGTTCGGCGAACTCAATGGGTTGGAGGTGTCTTCCGGGTACCCGGTTCCCGTAAGGTTCAGGCAGCTTGCCGGCAGCCCGGAGGCTAACTCCTCTTCAGGCAGTGGGCGATCCTGCGTGAATAGCAGATTTGAGATTCCCATCTCCACGTTGTAGGCCTCACCGGCAAAGATGTGCAGCGACTTGTTCTGCGCCTTCCAGCCAAAGCGGGTAATGGTGCCGTCGTTGCCGTTGTGGTTGAAAGTGCCGGAGATGCCAAAGCTGTTTGTGAGATTTGTTTTCTGATTGGCAAGCAGGGTTGAGTCATCCAGGTTCTCAACCAGGCCCGTGCCAAAGGTGGGAGTGGGAATGCGGAAGATAACGTTGCCGGCATTCTCGGCTTCGGCGAAATTGGGCTGCGCCAGACTGGTACAGGTGCCCCTGTCCGAACGGCCCGAAACGGTGAATAGGTCCTCCACTCCGCCATTGGGAGCGCTCGTGTTGACCGAACCGTTGCTGTTGAAGAAGAAGGGGAAACGGGCTTCGCGGGTGGGACCATTCTGCGTGATGAAAGACGGAGTGGTATTGCCCGGCGCGACCCCGTCCGACGTGAATTCGAACTGGGGATTGACGGCAGAGCCGGTCCCGCCAATTGCGGGTTGCGCGTGGCATGAACTGCAGCTATTTGAGTTAAACCGCGGTCCCAAGCCATTGTTGCCGTTCGGGCTGTTGGAAACCGACTCCACGTCCTGGAAGCGGCTGAGTCCATCGTTGAAGAAGGTCAGAAATCCGGTTGTGTCATTCGACGGAATGATCGACGCGCCCGTACCGCGGTTAGCGGTCTGAACTCCGGGGTCTTGTTGGGCAATTGCGATTCCAGCGAAGAAGATCATCGCCGAAGCTATACTCGGGGCAAGTATTGCTGTCTTGATCACGATTCCTCCTTTTCGTGTCTTCCAGGTTGATTCTGGTCTTGCTTGGGGCTCGGTCGAAACACACTGATCGCACAGCCGAAGCCAGCGCTGCACGGGCGCCGAGACATCCAGGCACACCAAGGGCGGGGTTATCCAAGGACTTTCAAACTTATGAGTGGCAGAGTCACACGCTCCCTGAGAGTCGAAAGGCCGACGAGGAAGTATCGAGTGCAAGTTTGACTACAGCCTAAATGGGAAGAGCTTGCATCGAGCGGCAAGCGACAATTTGTGCACGCGACCCTCTAAGTGGGGGATTGTCTGAGGCCCGTGCGTGCGCTCCGCGTTTCACGGAATGACTAACCTATACTGATTTTCGCTTTACATGTCAACGAGTTTTTTACAAG
>JBEKKL010000094.1:0-10584 GCA_050010735.1 Occallatibacter sp. | reverse complement strand
GCAGTCCTTAATTGCTTCAAGCTTGGGCGCAAGCTTGTCTTCGTTGCCGTCCTCTTCCAGATTGCCGATGAATTCAACACAATTGACAAAACGGCAGTCATCTGGGTTGATGTCGTAAATCGCAATCTTCTTCGCCCATCCAAAGTGAGCATTGACGTGTTGTCCGTCCTCTGTTGCAAAGGCGACTTTCATAGCCCTCCTGAAAGCACAAAGCACTTACTGCACAAGTTGCACTAGATCGTGAGATTGCTGATGCTCTGGAATCCATGTCTCTGGCGTCGGCTCGTGAGCATTTGCCATGAGAAGATTTCCTACATCGAAGATCAAGTTCCGCGTTCCTCGATAGCCAATTGTTACCTGCTGGCCGGGGCCAAGACGATCAAAGACCGGAATGCCAATACGGAACAACGGGATTTGAAGACGCTCGGCGGCTTGCCTTCCGTGCGAATGAGTGACGATCAAATCGGCCCCAGCAGACCGAAGTTCGAGATCTTCCAGGTCGCCCACCAGCACTTCGTCGACCGGAATGGACTCAAGCACAGGTGACACTGCTGTTGTGACTGCTGCCTGAATCTTGCATCCCATTTCATGAAGCCAGTGGGAGATTGCGAATAACAGGTCCGGCTCCGCAGCAATAGCGACTTGCTTGCCACCAAAATAAAAGTGCCCGTCCAGCATCGCATCGATCAACTGGCTGCGTTGGCGCCTATATTTCCTCGGAACGGGGACGCCGCTAATCTCCGACAGGAATCCCATCAGTTCATCGTTGGCCGCCAGCCCCGTGAGTCGGCCGAATAGCTTGTAAGGAACCCCGGTGTGGTGTTCGAGGGTGATTGCGGCCCCGCGCATTTGTTCACCGATGGCGACTGTCCAGCACGCGGAACTCATTCTCCGAATTTGTTCCACCGAGATTCCACCTAGTGATGTTGGTGTGAATTCTGTCGGAATATGTCCATCGAGCGATCCGGAAAGATCTGGAAGAAAGATTGGATCGAGACTGAAAGCTTCGAAGATGTCGCGAAGTTCATCGATATCGCCGGGAGTAATGTGGCATCCAGGCAACACATTGACGCGTCGCGAAAGTCTAGCCTCGGCCTTTGGAACCTCTACAAGCTCTTCAACCATGCGTGTAACCGCCGACGCCCATCCTTCCTGAAAAGTCCCTTGAAAATCAGGCGTGGAAACGTCGACAAGAGCGATACCGTTAAGTTTTGGGTGGTTGACGCGAATCAACCTAAGAAATCCCGTCAGGTCGTCTCCTTTTATTTCCGAAATTCCTGTCGTGCAAATTCCTATCAACGTCGGATGGGTGCGCTCTGCGATATTGACCAGCGCCTGCTCTAAGTTATCGAAGCCTCCCAGGACAGTGGCGACTTCGCTCATCGCCGTCGTCTGCATCGGGATCGCCTCGCGGAAATGACGTACGAACAAAACAAGCCCAAAGGAGGTGCAACCCTGGGAACCGTGAAGCAACGGCATTGAGTTATCCACTCCCAAGAAGGCGAGCGCCGCGCCAATGGACGGACTCATCTTAAGCGGATTCACAGTGCAATATTTCTCTCTGATCGTCACTCGCGCCATATGCCCGTCCTATGCTACGTGAATGGAGAACTCGTCCCGAGCGATAGAAGACTCCCATGGGGCAGGCTTGCGGATTTGCTCCCAGATGGGATTCGAGAGTGCTTTATCGATCTCGCTCACAAGCGCCACCATGCCCTTATATCCGGCGTAGGCGTGATGCCGTTCCTGGTTGATGTCAAGCCACGGCATCTTTGCCTTCAAGGCGACAAACTGTGTGCGTCCGCCCGAGAGCATAATGTCGGCTCGCGCCTCTTTTAGCATCTTGTACATCTCGCGCGGCTTCAGGTCGTCGAACATATGCGCATCGTCTTTCATGATTTCCTTGATGCGCTCTTTGTCGTCGGGCGTGGATTTCTTGACGCTGGTGCCAATGACGGTTAGGCCCGCCTCCTGCATCGCCGCTACGACGGACCATGACTTTACGCCCCCGGTGAAGAGCAATGCCCGCTTGCCTGCAAGGCGCGTCTTGAGCGGGGCAATCCGTTCCCATGCACATGCTTCTTCTCTTTCGATGACGGCTTCGGTACGGCCAAGCAACTCTGCCGGAGCGCCGCGGTCAACCAGCAACTGGGCGATTCTACGCAAAGCATCGCTCATGTCGCCTATGCCATAGAAAGAGCCCTCGAAGTAGGGTATTCCGTATCGTTCTTCCATTCTTCGGGCAACATTGATCATGGCTTTTGAGCAGACCATCATCGCCGCGCGAGCCCGGTGTGAGCGCGCAATCTCGTGATACTTTGCATCGCCGGAGATGCAGGCTAGAATGCGAATGCCGAGTTCGTCGAGCAGAGGCTTTACCTGCCAAAGCTCTCCGGAAAGGTTGTATTCACCGATGATGTTGATGTCGTAGGGAGTCACCTCCGCCGGCTCTTCTGTTCCGATCACATAGTCGAGAAGGGCCTCCCCGGCAAGCTTGTTCCCAAGGTTCTTCGATCCCACAAATCCGGGCACATTGACGGGAATTACAGGCTTACCGAGCTTCTTTGCGGCAGCCTTGCAAACTGCCTCCAGATCGTCGCCGATCATCGCTGGGACACAGGTCTGGTAGACGAAGACCGCTGGCGGATTATATTTCATAACAGCCTCTTTGATGGCCTTATAAAGATGCTTTTCGCCGCCGAAGATGATGTCTTGCTCCGTCATTGCCGTGGTAAAGCTAGTGCGATAAAGATTTGATCCAGACGACTTGGAGCCTCGGCCATCCCAGGAGTGTCCCTCACAGTTGATTGGTCCATGAATCAGATGCACAACATCTGTTATGGGCTGAAGGGCAATCTTTGCGCCATCGAATGCGCAGCCGCCGGCAGCGGCGCCGGGAGCGAGTAGACGATTGCAACCCTTCTTTCGATCGAAGCTCGGCTTGGCCTGGTTTGTGGCGCAACCCGGCTCGTTCAATACCTGCTGGACCTTTGAGCCAAGAGTACCCATCGCCGCTCCCTTTTACGCTGCCGACGTGCATTGGAGAACTTCCACTTATTTCCCCTTGGAACTGCGTCGTGCGGCGATCCAGTTATGAGTCGCCGCGCAACGTTATCAAGAAAAAGCAAGACGCTAACGAATAATGTCGAAGCTATAGTCCGTTTTTGCGATTTCGTTGGTTGTTTGGTCCATGTGGTCGAAGATCCGATCGAGAATCTTCACGAGGACATTGAGCCCGCCCTGATAGCCCCAGACCGGAGAACGATGATGGTGATGACGGTCAAAGATAGGAAAGCCCAAACGAATCAACGGTGTCTTGGTGTCGCGCTCGAGAAACTTTCCGTAGGTGTTGCCGACGAGGAAGTCAACAGGCTCAGTAAAGAGCAGCGAACGCATATGCCAGAGATCCTTGCCTGAATAGACGTGACAGTTCTTGCCGAATGGCGACGCGGTCAGCAACGCTTCCGCTTTCTCCTGCCAAGCCTGTCCGCCATTGGTGGAAAGAATGTGTACCGGCTCAGCTCCCAATTCAAGCAGGAAACCCGTCAGACCGAGCGTCAAATCGGGGTCTCCATAGAGCGCGAACTTCTTGCCGTGGATGTGCGAGCTCGAATCGGCGATGGCGTCTACAAGCCTGCCGCGCTCCTTCCTGATCGAATCGGGGATGGTTTTGCCTGTGAGGCGTGCCACCTCCATTACAAATCGATCTGTTGCTTCCACTCCGATGGGGTGATTGAAGGCAACCGTTTCTTGTCCAGATGCTTCGATCAGATCCAGCGTCTTCTCGGTGCAGAACTCCTGCATGGAGATCGTCGCGCTGGCATGGATCGCATTGGCGGTATCCTCCAACGTAGTTCCGCCATCGTACATGCGGAACTCGCCGTCGCTCGGCGTATCCCAGACATCGCTGTTGTCACCGAGGATTGTGTACTCCACTCCCATTAGATCGAAAAGACGCTTGATCTCGCGCATATTACCAACGGTGTAGCCATCAAAGCCACCAATGAAATTCAGCTTGCCGTTGGCCTGGCGCTCCAGCCTCGGCGCAGTGCCGGCCTTGCCGTTCCAAAAGTGCTCAATGATTCCCTTGAGCGCGTTGTCGTAGCCGGTCACATGGCTGCCAATGAATGCCGGTGTGTGCGCGAAGGGCACATCGAAATCCATCGGCACCGATCCTTTTTCCTTCGCGTTCTTGATGAAGCCGTTCAGATCGTCGCCAATTACCTCAGCCATGCACGTTGTTGAAACGGCGATCATCTTCGGCTTATACAGACTGTAGGCATTGGCGAGGCCATCGATCATGTTGGCAAGGCCACCGAGAACAGCGGCATCCTCCGTCATGGACGATGAAACTGCCGCGGTTGGCTCCTTGAAGTGACGCGAAAAATGACTGCGATAGTAGGCGGTGCAGCCTTGAGAGCCATGAACAAAGGGCAGAGTTCCCTCGAAACCCAGTGCGGCGAAGACCGCGCCCAGCGGCTGGCATGCCTTTGCGGGATTGATCGTCAGCGATTCACGAGCGAAGTTCTTCTCCCGATACTCCGTGCCCTTGGTCCACTCACTGACCCGTGCGAGTTCTTCGGCCGGGACAGGATCCTCGAACATGCACTTCTTGTTCGCGAGCATCTCGGTGTACTCGGGTCCGCGGAACAACTCAAAGTGGTCGATCACCTTCTCTGCGTTTTGACTCATGATCTGATTTCTCCTCTCAGGTTTCCGCTTGGTTTAGAAGGGGGACTTGGTCATCCGCCACACAGGCGCGTTGATGGCCATATCCATATCGCGGGCGAAGATGGCAAAACCGTCGTAGCCATGGTATGGGCCCGAGTAGTCCCAGGAGTGCATCTGCCGGAAGGGAACGCCCATCTTCTGAAAAATGTACTTCTCCTTGATGCCGGAGCCGACCAGGTCGGGCTTCACTCTCTCCACAAACTTCTCGAACTCGAAACTGGTCACATCGTCGTAGATCAGTGTGCCGTCCTTGACGTAGTGCGTGGTGCGTTGGTAGTCATCGTTGTGGCCAAATTCATATCCTGTGCCGACGATCTCCATGCCCAGATCCTCATAGGCGCCGATGACATGGCGTGGGCGCAGGCCGCCGACAAAGAGCATCACCTTCTTGCCTTCCAGGCGTGAGCGGTATTTCGCGATAATGGCGTCAGTCAGTGCCTGATACTTGGCGATGACGCGCTCGGCGCCTTCCTTGATCTTGTCGTCGAAGTGTTCCGCGATGGCCCGTAGCGACGAAACGATCTTAGTTGGTCCGAAGAAGTTGTATTCAAACCACGGTATCCCGTACTTCTCTTCCATGTGGCGGGAAATGTAGTTCATCGAGCGGTAGCAGTGAATGAGATTGAGTTTGGCGTGAGGCGTTGATTCGAGCTCAGCCAGCGTTCCATCGCCCGACCACTGGGCGATGACGCGCAGGCCCATCTCTTCGAGAAGAATGCGCGATGACCATGCATCGCCGCCAATGTTGTAGTCGCCGATGATCGTCACGTCGTAGGGCGTGCTTTCAAATCGCGCCGGCTTGTCGCCCAGCTTATCGAAGACAAAATCGCGAATCGAATCGTTGGCTATGTGGTGCCCAAGCGATTGCGAAATACCGCGGAAACCTTCGCAGCGAACCGGGACGATGGTCTTTGCATACTGCTTGGCCTTGGCCTTGCTGACGCCTTCAATATCGTCGCCGATCAGTCCAACCGGACACTCAGACTGGATCGAGATACCTTTGTTCAGCGGAAAAAGAGTCTGAATCTCATCGATAACTCTGGCCAGCTTCTTATCGCCACCAAAGACGATATCGTTCTCTTGAAAATCCGAAGTGAACTGCATTGTGCCGAATGAATCCACGCCTGTGGTGCCAATGAAGTAATTACGCCGCGAGGCCCAGGAGTATTGTCCGCAACCAACCGGACCATGACTGATGTGAACCATGTCCTTGATCGGACCCCAGACCACGCCCTTGGAACCGGCATAAGCGCAGCCGCGAATGGTCATCACGCCCGGCATGGTCTTGAGGTTGGACTTGACTCCGCAGTCGCTCTTGCCCTCTTCAAAGGTTCCAAGGTGCTTCGCGCGCTTCTTCGCGGTCTTCTCCGGATAGGCCGTGAGAACCTCGCCGATCATCTGCTTGTTCCGTTCTTTGATCGCTTCAACGCCAGCGTTATCGCTCATGATGAACCTCACTTCGATGGATTTGTGAAAACGGGCGCCATTCGCATCGCGATGATGGCGCCCGTGGAGGAAGGAAATCTTACGCCGCGACTTCAGTGGCCTTCTTGCCGATCAGCGACTCGTCGATGTTCTTGATGATGCCGTGCTCCATCAGCATCTCTTCGAGTTCGTCCATGGTGATCGGCGTGGGAATCACACCTTTGCCGGCATTCTCGTGGATGCTCTTGGCCAGATTGCGGTAGTGGCCGGCCTGTTCAGAGTCGGGCGCATACTCGATCACCGTCATGCGGCGAAGTTCGGCATGCTGCACAACGTTGTCGCGGGGGACAAAGTAGATTAGCTTGCTGCCTAGCTTTTTGGCCATGTTCTCGGCCAGCTCCAGTTCCTTGTCAGTCTGGCGCTCATTGCAGATCAGGCCGCCCAGACGTACACCGCCCGAGTTGGCGTACTTCAAAATGCCTTTGGAGATGTTGTTGGCTGCGTACATGGCCATCATCTCACCCGACATGACAATGTAGATCTCTTGCGCTTTGTTTTCGCGGATGGGCATCGCGAATCCACCGCAGACAACGTCGCCGAGCACATCGTACGAGACGTAGTCGAGGTTTTCGTATGCGCCGTTCTCTTCAAGAAAGTTGATAGCCGTAATCACGCCGCGGCCCGCACAGCCTACGCCCGGCTCTGGGCCGCCGGATTCAACGCAGCGAATCTTCTGGTATCCGTACTTCATGACCTCTTCAAGCTCGATGTCCTCGATCGTGCCCTTCTCCGCTGCCAGGCTGAGAATGCTGTTCTGGGCCTTCGCGTGCAGGATCAGGCGCGTTGAGTCTGCCTTCGGATCGCAGCCGACGATGAGAATCTTCTGCCCCATCTCTGCCAGCGCCGCCAATGTGTTTTGCGATGTGGTGGACTTTCCGATTCCGCCCTTGCCGTAGAAAGCAATCTGCCGCAGTTTAGCCATCGTACCCTCCTCGGTTCTGTGATTCGTTCCTGATTCTCAAAATCTTTCATCTGCGTCTTCATCTGCTTACAGCAAAGCAGCGACCAGATGACCCTCGGATCAAGGTTGCTGAATGTCGATGTGCATCCTCGCGCTCCGGTGTACGCTTATCTATAAGCAATCCCGGTGCCAAACTAAATATTTAACTAAGACGTGTATCATGAGCTGTTTACTTGTCTCTGGCTTCTGTGTCGAATGCGACAATCGAGAGTTTCTTTGTAATGAATGCGACGGATCAGCGACGAATGCCTTCATTCGGATTGCTGTTTCTTTGACAGTTCAGTAACGAATTCATCCAAGGTCATCGAAATGCGCTCTATGTTGTGCTCTTCAAGAAAATGCGCTTCGTTGCGTGTCGGCTCTTCGCGCAGCAAGGCCCAATGCTTCTCGGATGAACGCTTGATGATCTGGCGCGCAAAGAGCCGTTCGAGTTGAGTCGAAAACCTGCAGCCCAGGAAGAGAAAGCTCTTCCCTTTTCTTATTTCCTGCACGGAATCTGGAATCGGCGTCTGTATGTCGATCTCTGTCAACACTTCAACAAAGTCGGAGTCGGAGACAAGGTAATTGTGAGCGGGCCACACCGAGCCGAGAGGCTGGTAGAGCAGAGTCTTCCAGTCAACGTAACTCCGGTCAGCTTCGACTCCAGCATAAGTGCCATCTGAGTTGTAATAGTAGACCCAGTCACCGAAATGTTCCGACTGGCTCACACCTTGTACTATGCCCCAACTGGAGCGCAAGCACAGCGCTTTTTGCGGAAGATCGTCGTACCAGGCATGAACGACGAGTGGAAGCGCAGGCAGGCTCATCAACAGGGTGTGAAGCGAAGTCGGCTGCGCGTCAGCACTGAACGCCTCGGTCATTGCATTGGTCACAGTGCTGCGATGCTTGAAGTTCTCGATGAATTGCGCCGCGGCGCCCAGATTATTTCTAACTTTGTGAGGCACACTGCTCTTCGATGTCAAATGTCCGACAAGGGCCTTATGTGAATCAGGTAATTGGCCCCCTTCATTATCAAAGGACAGTACTCCCGGACCAAGAAAAGGAATAGCATTGCCGCTGTCGAATGCTTCTGCAATCGAATCCAGCGGGTTGACATTCAAGCCGGCACCTCGTCTTCCAACAGCTTCCGCGCTTCCACCGTGATTGGCAAAGTTGTGGCAGCGCTCATTGCGGGTAACTCAAGCCGCCATCCATTGGCCAGCGTGACCACGCCTCCCCACATCTCTGGCTTTTCGACTTCTACGATTGGTTCTTCCAGGTCCTTTTTTGCTACATAAGCTGAAAGCACACCGGAGTTATTTCTGCGAATCATGACCTTCACTGCGCCCCTCCATTCGATTGCCACGGCTCTAGCTCCTGCTCGAAGCATCCTACGATTCGATTGAGCGCGAACTCAACCATGTAGACAACTGTTCCCGAGTCGGTGTGACGTCCAATTTGCACAACTTCTCCGGCTTCACCACCTTGAACCAGCAGAGCGTCCGATGGCTGCCCTGGATACGATCCGTCATTGAGCAGGTCCGCGGCGGCCTGCACCCGCTGCCCCCATTCATAACGCGGTACACTGGCTTCCATCATGCTCTTCCTCCCGCCATAAGAGCATCAATAGACTCCAATTCTTTTCGTCTCATTCCCACGCGAAAACCGCTCTCAAGAAACTCAACACCGTAGATGTAGTACTGCTGAAGAAAAGTTCCGATCGAGATGACATATCCTTCCTCGCCCTTCTTGACGAGAACATCGCCGATATCCTTTCCTGGGAATGTTCCGTCGTTACGCACCATGGATTTAGACCGAACCTTCTGTCCGTATTCAAATTGAGGAGGTCCATCCAACTCTATAACCCAGCCGTCGCGTACGATCTTCGACATTTTAATGCCTCCTTTCCTCCCGGTACGTTGGTTTCATCTGAAGAACAGCGTGGTCGTCTGAGAGCAGGTTCTTGGCCTCAATCAGCCTTTCCTCGACCCGCTCGCGAACCAGCGGATCCACGTCTCTGCGCATAGCTTCCAAAGCCCCGATGGGAACTCGTCCCGCTGCCTCGTGGCGAACGCGAATGTCGGGATGAAAACGCAATGCCACCAACTGCGCAGGGGTCAGACGCTCGGCAACCGCAAGACACACCGCAGCATCAGGATCGTCCACCATCAGAAAGAGCCACTCGGGAGAGACTCGCTGCGCGACGGCACGACGCACCTCAGGGTCGGGATCGTCGATCATGCATCTCAGTTGCGGCACTCCAATACGCTGCGCAACGATTTGACGCACAAAGTAATCTGGATCCGACATCATAGGCATCAGTTCCTCGCCCTCGAGGTGCGAAGCTATACGAATCCGCACCTCGCGGTTCGGATCATCGCGGAGGCGCAGCAGAAAGCGGCGGGGAAGCCGCAGGGCAGCATTCAATCGGACAGATTCGTCTTCATCGTTCAGCAAGGCAGTCAGCCGAAAGACGTCGGCGTATTTCGCCGCTGCCGCGCGCACCTCAAAGTAGGAATGAGAAAGAAACTCGTTGGCCAGGCCGGGGTTGGTCTTGAAGAAAGCTTCGATGCGCAAGGGGGAGCGGTCCTGGACGCAGATATGCTTTTTTCGGCAGCGATCTTCGCGACTTAATTCGCGGTGAACGCAGCCGTTGCAGCACACTTCGCGCCCCTGCCAGTCGAGTGCTTTCTCCGGTTTGCGCAGCAACATGCGTCCCTCCTCCCCATTAACTCAGCGCCGGACAAGCGCGTCAACCGGAACGAGCGTCGGGGCGGGCGAGCACGCTTTTGCGGTTTCCCCAGGTGTTGTAATAACGAATCCGGTGAGCGAACGGCTGTCGATGAAGTCCACTACTGCGCCATTCAGTAAGAGGTAACTCGCGCTGTCGAGGAAGATGCGCAGTTCTGAATGAGTCCAAATAACCTCACTCATTTCGGGTTCAGAAGCAAGATCGAACTCTACGGCGAGTCCGGAGCATCCACCTGGCCGTACCTTGAGCCTGAAGCCGGAGTTAGGGCCCGTTGCGCATCGCATCATGCGGCGAATAAGCTTCTCTGCCGCAGGGGTCAGTTCCATGTTCAACTTCTCAGTCTCTTTCATCTCCACCGCCGCATCGAAGTGCGTCCCGTTGATTAAGTCGCGATAAGTGCACCTTGCCGGATGTCTGCATCGCCGCGCTGCTGATGCTCGATTTCTCCGCTTCGTACACGCTCAAGATACTCTCTGAAATAGGTAAGTGCGGACTGCTCGATATATTCGAGTGCGAAGCGATCCACCGGCTCAATCCCGGCTTTCAGCAGCCCTTCTCGGGGACAGTTGCCGATCCGTGAGACAAACACGGCGGTGCAGTCATTGATGGCGCGAACCACGGTTTCCAAACTTTCTTCTTCGCCGAATCCGCCCTGACAGTAGTTATCCACCCTGCG
>JBEKKL010000093.1:0-10812 GCA_050010735.1 Occallatibacter sp. | reverse complement strand
GCCGGTGGCTTTACGGTTGCTGGCCCCTCAAAGGGGCCTGACCGCAACCGTCCGAAGCAAAAGCAAGAACAAAAGAAAGAGCCTCGTACTGCTATCTTCACTGCCGCAGCACAGGCAATTCGAGGGAGAACATACTCCCGGAATTCTCAAAGTTCTACTGCCACCCCGGCGGAGCCGGGGGATCTCCCTTTTGGATTAGCTCAGTTTACGCGAGCGCCCAAGCACCGTTCCGACCGGTAAGCACTTTCCGCTTGGACTGGAGCGGAGTTGGCGGCCGCCGATCCATTCCGCTTCACCCGCAGATTGTTCACCGCATAATCGATGAAGCGCGGCTCGAAGTGAGCGGGCTGCCCCATGAATCTGCACGTGGCAATGACCTGATCGACAATGAACCGCGGTTGATAGGCGGCCAATTGCAGCCCTTTTTCGTCCGTGAGCTTGCGTACAATCTCATCGAAGGCTTCGTCGGGCAGCACCATACCCTGCTTCGTACATTCTTTTTCAAAGATCTTTTTATAGATCTCCAGGTTCGGCGATCCGACCTCGATTTTGTAGGGCAGCCGGCGCAGGAACGCGGGGTCCATCAGGTCTTCCGGCTCCAGATTGGTGGAGAAGATCACCAGTTCCTCAAATGGAATGCTCACGCTCTTGCCCGAGTGCAGCTTCAGATAGTCGATCTTGTTTTCCAGAGGAACAATCCAGCGATTCAGCAGATTGGTCGGGCTCACCAGCTGGCGGCCAAAATCGTCGATGACGAAGCAGCCACCCAGAGCTTTCACATGCAGCGGCGCCTCGTAAAAGTGGCCCGTCGCGTCGTACCGCAGCTCGAGCATCTCCAGCGTCAACTCGCCACCCGTCGTAACGAAGGGTCTCCGGCAGGGCACCCACCGCGCGTCAAACTCCTCGGCCCGGATAAACGACAGTTCCTCGTTCTCTCTCGCTGCTCCAGCTCTCACATCCTCGTGAATGGCGGGGTCGAAGAAGCGAATCAGTTCGCCCTCGACGGTAATCGCGTAAGGAACGTAGATCACATCGCGGTAGACGTTGCCGAGCGAATGCGCGAATGAGGTTTTGCCATTGCCCGGGGGACCGTAGAGAAGCATCGCGCGTCCCGAGTTCAATGCCGGTCCGCATTGCTCCAGAATGCTCATGTCAAAGGTCAATTCGCCAAGTCCCTTGCCGATGCGCTCAATGGTCACAAGTTCATTGGTCAGCTTCTGCAGGCTCACCTGGTAGGTGAACTCCTCAAGGGTGACCGGCGCGGGGCCGGTATAGCGCAATCGCTCCAGGGCATCGATCGTCCAGCGTTTTCCCTCGTCGGTAAAGGCGTAACACATGTCGATCGGATTGCTGGAGCCTCGCGACCCCAGTGTGCGAAGCAACTGCCGGTCGACGGCCATTCTCACCAGGTCCTGCACGAGATGATAGGGCAGCTTGATCGCTTCGATGAACTGACGGGGATTCTCGAGGCGACCAACATAGATCAGCCTCATCAGCAGGCTCAGCAGATCGAGTTCGTCGATCCCCGTCGCCGTAATATCGGCGGGCTCGCCGGGAATGCGCTTGAGAAACGCCTCGAGCATCTGCTGCTCGATCACTCCCATCGCCACCAGGTTATCGCCCAGTCGTCCGCCATTCGAAGCCTGGCGCTGCATCGCCTCGGCTACATTTTCCGCAGTGACCAGATGCGCCTGGATCAGCAGGTCGCCCAATCGCATTCGCGCGCCGATGGTCTCCTCCCGCCGACAGCTCTTCCTCGCCGGAATCCGGGCGCGGACACTACCCTTATCGCCAGTTCACAGAAAAACATTCATCGCTTGATCGGTTCCGATGGTACCCTGTAACTGGACAGATTCGCTCCACTTACGCGCACCGAAGCTCTTCCTTTCGCTCCAGGAACACCAAAGACGAAGTTCTATCCTCCCGGATCAAAATACGCTGTCGTTCGATCGGTCTTGAACTGCATACCCGCTCCATCTGCCGGATTAAGAAACCGAAACATTCCCATCCGCGGCGCTATCGCTTATGCTGTTAACAATCCTTATCTTGCCCTCGGCAAGCCACGCACAACTACTCATGAATCCAGTCGCATTAGCGGTTGACGATCTTCGGGAGCAGTATACGAAAGAGATGGCGCTTGTCCGCCAGACCTGCGAACGCACCGGAGACGGCACAGCCGCCATCCGCCGCCGTTCGGCAATTGTCGACCGTATCCTCATTGAAATGTGGCGTCGAGCCTTCGCTGGCCAGCCTGCGTCGAATGTCTGTCTGGTCGCCTTTGGCGGCTATGGCCGGAAGGATCTCTTTCCCTACTCCGACATCGATGTCCTCTTCGCCTTCGCCGACGACAAGGCCGAGGCGCAGTCCAAAGATGCCATCCGGGCCATCATCCAGGGCATGTGGGATGTCGGTCTTCGCGCCAGCCCCAGCTCCCGCACAGTCAAAGAGGCCGGCCGTTTCGACCCCGACAACCTCGAATTCACCCTGGCCACGCTTGATCGCCGCTTCCTCGCCGGCCAGTTCCCTCTCTACCAGCAGCTTCATCAGACCGTTCTGCCCGGCCTCGTGCTGAGTGAGTGGAATACCATCACCCAGAAGCTGGGAGAGATCGCTCGCGCCCGCCATGCCAAATTCGGCAACACCATCTTTCACCTGGAACCGAATCTGAAGGACTGTCCCGGCGGCCTGCGCGACTACCACCTCGCCGTCTGGTTCGCCCTCCTCTTCCATCTCAAAGAGACCAAAGAGTGGCCTCGTCATCGCGGCGGAGTCTTCCAGAGTGCCCGCGGCGACGCCGAGGCGGCCTTCGACTTCCTCGCGGCAGCGCGATGTTTCCTCCACTTCCGCCATGGCCGCGACGACAATATCCTCGACTGGCAGTCTCAAGATGAAGCCGCGGCCAACTCCATCGGCCTTGAGACCCGCGGCACCGCCGATCCCGCCTATTGGATGCGCACCTATTACCGGCATGCCAGGGTGGTCTACCGCCGTGCGGCCCTGCTTATGGAGCACCTGCCTGCCCCGGTGAGCTTCTACAAGCAATTCCGCCGGCGCCGCACACCCATCGCGGGAACCGACTTCCTGCTTGACCAGGGCCGCATCGACATTGTGCCAGGCGCGCAGTTCAGCGATACCAGCGCCATCCTGCGCATCTTCTCGCTGATGGCCACCCACGGCTATATGCTCTCGCAAGCCGCTGAAGACCGCATCACCGACGCATTGCCGGCGCTTGCCATCCACATCCCGGAGGGACCCTACCTTTGGAATGCCCTGCGCGAGATCCTGCTCGGACCGCACGCCGCCCAGGCCCTGCGCACCATGCATGCGCTGGGCATTCTGGAGATGCTCATCCCCGAGTTCCATGGCATCGACGCCCTGGTGATCCGCGACAGCTACCACCGCTACACCGTCGACGAACACACCTTCCTCGCCATCGACAACGTGCACGGCCTGCGCCAGCCCTCCACGCCCTACGAGCAGAGCCTCGCCCAGTTGTTGCCCGAAATCGACCGCCTAGACCTCTTTCTGCTCACGCTGCTGCTGCATGACACAGGCAAGGCAAGGCGCAATGTCGAACACGTCGCGCCCAGCATCGAGCTGGCCGACGCCTTTCTGGCCCGTATGGAGTTCGATCCCGAAGAGCGCGAGGCGGTTCTCAATCTCATTCGCCTGCACATCGAGATGTCCAACGCCCTGCGCCGCGACATCTTCGATCTTGAAAACGTCCGCGGTTTTGCCGAGAAGATCGGTACGCCGCAGATGCTCAAGATGCTCACGCTGCTGACCTTCGCGGATATCAAGGCCGTCAACCCCGATGCTCTCACTCCATGGAAGGCGGAGAACCTCTGGCAGCTCTACATGGCCACCTCCAACTTCATGGACCGCTCGGTCGATGAGATCCGCTACCACTCAGCCATCGATCCAACCCTGCTCAACCGCCTCCGCTCGATGGTGCCGGCCGCGCAACACGAGGCCCTGAAGCAATTCTTGGAAGGCCTTCCCCAGCGATACCTGCAAACCCGCCTCCCCGAGCAGATCCGCAATCACTTCCAGATGGCCGCACGGCTCGACGAGGACTCGGTCCAGCTCGACCTGCGTCCCCACCGCCAGGTCTTCGATCTGACCGTCATCACCCGCGACCGCAGCCGTCTCTTCGCCGATGTGGCCGGCGCGCTCGCTGCCTGGGGCATGAACATCGTCACCGCTGGCGCCTTCTCCAACGATGCCGGCGTAGTCGTTGACAGCTTCCACTTCTCCGACATCTTCCGCACTCTCGAACTAAACCCGACTGAGAAAGACCGCTTCCTCGAATACATTCACGACGTCGTATCGCTCAAGGTTCCGGTCGAACAGATGCTCGAGGCCCGGCGGCACTTGGACAACCCTGCCAACCTCAAGGTCGAGGTCGCCACGCGGCTTCAGTTCGACTCCGAGTCCTCGACCCATTCCACCATCCTGCAAGTTGTTGCGCAGGATCTCCCTGGACTGCTACGCCAGATTGCTCTCACGCTCAGCACTCACCAGTGCAACATCGAGGTCGCCCTCATCGACACCGAAGGCGAGACCGCGATCGACGTCTTCTATCTCACCAGCCTGGGCGCCAAGCTAAGCCAGGAGGCCCAGCAGACCCTCTCCACCGACCTGACCGCCGCTATCAGCTCGATGCGTGTCCCCGCCAGCGCCTGATCCTTCTGGGATCTTCCATCGCGGACCTCCCGGCGATCGTTGCCCACCCCCAGCTTGCAATCAGCCCCCGGTACGCCTAAACTCATATCGATTTCACCGCATTTTGTTGCATGAAGGGAAAGCTACGTCATGCGCCTGTCGCTCTACCTCTCCCGTCCCAGCGCTCTTATAGAGATCTCTCACCGTCTTCACAGGATGCCGATGCTTAGCGTGCTGACTATCCTGGTGGTCACCACGATTGGTGCCGGGCTTCACGCACAGACAGCCGATCAGATCACGCAGGCCGTTGATCCCTCGCGCATCCAGGCGCTGCCCAACCATCACCCCCAATGGGCCAATGCGGCAAATGACGCTGGCGCCTTGCCCGCCGATCGTGTGCTCGATCAGTTGACCGTGGTGTTGGCCCGATCGCCGCAACAACAGGCGGCCTTCGAAAGTTTCCTGGCAGACCAGCAAAATCCCGCCTCGCCCGACTATCATCACTGGCTGACGCCCTCTGAAGTCGGAGACCGCTTCGGACTCTCCCAGCAGGACATTGCATCCGTAACTGGCTGGCTCCAATCCCAGGGGCTGCACGTTAACTGGATCTCACCGAGCCGGATCTTCATTGGCTTCGGCGGAACGGCCGCGGACCTGGGTCACGCCCTCCACACAGAGTTGCACTCCTACAGAGTGGGCGCCGCCGAGCGCATCTCTGTTTCCTCCGATCCCATGATCCCCGAGGCTCTCGCCCCGGCAATCAAGGCCATTCACGGTCTCTATACCATTGAGGAACAGCCGCTCCACCGCATTGATGCAATTCAGCCGGACTCCCCGCTTTTCACCACGTCCAATGGCAGCCACTTCATTTCGCCGGCCGATTTCACAACCATCTACGACATCCCGTCGAGTCTTTCGGGGTCAGGCCAGAGCATAGGCATCGTGGGCCGCTCTCGCACCGACTTTGCCGACTTCACCAACTTCAAAACCCGAACCGCAGCGACTTTTTCTAACCCAACCGAGATTGTTCCAACAGCCTTTGGCGGAGTTGACCCAGGTCCGGCATACACCTCTCCGCCATCCTCAGGCAGCACCGGAGACCAGGGCGAAGCAACGCTCGACGTGTTGCGCGCAGGCAGTGTGGCTCCTTCGGCCAATCTACTACTGGTCGTCGCAACCTCAGCCAGTGGGGGCATCGAGGTTGACATGCAGTATCTGGTGCAGACCACGCCCGTGCCCGTGCAGGTCATCACCATCAGCTTCGGAGCCTGCGAGTCGGGTGTGGGCTCGGCAGGGGTCTCCTATTGGGATACTCTCTTTCAGCAGGCAGCCGCAGAGGGAATCTCCAGCTTTGTCTCCTCCGGCGACTCCGGCGCTTCCGGCTGTGACGCCAGCTTTCAGACCCCGCCGGCCTCTCCGCAGCCCAATAGCCCAAACTACATCTGCTCGTCCAGCTATGTGACCTGCGTCGGCGGGACCGAATTCAACGACACCGGCAGCCCGTCTACCTATTGGAGCTCCAGCAACAGCTCCTCCCTCTCATCGGCCTTGGGTTACATCCCCGAGGGTGCCTGGAATGAGCCATTGAGCGGTTCAACTCCGCAACCGGCCTCCTCCGGCGGCGGCGTCAGTACGATCATCGCTACTCCAAGCTGGCAGACCGGTACCGGAGTGCCAGCCGCCCGCTCAGGACGCTACACGCCGGATGTTTCCTTCTCAGCAGCCATACACGATGGCTACTTCGGATGCTTCGCTGCCGGCGGGGCGAGTTGCGTCACCTCGAATGGCTCTTACTCGTTCACGGCCTTCGCCGGCACCTCGGCCGCCGCCCCTTCCATGGCAGGCATCGCTGCGCTCCTCAATCAGGCAAAGGGAGGGCCGCAAGGCAATCTCAATCCGGCACTGTACACCTTGGCAGCCGGCACACCCGCGGCATTCCACGATGTAACGGTCGCCTCCAGCGGCGTCAGCGGTTGCAGTGTCAACACCCCGAGCATGTGCAATAACAGCGTTCCGTCGGCCACGGGGCTGACCGGCGGCCAGGCGGGCTACCTGGTGACCGCCGGATACGACGAGGTAACCGGCCTCGGCTCGCTCGATGTACAAGCCTTTCTAAACGGCTTTTCAACCGGTCCAACCAAAATCACTCCCACGGTCACCTTGTCCCCATCGGCAACCAGCATCTCCGTCACCCAGGCATTGACGATCGGGGTGCTCGTAGGAGGTGGAAGCGGCAATCCGACTCCCACCGGTACAGTCGTACTGACCGGCGGAGGCTACCAAGCCGGTCCAACGACGCTCGTCAGCGGCGGCGCGACCTTCAACATCGCCGCCGGGGCACTGACCTCGGGCGCCGATGTGCTCACCGTCACATACACTCCCGACACGCAAAGCTCATCGATCTTCAACAGCGCATCCAACACGACAATCATCACCGTTGGCGTTGGGATGCCCCCCTTCCTGATCACAGGCACCACACCCGTCACCGTCAAAGCCGGCGCCGTAACCGGGAACACTTCGACGATCACTGTGACACCCTATAGCTTCACAGGCAACGTTACGCTCAGCGCCGTCTTTACCACGATCCCCTCTGGCGCCACGAACCTGCCTACGCTCAGCTTCGTCACCAACCCGGTAGCCATCACTGGCGCCTCCCCCGCGGCAAGCACTCTGACCTTCACCACCACAGCACCCACCACTGGGGCTCTCGACCCATCCGAGCGCCCCGGAGTTCGCTGGTATGCAAACGGCAGCGCGGCTCTGGCCTGCATCCTCTTCTTCGCGTTTCCAAAGCGGCGGCTTTGGCGGAAGATTCTTGGAATGCTGGCGCTTCTGGTGGCTCTGGCGGGCGGCATCGTCTCCTGCGGCGGTGGCGGCGGTGGCACAAGCGGAAGTAGCGGCGGAGGCACTCCCGGCACAAGCACCGGCGCCTACTCCATTACCGTAACCGGCATCGCGGGCGCCTCCTCATCCATCTGCACTGTTAACCTGACCGTGCAATAGCCCGTTCAGGATTCTCGTCGGATCCACAGCTCCAAGGGCCTCCGCTCAGGGGGCCCTCTCTAACAGAGCATTCACAAATTCCAGCCCCTCGTTCAGGTATCCTTTGAACTAGGGGGTTCATTGCGCGTCCACTTCGGTCACTCTCGCGACCTGGTTCGCGCACTTGTTGGTCTAGTGATCGTATTCGCGGGGACCGACCACCCCGCAGGTGCCCAGACCTCTCAAAGAGGTGCGTCCTCAGATATTTCACACGACCCACCCGCGGTCACCATGGCTCCTCATCCTGAAGAGAGCCGCTGGTGGATCTCCGGCCAGGCAAACATCATCTTCCAGGGGCGCCTCCCATTTCATTCCCTCTATCAGGGAACCAACAGCTTCCACAACTCAGCCGAATACAAAACCTCCCTGCTTGGCACCGTCTACACCGCGATCCGGCCAACACATTCGATCCGTTACAACACCGACCTGATCCTCGACATCGAGAGCGCTGGCGGGCGCGGCCTCAGCCAGGCGTTGGGGTTGGCAGGCTTCACCAATCTCGACGTGGTGCGCAATCCTACGCTCAGCTCGGTACCTTACCTGGCCCGCTACGGATTCCACCAGGTCTTCGGCCTCACCAGTGAAACCACCACACAGGAGCCGGGCCCGCTTGCCTTAGCTCCCACCGTCCCTGTACGTCGCATCGAGTTCCGCGGCGGCAAGATGACGCTGCCCGATTTCTTCGACGTCAACGGCCCCGGCTCCGACAGCCACCTCCAGTTCATGAATTGGACGGTCGACAACAACGGCGCATGGGACTACGCCGCCGACACGCGCGGCTACACCGTCGGGGGCATGGCCGAATACGATGACCGTTCATGGAGCCTGCGCTACGGTCTCTTCGCCATGCCCGTCGTCGCCAATGGCATCGACATGGACTGGGCCTTTAGCCGCGCCCGCGGCCACAATGGCGAATTCGAGCTGCGCCGCAGCTTCGTCAAACAGCGCAAGGGCGTAACGCGCCTGCTCTTCTACGCCAATCGCGCTCACATGGGCGTCTATCGCGAGGCCGTCGACGACTTTCTCAACGGTTCAGACACTGTCAATTTCGGCGTCACCGTACCAACAATCACTCTTCACGAGCACTACAGCGCGCTCAAGTACGGCTTTGGCTACAACACCGAGCAGGAGCTGACCGAGAATCTACGCGTCTTTGGCCGCTTCGGCTGGAACGAGGGCCAGCATGAGTCCTTCGCCTACACCGAAGTCGATCAGACCGTCGAGGCCGGCGCCGACTACGCTGGAAGCCGCTGGCATCGCCCCGCGGACAAGATCGGCCTGGCCGTCGTCTCTAACGCCATCAAGCGCGACCACCAGGAATACTTGAGGCTCGGCGGCCTGGGTTTTCTTTTAGGCGATGGCAATCTCAACTACGGCCGCGAGAACATTGTCGAAGGCTATTACAATTGGCACGCTTGGAGAGGTTTATTCTATGCCGTCGATGTGCAGCACATCGACAACCCCGGCTATAACCGCGACCGAGGTCCGGCGTGGGTCGGCGCCGTGCGCGCGCACGTGGATTTTTGAGGTTTTCAGCCAAGACTACTGTGATCTTTCATCTCAAGCCTTGCAGTTTCCGTGTTAAGCTATAATCATTCCGACTGATCGGAATGATTATAGGAGCTTCCATGAGTGCCGCCAGTATCGAATTCATTTCAGCCACCGAAGCCGCGGTCGTTGCCGGCGTCTCATATCGGGACGTCTATAGAGCCATCGATGAAAAGATTCTTCCGGACAACCTTTATCGGGTAGGCGCTGATGGTGCTCGTCAGTTCAAAGTTGACGCTTGTGTATTCCTTTCCTTTTATTTCAAGACAGCTAAACGGCTCTCTGCCGAGGAACGGCTGCGCGTAATTTCAGTCGCTTGTAAACAACTATTGGAAGGTTCAACCAGCGGTTTTGAAAAGGAGTGGAAGATCCAACAGGATTTTCTTTCTATCGATCTGGCTCCTTTTCTGAGGAGTACACGAGAGCAAATGACGAGGCTTGCTGCGGCTCGCGCGTCGATCGTAAGAGACCCTGAGATCCTCAGCGGGACTCCGGTGTTGCGCGGAACTCGGATTCCTGTCTATGACGTTGCATTTCTTGTAAAAGCGGGGGAACCGATTGAACGCATATTGGAGGACTATCCCAGCCTCACAAACGAGGCATTGGAACTCGCTGTGATCTACGCTGAATCCGCTCCAGCGCGCGGCAGGCCCTGTCTATCCTCCTCGTTGCCGGCTGGAGCTACAATCGTTTCAAGCCGCCGACTTCCCACCAATCGCGCAGTCGCTCGGAAACTGGCGTCATGAAGCTTCTGATTGATGAGTGCCTGAGCACAAAATTGGTTGAGATTGCGCGGCAACGGGGTAATCCAGAGTCTTCCCACGTCGTCTGGCTTGGCAAGAGCGGATGGAAGGACTGGAAACTGAAAGACTTCGTCATCGAAGGTGATTGGACATTCGTGACCAGAAATAGCGTGGATTTTCGCGGCTCACACCATAACCCTGGTTCCAAAGGGCTATATGCCAATGTAGAGCTTCACGCCGGACTCATATGCCTCAATGGTCCCGTTGGCATGGCCCGCGATCAGCAACTCGAATTATTCAATAGGGCGCTCGATGAGATCGATCTCGATCCATTTCTCATGAACCAAGTGCTTGAAGTTACATTCCCGGGCACGGCCAGAGAAATCGAAATCCTCCGTTATAAGTTGCCAAAAGAATGATGTGGAATCGAATCCGTCGGGATTCCACCTCTCACTTGCCGGCCGCAGGTTGAGCCGGTGCCTGCCGCTCATTCGAGAGATCGACGATCACCTCGTTGGGCTTGGCGTAGTGCAGCTTGTCGCGCGCGACCACTCCGATTGCATCGGGGTTGTTCTTGAGCCGCTCGACGCGATCGCGCAACCGCGCATTCTCCTGGTTGAGATCGTCGATCTCCTTGCGTAGTTGCTGGTCTTCAACGCGCTTCTTCTCCCACACCAGCAGACCGTTCTTTCCAGTCACTCCATGCCATACGATCAAGACGGCGAGCGCCACAGCAACCGCCGACGCCGAAGGACGCCAGATCCGCCGCGCGAAGTTCAGCGCGCGTCGCAGCATCGGCACGGGAGTCTCCCCG
>JBEKKL010000092.1:0-12653 GCA_050010735.1 Occallatibacter sp. | reverse complement strand
ACGGCAGACAAATGTGGGTCATACAGTTGACTATCACGATATCGAACCTCGATCGCCGCCCGCGGGCGGCCCTTCCATTACAAGTTGACTGACGCGGCCCGCACGGCACGGCCCGCGCAGAGAGCTCGTGAAGATGAAAGTTGATTATATCGCCGCGACATACCATTAGTAGACTGCACATTCGGCGCCAATCAAACGTTTTTTTCGAACGGCGAGCCGGTTTCAGCCTTCGCTTGACATTAGCTTCCCGCGACCTATAGCGTAGACAGCCGGAGCGGGTCACGAATCTCACGGCAGCGGCGATGGGTCAAGGAACGAATCGCCGGTGCTGAAGATCATGAGTCCCTGGAAGAGGAGTTCGATGAAGAGTTTTGAATGGCGCAGGAGAGCGGCCGTGTTGGCGTTGAGTTGTGCAGGGTTGATGGCTGTGGCGCAGGATGCTCCTACACCCGTATATCTGGACCCCAGTTTGCCTGCCGAAGAACGAGCGGCAGATCTGGTGAAGCGGCTGACGCTGGAGGAGAAGGCCTCGCAATTGGTCAACCAGTCAAGGGCCATTCCGCGGCTCAACATTCCGGCCTACGATTGGTGGAGCGAGGCTCTGCACGGCGTCGCGCGGAATGGAACCACGGAGTTTCCAGAGCCCATCGGCCTGGGCGCCACCTTCGACTCGCCTGCCATTCATGAGATGGCCGCGGTGATTGGCACAGAAGGGCGCATCAAGCATGTCCAGGCGGTCCGCGCGGGACATAGCAACATCTTCGAGGGGCTCGATTTCTGGGCGCCGAATATCAATATCTTTCGCGACCCACGCTGGGGCCGCGGTCAGGAGACGTATGGCGAAGACCCATACCTGACCGCCCGGATGGGAGTGGCTTATGTCACCGGCATGCAGGGCGACGATCCGCATTATTACCGAGCCATCTCGACACCCAAACATTTTGCGGTGCATAGCGGCCCTGAACCGACGCGCCACACGGCCGACGTCGCAGTTAGCAAGCACGATGAACTCGACACCTATCTGCCCGCCTTCCGCGCGACGGTGACGGAGGCGAAGGCCGATTCAGTGATGTGCGCTTACAACAGCATCAACGGCCAGCCGGCATGCGCCAATGAATTCCTGCTGCAGGACCAGCTTCGCGGTAAGTGGGGCTTCCAGGGTTATGTCGTCTCCGACTGCGGCGCGGTGGTCGATATCTTCGCGGGCCATCACTTTAAGCCCACACAGGCAGAGTCTTCGGCGATCTCGCTCGAACGCGGCATGGACAACGAGTGTATCGACTTCACCACTCACATCAAGGACGATCACGATTACAAGCCGTATCTCGATGCCGTGAAGCAGGGCCTTCTTAAAGAGAGCGAGATCGACGTGGCGCTGACGCGGCTTTTCACGGCACGGATGAAGCTGGGCATGTTCGATCCGCCGGAGATGGTGCCCTACTCGAAGATCGATGAGAAGGTGTTGGACAGCCCCGCGCATCGCGCCATGGCACGCAAGCTGGCCAACGAATCGATGGTGCTCTTGAAGAACGATGGTATTCTGCCGCTGAAGACCGCAGGCATCAAGATTGCCGTCGTGGGGCCGCTGGCAGATCAGACGCGGCCTCTGCTGGGTAATTACAACGGCATTCCCACCCACACGGTATCTGTGCTTGAAGGGCTGAAGGCAGAGTTCCCCAACGCCACGATTAACTATGTGCCCGGGACGCAGTTCCTGAGCAAGCATGCCGATCCGATTCCTGCCAGCCTCATCAGCCATGACGGCAAGCCGGGCCTCAAAGCGACCTACACACACCTGAGCCTCGATTGGGGCAACCCGGATAACAAGCCAGAGGTGCTGTTAAGCCGCGATGAAGCTGAGGTCGGCGCTTCAGAGGCATCGCTGCCGGCCGAGGTGAGGGGCATCAAGCCGCTTCGTGTTCGGTGGGAAGGGGATCTGATGCCTACCGAGACGGGAGAGTTCTACATCGGAATGCAGGGCGATGGATTATTCCGCCTCAGGGTTAACGGGGATGAGGTTGCCACCGCATGGGATACAAGCGGCATCGAGACCAAGCTGAGTACTGTTCACCTGGTTGCGGGCAAGCCTGTGAAGCTGGTTGCCGAATACGGCTTCATCGACAAGCATGAGCCGATGGTGCGCCTTGTCTGGTCGAAGGTCGATCTCAAGCCGAAGCCGGAGGCTTTGGCAGCCGCACAGGATGCCGATGTTGTGGTCGCCGTGGTGGGAATAACCAGCGAGCTTGAGGGCGAGGAGATGAAGGTTGCCGAAACTGGTTTCAAAGGGGGCGACCGTACCAGCCTCAACCTGCCCAAACCGGAAGAGGATCTGCTGGTCTCTGTGGCAGCGGCGCACAAACCGCTGGTCGTGGTGCTTTTGAACGGTAGCGCTCTGAGCGTGAATTGGGCAAAGGCGCACGCGAATGCAATTCTCGACGCGTTTTATCCGGGCGAAGAGGGGGGCGCGGCCGTAGCGGAGACGCTCTCGGGGCGCAACAATCCCGCAGGACGGCTGCCAGTCACTTTTTATAAGGACGTAACTCAGCTGCCAGACTTTGAGAACTATGCGATGAAGGGAAGGACTTACCGGTATTTTGAAGGAACGCCGCTTTATCCCTTTGGCTATGGGTTGAGTTATACGACCTTCGCTTACAGCGGACTGACCGTGCCGACGAGAGCAGTTGCGGCCGGTAGCGCGGTGCCGGTCGACGTGACCGTTACCAACACTGGAAAGCTGGCGGGCGACGAGGTTGCGCAACTCTATCTCGAGTTTCCCAATGTGCCGGGTGCGCCGCTCAAGGCCTTGCGCGGATTTCAGCGGGTTCATCTGGAAGCTGGAGCCTCACAGAAGTTGCACTTTGAATTGCAGCCTCGCGATCTGAGCATGGTTACCGAAGCGGGCGTTCCCATTGTCGCGGAGGGCGAGTATGAGCTTTCGGTTGGCGGCGGCCAGCCGGGGACCGGGGCACCGGTGGTTACGCAACCGCTAAATATTGAGGGCAAGCTGGAGTTGCCGGAATAGCGATCGGCAATCTATGGCAGTGATGTGTTGATTTGGCAAGTCCTAACACTTTAGTTGACAGCGAAACAGGTTCGGCATATAGTCCTAAGGTATTAGGAGATCGCGATGGCGCAGGAGCGCAAACCCAAAAAACAACTGACACCTTTGGAGCTGAGGATCATGCAGGTCTTATGGGCTTCCGGGCCGCTGTCTGTTCAGGAGGTACAGCGGCGGCTCGGGGATGAGCTCGCCTACACGACAGTTCAAACCATGCTAAACGTCCTGCAGCGCAAGGGGCATGCCGCACGGTCGCTGGTGGGCAGGGCATATGAATATCGGCCGTTACATAGCCGGGATGTGGCCCTGGGAGGTGCTGTTCGAGATCTATTGAATCGCATGTTCGATGGTTCTGTGGAAGGTCTCGTCATGAACATGCTCCAAACCAAACAGATCGATTCAGCCAAAATCTCCAAATTGGCCGAAATGGTAAGACGTGCCGAAGGAGAATCGGATGGAAACCGCAAGTAGGCTCGCAGTGGCGTACGCGATGAATGCGCTTTGGCAACTTCCGCTCGCGGTTTTGGCCACTGAGATCATGGTCAAACTCTTGGGACGGTCGCCGGGAAAAGTCCTTCACCGGGTCTGGTTGTGCTGTCTGTTCTTTGCGCTTACCATGCCTGCGTTGTCTTTTCTGAATATGCCGCGGCATGCCTCCGGCTCAGGATTGACTCGCAATCAAGTGGCTGCCGCAGCGCAGACACTGAATGGCAAAAAGACTCTGGACCTGGCCATTCTCGTTGGTCAATTCGAGAGCTCTGCGCGCAAGCCGCAAAGTGCGGCCGATCTTCCAGGTTTGATTTCGGGCAGTGCTTTGTTCCTTTATCTGGCTTCGATCCTCTTCGCCCTGTCGCGATTGGCTTGGGGCCTCAGAAAGACGCAGAAACTATTGCATTCGGCAGAGGAAACGCGCTTGACAAAAGAAGCGCAGGAAACCTGGCACTCTTGTTTGAGGCTGTTTGGGATCACGCGGATCAAACTGATGTCTTCAAGCAAGCTCGGAGGCCCGGCGACCGTCAGTTGGCGGGATCCCATCGTGCTGCTACCAGCGGAACTGCACAGCGAGCAGCCGAACGACATGACAGCGGTGTTTTGTCATGAGCTGGCGCATGTCCGCCGGAAAGACTTCTTATGCAACATCTTCATTGAGATGCTCGGCGTTTTGATCTTCTACCATCCTGCATTCCACTGGATTCGGCGCAGAGTGCAAGAAACGCGCGAACTGGCATGCGACGACATGGCAGCAGACGCGATGTCGGGCCGCAAGGTATACGCCGGCAGCCTCCTGCGACTGACGCAGAAGATGCTCTCTGCTGCCGTTGTCCCTCAACCTGATTGTGCCCTTGGAATCTTCGAGGGAGAAGTTCTGGAGAAACGGATCATGAATTTGCTCGAAAACAGATCGAGGCACTCGCGCCTCCGCACTCTCGCCTCACTTGCGTTTGGCCTGTGCCTTTTGCTCGGGAGCTGCGTGTTGAGCCTTAACCTCGGCTTGAAACCTGTTAACGCTCAGTCTCCGATTCGCACCAACGGCGCTCCAGCTGGGTGGTTCCTGGCCGGCACCAAACCGGCAAACTACGTGACGGGCGTCGACAAAACGACGATTCAGAACGGGCAGCCGAGCGCATATCTCAAATCGGTCGCGCCGCTGACCGATGGGTTCGGCACTCTTATGCAGCAGATCAGCGCATCGGATTACGTTGGCAAGCGGCTTCGCCTGCGCGCATGGGTCAGGTCGCAGGATATTGGAGAATGGGCCGGAGTATGGATGAGGGTCGACAAGGAACAAACGATGGTTGCATTCGACAACATGCAGAATCGTGCCATCAAGGGAACCCAGCCCTGGAAGCAGTGCGAAGTGGTTCTTGACGTGCCAAAAGATGCAACAGGGGTCTTCTTCGGCATACTCCTTTCTGGTTCCGGCGAAGTCTGGATGAACGATGTCAGCCTCGAAGTTGTAGGGAACGATGTTCCGGTTACCTCTCAATTGCCTCCGGCGGCAACGGTGCCGACTCACCCAACCAATTTGAAGTTTACAGAGTAGTACACGCTAGAAAGGTGGTCGCGACCTATGAACCAATGCTTCCAACGAATGTAGAGTTGTCGTATGTTTGGTAATCCGGGATTCGCAATCCTGCGGCGCTTTTCTCAGTCGTGGCGGTATCCTCTGAGTCTCGCGAGCGAGTTGACGACTCGCGCTGTTCCAACGCCACTGTACGGTGCTGGGCCTCTGGGTTGGTGAACCCGATTAGGTCTTCATCTCGAAGGCCAGCGGAAACAGTTCGCGGAAGGGCATTGTGCGCGGGCCATCTTCGGCGGGAAACAGCACCTGTGCGTCTGGCAGGATGAACTCGGAGAGTACCTGGCGGCAGGCTCCGCAGGGCGGGCTGGGCGCGGCGTTGAGGTTGGCCACCGCGACAGCCTCAATGCGAATCTCCGGCCCGAATTGCGATATGGCCCGTGCAAGAGCAGAGCGCTCAGCGCAGATGGTCAGTCCGTAGCTCACATTCTCGACATTGGTTCCGGTGACGATTTCGCCGCTTGTGAGCCGGAGCGCCGCGCCCACACGGAAGCCGGAGTAGGGCGCGTAGGCGTTTTGCGCGGCCTGAAGCGCTAGATCGAAGAGGGTCAGAAGCGCGGCATCTGTTTGGGGTTGATTGCTCATTGCGTCTTACCTCAACTGCACGATGAATTGAGGCTACTGCATCTCGGCGCCTGCTGTACAAGTCTCGAAAAGGCAGCGTGAGGTTGACCTCAGGGGAAGAGGATCTTTCGCGCTTCGTCTTCCGGGTCCGGCACTGCGCGGGGCAGAATCGTATACGTTGCAGTTCGCTCGATACGGTCGCCGCTGCTCATTGTTGTCAGAGGGCCAAGAGTTTCCAGTTCAACATAAGCGAGGGGATTGGGGCTGGTATAAATCTGTGTGATGCAGCCGCCGTCGGGATATTCTCCCGGACCTGCCTCCGCGTCAACTCGAACGACCAAGTCACGCCCTACCCAAGCCATGCTGGTCGCATCCATGCCGATCTTTGTGCAATGGACCCGATGGTGGCCAAGAGAGAGCAACCCGTCGTCAATCCTCAGGTTGTCGGGTTCGGCGGCGGTCATCCGGGTGAAGCCGCAGGGCATCTTCGACCTCCTGCAGAACGGAAGGAAGACGCGTTCCGGCTCCTCCATCTGGGTAACGGTCCACACGCTAACCCTAACGGGGCTGCCGGCAACCTTGCAAAACTCGCTTCTGATCCGCATGACAGGCAGCTCGGCATCGAGCTCCACATGGCGGATGACCTGAATGCCAAAGGCCGTGTCGATGGCTGAGGTCAGCACCACCTTGCGCTCATGGGCAGCAGCCTCCATGGGGCGGGAATCGAAGCCGACCGGCGGAGGCCAGTCGTGTCCCTGGCGCTGTGCCCATGCAGATTGTGGAGCAGGCCAGACCTTGTCGCCGCCGAAGTTGATCCACTGATCCGAATCGGGCACGTGCAGCTGGCCGTCCAACGCGCGGTTCTCCCAAAGAGCGCCTTCTTCCTTGCGTGCAAGGCGCAGCTGCATCACGCGGCCAATAGCCGGAACGACGATGGCTTCGACCGCGCCATTGCCGATGAGATAGGAGGCCGGCCAGCCATGATAGGGGATTTTTGCGACAGAAACTCTCGACTGCTGTGTGTTAAGCAAATCGAGCGGGGGTCGCGTCTCTACTCGGCTTTCCAACTTGCGCGGCCTCTTCCCTGCCACACGGTGTGGCTTGGAGTTCTTTCAAGAAAAAGTGCAGCAGAGCGGAGGTCCTCTCTCGCGAGAGTTCGGCCGCCCGCCGAAAATCAGTTACATTTCGCTCGCAGCGGCGGGATCAATCTCGACCTCGCGCTCGATCAGGTGGTTATACCAAGTGAACTTGAGAATCAACGCGGTCAGCAGAATCACTGCAGCCGCAATGGCGACGCGGTCCCACTCGCGAATCACGATGTAGAGAGGCAGGGCAACCAGCGAGACCTGCCAGACAATGCCGACGACGATGTTGAAGATGTCGCGGAAGAAGTCTTTGTTGCGTTTGAAGCCGGGGTCTTCGGCGAGGACCTTCTTGAGAATCGGTCCCCAGAAGCCCCATGGCCGAACGCGGCGATAGAAGTCGATGAGCACCTCGTCGGACTCGGGCTTAGTAAGGTACGTGCCGAGCAGACAGCCGATCAATGAGATTCCGACCACGATCGGGAAGATGACCACGACTTCCATGTTGATGGTGTAAGTCGTCAGCAGATGCTGGATGAACGCGATATGGGGCACAAATTTGGGCATCACGAGCGCGGAGCCAATGCCGGTGACCATACCCCAGAAATAGCCGTAGCCATTGAAGCGCCACCAGTACCACTTGAGAACGTTGGAGGCTGTATAGCCGCCCCAAAGCCCGGATACGATCCAGACGACGACCTCGTTGACCGAGGTGACGTTCCAGCCGAAGATGATGCCGACGATGATCACAGTTAGCGATGCGAGATAGCTCAACCGCACATAGGTCTTGGGCGAAGCGTTAGGGTTGATGTAGCGCTTGTAGATGTCGTTGACAAAGTAGGGCGGCGCGGCGTTGACGGTGGCCGCGAAGTTGGACATGAAGGCAGCCAGCAGACCAGCGATCAGGAAGCCCAGCAGGCCCATCGGAACGAAGCGCCCCAGCGCCAGCGGAAGCACCAGTTCAAAGTCCATGTGCGTTCCCATGGCGCGCAGGTCGGGGCCAAAGAAGGCCGCCGCCAAGACGGTAAGACCCATGATGAGGAAGTAGCGGGGCGGCGTGAGGACGATGTTCACCCAGGCGCTCATCATCGAGGCTTCGCGCGGATTCTTCGCCGACAGTACACGCTGCATGTCGTAGTTTGGCGCCGGTCCGGCGGCCGAGATCGGGATGCCCTTGAAGAGCAGCATCATCACGAAGAATCCGAAGAGCTCGTATTTATCGTCGGCAATCTTGGCGGTGGCCGCAGGCAGAAACGTTGTCCAATCCAGGCCCAGATGCCAGCCGAAGAAGATGTTGTCCCAGCCCGCCGGCACCACTCGGCGCAGCATATCGGGTGCGACTTTGCTCATGGCAATAATGCCGACAGCAAAGGAGGCGATGGAAAGGATGAAGAATTGGACGACCTCGGTGATGACGACGCTGATCATGCCGCCTTTGATCACGTAGATGGCGGTGATGGCAATCAGGATCAGGGCGTATTCATTGGCCGAAAGGTGCCAGGGCAGGTAGGTCTGGGCAAACTTGCCGATGCCCTTGAAAGCATAGGTGAAAAACCCGATGATGCTGACAAAGGCGTAGACCACCACAATCATGTGCGAGAGCTGAGCGCCGCGTCCGGTGCCGAAGCGGGTCTTGATCCACTCCGCGCCGGTCATCACTTTGGAACGGCGAAGCCAGGCTGAGAGATAGACCATCAGGAAGATCTGATTGAAGGTCGGCCAGAGCCAAGGGATCCACACGCTCTTGATGCCGTAGACGAACATCCAGGAGACCAGCAGCATGGTGCCGCTGATATCGAACATTCCCGAGGCGTTGGAGATGCCCAGCATGTACCAGGGCATCGTGTTGCCGCCCAGAAAGTAGTTTTGCATGCTTTGCGAAGCGCGCTTTGAAACCCAATACCCGATGAACACCGTGCTCAGCAGGTAGGCCAAAATGATTGCGATGTCGACGAACTTAAGTTGCAGCATTCCATCCCTCGATGCCCTTGGGCATATTCTCTCCTCTCCCGGAGAAGAAGTAAAACGTTTTTTTAAAGGCCTGAACCGAGTTTATACCGGCTGGGCAGACCCTGTCTGGGATCGATGGCATAGGCCGGGCGCCGCCACGGCAGTTTGCCGACGGACCGCCGGCTGAAGCCGGGATCGTTACAGTTCACCTGCCAGGAGGAAGACCAGCGAGGCCTGCCAGTCAATGCAGATCTCATTGCTTGCGTAGGACTCCCATCGATCCGCATAGACCTTCTCAGGGGGCAGGCTGCTGGGGAGATCGGCCAATATCCGGTCCTGGCGGTCCTTATTTGGCCCTCCTGAGAGCAGCCCCGGCCAGGGTTTACTGTGCTTCCCATCTGCGCTGGGGCGGTGATGAGGGTGTTCATAGGGGTGTTCGCCCACCTGCGTCACCCAGGAGAGCGAAAACGTGTTACGGCCCAATAGGTAATGCAGATTGTCTCGGGCCGTATCCACGAAGCCGGGATCGGGGTGGAAGAGATTCGCAATCAGAAGACAGATGCCATACTCCGCCGCGATGCCATTGGAGCCCCAGACAAAGTCTCTGGGCTGCATGGTCACGCGGTAAGGATTTGTGTGAGCTCGCTGGACGAGCATACGCGCCGCTGTCGCGCTTCGGCTGCGAATCTCTGCGATTGCTTTGAGATCGGCATTGGCATTGGGGCCCGTGCCATCGGAGATTGCGTAGGCCCACAGCCCCATCGATGCGATGGGATTCCACTCCTCACCGGGGGGTGTGTCGAGATCGTGAAGGAAATCGGTGTAGTTCTTGAGGAAGAAGTCGTTATACTGCGCCTCGCCGGTGGTACGCCAAAGCTCGGCGGCGGCCCAGAGCCGTTGGTTACGGCAGTCTGAGGCGCCGTATTCTCCGGTTGAGATTCCTGGCGGGTTTTTGAAGGTCACATTGGGATACTTTTCGGTCCAGTCCCACGCCTTTCGCGCAGCATCGAGAGCCCGCGACGCAAAGCCAGGGTCGTAGGGCTGGTAGACGCGAGCAGCGATCGCGCCCACTACCGCGAGATCCGCAGTCGCACAGGTGCTCTTATAAGGTGCGGAACCGGTGCCGATGACCTCGCTGGGCAGTTTGTCGTCTTCAGGGGAGATAAACGCGGGGAAGTATTTGCTGGTCTGCTTATGCCAGACTCCTCCGTCGCTGTCTTGCATCTTGAGCATCCACTCCAGATTCCACCGGGCCTCATTCAAGATGTCGGGTGTTCCATTGCCCGACTCAGGAATCTTCAGCGAGATCTTTTTGATCTTGTCTCCGTAGATCTCCCAGGTCCAAAGCAGAGTAGCGGTGCTGACGCCGGAGTTGACCATGTAGCGGCCGTAATCTCCCGCATCGTGCCAACCGCCGATGTTGTCTCTCGGCCCGGAGGCGCCTGAGCTAGGGTTGAACTTGCCATGCATGTGGCAAGCGGGATGAGTAAAGCCGGGAAACTCGGGACCCATGTCCACTGCCGTTCCGCAGCGCTGCCCGTAGAAGCCGCGCATCGCCATATAGTAGGTATGCTCGAAGACATTGGGGCCGATCTCGAAGTCCCAGCTTCGTCCGACACCGGGGACCGAGACGTAGTAGCGTCCTGTTTGTTTCAACGCAGAGAAGTCCGCGGCCTGCACCCGGTCGCCGGTGTTTTCATCGGGCTGAGCCGGCGTCAGGAGTCCCTTAAAGACGGACGAATTGTCATTTGAATGGAGGATTTCAAATGTCGTTCCAGGTGTGGTGACCAAGGCGATCTTTGGAGCGTTGAGCGGATAGCCGACCTGGTCCACTTTGATCGCCCACAGAATCGACTGGGCATTGTGTGTGCGAGCGCCACAGGAGAGCAGCAACCCGTACAGAACGATGGATCGAAACAGCCTCTCACGGGCAGGCACGCATCTCAACTGAAAAAACCTAGAGCTTACCATCTCTGCAGTGTCACTTCCCGGTTGCAGTTAGTTTAAAAACGCCAAATTCTCTCACATTCATCTCAAGCTTGGCAACGATCGACGACTAAACTATCTTGGAGGTGCGGAGCTCATGGGGAATTCGGAAGGCTTCCTGCCGAAGCACCTGATCATCGCCTACAAAATCGTTTGATGAGCATTTGTCCGAGAGGCTATACTGACGGCACGTCTCTTGAGGGAGCTAAGAAAGATGAAGTTTGGATATTTCGACGATTTGAATCGCGAATACGTGATAACGCAACCCGATACACCTTTGCCGTGGATCAATTATCTTGGCTGCCAGGCTTATTTCGGCATTATCTCCAACACCGCGGGAGGATACTCGTTTTATCGCGACGCTCGCCTGCGCCGGCTGACGCGCTACCGGTATAACAACGTGCCGATGGACTTCGGCGGCCGCTACATCTATCTGCGAGACGATGAGTCGAAGGAGTTCTGGTCGCCATCATGGCAGCCGACACGGCACGAGCTGAAGGACTATAGCTGCCGCCACGGCATGGGCTACACAGTGATCGGGTCGAGCTATAGCGGCATCGAGGCGCATACACGCTACTTTGTTCCCCTGGGCGAGAATCTGGAAATCTGGCAGCTAACGGTCACTAACAGGCGCGCGGCGAAGGCTTCGATCTCGGCGTTTTCGAGCATCGAGTTTTGCCTGTGGGATGCGCAGGACGACGCGACGAACTTCCAGCGCAACTTCAACACCGGGCAGGTGGAGGTTGTGGATGGCGTGATCTATCACAAGACGGAGTACCGCGAACGCCGCGACCACTTCGCCTACTTTGCCTGTTCGGAGCGCAGCGCTGGATTCGATACGCAGCGCGAAGCGTTTCTGGGCCGCTATCGGAGCTGGGATAAGCCCGTGACCGTTGAAGCCGGCCAACTCTCCAATTCGATCGCGCACGGCTGGTCGCCGATCGGCGCGCATCAGGTGAAGCTCGACCTTGCACCGGGCGAGACGCGGCAGATCGTCTTCGTGCTCGGCTACCACGAGAATCCAAAGGACCAGAAGTTCGATCCTCCCGGTTCGCAGACCGTCAATAAAAAGCTGGTGAAGCCGACGATCGCCAAATATCTCGATCCGAAGAACGCAGATGCGGCCTTTGAGCAACTGCGCAAGTATTGGGATAGCCTGCTCGGCATCTTCCAGATCTCGACGCCCGACATTCACACCAATCGCATGGTCAATATTTGGAATGCCTATCAATGCATGGCGACCTTTAATATGTCGCGGTCGGCATCATTCTATGAGTCGGGCATCGGACGCGGACTGGGCTTCCGCGATTCGAATCAGGATCTGCTCGGCTTTGTTCACATGGCGCCCATTCGCGCACGGGAGCGCATTCTCGATCTGGCCGCGACGCAACTGCCGACCGGCGGCGCGTATCACCAATATCAACCGCTCACCAAGCGCGGCAACAACGATATCGGCAGCGGTTTCAACGACGATCCTCACTGGCTCATCATTGGCGTGTCGGCTTATCTGAAAGAGACAGGCGACTGGAGCATTCTGGACGAACCCGTGCAGTACGACAACGAGCCCGGTTCGGAACAGCCGCTTTATGAACACTTGCAGCGCAGCTTTAAATACACCCTGGCCAGGCTTGGGCCGCATGGGCTACCGCTGATTGGCCGCGCCGACTGGAACGACTGCCTGAATCTGAATTGCTTCTCGGACACGCCCGGCCAGAGCTTCCAGACCACCACCAACAAAGACGGCAAGGTTGCCGAGTCGGTCTTTATTGCCGGTCTCTTTGTTCATGCCGGACGCGAACTGGCCGCAATTGCCAATCGCCGCGGGCTTGACGCAGAGGCCACTTCCTATCTCGCCGAGGCAGCCAAGATGGAGTCGGTGATTCTGCAGTATGGATGGGATGGCGAATGGTTCCTGCGTGCGTATAACGACTTT
>JBEKKL010000091.1:0-18802 GCA_050010735.1 Occallatibacter sp. | reverse complement strand
TGTCATCGCTCATTTGAAAGCGTCGTTTTCTGATCAGTTGCCGGTTTAGAGTTGCTTGATATCATCCGCGCCGCAGGCGCAATCGTCGGTCGATCATCGTTTGAAAGGCTGGAAGTTGTAAGGTGTTTTCGGGAGAAGGCGGACGAAAAGAACCCCGCTGTTAGCGCAGCGGGGTTCTTTATGGGCGGCCTTCATGCCAAAGCGAAGGCAACCGGAGTTGTTTTTACCTTGGCATGAACCGCAGCCGTTGTCAAAAGCCGCCTGTAAGCGCGGATGGCGGTTCACGGAGAAGTTATTCTCCGGCAGCGGTTTTGCCGCAACCCGGAGCGCCGGTCGATATTTTGGATTTGCGTGTGCTGCTATCGCGGGCAGCAGTATTGCACGGCAGCGTGTCGCGACCAGGAGCGGCGTCGGCGGCAGCGCGCGGCCAACCGGCGTCATCAGCAGAGCGTCGAGGGGCGGCTGGATCATCGCGACCGTCAGAAGCGGTATCGCCGCCGTCACACAAAAAGCGTGACGGATCAGGGTTCTCAATCGGCTTCATATGCTTCACCATCGGAGGGTGGAAAAGCGATCACTACGCCGGTGGTGGCTCGGTTGCGTGTCCGGCCGAGTGAGCGGCGCGGTTTTTGGCTGCGCTGCATAGTCTGCGGCCGCACTGGCCACCTGATCGATCCTTTTCCGCGCATATCGATTCGCAGATGAGGGAGAGATGATCGATCCGGAGGTGCGGGTTCAGATCCGCCGTTACTTTTATGCCGAACACTGGAAGGTGGGCACGATTGCTCAAGCGCTCGGTGTTCATCCCGATACGGTAAAGCGCGCTATCGAGGTGGAGCGATTTCATCGTGCCGAGCGGCTGCGGGCCACCATGCTGGATGCTTATCTTCCCCTGGTGCGCCAGATGCTGGAAGCGCATCCGCGCCTGTGCGCCACGCGGCTGGATCAGATGCTGCGGGATCGCGGCTATCGAGGAAGTATCCAGCAGTTGCGGCGCGTGGTGGCGAGGTTGCGTCCGCGCCCGCAGGAGGCGTTCCTGCGCCTTCAGGTCTTCGCCGGCGAGCAGGCTCAAGTCGACTGGGCATCTTTTGGAACAGTGATGATCGGCCGCGCGCGGCGCGCGCTGAGCTGCTTCGTAATGACCTTGTCCTGGTCGCGGGCGCGGCATCTGGAGTTCTTCTTCGATCAGACGATGGAGAATTTTTTGCGCGGGCACGTGCATGCCTTCGCGTCGTTTCGAGGTTCTGCCCGCGTTCTGCTGTACGACAACTTGAAATCAGCGGTGCTGGAGCGCCATGGCAGCCTGATCCATTTCAATCCGCGCCTGCTGGAGCTGGCAGGTCATTATCACTTCGATCCGAAGCCTTGCCAGGTGCGGGCCGGTAATCAAAAAGGGCGCGTGGAGCGGGCGATTCGTTTCGTACGCGATTCCTACTGGGCGGCGCGCGCGTTCACCACGCTGGAGGAGTGCAATCGCCAGGCTCTGAAGTGGCGCGACGAAGTGGCGCACCAGCGGCCGTGGCCGGACGATCACAATCGCACCGTCGCCGAGGTTCTTGCCGAAGAGCGGCCGCGCCTGTTGCCGCTGCCGATGCACGAGTTCTCGACCGACCGCGTGGCTGCTGTGCGCGCGGCCAAGACCATCTATGTGCGCTTCGACTGCAACGACTACTCGATCCCGCCCGAGGCTGTGGGTCGCGAGCTGATGCTGGCGGCCTCAGATACCGAGGTACGCATCCTCGACGGCGCGCGCCAGATCGCCCGCCATCGCCGCAGCTATGACCGCCAGCAGATGGTTCTGGATCCGGCGCACCAGCAGGCTCTGTTGCGCACCAAGCGCAAGGCGATCGAGTCCACGCGCTCTGGCCGTCTGGAGTTGGTTGTTCCCGAAAGCGCGGAGTTACTGGAGCGGGCCTTCGCCGACGGCGAATCGGCTCCGCATCAGATCGCGCATCTGCTTCATCTGCTGGATCGCTATGGCGCCCGCGCCATGCGCGGCGCCGTTCGCGAAGCTCTTGAACGCAACACACCGCGTGCTGCCTCGGTCGAGTTCCTGCTGCGCCAATCCAATCGCACCGCACTGTTGCCGCTTGACCTCAGACGCCATCCGCAAGCGGAGAGTGTCGAAGTCCGCCCCCACGATCTGGAGACCTACGATGAACTCGCCCAACGACACGACGAAGACCCCGAACCCGAATCCTAACCTGCGCGACCAGTTGGAGCGGATCGGCCTCACCGCCGTGGCCGCGCAACTGGACGACATGCTGGCGCATGCGTCCAAACAGCGCTGGTCGCCGCATCAGTTGCTCGAACAACTGGCGCAGATCGAGACGGCCGAGCGTGCCCACCGCAGCCTGGAACGTCGCCTGCGCGCCTCCGAGATCCGCAAGTTCAAGCCCATGGCCAACTTCGAATGGTCCTGGCCCACGCGCATCGAACGCGATGTCATCGAGCGGGCGATGACGCTCGACTTCCTCGCCGAGGCCCGTAATCTGGTTCTGGTCGGCGCCAACGGCCTGGGCAAAACCATGATCGCGCAGAATCTCTGCCACGCCGCCGTACTGGCCGGCCACTCCGTCTTGTTCCGCACCGCTTCCAAGCTGCTCACCGAGTTGCACCGGCAAACGCCGGAAGGCCGCTTGCGCAAGCTGCGCGCCTATGCCAATGTGTCTCTGCTATGCATCGACGAGGTCGGGTATCTCTCCTTCGACGACAAATCCGCCGACCTGCTCTACGAAGTCATCAACCAGCGCTATGAGCAGAAATCCCTCGTTCTCACTACGAACAAGCCGTTCAAAGAATGGAACGAAGTCTTCCCCAACGCCGCCTGCATCGCTACTATGCTCGACCGCTTGTTGCATCACGCCGAAGTCACCGTCATCGAGGGCTCCAGCTACCGCGTGCGCGAGAGCGAGCAGGAAGCCACGGCCCGCCGCAGGAGAAAGAAATGACCTGCGCAGATCACGCCACTTCCTACGTGGCCTCCGTCATTACGCTCTATCTCGAAATGCCCGACACGCCCATGCGCGTCAACGCCTCCGACCAGTGGCTGGCGCGGAGCCTTCATCAGGACGGTGTGCCGCTGGAAACCGTTGAAACCGCCCTGCTGCTGGGCTCACTGCGCCGAATGATCCGACCCACCGATGCCCCGCGTCTAGCGCCCATCCGCTCGCTGGCCTACTTCCGACCAGTCATCGAGGAACTCCAGGAAAACCCCGCACCGGAAAACTACCGCGAATACCTCGAGATCAAGCTGCGAAAGGCAACTGAGACAAGGCCGGCAACCGATCGGAAAGACACGTTTTCAGATGAGCGCTAACAGAGGAGGAGGAAGGCGATGAAGGAGACCCGGACGATCTTCAACGCCACGACATCACAATGGAGCAAATGAACGAGATTGCAGGAAGCCCGGGCAACCAGGATGAGTGAGGTTTGTCCCCCGAGAAGCACAACACATTCCGTCTTCATTATCGCTTCGAGAGATGATCCTCAACGTTGCTGGTGGAAGCATCCTGCTGTTGATACTCGTGCTGGCAGGTTAGATGGCCAAACATTGGATCATGCGGCAGGAGAATCGAGGAATACATGAACTGGAATGCACGCACAACTCAGCCAGCCTTTGAAACTATTTTCGTGTCACACGAAGAATTGCGTATAATGGACTCAGAGGTTGGAATGCCGACTGCAACGCAGGCCGAAGAACTGGTCGTTTGGACTCAGCCGAAGACGCTCAACGAGGCGAAATCCCTCTTTGCGCCCTATTCGCCCAAGTTTCAGACCGTTCCTTGCAACGGAAATGCCGCCTTGGGGAAGGATTGGGTGAGTGTCCTTTATCTTTCCAGACCCGAACAGGATGCTTTCGTCGAGAGCACCCTTGCGACACTTCGGAGTTGCAAGGTATCGCACCTGCTGGTTTATACACCCCATCAATCGGCGGACTTCGCATTCCGCATGGGAACAATGGTTGGGCGGCAAAAATTCGCCGAAGCTCAGTTGGCCTTCAATTGGCCGCACCTTAGACAGCTTTTGAAAGCACGCAACATCCGGACCCATCCCCGGCACAGCACAGACGAGGACGCTTCCATCGACGTCCTTGATGCCAGGCAAAGGCTGGGATTGAGCCAGGAGCAGTTGGCGAATGCTCTGAACGTGACTGCCCGGACCGTGCAGAATTGGGAGGCTGGCAGGGGAACCAGCCAGATGAACAAGAAGACGCGCGACCTCCGCGAGTTGCTCTCGCGCATGGACGACTATGTCGTCGCTCCCGAGGAGAAGCGCTGGCTCAGTACGCCGCTTGAGGCTTTCGCCGGAAGGACTCCACAGGAGTTGATCGCGGACGGCCGCATCCGTGATCTGGTCATCGAATTCAATCGGTTGCGCGACGGACAGCCCATTTGACCTTCAATGCCAAACAGCGCGCGGCGATCAAGCGCTGGATGGGCCAAGCCGTTCCCTTGAATGGGGTCTATTTCCGCAGCGTCGAGTATCGCTACATGGACCCGGCCGATGTCCTGAGCGGCGCCGGCACACGGACTCACGGGGGACGCTTTGCGGCAGTCGGCATCCGTGCGGTTTACCTTTCGGCGACCGACTCAGGGGCAAGCAAAGAGGTGATGGCACGGAAGGCGCGGCTCGGCGGAGCCGCTCAGATCAGCACCGACAAGTATCCTCGCGTCGTGTACGCCGTGGCTGTAAACCTTAAGCGGGCGTTGGACCTTTCCGCTCTTGGAGCGTCGCAGGCCGGCGAAGAGGTGAGATTGGCATGTCTCAACAAGGCCGATCTGACAGCTTCCATGGATTTAGCACGCGAACTCGAAGCGAAAGGCATTCAGGGGCTTCTGTTCCCGAGCGTCGTGGGAGGAGACGACAATCTGGTTATCTATCGCACCAACTGCGGCCGGAGGGCGCTGATGATCCGAAACGAATTGGAGGTCATCGACCAGGCAAAACGAATTGCAGCAAAACACAAGTGAGCGACCGGCTTTGACTGAAAAAGGGAGAAGGACACGTATCTCCGGATTACCTGTACCACGGGCTAAACTCATTGTGGAGAACGGATTCGGATTGCCCCAGCGGCGTCGTTAGAAATATGCAGGACATTGGTTGAGCGCCCAACGGTCACGGTGTAGCCGTCCTCCGCATCCCGGCGTCGCACGCGGAGTCGGATGCCAGGTACGATGCCCCCTGTTTTGAGCGCCTTCAGTGTGTGGGAATCACGGTCCGAGATGCTCTCCACAATCACGGCCTTGTGCTTGGTCAAACCCGACAGCGGGATGGATTTCTCTCTCGGCATTTCTCCTTCCATTGTGGGAATGCAATGCCCGTGCGGATCGATCTTCGGGTTCCCGAGTTTGGCGGCGATACGCTCTTCAAATCGCTCGGAGATGAAGTGTTCCAGGCGCTCCGCCTCCGCGTGCACTTCCTCGATCGGGTAGTCGAGCATCTTATACAGAAATGTTTCGATGAGCCGATGATGGCGCAGGACTTCCAGAGCGCGCCGTTTCCCTGCTTCCGAGAGCAGCACCCCACGATGACGTTCGTATTCGACGAGCGGAGTGGGCGACGCAGCCAGTTTTTGCAGCATATTCGTTACCGAAGCAGGCGCTACGCCGAGCCGGTTGGCCAGGGCTGTGCTGTTCACGCGCCGCCCTGCGGACTCACCAAGTTCAAGAATGGCCTTCAGATAGTCATCTACCGATTCGGAATTCGCGTTTGCCAGTCGGCGTGGTGCCATGCCCCGTCCTCCATCGAAAGAGTCTTGACGACATATCCATTTTAGTCTAACCTAAATTTAGGTTAACCTAAATATCCGGTTTGCCTGAGAATTGCTTCCCCTTTCCACTGCGCAAGACGGGCCGGATTCTCCGGCCCTCTAGGAAACCGTAGCCAGAGATTCGGAGGTCAGCATGATGCGAAATCAAGCCTCTAACATCCTCGCTCTAACTCTGTTGTTGACTATAGTTAACTCATATTCTTTACTGGCTCAAAGCGGCACCAGTAGCGCCTTGGCCGGCACAGTCGCCGACATCTCCGGCGCTGTGATTCCCAACGCCCAGATCAAAGCTACCGAAGTGGATACTGGCGGGGTTCGAACCGTCGTATGCAACGCGAGCGGTCGATTCCTCTTCAGCCAAGTGGCCCCTGGAGCTTACCTGATTGAGGTCCAAGCCGAAGGATTCGGTCCTCAGCGGTCGCAACCCACACGGGTATGGTGGTCAAAACGCGAAGCAAGGGACGCGGAGTCACCGGACTTCATGTGGGCGTGAACAACGTCCGCCGTTATTTCCCAAAGAGCACCACTAGCATCGAGTTGGTGTTGGATCATCTTCAGATTGAGTGCGGTCTGACGCCAGCATTCTGGGAGGGCGAGCCGGAGATATTCGATCCCCGGCTGTGCACATGGCTGGAATCCCGGTACATGCATTCAAAGCAGGATCGAACGTCTGTCACAATGGCGATGATTCCAGAAGGGCGGAACACCTTCCGTCTGCAGGCGATTCGGCTGAACGGGCGGGTTCACCGCCAACTCGTCCAGCAGGTCGCGGCCTGAAATCGCAGAGGCCAATAAGACGCGGCAGAAGGTAGGGCTCGTCATCCAATGCAAGGTTACAGCCGAACAAACAGCTGCGATTCCAATTCATTTCAAGGAGGATAACGTTGAAAGTCACTGGGTTGTCGCAGTGCTGTCCAAAGATCGAGCTGGGTGGAACAAAGGAAAAGAAGCCGAGTTTTTCTGAAGACTTCCTGCTGGAGCACTCCCACTTCGGTCGGCACATCGCCTTGATTGGGATTTCTGCCGGCTATGGAGCCGCGGCCAAAGAACTGCAACAGTCAACGCAGTCTTACGGATTTCCTTCTTGAAGACGTAAAGTTTAAACGGTTTAGGTTTTGCTTCGGAGAGGTTCTTCGCCAAGTGGGAAGTAGGCCCGGTTTCCGCCCAATCTCCGGATGCCGGTAATCCACCCAGAACCATCAGGCCTGCGTATCTCGCGTATCATCGTGACCGCTTACTGTGTGGATTATAGGCATGAATGCAAGCCTTAGGGTTTCTAACACCGTCACCAATGCGAATACACCTCCTGAAATCCGATCCCACCATTGCCGGTGTCCCTAATTCGGAATCACAAACAAGGTGATCGACTGGCCCGGGAACGTGTAGCTGATGGTGCTGATGGTGCTTCCGCCTGCAGGCGGAGTTACAGTTGCGGGTGTCTGCGTTGCGATAGCGTTGAGATTTGCGTTGCTGTACTGATAAACCTGCGCCGTTGTGTTGCTGCTGGCGGTAAAATTCTCAAGCGAAAGTGTCGATGTCAACGAACCGAAGGTTTTGTTGATCACCATCACTGTAATCGCGTTGTCTGAACTGCGCTGCGCGCCGTAGACCGCGAGCTGGCCCTCAGCATCTGCGCCTGAGTTACTGCTGGTTGCATGCAGATATGTGTCGCCGAACGTCGAGTCTCTGCCGTCATAGTTGCGATACATGGCGAAAGCGTAGTTAGCCGGGTTCTGGGCCGTTGAGTCGATCACGCTGGTCGGAGTTCCGAGCGGCCACAGCGCACCGATGCCCAGGCCCTGGCGCCCGAAGATGCCCAGAATGTCCGCCTCGACCACGGCGCCGCTGATTGATTCCAGGCCGCCGAAGTTGTACTCGTCGATGGCCGTCTGCGTTCCCGGGTAGTCACGGTTCACCCAGGCCTGCAGCATGGGAATCACATTGGGGGCCTGTGGCGGCGGCAAGCAGTTTGTGGTGTAGTTTGTGTCGGTGATGTAGTTCGGTTGCGGGTAATCCGGATCGGTGTAGGTGGGATCCCAGAAGGCCCGCGTCCCGTTCGCACGCACCTCCTGCTCCTGGGTGTCGCCCGCAGGGTTGAAGCCAGTCGAGACGCCGCTTCCCGGAGGATAGTCAGGCGCGAAATAGCCGTGAACGTTCAGGTAATCGAGCAGGCGGACGCCGTACTGCTGCGAATAATTGTTGAATTGCTGCAGGTAGTACTCGATCAGGGGCACGCCGTTGTGCGCCTCGCGGTCGATAGGATTGCTCCACGGTTCAAAACAGGGATTTCCCGTTTGCCAGCCTGATTCAATGTCTTTCTTCGAGTAGAAGTATGCCCACCAGTAGTCGATCACTGGCCCCGAGACTAGCGCCGTGGGGTCGGCAGTCTTGATTGCCAGCGCCGTTCCAATTCCGTTGTTAGTCACCTCGTCGTAGGTGAAGGGGTTGGGATGCACGTCGCGGTGCTCGCCATCCCACCATGGGGGCTCGTTGTCGAGATCCCAGACAGCCACCCCCTTGCCGCTCGCGCCTTTGCCATAGCTCGGATTGTTCGCGATTGAATTCACCCAGCCACCCGGCCATGTTCCGTTCGCCCAGGCGCTCATCGCGCCGATGGAGGAGCCGGGAGCGGGGGCGTTGGCGATGCTGGGCGGCGGCGCCGCGACGCTCGTAACATGCGCGACCGTATTGTTGCCGAAGATGTTGCAGCCGACCGAAGTTGTGCAGCCGTCGAATCCGTCCGGATAAACTCCGTATCCGCATTGCTCGTTGTTGTAGCTGATGAATGCGGGGTAGTTGATGAATCCAGTAAAGCCCTCCTGGCCCACCTGATTCGGGAACGTCGAGCTCGGAAAACTGCACGCATAGGTTCCATTGCTCACCCAGCCTTGCACTGGCACCGTCCCAAGCGCCGTCGAACCCGCAGCATCAACGGCCGGGAAGAACGAGTTGAAATTCGTGCCCGCCATTGGGTTGGAGGAGCTGAGAATGCTGCCTCCTGTGGCGTTGGGGAACATGTACGCTGCGCCTTCGCCATTCTCGAAGTACCAGTCGCTGGCCGAGTTGGTCCAGCCGTTCTGATAGTTGTAGCGCGAGGTGTCGTCGCCGCCCCAGCGAAGAATGCCTGGGTTTGCGATCTTCTCTGAGGCCGAGTCCAGAAGATAGGCATTCATTCCGTAAACGTAGGGACTGATGGTGTGCGGATTCTCGCTCGGGGTGTTAGGCGTGTTCACATCAACCGCGAGCGTTGGTCCCGTCGTCGCGGCCGGCGGGCTCAGTGTCACTGTCACGCTGCCGCTGACCGCGGGCAAGGCCGTGCTGGTTGCGGTAACAGTGACCGATGGAGGCGCGGGGTAAGGCGTGTTGTAGAGTCCCGTCGAGCTGATGTCGCCGGCGCTCAGGCTGCTGCCCGAAGGCGCAGAAACCGACCAGGTGACCGCGGTGCTCGTGGTGCCAAAGTTGCTTGCCGTCGCAGTGAACTGCTGCTGAGCTCCGATAACGGCGTTGCTGGGAGCGACGGATATTGAGGGCGTTACCGGCGGAGGGGGTGTGGATGATCCCGACGAGCCGCCGCCGCAAGCCGCAACCCACATGCATGCTGCTGAAACTGTTGCAAGAGTTACCAGCCGATCAAAGAGTTTCATGTCACTTCCTCCAGACTTTCTCTTGCATTCGTTCCTTTGATTACGTTTTCATTGGCGCACCAAGCGCACCCGACCAATACACCGCCGGAATTGTAGCATCGGGTTCCGGACGTATTGTCGGAAATAACTGGCCAATATCCCTACCCCCATCCTCAGAGACTATAGGTAAGAAGTTATATTTCTTTCAGTTGGATTTTCTTCAGGAGGCGGGGCTCCGCTTCCAGCGATGATCTTGGCGGGTCGGAACCGGAGGCGGAACCCCTGTGAGGTACGATCCTCTTTATCCCAGTTTCCGTCGCGCCGGACAAGTTTGCAACCGACTGGGCAGGAAACTGCGACGAGATCATCATACGCCGATGCCCATTTTGTGAACACGATTCGATCGTTGGACACGGGCGGTGCCGCAAGCAGGCCCACGACGAACATCACAACTGGATTGGGATTCGGCGCGGTCGCCGTGCCGATTGCGGGGCGACCTTTACCTTCCTTCCGGTATTCTCTCTTCCTTACACGCATTACAACCTGCTGGCGCGCTGCCAAGCGTTCGTTGTGGCGGCGCTTTGCTGAGCAGTGTCCCTGGGAAAAGGCGTTTGCCGAAGCTCAAGGATCCTGATCGTCTGGCCGACCACAGTCCAACGTCGTGGTGGAAAGAAGCTTTGCCTGGGCAGCTCGATTTCGCCGATTGGCCAGAGACTACGAACGCCTCTCCTCCTCCTTGGCCGGCTACCACTACTTCGCGTTTGCTTGGCTCATGCTCGCCCAACTGTTCAAACTACTCAACCGAAGTTCATAACAGGCTCTAGACCGGGTCGGGGAAGGTTTGGGGTCATTCGGTGCATCAGAATTCACATTTTGGAACCGATGAAAAGAGTCACTGCGTCTCAAATAGAACGTACAAGCCCCCTTCACCCAGCGCAATGAGTGTCTCCGCGCTAAAAGCGTGAGAAGGTACAATCACGGCGAAGTTTTTCGTGTACTGTCGAATCAGGCTAACGATGCACGATGGAGCCGTACCTGAGCCCCCATCACTGTAGATAAATAGTTCTACACCTTTCTTGGCTTGTTCCCAACCGTCTTCCAACTCGTAATATACGAACCGGAAAGCATCATCGGCAATCTTCATCTCATGCCCTTGACGAGTGGATATTACGCAGGTAACTATCGAGCGCTTTTCGCTGGCTTCCCATAGTCTTTCAATTGAATCTTTGCAGACAGAGTGGGAGATGGCGTTCGTCTTCCGGCAACATCTCTGTGCTAAAGAGAGGCGGGCATCTGTATCATTCATCAACATAAGCTGTCAGTTTCTCCCTCTGCGGCTCTCCTCCGCGCGGTCTTAAGACTACCGGCAGCAATTCACAGACCATTAGCAGAGGTTGCGAAGATTAGAATGATCGCAACCGGCAACGTCAGCTCCGGTTTGTTTGAATGCTAAGTCTAGGAGGAGCACGAGGTGTTGCATAAGCTGAACTCAGTTGGACGCTGATTCAGAGAACGACCTCGGAGGCTCCTCATGGACGATATGTACTATATCGGGCTTGACGTTCACAAGAAGACGATCAGCTACTGTGTGAAGGATGCGGCTGGTCATGTGCACCGGGAAGGCAAGATCGGATCGACGCGGCGCGAATTAGATGCCTGGATCAAGACACTTCCCCAACCGCGGACGATCGCCATGGAGGCGACGATCTTTACCGGGTGGATCTACGATCATTTGCTTCCGTACGCGGAGAGGGTGAAGGTGGCCCATCCACTGATGCTCCGTGCCATCGCGGCGGCGAAGAAGAAAAACGACCGGATCGATGCCAGCAAGATTGCCGACTGCCTGCGTTGCGATTTTCTACCAGAGTGCCACATGGCCACGACCGAGATCCGGGACCGGCGCCGTACGCTACGCTACCGGAACTTGGTACTGCGGCAGATGGTTCAGATGAAGAATCGTGTTTCTGGCTTGCTGATGGAGAGCGGGGTGAGCTATGACAAGCAGCGGCTGCATAAGATGGGATACTTCAGTGAGCTGTTCTCGACCAACGAGGAGATCAGCGAGAGTATCCGCCCCTTGTTGCGGCTTGGCCGCGAGCACATCCAGCGAGCGCAACGGCTGGATCGCGCGCTGATCAGTTCGCTGGAGCGGGATCCACTGCTTTCAGAGCGGCTGAGGCGGCTGCGGACGATCCCCGGAGTGGGTCCGATCACCGCGCTGACCTGGGCCCTGGAGATCGGCGATTACACGCGGTTCCAATCGGTCAAGCAAGCTGTCAGCTACTGTGGACTCTGCAGCGCCGAGAAGAGTTCGGCCGACAAGGTAATACGCATGCCGATTTCCAAGCAGAGGAACAAGCATATCCAGCACGTGTTGGTGGAAGCGGCCAAGATGGCGCCCCGATACTCCCACGAGCTGGCTTTGCTGCGGGAGAAGGAAATCCAGTGCGGGAACAAGAACCGGGCCACTCTGGCGGTGGCCAGGAAGATGGTAGCCTACATGCTCGCGGTCGAGCGCAGGCAACAGGACTTCGTGCCGGCCGAAGAGTTCGCAGGCAAAGCAGCAGCGTGAAAAACCTTTCCTAATAAGGAAAAAACATCAGGATCATACGATGCGCAGGCTGCCAGGTCCTGCAGTTGACCGGCTGGGCGAGGAAGGCAACTTCCGAGGCTCCCTTCGGTTTGTTTCGGGACTGGCAGAGAACACAAACTCAATCATCTGCGACAGCTCTTCTGAGCTTGAGGCAGCAAATGGATGTCCGGTGCAGGGACCACCAGCCGAGAGGCACACGTGCGCAGACGGATGACCGGATCAGACGCAACGCGCGCTCTCCTGAGCGCGTCCCGAAATTTCGTGCTTTTTACTTGACAGATGACTTACATGGATGCCGGTCAACCGACCAGAACTCGGAAGTTTGCGTTAGGAGCCGTGCTTAAGTGTCGTTTCGGTGCAGTGAGGATCAATCCCACACAGTTATGAACGCGACTCCGTAGGTCGCGGTGACGTAGCACCAAAACACGGCAAATGCTGCATGGACGAAGGTGCGAAACCGATTGTCTCGCCAGATGGCGGCATCGTAGGCCAGAAACTGGGCGAGCAAGCGGCAGAACCAGAATGCCGCCATGCCTCCCAGAAACGCGCGGCTCAAGGTGCCGGGACGAAGTAAATCCGCTGCGTAAAAAAGTGACCCGGCGCCCGCCATCACCACTCCCAACCCAATGAAAAAGGTGTGGACATAAAAGATCCGGCGCGTCAGCAGCGAGACGCCTTTCAACTCCTGTTCCCATCCGAAGTAGCGATCGAAGAAGGCGTGACTGATTCCGAGCAATAGCAGAAGAGCGCCGACCACATGCAGATGAGTGGCGAGAGTCATTGTATCCTCCGTAAGATATAGACGCGAATGAAAGGTGTCATCGAGAATTCGGAACTGAGCTCTAGGCCTGCGCCGGACGCCGCTGTATGCCATGCACGCGGCGAGAAGAAATGCAGAAATCCGGGACCGAAAGCGAGCAGATTCCGCCAGTCGCGGGAGTGTTCCATCAGCACCAGTTCACCGCCGGAGACCAGAACGCGCGCGATCTCCTTGAACAACCGCAGCCGTTGCTGGTGGCGGCGCAATTCGTGGGCGGAGAAGATACAGAAGGCCGCGTCGAACGAGTTAGCGTCATGGAGCAAATCGTCATAGTGCGCCAACTTGGCTGGAATTGCAGCGCGCTGGATCCGCCGTGCTTGCTTGATGGACGTCTCTGTCATGATCTGGGGGTCGAAGATGTCCACCACCTGACCGGCGGCCTCCGGGAAGATTGCTGCCAACAGGCTGCTGGTTTCATCCAGGCCGCAGTGGATGTTGATCCATCGCCGCGGTATATGGGAGAGAGCACGTGAAATCCAATTCAGGTTGTAAAGCGGAAAGCGGTCGTAGATATAGTGGGACACCAGCAGCGACGAGGCCATCCAGAATAGTGCCGACGCCGCGCCCAGCACGAGTCCTGCTCGCCCCAGGGGCGGCATAGACGGACTTGCGAGCAACGCCATACCGACAAATGCAGATGTGACAAAATAGGCTCGCCAGTTGAATTCGATAATCTGCAGCACGCCTTGATAGGGCTTTCGCATCGGAATTGTGCTCATGTGAGCCTCCTCCCGCGCTGCCATTCATAAGGAACATCCCGCACGTGAAAAGCATTGGCCAAAATTGGCGTAGAGCGGCAGAATGGCTCGCGTTCCAGAAATGTATTGCGCCGCACATCCACGGCGACTGCCCTTGGATTCCAGCTTTGCCGCATCGCGCGAATGCCGATGATGGAATGAGTTGCTTGCTCGTAGTCGAAGGTATAAGGCAAGGGTCCCGCAAACCGTCTTGCTTCCGCAGGTGTGGAGAAGGGAGAATCGGCTGGCAGCGGAGCCGGCTCGTCCCCGATGCGCGCCACCACTTCCAGGTCCGCTTCATTGTGCTGTGTCTGGATGGTCCAACGGATTTCGTGGTCGCGTTCCTCAATGACCGCCTTGCACAGGCGATAGTTATAGTGCGTCAACCAATTGCCAGCGCGCACCATCCAGGGATGGTCCGTATCGCTGCGCAAGATACGCAATCCGCGCTTGGATCTTCCGCCACTGCCCAATCTCGTGAAGATTCTGTAGCCGCTTAGAAAGAAACTGCGACCCATCGCGGCTGGAAGAAAACTGGGTCGAAGGTGCTCTGTTTGCACTAATGCGACGGCCAGGAAGGCGTAGCCTCGATGGGTGTCGAGCACCAGGCCCTGCGGCAGCATGGGTTCGAGGATCTCCGGTTGAAGCGCATAGGTCATCACCAGCGAATGACGAAAAAACGCAGATATTGGAATCGGATGCCGTTTCAAAAGATGAACCACGGTCTGCCTCCCGTTCAGCCAATTGCGATGTTACTTACCTCAACACCGCCCCAAAGCAGCGAGCGATCCAAAGCCGCCCAGTTATTTTCAGAGTTGGGGCTCGACTTTGCGAAAGTTCTTGAGACAACAACTGCGCCGGGAGCAGCAGCGTGCTCCATGGCGGTTCGCAAACGCTGCATATAACTCAATGGCGCTCCATCCCCGATATTGGACATTGCAAAAGCATCGAATGCCGCCGGCGGAGAGTTCTCGAGGAAATCCGCTGCATCCGCGCAACTAAATTGGATGGGACAGACAGCTGCTCCTGGATCTGCGGGCGGTATCCCAAGCAACAAGGCCGTGGCGTACGGATTGGATCGATTGGGATGGCTAATCCAACCGCTCCGCAGTCGCCGTCTAATCTGCGCCCCGAAGTCCTGCGGAAGCGATTCGACAAACGGGCTGGCATAGAAAAGCCGGAGCAGACGCGGTGCAAACAAAGTATCTACAGCAGCGCGCCAAATTGGCGTGTCGAGCAGGCGATCCCAGTATTCACCTTGCTTGGCGCAGTCCGACAGGCTGAGAAACTCAACCAATTTTAATCGGCTCCAGCCGACAACCGTTGCCAATTTGCGGCTGAGTGCCAGCAAGCGCTCCGCGGCGCCCCTTCGCACCGACCCTCCGGCGGCCCGCGATTCCGCGTAAACGAGCTGTCGCGGATTAATATCCACAGCAGTCACATAGTGTCCCGCGGCGGCAAGAGCGCGAGCTGTGCACCCCGCGCCCGCGATAGAGAAAACGCGGCTTCGCGGTTTGAAAGCGCGCAACTCAATAGCGGAATCTTCGTATGTTTGCCCGAAGACCAGTTGATGCGTCCGGGCCTTGAAGGGTCCAAGTCGCCATGGTGTTGACGCTACCTTATATGTGCTCAGCATGAGGACGATCCTCCGTGGCAACCCAAACGAGAAGCAGGAAGGCAAAGTTTTGCACGATCATTCCGATCGGATCAGGAATTAAACTCCAGGCCCAAATCAATCCACTTGCATTCATTGCGACAAGCAGAGCGGTCTGTAAGATCGCGGCCTGACGCATCCAGCGCCCGTGCAAGATCCACGCGGCGATGCCGCATTCGAACAGACCCAAAACCATCAAAGCAATGGTTGCTGACGCGGAACCAATGAACGGTACGGCTGAGATCACAGCCCGATGATGAGGAACGCCGACCAGAACCTTGCACCACAAGCCCTGATACAACCAGACAAGCGCAATAGAGAGGCGGATTAGTTTGCTGTTAGGCATGATCGAGCCCTCCTTCGGCCAGCACCATGAGTTCCACGATTTTCGAGCGGAGAGGTTTCAGCAGCGCGAATCTGGCCAATCTCAGAAGGCCGGTGATAAGAGTCAGACTCTTTTCGAGCAACAAACGAGTCTGCTGTTGACCCGGCGAACGATCGTAGATCCAGTACAGAATCAATCCCATCTGATAGAGCCAGAGCAGCCTCGGCAGGTGGACCACGAACTCCTCCGGAGCGCGCACATCACGCGATTCGGCAACGGCCCGCGCAAAGTATGCCTGGTCGCACTCGCGAATATGCAGGGTGGACGAGCTAAAGGGCGACAAGTGGTTCTCAGGGTCGGCGGCGTGGCGCAGCAGGGCGCCGAGGAAGGCTCGGTTTGGCCGGAAATAGTCGAATTTCACCGCCATAATGGCGGCCACGCGCTCCTCAAAGCCCGTTTTGATGCCAGCCCTTTCAGCGAGCGCGGCTTCCATTCTGGGAGTCATCGCCTCCATGGCCCGCTCATAGTAGGCCATCACCAGGTCTTCTTTCGATTCGAAGTAATAGTAGGCCGATCCCAGCGAGACTCCCGCCCGGGCGGCAATAGCGCGCATCGTGGTCGGCTCGAACCCCTGGAGGCGGAACAGGTCCAGCGCTGCGTCAAGGATGCGGGCACGGGTGGCTTCGGATTTGCTCGTCGGTCTCATAATTCACAATTGAACACGTTCAAAAATAGAATGAACGTAACCGGACCTGTTGTCAAGAAATATGTGAACTTGTTCAATTGTTGTCAGGCGGCGACAGTAGCAACGAAGTTCTCGGGCGGGAAGCCGCCCCTTTTCGCTTATTGTCTGGTTGGCCGGTGACACGCCCACAACTTCGATCTCACAGCAGCGGACGCTACTCTCCGCCAGCGATCCACTGCGTCATTGCCGCCTGCCTGAAGGCCCTCCCGCCATCGTGGGTTGCCCCAACCTTGGACGAGAGAGATCGTTGGGTTGGCGAACCTTTGTATGTGGTGGCTCCGGGGCCAAGTCTCGCTCCTTCCTTCCAGCGCCCTCCTCCGCTCTTTTCCTGATTCCAGTGGGTTACAAGCGTATGGCGACCTTCGGTCGCCATGCATGCGTTTCGCTTCCCACGGTTCTCCGGGTCACTATCCCGGAAGGAAGAGGTGCCCTTTGCGTGAATTCCATAATCCTAATCTTGAATCTCGAAATCGCGGCGATGGAGTCATTGTAGTGCCGTTCAAAGGTTCTACTGGAAGCATTCGCCCGCTTCAAGGTCCTGAGAGCATCGTCGGCAACTCGGAGATTTCCGGTCAGCATCCTTCGAATCGTGGAACATGGAGGATTGTCTTAAAGCGAATCGATTGCGCTAGAATTCAGCCCGGGAGAATCGTGGCAGTCATCGACGTCACGAAGTCATCCGGCGCACAGATCCGGCCAGGGTGTGTCATCCTTGGGTAACGGCATGAAGCGAATGAAATCACGCGATGATTGGCGACTACGGGGGTGGAAGGCAGCCCCTAGGTGGTCTGTCGCCGTTTTTCTCCTCTCCGCCTTTTTCATCTTCGCCAGCTTCGGATTCGTATTCGACGGTATGGACATGGGACGTCAGTCAGCCCTGTGTCTCGCTCTCTCTGTATTGATCATCGCGTTATTCGCGACGTTCTACGCCGTCGCGGGCATCACCCTCCGCCAGCGGTTCTGGATTCCGTCAGTGCCGCTCCTCATTCTCGAGAACATTTGCATGGCGCTGCTGCACAACTGGCTGCCCGAGGCTCCCTCGCTCACCCATCTCGAGTCAGTCCAACTCAGCGCCTTTCACAACAGGCTTGTCTTCGACGGCGTAGCTATTTGCATTTTTGTCGCCCTGGGCTATTCCGGTTTTGTTGTGGTCTCCGTCAGCGAGTCGCGTCGCCACGTCCGGCTTGAACTCGAGAAAGCTGCGCTGGACACCGAATTGGCTGCCGCCCACGAAATCCAGGGGCTCATGGTGCCCGAAGAGCTGCCGCCCACTCCCGGGTACATCATCGAAAGCATTTACCGTCCCGCCGCACAGGTCGGAGGAGATTTCTTTCAGGTCATCCCGCTCGGCGCCGACCAAACTCTTGTCGTCGTGGGCGATGTAAGCGGCAAAGGGCTCAGCGCTGCCATGATTGTCTCGATGCTGATCGGCATGCTGCATACCATCAGCAGAATCAGCCAGGGTCCCGCGCAGATTCTAACCGAGCTCAACAGCTTGCTTTTCGAGCACAAGCACAGAGGCTTCGTCACTTGTCTGGCAATACGCCTGGATCCTTCGGGGCGCGTCGCGGTGGCCAATGCAGGCCATTTGCCTCCTTGGCTCAATGGCGTCGAAATAGCCTTTGCCGGGTCGCTGCCGCTTAGCCTCCTTGCCTCCCTCGCCCCGGAGGAGATCACGCTGCAGATGCGCCATGGCGATCGCATCACTCTTATTACAGATGGCGTCGTCGAAGCGCGGAATGCGCAGGGAGATCTCTTCGGCTTCGACCGTACCCAGACTCTCATGCGCCAGGGAGCATCCCCGCACCTCCTCGCCGAAGCCGCGATCGAACACGGGCAGGATGATGACCTGACCGTGATCTCCATCCTCCGTACAGCCTGAGGAACCGGCGAATCAGCGGTGAAAGCCCGACTCAATCACGGATTCTCGTACCTCGTCGTAACTCGTCCGCCACGTGGACAGCGGTCTCCAGCGATGCCGCGAAGGCCAAAAATGGATCGGAGACGGAATGGCGGTCAACCGTACATTGAGCCGAAATCGGGATCATGTACCGTGGGCCGTTAATCCTCTCGGGAACCGGAGATGCTGGAAAGCACTCGAGAAGCCGACATTTCGGGAGAAATTCGCCTTTCAATGTGGCCTGCTCCAATCGGGACTCATAAAGCGCCCCATGTTCGATGCATAGTACCTTGCTCCGAAGTAGTCGTTACCTGATTCGGAGTCGCGTTCCTTGCCGGTGAAGTGGTATTGCAAATGCACAAACATCGGGATGCATCTTACTTGTAAACCTCGCATTATAGATTTAGCCAACGTTAGGTGCGTCGTAAGCGTCCGAAGGTAAGCGTGTCTTTCTGGCCGTCTGGCCGTAATGGCTAAATTCAGCGAAGCTCATTTGTGGAGCGGTGTAGGACCGCGACCATGAAGGAGCGCGTATGGAATTGGCGATTCAGCCGGCAGCGGAGGGCAGCGGCAAACGGCGGTATCGGACGGTGGAGGAGAGGCGCCGCATCGTCGAAGAGACGTTGGCGGAG
>JBEKKL010000090.1:0-11276 GCA_050010735.1 Occallatibacter sp. | reverse complement strand
ATTCCGGCGTACAATAAAGTCAGTAGCGAATCATTGGGCCCCACCCTTTCAATTGGACATACCTGCTCGGCTGTCGCCGTCCGACCGCTCCTGACGAGCTCCGTATCACACGCAACAATTACCTGTTGACCGGAGTGAAGTCATGCGTTCCGATAAAGTACACCGCGCGCTCGCGCAGGGAATGAACCGCTTTGAAGTCTGCCAACTAGTCTCAAAAGGCGTAAAGGCCACGCACAAAACCGGCGGACGTTTTGAAGATTCCATCAACGATGTGTTGCAATACCTGGGCACTCACGAGACGCTGAAAGAGAGTCTGCATCCGGCCGCTCCGCAGGTGAGCGTCAAGAGCCTCAAGCCCGCCGCATAGCGGGTGAGATTGGGGACCGGCTCGGGGTCTAAGCTCTGTCAGCCCGGTGGCCGCCAAATGCGTGAATCGTTCTGGTCCCGGCAAGAACCTCACCGCCATGCGCCACACCGCGCGGGATAAAATACTCCTCCCCAGCCTTCACCTGAATTCGCTCTCCACCGATCGTTACGGTATAGCAACCCTGAACGACGAGCAGGTACTCGTCGTAATGGTGGACATGGAGCGCCGATGTAGCGGTTTCATGGCAGGTCCAAAACGCCAACTGGCATCCATCCGCGCCGTCGAAGACATACCCCTCGACGCCTGGAGTCGCTTGATCGGAGACTGCAATCCTGTTTGCAGGTTTTTTCATGAACTCGGGAAAATCGTCCATAGTTGCCCACCGTTGTCGCACCGATTCGACCAGGAGAATCCGGCTAAACGCACGAAAGGGACGGCAGTTTTGCCGTCCCTCTCCATTTGAATCCGAACATATTGAAAGGGGGTAGCCCTTAGACAACCTGAACGTTCTCAGCCTGCCAGCCCTTGGGGCCCTTGGTCACATTGAACTGAACCCGCTGGCCCTCTTGCAGAGAGCGGAAACCGCTCGACTGGATGGCGGTGTGATGCACGAATACATCTTCCCCGTTCTCACGGCTCAGAAATCCAAATCCCTTGGCGTCATTGAACCACTTGACTGTACCTGTTTCCATTGTGTGTTACTCCTTATGATACTGATTTACCGCGAACGCAATGTGGAAGTTTGCGAGTAGGCGGTAACCGAAACAGGCAAGAACTTCAGATCGAATTCTACGATTAATGCGAGTGTAGCACGGATTCTGTTAAAGATATGGAAATTCTGGTCAATTGACAGGAAAGTGCCCAGGGCTTTACCGGTTTGGGACCGGGGCGGGAGCGCACCAGACAGGGTAAACTCATTCTGGCATCGGAGGATCTCACGTGGCGGACAAAACCAGCCGCGTTCTCGTGATCAACCCTGGTGGCACCTCGACGAAGTTCGGAGTCTACACCAAGGATGGCGCCGAGTGGGTGCGCACCATCTGGCATGCGGATGAAGAGATCGAGCGTTTCAGCGGACAATCCATCATGGCGCGCCTGGATTATCGTGCGGAGTTGATCGAGAACGCCCTCGCAGAGGCAGGATACGCTCCATCGATGTTCGCCGCGGTGGCCGGCCGTGGAGGCTTGCTGCCGCCACTCTGCTGCGGCACCTATCTGGTCGATGACGCGATGGTGACGGAGTTGCGATTGGCGCGCCGCGGTCAGCACGCATCGAACCTGGGAGCTCTGCTGGCGCTTCGTTTCGCTCATCCCGCCGGCGTGAATGCGTATATCGTGGATCCGGTCACGGTGGACGAATGGCAGCCATGCGCACGACCCACCGGATCGCCGCTGGTCGAGCGCGCCGCAATGGGACACGCCTTGAATACCAAGGCCGTGGCCAGGCGGTACGCGCGCGAGCATGGCCGCCCCTACACTGATCTGCGGCTGATCGTAGCGCACATGGGAACAGGAATCACCGTCTCGGCTCATGAAAACGGCAGAACCATTGACAGCAACTCGCTCGGAGAGGGCCCCTTCGCCGCAGATCGCTCAGGAGGACTGCCGGCGCGCGCGCTCATTAGTCTCTGCTTCAGCGGTAAGTATACCGAGGCTCAACTCGACCGCCAGGTCTTCGGAGATGGCGGCCTCTTCGCATATCTCGGAACCCGCGATTTGAAGGAGGTAGAACGGCGAATCGAAGCCGGAGACCGTGAGGCCGCACTGATCTTCGATGCGATGGTCTACCAGATTGGGAAAGAGGCCGGAGCGATGGCGGCGGTGCTCAAAGGCAAGGTGGACGCGGTGATTTTGACCGGTGGGATGGCGCATTCGGAGAGAGTGGCCGAGTCGATGCGCGGATACGTCGAGTGGATTGCGCCGATCACTGTCTATCCGGGAGAGGATGAGTTGCAGGCCCTGGCAGAGGGAGTCTTCCGCGTGCTCGATGGGGAGGAGCTGGCAAAGAGGCTGGGGTCTTGAGTAGCGATTGTCAGATGATTGCTGTCTTTTTGCCTGCTGCCGCCTGCTGGAGATCCGTGGAATATGTTCTTGAATCCTGTCGGGCAAAACCGGAAGAAACTTACCGAAGAATCAACGGGGCACTCGCTGACGAAATCGCCGGCGCACTGGCCGGATAGGCCGCTTCCTCTCTCTTCCTTTACACTTACCCCAATGATGCCGATCGTCCTGGCACAATCGCTGGAGATTCTGACCACGGTACTCGCCTTGGCCGGGATCGGTTACTTCCTGGCGGCTCTGATTGCAGCCAGGCTCTTCTCGGCGTCGAGGCACAGATCACCAGCGGTCTTCGCACCCGGTCTCAGCGTACTCAAGTCACTTAAAGGCGCCGACCCCGGCATGATGGACGCCTTCCGCAGCCACTGCCGCCAGAGCTACGCCGGCGAGTTTGAGTTGCTCTTTGGCGTCTCGTCGATGGATGACCCGGCGGCCGCAGCCGTCAAGCGGTTGCAGGCTGAGTTTCCTCGGCTGTCGATTCGGCTGATCGAGTGCCCTCTGCGGTTGGGAACCAACGGCAAGGTCAGCACGCTGGCGCAGCTCGCGCCACAGGCACGCTTCGACTTTCTGCTCATCAACGATTCGGACATCACCGTTTCGCCGCGCTATCTGGAGCGGATTATGAGCTGCTTCGCTCCTTCACCGGGAGAGCAGGACAAGGCCGCGCAGCAGGTTGGGCTGGTGACCGCTCTCTATCGCGGCCGGAGCCACGGCACACTGCCCTCGAGGCTTGAAGCGCTCGGTATCGCGACCGATTTCCAACCCTCTGTGTTACTGGCAAAGTGGATCGAGGGCGGTCTGCACTACGGCCTCGGCTCCACGCTTGCCGTGAGCCGCAGAGGGCTCGAGGCGATCGGCGGCCTCGAAGTCTTGGTCGATCAACTGGCCGACGACTACGAATTAGGCGCACGGCTTGACGCTGCTGGCTATGGCGTCGCGCTGAGTCATGAAGTGGTCGAGACTCATATCGCTGCCTACGACTGGCGCAGCTTTGTCGATCACCAGTTGCGCTGGGCACGCACCGTCCGCGATGCGCGGCCGTGGGGTTACACCGGCCTCATCTTCACCTACGGGCTGTGCTGGGCGCTGCTCAATGTGTTGGCCAGCGGAGCGAGCCCGCTGAGCCTGTGGCTCTTGGGGTTGAGCTTCTTCTTGCGTCTCACGCTCGCGATGACCGTAGGCGCCGGGGTGCTGGCCGATCACCAGGTGCTGCCCAGTCTCTGGTTGCTGCCGCTGCGCGATCTGGTTGCAATGGGCATCTGGGTGGCAGGGTTCGCGGGCAACACAATTGTCTGGCGCGGCGAGCGATTCACACTCAAGGAGGGTAAGCTCGAAAAGGCCGGACACTGACTGGCTCCGGTGATCCCTACTTCGGGTCACCACCCAATTTCGTATCCCCACCCGGCGCGTAGTAGCCCTCGCGGGTGACAACGGTCAGGTCGTCTTTATTGGCCTTGAGAGCGACCTTGTGGAAGCCGCCTTCGTTGTCCACGACGTCGGGTGTGTAAGTCAGTAGATATTGGCCGCGCAGCTCTTCGGCAATCTGGCCATAGATCTCGTCGAGATTGTCCTTCTTCTTGGCCTCGAAGTAGCGGCCGCCGGTGCGAACGGCGATCTTCTCCATGATCTTCTTGCCATCCACTCCCGGTTGGCTCTCACCGCCGCCGCGCCGTCCTCCTCCGCCACCTGGGTAGCCACCGCCACCGGGGTACCCGCCTCCGCCTCCGCCTCCGCCCGGCCATCCTCCGCCATGGTGCCCGCCGTTGCCGGGATATCCGTTCTCGGTGCGCTCCTGTTCCCCCTTGAAATAGATGGTATAGACGGCCAGACCGGCCCGGTCAGCGGCATCGACCGCGTCGTTAAGGGTGTCTTTGCTGCCGCGATCCACGCCGTCGGAGAAGACGACCAGCGCCTTGCGGCCCACTTGTCCCTTCATCACTTCATCGGAGGCGAGGAAGATCGCATCGTAGAGCTGTGTGCCGCCGCGGTGGCCGTGCGAACGGCTGCTATCGCGGTCGTCCCCGGTCGTCTCAGGCCCCTGGGAGTCGTTTTGCTCCTGCCGGGTCGGCCCCATGTCCTCCAGCTCGCGGTGCAGCTTCTCGCGCGAGGGAGTGAAATCTCTGAGCAGCTCGACCTCGCGATCAAAGTGGATGAGGAACGCCTCGTCCGGAGTGGGATTTGGCTTCTCTGGGAGCATCGTGTCGACGAACTTGCCCGCCGCCTTGCGCTCGTCTTCCAGCGCCCCGGAGACACTGCGGCTGGTGTCGACCAGCAGGCCCAACCGATAGGGCAGGTTGGTTTCGCGCGTAAAGCTCTTGATGGTCTGTGGACGGCCGTCTTCGGTGAGGCTGAAGTCGCCGATCTTGAGGGTAGTCACCAGCGCGCCCTTTTTATCGCGCACGGTCACCGGCAGCACGACTTCGCGCGCATCCATTTTGATGGTGGTGGCCGGCTGGTTGGAGGCTGGCTTCTGGTCGGGGCTGGCCGCGTTCAGAAAGCTCAGAGCCAGCAGCGCGGCGGGGATGCAAAGAGTGGTTCGGATTCGCATGGCGGTCAACTGCAGACACCCTCACCGAATTAGACGCTGCTTGGGGCGGAGGGTTGACCAACTTTTTGGTTGTCTTAGAATCTCTGGCAACCCATCTCGCCAAAAGTAAGCCCCAGCATGCCTTCACCCGCAGCTCGATCCGTCGCTTCTCGTCGCTTCGGGCAATTCTCAACGTCTCCGCAGCCGGCAAACCGTGACACTGGTTGACTTCTGTATCGCTACGCGATACACTCGAATCGTGATCGAAAGCTTCGCCCACAAAGGGCTGGAAAGATTCTTTCGCGCCGGATCGTTGGCGGGAATTCAGGCGAAGCACTCCAGCCGGCTGCGCGTTCAACTGGCAATGCTCGACAACGCTCGCAGACCGGAGGATATGAGCGCTCCGGGATGGAGGCTTCACCCGTTGCGCGCGGAGCTGCGGGGGCATTGGGCGGTCATGGTGAGTGGGAGTTGGCGGCTCACCTTCCGTTTCGAGGGCGAGGACGCAGTTTTGGTCGATTACCGGGACTATCACTGAAGAGGAGAGCGATATGCGTATGCACAATCCACCGCATCCCGGCTTGGTCATACGGGAATATCTGGGTGAGATGAGCGTGGCGGCCGCAGCGAAGCATTTGGGGGTGGGCCGGGTGACTTTGTCACGGGTCCTGAACGGCAAGGCGGCTGTCTCGCCGGAGATGGCCGTGCGGCTCTCCCGCGCCTTCGGCACCTCCACGCCAGAGGTTTGGCTGGGAATGCAGGCTCAGCATGACCTTTGGCGGATCGAGAGGCGCAAGTCGATCAAGGTCGACCTCCTCCCTGCATTGCAAAACTCATGAAGGTGCTGTCCTTGCGCTTCATAGAAAAGCCCGCCGGTTGAGCGGGCTATAGCGTCAAATCTCTGGTAGCGCTACCGGGAATCGAACCCGGGTTTTAAGATTGAGAATCTCACGTCCTAACCCCTAGACGATAGCGCCACTGTTTGCGGGGAGCCGTTGCTGGCCACTTCAGTTAGTCTAACAAGAATCCGGGTTGCTGCCAAAGGCCTTCAGGACCGCGCGCTGTCCGCTCAGATGCCCAGCTTGCGGACCTCGTCGTTGTAGTACTTGCGGTAGAGGATCTCCCACTCCTGCGAGCCTTCGAGGATGATCTTGCGCTGGTTGGCGATCTTCGTCCGGGCGGCTGTGTCGATGGCCGCTTCCTGGGCAAGCAGGTTAGTGAGAGCCTTGCGCGCCTCCTGGCGAATCGTGTTGCGATCTTCGAGGAAGCCGACCTCGTCGATCTCGGCCAGCGTGTCGGCCACGGTGTGGGCCAGTTTGTTGAGCTTGTCGGGGCTGATCCTCATAGCACCGCCTTGTACTTCTTGGCCAGCTCGGTCTTCACCTTCTTGAACATCTCGGCATATTGCGCGCCGGATTTGCGCATCTCTTCGGAGTAGGCTTCGAGGATCACGCGAACCTCCTCATTGATGCGGTCCTCAAGAGACAACTCCTCAATCAGTCCTTCTGAGACGCGCGCTTCGACCACCTTGATGTCGGTGGTGGTGATCATCTTGGCGTCGATGAGGTGCTTGACGGTGCGACGGGCCAGATACCCGATGTAGTCACGGGAGAAAATCATGGATTGATCTTGAGAATAGCGCATCGGGCCGGGCTGTGTACAACGGCGGCGCGATGCCCTCGGAAGCGGCGCTCAGAAGGCCAGGTTGAAGCTAAGTCGGGCTCGGCCGCCAGAAGCAGGAAGCGCCACACCGACGTTTTGCGGGCCGCTGGTTTTGATCAGCAGGGGGATCGAACCGGAGTCACTCACCGCATCGATCTCATAGCTGAGAATCGCCCCGCCGCGCGCCCCATACAGCGTCCACGAAAAGGGAATCTCTTCCATGCAGGTTGCCGTCGAACCGGTGACCCTGGCCACTCCGGCCACCGCTGCTACCGGGACTGCCGGCAGTTGCTGATTGCGAAGATCAAGCCCCGCCTGGTTGGGTGCGATCCGAGCACGGCAGGTGATCGTGCTCCCTGCCGGCAGCGGCGAGCCGAGGCTCAGATTGAATGTCAGCAAGTAGACTCCGTTCACCTGGGTTGGGCTGCCGCGCAACTCCGGGACGCCAGCGGCCAGCGCGGAAGCCGAGGTCAGCACCGCAACGCAAAGCAGCGAGGAAATATGGGTTCGCGACATGGGAGTTCTCCATCAACTCCTCTATCGGCATCGTGGACAGGAAGATGAAGGAAGGCTCATTACGAAAGTCAGCTTAGCCGGCTCAAGATGCCACTCGTCTAATCGATCGAATTCGCTTGGAATCTATTCGGTTTTCGAGGCTTAGATCTCCCTCATCCTTGCCGGGATCGAAGGGCTAAACGAGAATCACCCCTCTCGGAGTTGAGAGGGGCGATGTGGTGAGGGCGTCGTGATCGAGGGTGCATTCGTGGTCGACTCAGGCGATCCTAATCGCGAAGCGAGTTCACCAAGCACGCAATCTTAAACCCGGCTAAAACGAAACGGTGACCGCGATTGGATAATCCGGGTAATTGCGATCGTAAAGGTAGTACCCATCGCCGGTGTTGTCGAGATACACATCGTCGGATTCATACCAATTCGGACCCCAGCTCTCGGGCCATGGATCGACGATCGTGACCCAGTAGCCGTCGTATTGGAAGCGCGGCATTCCGCCCACAAAGTAGAGGGGGAGGCCGTAGATGCGGAAGAAGTGTTCGCGGCCGAAGTAGAGGCGGAAGCGGGCATCGGGAATCCGGTAGCCGTTGTAACCGCCGCGCTGGGTCCAGCTTTGATGCTCATCCTTCCACGAGCCCGCGCGCGACTGCACGAAGCCGCCGCGCACCTGATCCCGTTGCTGCGGAACGCCGCTGTGGTGGACGCCGCCGTAGGTAGGCCCGTTCGATTGCACGCCGCCGTGATAAGCGCCGCCATAGGTTGGTTGCGGCCTGGGCTGAGCTTGGACCGGGCGGCCGGTGGGCTGGCGATGCTCGGGTTGGGCGGGACGTGTTTGCTGCTGCGGTTGAGATTGCTGACCATGAGTTGACCTGTCTCGCTGATCACTCTGTTGATCATGTTGTGCGGCGGCGATGGATGCGGCCGCAAAGAGCAGGGGGAGAATCGTTGCGCTGAACGCAGTTGCTTGCTTCATTCCGGGGAGGCTCCTGCTGAGCGTTGATCTGTGTCCACGCTCAGATCTTCTGTCTTTTCAGACAAGAGCAGGATACACCGGCCGCCTGGCAGCGGGTTGTATCCGGTGTAAATCTCAGAAGTATTCCAAACGACGGCTTACTTCCGGTGTGGGCAGGTTTTGGTGTTCAGGCACTCGTCGGCCAGGCGCAACCGTTCGACTGGCCGCCCGGCGACCAGGTGCTCGGCCACAATCTCTGCCGCGTCTTCGGGCTTGACTCCGCCGTACCAGACGGCGTCTGGATAGATCACGACCGTCGGGCCATGTTCGCACTGATCGAGGCAGCCGGATTTGTTGATGCGCACTTTGCCGGCGAGCCCGGCCTCCTTGGCTAGTTGTTGCAGCCGTGCGTGCAGCTCGCTGGTTCCGTTTGCGGTGCAGGAGGGGCGGGGCGCGCCCTCGGGGCGCACGTTGTGGCAGACAAAGACGTGGCGTTCGAATGGTGGCAAGGAACGGTCCTCCTCGATACGGTTGAAGCTTCCGGCTGATTCCAGAGTAACGCCCCGGCCGAGAAGATTTCGCACTTGCGCACCGCACCCCCGGCCCCATCTGCGAAAATGGAAGCTTGACTATGAGCACCGACAACCTCCTCTCTCTGAAAGACGACATGGTGGCCTTCATCGAAGGCCATGGCCTCAAGCGCCTGCCCGGCTATGTAACGGATGAGATTCCCTCGATCGTGTGGGAGGGCCATGACAATCCCGACGCGTGGAAGGACTTTGTCGAGATGGCCAAGCTCGTCGGAGCTCCCTTCGTGACCTTCAGCGAGATGACGCTGGAGCGCGAGGAACTCGATGCGCTGATCGAGGAGGCGGGGGAGATGAACTTCCCCGATGAAGAGGCGACGGAGTTGGTCGAGGCGCAGTGGCTGCGCAAATATACCGGCAACCTGGGTTACATCCAGCTTGGTTTTGTTTACCAGGGACTGGTCTTTCTGCATGAGACGACCACCGAGTGGTACGAGCGCTATCAGGCGCTGCTTGAAGATGTCGAGACCTTCCAAGACATCGTGATCGACGATCACGAGCACGAAGACGAGGACGAGTAACTCCCGTGGGCTGGGCGGGCGCCGAGGCAAGCAAGATTGCTGCGCCCAGCCATACGCCTGAGCGCAGGCTCCCTCCTCAGCGCTGGAGTTTCATCGAGCCGCATCCGGAGGAGGCAACCGCGCTGGCCAAGGCAGCCCGGCTACCGCTGGTGCTTGCCGAGTTGCTGGTTGCGCGTGGCATTCGCGAGGCCTCTGAGGCTTTCGCCTTTCTCAATCCTGAAGCTGCACATCTCCACGATCCGTTGCTGATGCTGGGCATGCGGGAGGCCGTCACCCGGCTGGAGCGGGCTATTGCGCTACGCGAACCAGTGCTGCTCTACGGCGACTACGACGTCGACGGCACAACCGCCGTAGTTCTGCTCAAAACGGCCATCGAGATGCTGGGCGGCATTGTCCGCTTCCACGTGCCGCATCGGCTCAACGAGGGCTACGGTTTGCAGTCGACCGTGCTTGAAGCCGCACATGCCGAGGGCGCGCGGCTCGTGATCACGGTCGATACCGGAGTGAGGGCCTTTGCCGAGGCTGAGACCGCTCGCCGGGTGGGCCTGGACCTGATCATCACGGACCATCACCTGCTCGAAGCCGGCGATGCCGTACCCGCGGCGCTGGCAATCCTGAACCCCAACCAGCCCACCTGCTGCTACCCGGAAAAGAACCTCTGCGGTGCAGCCATTGCGCTCAAACTGGCGCAGGCTCTTCTGGAACGCCGCGACCAGGCCCGCACGCGCGAAAAGACATTGCCGAGTTTTCTCAAGATGGCCGCCCTGGCCACCATCGCCGACGCCGTTCCACTGAAGGGCGAGAATCGGGTGATCGCTGCCCTGGGATTGAATGAGCTGCGACGCCCTGCCGGCGCGGGCCTGCGTGCTCTCTTCGCCGCCGCGGCCCTGGATCCGGCGGCAAAAGCCATTACCGCCTTCGACGTGGCCTTCCGCCTGGCACCGCGCATCAACGCAGCCGGCAGGATGGACGTGGCCTCGGAGGTCATCGAGCTCTTCACCACGCGCGATGGTGTTCGTGCCGCTGAACTGGCCGTCAAGCTCGAACGGCTCAACCGCGAACGCCGCGAAACGGAGGCCTCGGCACTGGCCGCCATCGAAACAAGGTTGTGCGCCGATACCGAGCTGGCCGCCGATCGCCTGCTCATCATCGACGGCGACGGCTGGCATCGAGGCGTCATCGGCATTCTCGCCTCGCGCGTCGTGGAGCGCACAGCCAAGCCTGCGCTTGTTGTCAGCATCGAAGCCGGTGTCGCTCACGGCTCCGGCCGCTCCGTCGATGGCTTCCCTTTGTTGGCCGCCATCGAGAGCTGCTCCGATCTCTTCACCCGCTTCGGCGGCCACGCCTTTGCTGTGGGGTTTGCACTGCCCGCGGCCACTTTGCCGGAACTCAAACGGCGCCTTCGTCTTTACGCCGAGGAACATCTGGCCGCCCGCGAGCCCGCCTGCCTGCTCAAAATCCACGCAGAGCTGCCGCTCGATCGCATCACGCCGGTGTTGGCCGGCTGGCTGCGCAAGCTGGAGCCCTTTGGCCACGGCAACGCTGAGCCGGTCTTCGTAGCGCGCAAGGTGCGTCTGCTCACTCCGCCGCGCACGATGAAGGAGCGGCATCTGAGATTGGAGCTGGCGCAGGACTCGGTACAGCCGCGGCCGCTGCCCGGCTCAAGTGGCGCGCTGCGTGCCGTCGGCTGGAATCTGGCAGCGCGCGCCGCCGAACTCGGCCTGGCACAGGGAAGCCTCATTGACGTGGCTTACCGCATCCGCGAAAACGATCACTTCGAATACGGCGGTCTTGAAGCCGAAATCGCCGGAATTGAATTGGCCTGACGGCGGAACAGAGAGTCTATCTCCGCCCTTCGCCCCGTTGAATCGAATGCAAGTCAGTCATTTCCCTCTGCCAATGAATACTTAGAGTTTGCTTTTTGCGCTTGACAGCCGTCGTAGGCTTACGGACAATGCGCCTATCTCCTTTAAGGAACCTCTGATCAACTCATCATTTTCTCGCGCACAAGGAAAAATCTGATTGCGGCGATGGTTTCTTGCGCTACGGACGCGATTTTTCCGGCTTCACGCTGCGCCGCTCGCCTCGTTTT
>JBEKKL010000089.1:0-17795 GCA_050010735.1 Occallatibacter sp. | reverse complement strand
ACTGTTCACGTACGAATAGGTGTAACCTTCGATTTCAATCGAATCGGGGTGGGCTCGTTGAATCGCCGTATCCATCGAATAGTTGGTGGCCGTCTGCGCGTTCATCACCAGATCGAAGGAGGGCTGCGAATAATAGCTGTCGGCGCGCATCGCGGCAAAGATGTCTCGCGCTCGCAGGCTATAGTCGTAATAGAACTCATAGTTAGGAGCGCTAGAGCGGTCGGGAAGATTCTGTCCCGCAAAGGCAGTGTTCCAACATTCATTACAGAAGGAAAGATGAATCGTGCTGAAGACGCTGGTCCATGGATCTTCCTGGCCCAGGGCCGCGCGCCGCGCGCCATAGGTTGTGCTCGATGGGCTGGCGAGAAACTCGATGAGTTCCGCCGCATCCGCTGTCGAGAAGGTCACCGGGACCTCTAGATAAGGCTGCGCATTCAGCAATTGGCAGATGATTAGATAGTCTTCGAGCGAGAGGCTCACTACTCCCGCTCCGCCCGGACCTACGAAATATCCTGTGCCGCCACCGGTTGGCGCATGCGCGTAATCGGGCTGTGTCCAGTTGGCCATCGACTCCGCGTTCTGGTTGACCCAGTAGCGGAACATGCCGGGGTTGTTGCCCACCGACGGGCCATAGTAAGTCTGCAGAGTATCGATGACCTCATCGCGCAGAACCGTCGTGTTGCTCGCATTCCCATTGGTCCGCGCGAAGCTGACATTATCCAGATAGACCGAACCTCCAGTGGCGTTGAATGCCACCTGGGCGATGCCTGGAGAAGTGCCGCCCTGCGATTCGGAGGCTGTGCAGTTAAAGGTGTACTGCGCCCAGCTTGAGCTCAGCTTTGGCGTGTAGGTGCCGCAGTTGAATCCTCCTGTCGACATCCGGCTGGCTGAAGCCGTCAGCACCGGAGTACCCGAAGCCGCTTTGGCCCAGAAGGAGAGCTGATAAGTGCCGTTCATCTCGACGAACATGTCGTCGTTGTAGCAATTGTCGAAATAAAAAGATGCGGCGGCCGAGGAGCTGCTAGCCGAGGCATTCATGTTAAGGGACTGAGTGCCGCAGGTGGCGCAGAGGTCGGTGGTATCGGAGAGCAGCTTTCCCCCGCCGGAGACCGATCCCATGATTCCGCCCAGCCCGCCGCTCTCCCACCACGACTCAGGAGTGGGAAAGGTGGACTGATTCAAGACAACGGTATCGCCGACAGCAAATGCAGCGTTGCACGGAGTCGAGACGGTGATTGTCGGAGCGGTATAGGTGCTCTGGCCGGTGAGAGGATAGTTCGGGCCTGTATTCGATGCAATCGAGCCGGTGCAACCAAGCTCTGCGCCACCGGACTGGGACTCAACCACGGTGAACGTGCCGCCCGCCCAGTAATTCGGCGGAATTCCGTCGTATTGATCCGGAACCGTGAACGTAGTCGCCGTGCCGGCTGCCGTCAGTGCCCAAATCTGGCGATTTTGCAGAGGCTCAAAGCCTGGATTGGTGGCGCCGACCAGATTTTTGAGAATCTGACCGCTATCCCAATAATCGATGGCTCCAATATTCAATCCAATGCGATTCGGATTGCTCTGTAGAATCGATCCATCGTTGAGTGACAGTGTCTGAGCCGAGACACGCCCGGAAAGAAGAGCCCAGATACTCAGAATGAGAATTGCGCAGGTTAAGGCCAAACGACTTTTCACGGCTACTGCTCCAGGGTATTACCGCAACAATGCGGGCTGCGGATGCAGTTAACCATGCATCCTCCAGTGGTTTGCTCAGTGACGTTGCAGGCCGCACAACAATTGCTTGGCCACGTCCTAACGCACGCAGGTCTTACACCATTCAGCCAACGCAATCGCAGTGGAGCAATCCCAAAGAAGGTTCGGTGTTCGGCTATAGCTAATCAGCAATATCGACTTAATCGGCCATTCGTTCGGACCTCTACAATTAATAAAGTGTCCCGAGCCGGCTTGTCGTATTGCTCAGCTATCGTTGATGTCACGCCTAAGTACGGCATGGTCTAACTTATCTTAAGAGCCGCAAAAGCAAAGGCAAAAGTACATGCGAACGTCGTTACATCTGGGAATGAGATGAGGCGGAGCCAGTCTTCCGGCATCTGTACGTCTCACGCTCACAATTGCAACACTATCCCTGTGCGCTGATGGACACTATGCCGTCAGTGCATGCAATCTCGCAGACTACTTTCGATCGCGAGCTTTCAGATTCTGTGAAACCTTGATTGCATCTTCTGCCGGTGTTCTTTACAGGACAGTGACCCTTGTCACAGTCCCGGCCAATTATGGCGAAGAAAACAGTACGTTAGTAATCTCAATCAATGGTCATTACATCGCTGACTAAGGTGGAGGCTTATTGAAAATCGCCCGAAACCGATCAGTTTCAGTGATGTGGCCCACAAGGACCTTTGATGAGGTCGTCCACTCCTCATTTGCGCACGACTGCGACATTGATGACGAACGGCCGATCGACCATTCAACTGCTGGTCCGCTGGAGAATCTGGAGTAGATAGCAGATTGCGGCTAGCCGAAGATCCGCCGGAACGCAAAGCGGGGGCGCGATGCAAGCTCGGGCGCTGCTGACGACTCCACGGAAACGGGCGCGATGGACTGACTCCAACCAATCATCAAGAAGGCGATCTGTGGAGTCTGCTCTCCCATGAATACGGTGGTGATCGACATCCAGAAGACTGCCATTGCAGCGAGAAGAGAGACGGCAAAAGCTTGATCCTCCGCTGACTCGAGCGTCCATGAGCGCGCGATCAATCGCCGGAAGGTTTCAGCGGCGATCAGCAGAAAGAGGATGTATCCAGAGTGGCCATAGGCGAGATGAACGAGCAGAAACTCGTTGTCGACAGAGAACATGCCAGGAAGTACCGGACGGCTCAGTATTCCCCAACCAAGAAAGCCGCCCTCTTTCACGATCGGTTGGTAGAGCTCGTTCATTTGAAATCTATACAGCGCGCTTCCCTGCTGCTCATTCACAATGGCACCGGGATCGGAGACATTTGCGTAATGAGCAAAATATTGATACGCGGCGAGACCAGCCGCGGCAATCAGAACGGCCACGACGACGGTTGCAGCTTTTCTATTCTTGAATTTGGGAATCTGAAGGATAAGGTAAGCGGCTGCCACGGCGAGCATCGGGCCGCGAGATTGGGTGAGATAGATGTACAGCAAGAGGAGGAGGCCTGGAATGTGATACTTCTCAAGCAATGCAAGCCGTTTTCCGAGATCGGTCTCCGGACGCCATCGCTTGAGGTAGACGAGCCACACATTCAAAGCCGCTATCATTCCGAAGACGATTCCCGCCAACTCGGCGTCATTAAAAGATACGGCCAATCTTCCGCGTCCAGCTCTTAGCTGAATGAAGGCCCGGACAGTATCCAGGTGGAAGTATCTCACTGCTACGACACCGTAGAGACTCTGCCCCATCCGCCATTCGTAGACGCCGAGGACGCCCAACAAGAGGGCCAGAACGACGATGCGCTTTACGGTCATCAAGCGAAGGCCAGGCTCGATGAGCGTGCGCCCAACCGCGTAGGCGAGACAGATGGATATGAAGGAGATGAAGGCGGTGAAGATGCCATCGTTCATCACGCGCTCGCGAAGAACCTCGCTTATGGTGGAAGTGATGATGAACAAGGCCACCAGAATGTCCATGAGTGAAGGCATGCCGTTGCGGACGAGGCGAACCAAGGCCACCGCGCCGACCGGGACCAGCGCCGACTGGGCCGCGGAGATTGCGGGTAGATGTGGAAACTTAAGCCCGTATCCGTCAGGAAGCAAGAAAAGGACGGGAAGATAGACGGACAAAAATGCCGTTTCGATCCGCCCCCGGATCACCAGGTAGAGCGAGAGCAGGCCGGGCAGAAGGAAGATCGCGGTCATGAAAATAGGTTAGCTTACTTCGGCGGCCTGCATGTTGCAAAAGAGAGCATGGCTAACCGGGTTGTTATGCGTATGGAGGAGGGAAAACAGCTTCCAGACGCACAACAAGGAATTGAGGAGTTACGGCGCCGAGTATGTCCACGACAGCACGTTCTGCGTCGCAGTCAACCCGCCGGTTGCGCCGGTGAATCCGACGTATGCGGTGTTGCCTCCGACCAGGCTAGGGATATTCACCGGGAAGACCTCGGTCACGCTGCCGTTGGTCACCGTATCGGTTAGCGTCATGGTTAGATTGGTCCCGTCGTAGACCAACTGCGCGTTCATGATGTCGCCGCTGTGAAGGTTGATTGGCGTCGAGCTAAGATCCACTGAGGGCACCGTCGGAATTGCACCGCCGGTATAAAGGCCGGTGGAGTCGGAGCCCTCGCCGGAGTTGTTGTAGAGATCGAATTTGACAGCCACGCTGTTGGCGATGCCCTGATACCCCAGCCCTCCACCGGGATCTCCGAGCGACCAGATGTTATTGCGTTGAATGGCAAATGTCATGCCGTCGGCTGAGGCGTTCAACAGCTGGAAGGTGAAGTTGGTGGTGAAACTCTGCACCGGAACCTCGGTTGCGAACCAGGCGGAACGGACCTCTCCGACTCCTCCGTCGGTAACTTGCAGCAGACCACCGGTCACAGCCGGTCCATTGTTCAGCGACAGACTGGCGGCTGTGAATCCGCCGCTCGGATAGTTGATATAGCTGGTTACCGCTCCAATCGTGTAGGTGGCCGTTGAAACGGCGCTGTTGGCAAAGCCGGTCTCGACGGCGATGGCCTCAAGCGTCTCGGTTGTACTCACCGTAATCGGACCACTGTAGACACTGGACGACGTAGTCGGCGCAGTTCCGTTTGTCGTGTAGTAGATGGTAGCGCCGCTGGTGGCATCGCTGATGGCAACCGACTGAGAGGTACTGTAGCCGCCGGCCGCAGGTGAGAATGCCGGCGCGGGAAGCGTTGGAGTGATGGTATAGGCAGCGGTTGCAACTGCGCTGTTGATGAAGCCAGTCTCGACGGCGATGGCCTCAAGCGTCTCGGTTGCACTCACCGTGACTGCGCCGGTGTATTTGGTCGATGATGTTGTTGGCGTGGTTCCGTTGGTGGTGTAGTAGATGGTCGTGCCACTGGTCGCATCGCCGATGGTGACCGATTGAGGGGTACTGTAGGCGCCGGCCGCAGGTGAGAATGCCGGCGCGGGGAGCACCGGAGTGATGGTATAGGCTGCCGTCGCAACTGCGCTGTTGGTAAAGCCGGTTTTGACGGCGATCGCTTCCAGCGTCTCTGTTGCGCTCACCGTGATCGCTTTCGTGTACTTGGTTGACGACGTCGTGGGTGTGGCGCCGTTGGTGGTGTAGTAGATCGTTGTGCCGCTGGTCGAATCGCTAATGGTGACCGATTGAGAGGCAGTATAGGTGCCAGCCACGGGAGAGAATGTTGGCGCGGGCAGCACTGGAGTGATGGTATAAGCCGCTGTTGCTGCCGCGCTGTTGGTAAAGCCCGTCTGGACGGCGATGGCTTCCAAGGTCTCGGTTGCACTCACTGTGATCGGTCCGCCATAAACGCTGGACGATGTCGTAGGCGTGGTGCCGTTGGTGGTGTAGTAGATGGTGGTCCCGCTGGTCGCGTCGCTAATTGTGACTGACTGGGAAGTAGAGTAGGTGCCGGCTGCCGGAGAGAAAGTCGGCGCAGGAAGTGTCGGAGTGATGGTGTAGGCAGCCGTAGAAACGGTGCTATTGTTGAAGCCGGTCTCAATTGCGATGGCTTCCACCGTCTCGGTTGAGCTTACCGTGATTGCGCCCGTGTATTTGGCCGACGATGTTGTGGGCGTGGTGCCATTGGTGGTGTAGTAGATGGTGGTCCCGCTGGTCGAGTCACTGATCGTCACGGATTGTGATGTGGTGTAAGCGCCAGCTGCCGGAGAGAAGGCCGGCGCAGGAAGCGTTGGTGTGATGGTATAGGCGGCCGTCGCAACAGCGCTGTTGGTGAAGCCCGTCTCGACGGCGATGGCCTCGATGGTCTCGGTTGCGCTTACCGTGATTGGGCCGCTATAGGCATTGGACGACGTCGTGGGCGTGGTGCCGTTGGTGGTGTAGTAGATGGTTGTACCGGCCGTCGTGTCGCTGATCGTCACCGACTGCGCCGCAGTGTAGCTACCAGCAGCTGGAGAGAACGCCGGCACAGGGAGTGCCGGAGCTATCGTGTATGTTGCGGTCGAAACTGCACTGTTCGTGTAGCCCGATTCGACCGCGATGGCTTCCAGCGTCTCTGTCGAGCTCACTGTAATTGGACCGCTGTAGACCGTCGACGATGCAGTTGGCGTGGTCCCGTTGGTTGTGTAGTAGATGGTTGTTCCGCTGGTCGAGTCGCTGATGGTAACCTGCTGCGAAGTGCTGTATGTGCCGGCCGCTGGCGAGAACGTCGGAGCTGCGGCGACGTTTCCCGCCGGACTCACGTAAGTCCACGACAGCACGTTCTGCGTCGCGGTCAGCCCGCCGGTTGCGCCGGTAAATCCTACATATGCCGTACTGCCTCCGACCATGCTGGGAATATTCACCGGGAAGACCTCGGTCACGGCTCCCTTGGTCACTGTGTCGGTTAACGTCATTGTCAGATTGGTTCCGTCGTAGACAACTTGCGCATTCATGATATCGCCGCTGTGGAGGTTGATCGCCGTCGAACTCAGATCCACAGACGGCAGCGTGGGAATCGCACCCCCGGTATACAGTCCGGTGGAGTCGGCGCCTTCCCCGGCGTTGTTGTAAAGATCGAATTTGATCGCCACACTGTTCGAGATCCCCTCATAACCCAATCCACCGCCAGGGTCGCCCAGCGACCAGATGTTGTCGCCTTGAATCGCAAAGGTCATTCCATCCGCAGATGCGTTTGACTGCTGGAAGGTGAAGTTGGCGATAAAGCTCTGCACCGGAACCTCGGTGGCGAACCAGGCCGACCGATCTTCTCCAACTCCTCCATCGGTTATTTGCAACACTCCACCGGTCACATTCGCTCCATTGTTGAGCGAAAGACCGCCAGCCGTGAATCCGCTGCTGGGGTAGTTGATGTAGGTAATACCCGGCGTGCTGATTGTGTAGACCGCCGAGGTAACAGCGCTGTTCGTGTAACCCGTCTCGACCGCGATTGCCTGTAGTGTCTCCGTCGCGCTCACAGTGATTGGCCCGGCGTAGACAGTCGACGAGGTGGTTGGCGTGGCTCCATTGGTTGTGTAGTAGATCGTGGCGCCACTCGTTGATTCGCTGATGGTGACCGTCTGCGAGCTGCTGTAGGTTCCCGCCGCGAGTGAAAAGGTTGGCGCGGGCAACTGGGCCGCAATGGTATACGTGCCCCCTGAAACCGGACTATTGTTATAGCCGGTCTCGGCCGCGATGGCCTGCAGCGTCTCACTTGCTCCGACGACGATCGCAGAGCTATAGACGCTGGACGAGGCTGTTGGTGTTGTCCCGTCGGTTGTGTAATAGATGGTGGTGCCAGACGCGGCATCGGTGATCGTCACAGTCTGCGACGTTGTGAAAGTGCCAGGGCCTGGAGTTAAGACCGGCGCAGGCAGCGTGGGAGCGATGCTATAGGCCGCCGTTCCCACCGCACTCGGGCCATAGCCGGAGGCAACCGCTATCGCTTGCAGCGTCTCGGTCGCGCTCACCACGATTGGGCCACTGTAGACCGTCGATGCTGTCGTTGGAGTCGTTCCATTTGTTGTGTAATAAATCGTAGCGCCCGAGGAGCCACTGGTAATGGTCACCGACTGCGAGGTGGAGTACGATCCGCCCGGGGGATTGAAGATTGGCGAAGTTGTTACCGGCAGGGCATTCGACACGGTGGTGTAGACCCACGTTTCAACCTTTTGGCTTGAAGTCAGCCCGCTTGTCCCGCCCGTAAATCCGACATAGGCAGTGTCGCCACCAACGATCGAGGGAATGTTGATTGGCCAGCTAGTCGAATAGGCCGCTCCCGTGATCATGTCAGTGATCGTCATCGACAAGATCGTGCCGTTATAAGTCACGTTCGCGATAAAGGTATCGTCACTGTGCAGGTCGATGCCGGTTGTGCTGAGGTCAATGGCAGGAACGGTCGGGCTTGCGCCATTGGTATACAACCCGATTGAGTCAGGACCCTCGCCTGCCGCATTATCCAGATCGAATTTGATTGCGATGCTGTTAGCAATTCCCTGGTATCCCAATCCCGATCCGGCAGAGCCCAGAGCGGTATTGCTATCTCCCTGGATTGCGAAGGTTATGCCTTCTCCGGCTGGATTCGATAACTGAAAGCTGAAGTTGCTCGTGAATGCCTGGATATTGACCGGCTGGTAGTACCACGCCGATCCCGCTTCACCCGGTAATCCAGTCGTGAGTTGCAGACGGGAGTCGTCGAGGTCGGTACTGCCATTCAGGATCATGATCCCCTGGGTCCCGGCAAACCCCTGCGGAAAGTCGATTCCAGTCTGTCCTGTATTGATTGTGTAACTCGCGCTGGCAACATCGCTGTTGGCAAAGCCAGTAGCTACGGCGATCGCGCTCAGCGTCTCGGTAGCATTCACTGTCACAGCTCCGGAGTACTGCGTCGAGGAGGTCGTCGGCGTAGTCCCATCGGTTGTGTAGTAGATTGTCGCCCCAGCAGTGGAGTCGGTGATGGTCACCGAAATGGATTGCGTGGAGGTGCTGCTGCCTGGAGTGAAGACCGGCGTGTTCACCTGCAAGGAATCAATATAGGTTTGGGAGGTTACTCCACTCTGCAAGAAACCGGGAGCGCTGGCTATTGCCTGAATCGTGGTCGTTGCCGTGAGAGCAATCGGCGCCGTGTATACGGGAGATGCCACGGTCGGTGTGCTGCCGTCGAGAGTGTAATAAATCGTAGCTCCTGGCGTCGCTTCCGTTATGCTCACAGAGAGATTGCCCGGAAAGGTCTCCGCTCCCGGACTCAACACTGGATCTGCCGCCGACTGCTGTCCTGTCAGCAATCCGTACACGCTCAACTGATATTGGGCGCCGACATAGACCTTTCCATTGACGACCGTCGGCACGGTGAACTTGACGGCATTGCCGGGGTTGTCGCGCGAGGAGTTCGTGGCACTCGAGTAAAGCGTGGTGGATATGTTGGTTGCATCGTGAGCCATCAAGACCGAGGGCTTAGAGTCCATATATCCGTCGGTTTCCAGGCTCCAGACAATTCCTTGGGTGTTCCCGTTGGCCGAGATGACCGGATTCGCTCCTGGATATCCGTATTTCTCTGAAGAGGTAGCAGAGGGGCCAGTCAGCAGACCATTCACCAGAGGAAATGTCTTCAGAGTGTCAATCTGTCCCCAGTAATAGACAGTCCCATTCCAATACGCCGGGGTGGTCCAGGCGCCTGTGTTCCCTACCGCATTCGTTAGCTCCTGCACGACCTGGTCACCAGCGGTGTTATATCCCCCAAGATTCTGGCGATTGAGCAGATAGGCTATTCCCGATTTTCCAGTCTGCACCAATAGATTGGGGTTGCTCCCCGTGGTCTGAGTCGGAACGATCATAAGACCACCCGAAGCCTGGTCCATATCCCACTCATCCAGTTGTGCTTGGCCTGCGGGCGTGAACTCATCCTGGATCGTCGGAACGCCATTTGTGAGGTCGAGATCGAGGATGCTGTCGCCATAGTCCATACCGGCCGAATAGGGAGTGGTTGCCGTATAGTCGCCGTTCCCGGTGGCCAGAAAAACTCTGCCGTACGGATGATTGACCGGATCGAGCACATCGGCTGCCAGGCCGGCGCCACCCATCCATATACCGCCGCCAACGCCGCTTGGTGAGGTACAAAATACACCGGTCTGCTTCAGGGTCTGTTCGTTATATCCCAGGAGCCATCCGTGCCACGGGCCATTGTCTCCGTGAGAACCAAAAGCGATATAGATAATTCCGTTAAGCAGCAGGAGCCCGGAACGCTGATTGGCCCACTCCGGGTCCAAGGCGAGTGTACCGCCTGTGCTGCCGTTACCTGTGCCTGGAACCGATGCGCTGATGACTACCGGACCACCCAGCTTTTCCGCTCCTGAGGTGATGTCAAGAGCGTGCAAACGCAGAAAGAAGCTGCTACCCTCCTGCGTGAAGCTCACAACATACAGCGTGCCGGTCGCGGGATCGATGACTGGGGTTCCGGTGATCCCCAACTCCGGGATGATATCGGTGCCAATCGTGTTTGAGGAAGGTGTCGTTGCTCCGGCCGCGGCGCCGTGCGCAGGCGTGAGCATCGAGGCAAACCACAGAGGGTTCGAGTTGGCGCCGCCGTTGCTATCCGCATCGAAGGCGTATACGCTGTCGTGCTCTGTCGCAACGAAAACCACGTTGTGCGACTGGCCACCAATGGTCACGTTTGGAAGATAGAGCGGCTCGGCATACACGTATCCGTCCACGGCCTGGGAGAAGAGTTTGCCAAATTGCGTGGGATTGACGTTGGAAGGAGTGAGGATAGTCTCGTTGAGATTCTGCCCGGTCCGCCCGATATCATTACGCCAGGTAGTTACACTGACCTGAGCGTGCATCGATAGGCCGCCGACCGCTAAAAGAAGTCCGGCTACAAGCAGCGCCGGTAGACAGCTATCCACTCTCGCCGCCGCGCGGCGCACCTCGTGCAAACCTGACATGAACGACCTCCACTTGCTAGTTCACGTTTCATTCGTGCGGGGACGACCACGTCAGTCCCTCGCGGAACATCGGACGAGCCATATGGCAGCAAGAACGACTGCACATCAAGTGGCTCCGAAGGCCAAAGACTTCAATTCCGTTGACTTGACCAATCTGTCTCATCCTGGCCTGGTTTACGCACAGTTATCCTGCCCGATCGAAGAAAAGAAGGATTGGCTAAGCCGGTTCTACTTCTGTTTTGTTGATCGACGGTGTCTGAGAGTTTTGGGGAACACAGACACTTATATTGTAGGACGAGGTTATAAATCATTACATTGAACATTGGTAACGCCGAGCGGTTACCATGCAAAGAAGTGGTAATCACAACTCCCAAACTGCAATGTAAGTCACTGTAAAAGCTCTGGAAGATAGCATTGCAGATCGATTCTCATCTACTCGTAGCCTTCGAACGAAAGGCCGAGATTGCGCATTAGCAAGTAGAACCAATCCGATGGGCCAGGCAAGAGGATCCCACTTGCTACAATTCCTGCAACGACTGAGGCTGATGGAAGCGGCCTCGGAATGGGGATCGGGATGATTGCGCGGCAATGGATGGTCGCATTAGCTTCACTCCTTCTGCCTGGAATGGCTCAATGGGCGGCCGCGCAGGAGGCGCATGCATCCGGGTCTCTCACGATCGAGACCATCGCGGAGCAGCGAGATCTTGAAGAGGTCCTGCCTGCAAAACTGGCCTGGAGCCCTTCCGGCAAGAGCCTCAGTTTCATTCGAAGAACTCCGAGGCCGGGCAAATCTGCAAATCGATCTCAATCCACCGAGATATGGAACATCGATACAACTACAGGCACACGAAAACTCCTCGTTTCTGACAAATCGCCCGTCCGGGCTGATGTGGGGATTGCTGAGATCGTTTCGATCTTAGAGCTCGCACTTCCCGGCCGTTGGTGAAAGATCGAAACGGTCTCAGCAATCCCCACATCAGCCCGGACGGGCGATTTGTCAGCTTCATTGAAAGCCACAGCCTCTGGCTGGCGGACACCGCAACCGGAAAGGTGCACGCGTTCACGGCAACGGGAAGCGACGATCTCCATGAGGCCGAACCCGACTGGGTCTATCTCCACGAACTAGGATTGTCTTCGGCTTATTGGTGGTCCCCCGACTCATCTTCGATCGCGTGGATCGAGACCGACGATCGTGCAGTTGACAAGTATTCACTTCGCGCCAGTGATGGCGATAAACGATCCATCGCCTATCCGAAGCCTGGCGGAGCGATTCCCACGATTCGCCTTTTTGTAAAAGCTGTTTCAGGACGTAAAGCACTGCAGATCGATCTCGGCAGCGACACGAACATCTACATCCCGCAGGTGCAATGGTTGCCAGACGGAAAACATCTTGCCGTCGAGCGTCTCAGCCGCGACCAGAAGACTCTCGATCTTCTGTTGGCCGATGCAGCCACAGGGAAAACGCGGACGGTCCTCACGGACAAAGATGCGTATTGGATCAACCCGAGAAACGACCTGCATTTTCTGACAGACTCGCACAGGTTTCTCCGGTCCAGCGAACGCTCTGGTTTTCGCCAGCTCTATCTTTACGATCTCTCCGGACGAGAGCCTGTCCAACTTACAAAAGGAGGTTGGGAAGTTACCTCGCTTGTGGGAGTCGACGAGACCGCTGGTGCTGTGTACTTCACGGCAACGGAGGCGAGCACCCTGGAGCGCCAGCTCTACCGAGTGAATCTGGATGGATCGGGATTTACGCGCATCACAAAAGAAAAGGGCACCCACAGCACGATGTTGTCCCCCGCTGGCGATGTTCTGGTGGATACCTGGTCTGATCATGACACGCCTCACTTTGAGGTATTGCTGCGAACGGACGGAACCAGGATTTCAGCTTTGAGCGGCAACGAGAGCGTCGAGTGGACAGGGAGTCCTCTTAGCTCGATGGAGTTTCTCACTGTGAAGACGCACGTGGGAATGGACCTGAATGCCTGGTTGCTGAAGCCTCCGGGCTTCAACTCCGCGGAAAGGTACCCTGTAATTGTCTATGTTGCTGGGGGACCCGGAGAACAGCTCGTGCGGGACGCCTGGGGCGGGGATATCTCGCTGTGGTTCGCGCTGATGGCGCAGCGCGGCTATGTTGTGTTTGCTGTCGATAATCGGGGTTCTGCGGGGCGAGGCCATCTCTTCGAGGAGCCGGTGCATCTGCGACTTTCCGCAGCAGAGATGGCGGACTTGCGGGACAGCGTCTTGTATCTCAGTTCCCTGCCCTGGATCGACAAGACTCGCATCGGGATTTGCGGATGGGGTTATGGAGGATTCCTGGCGCTTCATGGTTTGCTTGACCGTCCTTTGCTTTTCAAGGCGGGATTTGCAGGCTCCCCGATTACGGATTGGCATCTTTATGACGCGGTCTTTGCCGAGCGTTACCTGGAAGACCCGAAGCGCAATCAGGATGGGTGGCTCAGTTCTTCTCCTGTGGACAATGCCAAGAATCTCAGCGCTCCTCTTCTGCTCGCGCAAGCAACTCTGGATGAGACAGTCCACCAGGAGAATTCGCTGATGCTGCTCGATGAGCTTCTGGATCGCGGCAAATATGCAGATATCCTGCTGTTTTCAGATCGCCGGAATTTGTTCGAGGACCATGGAGCGCATCTGATACTCTTTCAGCGCCTCACCGACTTCTTTGTCAAGAATCTGTGAGTGACGAGTTCGCCTTCGTTGCGGATATTGCACGCTGAACTGCCTCGGAACGAGCCTCGCGCGCATCCAACAGAATTCCCAGGCCGGTCATCAGAGAGAATGCGATCCAGCACAGGCTGACGAGCATCACTCCGTCGACCCTGCGGTAAAGAACGGCGTCGGTGGCGTGCAGGGAAATGACTTCGGTACACCAGCAACTCAGTGAAAGAATGGCGCCCGAAACTGCCACAGTGGCGGCCACTCGGCCCCGAAGCCGATGAAGGGCAATGCCTATCCCTACGGCCGCGGCGAGACACAAAAAAACCAGCGCGGCAATCTGCGGGCCAGCGCGCTCGGAGTAGAGGTGATTTCGGATCGCTTCGTATTCCAGCAGGTCGTGCAATTGCCAACGGATGCTAAAGGCAATGTCCAGAAACAACCCCGATTCAAACGCCAAAAGAATCTCGGCGAGCCGCTTCCCGCGCGGGTCTCGTCGGGCCTCTCCCAACGCGATCCCGCAGGAGATAGCGGCAAACAGGTAGGCAATCAGCCCGACGAGCCTCGCCGAGTTCAGCCATGCGGCAAGGAATATCACGGCCGCTGGACCCATTTATTTGAAGCGCATTTGAAACGGAGTTGCAACGCTGGAGGCGGTTGAGGATCCTGTCTTTGCAAGCTCCTGTGAGCTGAGTATGTGCACCGAAGAGCCTTTCGCAACGGTTCGATCCCAATTGTCCGGCTCAAGGTCTGGATGCGGGGATTGACATGTTCATCCCGGTATAGCCCGGCATGCCAGCTAATTGTTCCTGCCGCACCACGACAGGACGAGACAGGACCATCTCCAATGAGGTCCCGGGAGGAAACACGATATCGTTTCCGCGCGTGAAAAGGGTGGTCAGGATACCAGCCGCCGCTCCAGCGCCCGCCCCGATCCCGGCAGCCGTTCCGACACTCCCTGTCCCCAAACCAACGAGGCTGCCAACGCCGGCACCCTCCACAGTGGTCGTGGTGATCGTCTGTGCATCGTGGCCCACGGATCCGGCTTGTTCGACCGTACCCTCGGAGTTCTTGACCTTTGCACCGGATGAGCCCGGAACATTGTCGACCGGACCGGGAACTGCAATTTCGACGCCGTTCGGGAAGATCATCGTCGTAAGGTGCATTTGAAGCTGCGCACGTCCCTTCACCTTCCCAGGGCGTTGGACACGGTCGATCACACCCTTCACATACATGCCGGCAGGGATCGCCACTACTCCCTCTTCAACCACTGGAAAATCTGAGACAAGATACACGGTGTCACCGGGCTTTGCGACGCGAGTGCTGATCTCATGCTTGAGTGAAAGGAGAATTTTGGTCCCAGCAGGAACGGTGTAGGTCTTCGACGCGCTGTCCGCCGCCGGAGCGGTCGCGATCGGGCCTGGCGACGTAGTCGCGGCGCCCGGCGCTTGCGCCCACAAACCTGGAATTATACAAACCGTCAGAATGGAACAAATCGCTGAGCGACGCGCCATTTGAATCCTCCTTTTCGCCACGATTGCGGGAACGATGCAATACCAGCCGGTAAGGACACAGATCTACAGCTTTGATTCCGCTGGTGAAGGAAACGATGCAGCGATTTAACCATTGTTTCATCGAGGTTGCTGGTAATTGGGGCTTGATCGTGGAGAGGCGCCAGTTGTCCGATGTCAAGGACTGGTTTGGAAACACAGCGGCATCGTGAATTACGTTGGCTATTCGACGCGCCATTCCTCGCGGGCTACGTTGCGACTGCGATGGATAACGCCGGTATGGCTTGAACTCGGCGCAGCATGTTATCGAGCGTGATAGTCGACCGTATACCCGCAAACCCCCAAACCGCCATCGTTCCAGCTTGTGGCGTCGATAAAACCGACTTTTTTCACAACCAACGTTTCACCGGTACGATGGATATCTACAGCCGCGGATTCCAGGTCCCAGACAAACGCTGCCTTCTTGCCGGGCTCCAGGTCCTGCGGATACGTGAGATCGTCGGGATAGGGGTGCGCATTGCCGAAGGCGTCGAGTATCAACAAAGTAAACACAATATTCGAGATTCGTTTGTCTGAGTAACTCTCAAACTCCATTCCGAGTTGCGGCTTCGATTCTCCGCCTTGATGGTTGTAACTTAGCTTGACGCTTTTGATCGCGATAGGGCATTTATGCTGGGAACTCTTCTCTTCCGCCTGAGTCGCTCCGCACGCTAGCGACAGCACCACAACCAGCAATACTGTTTTTGCTTTCATAGGTTTTCGCTTAAGAATTCGCGCCTCCCGGTTTCACGCTTGCGAGGGGTATAGTCTGGAACGCGCGCGAGCCTATTGTCAACGACCACCACCGAGCCAAAGACGACAACAAATTGCCGGGGTGGCCAGCAACCCATCCCGCCCGGGGGCTGATCTCCGATTGTTTTTGGATGAAAAATGCCCCAGGGGTATTGCAATTATCGTGAGAAGAGGTAGAATTCGACACAGCCAACGTTTGTCGGAAACGAAAAGTGGAACGGGTTCTCATTGAAGAAGCGGGAAGACTGCGAGCTGGCGGTGTAGTTTCTCATTAAGGAAGTGAGAAGCTGGATTCCCCGAATATGGAGCGCCATGATGCCGGAAGATCGGCTCCGCTCTTGCAGCCAGTCTGTAGCACGTCCCGCCGCGCTCTCTTCAATCCGACTCTCGTGGCATGCAAGGAAAAGCTAGACAAGACCGTTGAAGCATTTTTTCTTCATCGAGGATTTCCCGTTTGGCTCTGGCCGATCAAGGATTCTTGTGTGAATTTGACCTTTTGCGATTGCCGAGGTTGACGGCGAGGCTTGCTCTCAAGCGAGCTGGCCTGGAACCACCGTCGAAGAGAAACCAAAGAACCGCAGAAGGGGTTGATTGATGAAGTGTGTTTCAGCAGCTGTCGCATCATGCATTCTGGCTACCTTTTCCATTTCCGCTAGCGCACAGACATTGTCGCTTAACGATGGATCGATCCTACAGAGCAATCCGAACCGCATTGGATTGAATATTGGAGCCATCGATTATTGGGATAGCGGTCAGATTCTCAAGAACCTGGTCGGCGCCACCAATCCAGGTTTTGAGCCTCTGCAAAATCGCCAGATTTGGGCACTGACAGCCGCCGGCACAACGACTACGTTCACCGTTCCAGATCAATACGACGGGGTTCCGGCAAATTACTGGGCGGGCGGCACGTTCACTGTGGTTGAGTCCCAGTCCGGCGGCGCCGAGCTTGGTTGCACCGGCTCGATTGCATCGAATACCGGACCGAACTACCCTCTCACCGGCCAGAGCACCTACACGGCTCCGACGATGACCGTCTCGACACCCTGCAACGCTGCCTTTGCGGTGGGAGATACTGTCGTTCTCAACCAGGAGACGTTTCCTACTCCTGAGTCGTGGTGGGAGAGCGGTGGCCTAGGTGGAATGATGGGGTCGGTCTCCGGCGGCGGCCAACTGCTCTCGGATACCACAGACCTCTGTGCCACCTGCGGAGCCCAGTCTCTCAACATGAATGCCTCGGCCAGCGGCTCGTCGACAAGCGCAGCATTCTATTTCGACAGTGATAAAAGCGATGACCTCTTCGTCCTGATAAACGGCACCTATCAACTCTCCTTCTGGGCCAAGGCGGCCGCCGGAAGTCCGGTGCTGACAGCCTCGGTCAGCCGCCTTTCGACCGGAGGATTCAATTGCGGAACATACACCCCGAAGCTGAGCTCGAGCTGGGCGCAGTACACCTTTAATTGCACGGCCTCTGAATCGCAGGGCGGCACTTCTCCAGGCATCGCCCAGGTGGCCTTCAACGCCACTGGAGGTTCGGTGTATCTGGACAATGTGAGCTTCGAGCGGATCAATGGGAATGCAAGCAACACGACGGTTCTGCGCGACGAGGTCATTGAGACACTGCAGACTTACTATGGTCCGTCGGTGGGCAACAACCCCGGCACGTTCCGCTATTGGGTAAATCAGAACGGCGAATCAATAGCTAACTGGACACAGCCCGATTATGCACATGGGCCAACCGGAGGGGGAACAGGGCCCTTTGTAGGCCCGGGCGGATCGGGCGTCGTGACTCTTTCGCTCGAAGACTATCTTGTCATCTGCCAACTGCTGAATGCGCAGCCTTATCTAGAGGTCCCGGTGACCCTCTCGACAGCTGAGGCGGCGGAACTCATCGAGTTTCTCGCCAGCCCATCGAGCACGACCTATGGCGCGCGGCGCGCGGCCCTAGGGCAGGAGGATCCCTGGACCAGTGTCTTCAGCACGATTCATCTCTCCTTCTGTAATGAATGCTGGAACGGAACAGCATTTGCAGGGCAGTCACTTCCTGACCGTTCGACCGCGCCAAACTCGGAGTATTACTACGACTACAGCCTGCGCACACGCGACATCTTTGCCGCGATGCGAGCCGATGCTTATTATTCGCAGTCCTCCTTCGATCTGGTGATGAACGCGCAGACGGCCACCAACTATTCGATGGATACGGCGATTCAACGAGCCCACCCCGATTCGATTGAAATCGAAGGTTACACCTATTCGTACGTGAACAGT
>JBEKKL010000088.1:0-11659 GCA_050010735.1 Occallatibacter sp. | reverse complement strand
AGGGTCAAGATGAACGCCAAAGTGCGGCGCCCTTGACCCGGTCCTGGCCACCAGAGGCAGACTCCGCGCGCGAATTGAAATAACGCCCTTGACAGAAGCCGACGCTGTCATACATGGGGCACCCGGCAACCGGAGTTTGAGGGCGAGTCAAAGGTGGGCGACCCGCCAAGATGCTTTCGGGAGTTACAATCTCCGGTATTCAAGAATCTTCCGGGTCACCTGTAGTTGCGCCACGATGAAGGCGCCAAATCTGAAAGGGTTCTTACCGCCTTCCAACCGGAGTGCTCCATGGATATTTCGAGCGTTGTTTCTAATTCTGGCCTTTACCGCCGGCTGAAAGAGGACCAGGAGTTACTGGCCGGTGTTTTGTCCTTGCGATCGGTCGCGACCGAACTGGCGGAGACTATTTCGCGAACAGTTCCGGCCTTCACAGATCACACAGTGAGGCACATGGATGCTCTTTGGGGGGTCACGGATCGCATCCTGACTCCTCACGAAGTGGTTGCCCTCTCCACCGGTGAGGCGTTCATCCTTGCATGTGGCTTCTACCTCCACGATGCCGGGATGGCCTACGCAGCGACACCAGAAGGGCTGGATCGGGTTCGCTCCTCGCCTGAATACGTGGGCTTGTTAGCCCAGATACCGAGCGAGATGCGCGACGAACCTGCGCCCTTGGCAAAGGCACTTGCATATGCAATCAGGGTTCAACACGCAGGGGCGGCGGTGGAGCTTGCGACAATGCCGATACCGGGGACGGAAATTTACTTGATTGAGTCGTTTTCCCTTCGAGAGGGTTGGGCGGAAACATGCGGCCGGGTTGCTGCGAGTCATAACTGGAGTGTCGAGGAGGTCGAGCGCCAACTGGGATCGCAGGGCATTGTTCCTTTGCAGGGCGGAAGGAGCGGAGACCTCGGCTACGCGGCGTCGATACTTCGTCTCGCGGATTATGCGCACTTCGGCAGGGATCGAGCTCGTTCAATTGAAAAGGCGCTTCGGGGACCAATCGAACCGGACAGCCTAGTCCATTGGCGCGCCCAAGAACAAGTCGACGGGCCGGATCGCGATGGTGCTGACTTGGTGTATAGGGCTTCGGCCCCGATTCAGGATGTCGATGCTTGGTGGCTTCATTATGAGATGCTCAAGGGCCTTGACGAAGAGATTCGGATGGTGAGGCGCTATTTGGATCGTCGCTCCTCCAGTGCGGGTCGACTCTCACTTCAAGGGGTGCGCGGGACGACTTCTCCAGAGGAGGCGGCGATATTCGTGCCACCAGCGGGCTTCCTTCCAATCGAGATTAATCTCCGCACTGGGTCAATCGAGAGGCTGGTGCAGCTTCTCGCTGGTGAATCCCTCTACGGGCCTGAACCGATAGTCGCCGTGCGGGAGTTGATTCAGAATTCTCGCGATGCAGTAATGCTTAAGTCTGTGACCGCTTCATCGGAATTCGATAAGGCGTCTTTATCGATACCGATTCGCGTCGAGCTCAGAACTTCCGCTGCTGAGCCGCGCCTGGAAGTTCGAGACCCAGGGATCGGAATGACACGGAAGGTGATGACAGACTACCTGATCTCAATTGCCTCGGACTACTGGTCGTCACAATTCCACACAGATTTCCCGGATGTCCGCAGCAGGGACTTCCAGCCGGCAGGGCGGTTCGGAATAGGTTTCCTTTCAGTCTTCATGCTTGGCGAGAGCGTAACGGTTGAATCCAATCGGAGCGGGGGCCAGCGGTACAGCTTGCAGCTGCGCGGGGTGGGGCGCAGAGGCGAAATACGCACTAGCGCGTCCCCTTCAGGGAGCGGAACCGCGGTGCGCATATCTCTTCGCAGTTCCGTCGTGAATTTGCTTCAACCGCTTGACGAGTTAATACGAGCCATCGCACCGATGTTGTCCCACGAGATTGTTGTTGATGTCGACGGAAAAGTCGTAACGATTAAGCAGGGTTGGCTCATGGGGCTAAGTGCCGAAGAGTTCAACTCATGGGTACAAGACGCAGCCCAAATTCTCTCCCGAGGGAAAGAGAGCCGTCGAAGCCGAAGGATGTTCTCGTACGACATCGAGGGGCCAATGGCGATGGTGAGGTGGCATCGGGAAAGGCTGCAACAAAATCAGTGGGTTGGAGCGTGGCCGGAGTACCGTGAACCCGGTGTTCGCTTACTCGCCAGTTTTCACGGGGCCACGCTGCTTTCGTTGAAAGGGATTGCTGTCCAGGCTATGGGAACGGCTGGGTTCTCAGGGGTTATTGACCTTCAATCTGGCAATCCCAACGCGAGCCGTAATGAGTTTATTGGCGCTGACATCTCTGACGTTTTGGGGCGGGCCCGCAAGGGTTTGAGGCCCCAGATTGTCGAGTGCCTCAACGCTCTCGGGCAAGGTCTTCTTGTGGACAAACACGAATTCCTCGCGAGATGTGTCAGCATCTACGGAAGGGAAGTAGTTCTTGAGGCCTCGCTGCGTTGGATAAGTCTACTGAAGTTACCCGGAGACTTAGAGCTTGTCAGTTGCGCGACATTGCGGGACAGGCTATCAAAATCAAGGTCGCTCTTCATCGCCTTTGGAACGGGGCCCTGGACCGCGATGAAGAGGTGGATCTCGGTTCGTCCGACTGCGACCGACGCCGATCTCGCCATCGTGGTTGACGACACACCTGGCGATGGTCCTGGCTATCTAAGCCATGGAGAAGAAAAGGTTGGGCGGCTCGCAGAGCTTTGGAAAGGTTGCTCTGGCTCGCAGCTCTTTGGAACAACGCTGGGAATATGCTCGGAAGCATGGCAAGTGAACCCAGAGGACCTGTGCGCACAGGACGGATGGCACCATTCAAGCGATGAGATTTGGGGCGTCTTTGCGCGCACATAACAATTTCGCTGCTCGGTGGCGGGAAGCTCGCATCTCAACCAGCGTTATACAGTTGGGTGGCCCAGGTCTGGAGTCTCAGACCTGGGAAGGATCAATCCATCCCTGCGCGCTCCGGTCCAGAAGGATTCGATCTCTACTGTTACCTCGACGCCTGTTGCATAGTGCCGGAAGTTGGACCATAACCATTCTTCAGGCTTGTCAAACGGAGGCAGCAGCCACGCTGATAACGAACCAGCCCCTTCGTCATTCCAACATCCTACTCTTCATGGTATGTGTTGCAGAGACCAAGGAGCGCGGGTCAAGGTTCGTCGTTTCCCAGGTCTGAGAATCCAGACCTGGGGCACCCGAAGATGTGTGGGCTGACCGAAGTGGGTCGAATTGCGGTGGGTCGAATTGCCAATTCTTTCCGGACTCAGGCCTTATCGCATGTATGAAAATCTGTTCGCAATGCGGGAGAATCGGTCCGCCGTGTGTCTTGCATCACAGCGACTCTAAGCCCCAGATATGAGACTCAGAGTAGCGGTCGAGTTTCCGCCTACCGCGTCATGGAGCAAAGCGAATGAGTGAACAGAAGATGGTGATTTTAGATGGGAATGAGGCTGCGGCCTCGGTTGCCTATCGACTTTCCGAAGTGGTTGCAATTTACCCGATTACGCCCTCGTCGCCGATGGCGGAGTGGGCCGATCAGTGGCGCTCGGAAGGGAAGAAGAATATTTGGGGCGCATTGCCCATCGTGGAAGAGCTTCAGAGCGAAGGCGGCGCGGCTGGCGCGCTGCATGGCGCGTTGCAGGCGGGTGCGTTTGGCACGACCTTCACGGCCTCGCAGGGCCTGCTGCTGATGATTCCGAATATGTACAAGATTGCCGGTGAGCTGACCCCGGCGACGATGCACGTGACGGCCCGTACGCTGGCCACTCATGCGCTGTCGATCTTTGGCGACCACTCGGACGTGATGGCCTGCCGTGCGACGGGCTGGGCTATGCTGGCGTCGAATTCTGTGCAGGAAGTGGCGGATATGGCTCTTGTGGCGCAGATTGCCACGCTCGAATCGCGCATCCCGTTCATTCACTTCTTCGACGGCTTCCGCACCTCGCATGAGGTGGGCAAGATCTTGCCGATCAGCGACGAGACGATCCGCGCGCTGCTTGACGACAAGCACGTCGTTCAGTTCAGGCAGAATGCTTTGAGCCCCGATCACCCGGTTATTCGCGGCACGGCGCAGAATCCCGATGTCTTCTTCCAGGCGCGCGAGGCTTGCACTCCGTTCCACAATGCCGTTCCGGGCATCGTGCAGAATGTGATGGATCGCTTTGCGGCGCAGACCGGCCGCGCTTACCACTTGTTCGATTATTATGGCGCGCCGGATGCGGAGCGTGTGATTATCCTGATGGGCTCGGGCGCCGAGGCTGCCGAAGAGGCCGTCGACGCGATGGTCAAGCAGGGCGAGAAGATCGGCATGGTCAAGGTTCGCCTCTATCGGCCGTTCGATTCGAGCGCATTCCTGAAGGCTCTGCCATCGACGGTGAAGTCGATCGCGGTGCTGGATCGCTGCAAGGAGCCGGGCGCCAGCGGCGAGCCGCTTTATATGGATGTGGTGACGGTGCTGGCCGAGAATGCGGCTTCGCTGCCGTTTGCCGCCAAGCCGAAGGTGATCGGCGGACGCTACGGGCTGTCGTCGAAGGAGTTCACACCGGCGATGGTCAAGGGCATCTTTGACGAGATGACCAAGGCCGCTCCGAAGAACCACTTCACGATCGGCATTGACGACGATGTTTCGCACTCGAGCCTGAGCTACGATGCAACGTTTTCGACCGAGGACGCGAAGACTGTGCGCGCGCTTTTCTACGGGCTTGGCTCCGACGGCACGGTGGGCGCGAACAAGAACTCGATCAAGATCATCGGAAGCGAAACTGACAATTATGCGCAGGGCTATTTTGTCTACGACTCGAAGAAGTCGGGCTCGATGACGACCTCGCACTTGAGGTTTGGGCCTACGCCGATCCGGTCGACTTATCTGATTACCCGCGCGAGCTTTGTGGCCTGCCATAACTTCAGCTTCCTCGAAAAGATGAATGTGCTGGAAGCAGCGATGCCGGGCGCGGTCTTCCTGCTCAACTCGCCGTATTCTGCGGCCGAGGTCTGGGACAAGCTGCCGAAGAGCACTCAGGAAGAGATGCTCAAGAAGAAGATCGAGTTCTATGTGATCGACGGCTACACGGTGGCGCGCGAGGCCGGCATGGGGACGCGCATCAACACGATCATGCAGACCTGCTTCTTTGCCATCAGCGGCGTGCTACCCCGCGACGAGGCGATCGCGCAGATCAAGAAGGCCATCTACAAGACCTACGGTAAGCGCGGCGAAGCGGTTGTGCAGAAGAATTACGCAGCAGTCGACGCAGCGCTTGCACACATGCATAAGGTCGAGTTGCCCACGGCCGCATCGTCGGGCTTCGATTTGATTCCTTCGATTTCTCCCAAGGCGCCCGAGTTTGTGCGCAATGTGCTGGGCCAGATTGCCGGCAACCACGGCGATCTGCTTCCGGTAAGCGCAATTCCCGCCGGCGGCGCATTCCCGACAGCAACAGCGCAGTGGGAGAAGCGCAACATCGCGCAGTTCATTCCCGTCTGGGACAAGGACCTGTGCATTCAGTGCGGCAAGTGCGTGATGGTCTGCCCGCATGCCGTAATTCGCGCCAAGGTCTACTCGCCCGAGCTTGGCGACAAGGCCCCTGTGACCCTGCAGTGGGCCAAGCCTAAGTGGAAGGGCATGGAGCAGGACCGCTACACGCTGCAAGTCGCTCCAGAAGACTGCACGGGTTGCGCGGTTTGCGTGGATGTCTGCCCGGTAAAGAACAAGAGCGACGCCAGCAAGAAGGCCATCAACATGGCGCCGCAGGCACCGTTGCGGGAGGCCGAGCGCGACAACTGGGAGTTCTTCCTGAACTTGCCCGAGGTTGACCGTTCGAAACTGTCGCACGGGCAGGTGAAGGATCTGCAATTGCTGCAGCCGCTCTTTGAGTTCTCTGGCGCCTGCGCGGGTTGCGGCGAGACGGCGTATGTGAAGCTGCTGACGCAGCTCTTCGGCGATCGGCTCTATATCGCCAACGCGACTGGCTGCTCGTCGATCTACGGCGGCAACCTGCCGACGACGCCTTACAGCACGAACACGCAGGGCCGGGGGCCGACGTGGGCCAACTCGCTTTTTGAAGACAACGCCGAGTTTGGCTTCGGCATGCGAATCGCTCTGGATCAGCAGAAAGAGTTCGCCGAGATGCTTGTGGCAAAGCTGGCTCCGGCGATCGGTGTCGAACTGAGCGCGGATCTGCTTGGCGCTTCGCAGCAGACCGAACCGGAGATCGAGCAACAGCGGGAGCGGGTAAAACTGCTGCGCGAGCGGCTGGCGGCAAATCAGAGTTCGGATGCGAAGAACCTGGTGGCAGTAGCCGACTCACTGGTCCGCAAGAGCGTTTGGATTCTGGGCGGCGACGGATGGGCCTTTGACATCGGCTTCGGCGGCCTGGATCATGTGCTCGGCTCGGGCAAGAATGTGAATGTGCTGGTGCTGGACACCGAAGTCTACTCAAATACCGGCGGCCAGATGTCCAAGGCGACTCCGAGGGGCGCCGTGGCAAAGTTTGCCGCAGCGGGCAAGCCCAACAGCCGCAAAGACTTGGCGATGGAAGCAGTGAGCTACGGCTCGGTGTATGTCGCTCAGGTTGCCATGGGTAGCAATGACAGCCATGTGGTAAAGGCATTCCGCGAGGCCGAGGCGCACGAAGGACCGTCGTTGATCATTGCTTACTCGAGCTGCATCGCCCACGGCTACGACCTGATCCACGGCCTCGAACAGCAAAAGCTGGCGGTCCAGTCGGGCTACTGGCCGCTGATGCGCTACAATCCAATTCTGCGGGAGGAGGGCAAGAATCCCTTCCAGCTCGATTCGAAGGCTCCCTCGATCCGGCTCAAGGAGTACAGCTACCGCGAGGCGCGTTACACTATGCTGGCACGCAGCAATCCGGAGCTGGCGGCCAAGCTGCTGGCGGATGCGCAGGACGATGTCGAGCGGCAGTGGCGGGTCTACTCGGCTCGGGCCGCAATGCCCGGACGTGGCGAGACACCGAATATCGCACCGGCGGAAAAGGTCGAGGACAAAACTGATAAGAAGCTGGCGGTTGAGACTGCCGGAGGTGCCGAATGATCGATTTTTCAACACAATATCTCGGTTTGAAGCTGAATGGACCGATCGTGGTCTCTTCGACGCCGATCTCCGAGTCGATCGACAATGTGCGCAGGATGGAAGACGCCGGTGCCTCGGCGATCGTGCTTCACTCACTCTTTGAAGAGCAGCTGGCGCTGGAATCGAAGACGCTTGACGATGACCTCTCGCGCGGCACGGATTCCTTTGCCGAGTCGCTCGGCTACCTGCCCGACCTCAAGGACTACCGCATGACCCAGGAGAGCTATCTGGAGCACCTGCGGCGCTGCAAAGAGACGGTGAAGATTCCGATTCTGGCCAGCTTGAATGGCGCCACCACGGGCGGGTGGGTGCGCTTTGCCAAGGATATGGAGCAGGCCGGCGCGGATGCGATTGAGCTGAACACCTACGCACTGGCGACGGACAAGAGCCAGACCTCTGCTCTGCTCGAGGGACAGCTTATCGAGCTGGTGACTGCCGTGACCTCGGAAGTCAAGGTGCCCGTTTCGGTCAAGCTTGCTCGCTCGTTTACCAGCATTCCGCACATGGCGGCTCGCCTGGAAGAGGTCGGGGCAAAGGGCATTGTGCTCTTCAACCGCTTCTATCAGCCGGACTTCGACATTGAGACCCTTGAGGTACGGCCCACGCTCCACTTCTCCACACCGGCGGAGTTGTTGCCGCGGCTGCATTGGGCAGCGATCCTCTATGGCCATCTGAACATCGACATCGCCATCTCCGGCGGCGTTCACTCGGCCGAAGACGTGCTCAAGGGCATCATGGCCGGAGCGGGCGTAACGATGATGGCCTCGGCCCTGCACATCCACGGCATCGAGCATATCAAGCGGGTTCTGGCCGACATTCACTATTGGCTGGAGAAGCGCGAGTACACTTCGCTGTGGGAGACGCGCGGTTGCCTGAGCCGCCGCTCGGTTCCCGACACCTCTCCGTTTGACCGCGGCAACTACATCAAGACGCTCAGCTCTTATAGCCTGCGTCAGACGGTGGGCGCGTTCTAAGGCATTTCACAATTTGCCGAAATCCCGGCGGCGGCTGCATCTCGATGTAGCCGCCGTTGAAAGAACAATCTCCAAAACTAGCGGCACAGCGCATCGAGATCAATGCTTGGAGCCGGCCCAGGGGGAATTGGCAGTCCGCGCGCGATCATTGCCTCTTCAAGCGAGTCGGGCGCCGCTGAGAGAGAAAGATCCAGATCGTTTTTGTAGAACGGGTCCGCCTCAGCCTGCTGCAGTGTTATAAAGCCGAAGCCACGATCACGATAAAGCTTGATTAGGCGGGGTAGCATGCGCGCATCGAAGGCTCCCACATGCATTAGTAAGACATAGGGAATGTCATGGCCGTAGAGCGCCTTCGCCATCGCGCGGCTGCGGCCGATGGCCGCGCTGGCTGCGTCAAGGTAAGCGGCGTCCAATCGAGCGATAGCGGCGGCATCGTTTTTTGCAACACAGCGCGCATACGGCTCGTTGTAAGCGTAGTCTCCAAAGCTCATGGTCACGGCGGCGATCTTGTAACCATGCTGTGCGAGCAGCTTGCGCACGGCTGCCCGCTTTTCCGCGGTTTCTCCCTCTCCGAGGTAGGGATATCTGATCCAGTGCCAATCGCCATCGCCCATGTATCTGTTGAGCAAAGGTTCGTTCTTCAATAAGTCAAGCTGCCAATCCTCAATCGTGTTCTGGTTCAGGTTGGGATGCGACCAAGTGTGATTTCCCAGCGGCAATCCAGCGTCCCGCCACATCTGAAGCACGGGCGTGGAGAGCGGATCTCGTTCTGTCTGCACGCCGTTCACGAAGCCATAGGCGGGCGGCATGTGTGCCTGCTTCATTGCGGCAATGATCTTCTGGCCGACATCGACGCGGGTCTCGCCGATTGGCAGTACGCTGTGTGCTGGGAGATCATCCCAGGTAAATGCGATCTGTTGCGCCTTTGCCTGAAGAATCATTACCGCAAACAATGCCGCAAAACGAATAGACGCTCGCAAATGTGAGAGAAGCCTCAAGCCGTCCTCCCGAGAATCGCCTTGACTGTATTCTAGCTGTATCTATCAACAAGGCAGGTCTCCTACGAGTCTGTGTGAGGCGATTGCGGGGCGATCAGAAGAGCTCGATGGCGGGGCGGCTGTTGTCCTGCGCGTTCTCGCCCCCAGCTACGTTGAGGTGGGTAACGGTTTGACTGGCCATTCTGTACTTGCTCTTGTGGGCTTCCAGCATTCCGGTGAATCTCTGATCGAAATCCCCCTGCCAGCTGAAATCGGCCAGCTTTCCCGACAGATGCAGCAAATGATCGCGCATCTCCACTAACGCGACTTGGACGTGTTCCATCCTCTGCCTCATCACATCCTGGAACTGAATGTGCCCCAACGCCTGCGACAAACGGTTGACGCTCTCCTCATAATTCGCGTCAACCTCGTGAATGACATCGAGAAGCAACCGGCTGTTGTGCGCGAACTCTGCTTGCATCTCGCTCAGGTCGCTCACAAGATGATTCATCGCGTTGTTGGCCTCGTGCTGCTCCAGCGACTCCCTGGCGCCGGCCATCTCCTCGTCCACCTTTTTGCACGTCGCATGAATCTTGCTTGAAATGTCTGAGGCCGCTTGCGTTGAGAGCACGGCCAGCTTTCTCACCTCGAAGGCCACTACGGCAAAACCGCGGCCGGCGCTGCCCGCCCGAGCCGCCTCGATCTCAGCGTTGAGGGCAAGCAGGTTTGTCTGCCGGGCGATCGATGTGATGACCTTGATCAACGGTGTCAAGGCGCAGACCTCGCGGGATAGCCCCTGAATGCGCTCGAAGTTGTTTCTGAACTCGTCCGTCTGCGTTTCCAACTGCATATTGATGGCGGCGATGATCTCCTTATTTGTCTCAATGCGCGTTTGAGTGCTCTCGGTTAACTCTTTCCCGCTCCGGATGGATTCGGCGATATGCTCCCGCTGCTCGTTCGCCTTCCCAATCAGCAAATCGATCTGTTCGATCACCTCGACGACCTCACGTTCGGATTCGGCGAGTGAATCGCGGATCTGGTCGTGCATCACGTCGATGTAGGGCTTGGAGTCCTTCAACTCTTCTCGCACGGCCGCGCGCAGCACTGCCACACTCGCCAGTTCGGTCTTGCTCAACGTTCCACTGATCCCGAGTTCGGCGATGCCGCGAAGCGCCTGCTTCCAGTTGATCCATTGGCCGGTCAGAAGAGGAATCACGCTGAGAATCATCAGCAGCTCGGCAATCAGGCTTCGGTAAGGGATCAAAACCGGCCCAATCAGCCAGAACAGGGATAGGTAAAAGACCACCGTACAAAGCAATCGCAACGCCGTCTGCATCAGCAGCCGGTTGCGAGCTTTGTAAATGCGTCTGTTGCTTACGGAACCGTTGCTGGCCGTATCGGCGCTCTTGCGGGCCGCCTGCGCGGGAGAGATCGTTTCCAGTCCTCGATAGGCCGCAGATGCCATGCCTCACGCTCCAGGCAGAACTTTTTTGATGACCTTGATGAGATCGTCGCCCGATACCGGCTTTACGATCCAGCCGGTGGCGCCGGCTCGCTTGCCCTCGTCGCGTTTGGCGGTGTCGCTCTCCGTGGTCAGCGTAAGGATCGGAACGAATTTTAATCCCGGCAGCGCGCGCACCTTGCCGATGAGCTCGAGTCCGCCCATAACCGGCATATTGATATCGGTGAGAATCAGGTTGGGCCGGAGCCCCGCAATCAACTTCTCGAGCGCGGCCTGGCCGTTGTTCGCACTCTCCACTTCCAGTCCGTTCATCGTCAGAGTGGCCTTGAGACTCATGACCATGGTGATTGAATCGTCTACGACGAGAACCTTCATTGCCATCGCGGTTTCCTCGCGGTGCTGATTGCTACATGCTCACCCGCCTGCCGTGCGATTCAGATTATGCCGTCCCGAATCGGGGCACGGTTCGTTCATCGGCGGCATCGGCCGGAGAATGAGCCACCGCTGAAGAGGCGGGTATACGGCCCACTCTTCATTGTCGGACGCCATGCGAGGCGAGCCATGGCGCGTATTCCTGATCTTCGGTCTGCATGTGGCTGCTGAGCCAGTCCCGCATGAAGTAGAGCAGTTGGGCGTACATGGTGGTGTCGCCCTCTTCGTGGCGGGAGACAAACTCGGCTAGTTTTGCGGATAGTTCCTCGTGTTTGGCGCGATGCCCGGCCAGCCCAGGAAACCCGGCCGACTCCATCAGCCTCTGCTCAGTCGAGAAGTGCTCGTTCGCCAGCGTAACAATTTGGCGCATGAGGGGGCCGGCAGCCTCCCGGGCTTTGCCTCTTATCGACGCGGCATGAAATTCGTTGAGAACCTTCAGCAGCGTTTTGTGTTGATCGTCGAGGGCGTCGACGCCCACCGAGTATTTGTTGCTCCATGTCACCAAGGCCATCGAAGATCTCCCGCTGATTCCTTTTCGGTAATGGATGTATCGGCCAGATTGCGGAAAGAACGAGAGTACGGCGAGGTCGAAGATGACGCGCGCGGGAGAGCGGTTGATTCCCTGGCTGGGAGGTGAAATTCGATTTCGGGAAAGGAACGGAAGTTCCTCAATTCCGCTCATCGATCGATAGTCGTCCTGGATCAGCCCGTCGATAGAGTT
>JBEKKL010000087.1:0-11963 GCA_050010735.1 Occallatibacter sp. | reverse complement strand
CGGCCGGCGGCACTTACTCAGGCTTTGGCTTTAACGGCACCTGGAATGGAACCACCAATGCCGTACCGACGAACTTCGCGGTAAATGGAACGGCCTGCAACACGACGCTGACCTCTACGACGACTGCGCTGACCTCCTCTGCTACTTCTGTAGCAACAGGCACCAGCGTCACGCTGACGGCGACGGTTTCGCCTTCGACGGCGACCGGCACAGTCACCTTCCTCGATGGAACGACTTCGCTCGGAACAGGGACACTGAGCTCCGGCAAGGCGACTCTCGCGACCTCGTTCTCGACGGCGGGGACGCACTCGATCACCGCTGTTTATGGCGGATCGACGACCTTCGCGACCAGCACTTCGAGCGCTGTGAGTATCACAGTCACAACAACGTTGACGGCGACGACGACTACGCTTACGTCTTCTGCGACATCCGTAGCGACTGGCGCAAGCGTCACGCTGACGGCGACGGTTTCGCCCTCGACGGCGACCGGCACGGTGACCTTCCTCGACGGAACAACCTCGCTCGGAACAGGGACACTGAGCTCCGGCAAGGCGACGCTCGCGACTTCGTTCTCGACGGCAGGGACGCACTCGATCACCGCTGTCTATGGCGGATCGACGACCTTCGCCACCAGCACTTCGAGCGCTGTTAGCATCACCGTCACAACGACGTTGACAGCGACGACGACTACGCTTACGTCTTCTGCGACATCCGTAGCGACTGGCACCAGCGTCACGCTGACGGCGACGGTTTCGCCCTCGACGGCAACCGGCACGGTGACCTTCCTCGATGGGACAACTTCGCTCGGGACCGGAACGCTGAGCTCCGGCAAGGCGACGCTCGCGACCTCGTTCTCGACGGCAGGGACGCATTCGATCACCGCTGTCTATGGCGGATCGACGACCTTCGCGACCAGCACATCGAGTGCTCTGAGCATCACCGTCACAACGACGCTGACAGCGACGACAACTACGCTTACGTCTTCTGCGACATCCGTAGCGACGGGCACCAGCGTCACGCTGACTGCGACAGTTTCGCCCTCGACGGCGACCGGCACGGTCACCTTCATGTCGGGAACCACCTCACTCGGAACCGGAACACTTAGCTCCGGCGTGGCCACGCTCACGACCTCGTTCGCGACAGCGGGAACTGACTCGTTAACAGCTGTCTACGGCGGATCGACGACCTTCGCGACCAGCACTTCGAGCGCTGTGAGTATCACCGTCACAACGACGTTGACGGCGACGACCACTACGCTTACGTCCTCTGCGACATCAGTCGCGACAGGCACCAGCGTTACGCTGACGGCGTCGGTTTCACCGACGACGGCGACGGGCACAGTGACCTTCATGGATGGAGCGACCTCGCTCGGAACCGGCACGCTGAGCTCCGGAAAAGCGACGCTCGCGACATCGTTCTCGACGGCTGGGACACACTCGATCACCGCTGTTTATGGGGGTTCGAGCACGTTTGCGACTAGCACGTCTAGCGCTGTGAGCATCACAGTGACGTCGACAGGAGCCAGCTTCTCGTTGTGGGCTACGGCGGCCACTCTCTCGGTCCCTCAGAATGAAACCGCCAGCGACACCATCAATGTGCTTGGCGCGAATGGATTCACCGGCGCAGTAACTCTGGCCGTCTCGAATCTGCCCACCGGCGTCAGTGCTGTATTCGACGCCAATCCGACAACCGGCACCAGCGGGATCATCTTCACGGTAGCGAATACGGCCGCCGTGACGACGAGCACCATCACCATCACTGGAACCTCGGGGACGCTGACCGCATCGACCACGATTGCCCTGACGGTGACGGCTGCTCCGGCAACGGGCAGCTTCGTGCTGACTCCTTCGGCGCCCACGCTGTCGCTTGCGGCAGGCTCCAGCAGCCCCGAAACGATCAGCATCACCGATATCAGTCCATTTAGCGGCTCTGTAACCCTTGCCGCCTCTGGGCTGCCTGCCGGCGTAACCGCCACGTGGACCTCGAACCCGTCCACCTCGAGCGGCAGTCTTACGCTGACGGCTGCGAGCACGGCCGCGGCGGGAACATCGACGATCACCATCACCGGCACCTCGGGCTCGGCGACCGCAAGCACCACTATCTCTCTCACGGTGACTGCTGCGACCGGCATGGCGTGCAAGATCGGATGGAGTGTCGGTTCGCAAAGCAGTTCGGGGAGCGCAGGCTCCTTCGGAGGTACCATTACCATTAACAACACAGGCACAACGGCCTGGACGAGCTGGACGCTGACGTGGACATGGCCCAACGGGCAGACCTTCCAGTCGCTTTGGGGCGGCACGGAAACGCAGAACGGCGCCAACGTGACCATCACGAGCTTGGGCTATGACGGCGCCATCGCGGCCGGTGGAAATACATCGCAAGTGGGATTCAACGCCAACTGGAACGGCGTGACCAACGCGATGCCAACGAACTTCGCGATTAACGGGACTACATGCAGCGCGGTCGGCAGCGGCAGCGCCAGCGGCGGCAGCGGATTTACGCTGCTGGCTGGGGACTCCCCGGTGACGCTGAACCAAGGAAGCAGCAGCACGGACACGATAGCGGTAGAGGACTTTGGCGGATTCACCGGCAGCGTAACGCTTTCGGCGTCCGGTTTGCCCACAGGCGTAACTGCGACCTTCGGCACCAATCCGACAACAGGCTCCAGTGTAGTCACCTTCACATCCGCGGCATCTCTTCCCGCCGCATTAACCTCGATCACCATTACCGGAACGTCGGGAACCACGACTGCTTCCGCCGTCATCGGACTCAACGTCGCGGGATATTCGGCTGTATCGGTGAACACAGCGACCAAGGGAATAGAGGTAACCGACCAGCTTTTGGGAATGGACATGGCTGCCTGGTACGACATTGGCGTCAATGGCAACGTCATTGTGGACTCTTTCCAGAACGCCGGCATCAAGGCTGTTCGCTGGCCAGGCGGATCGTGGTCGGACGTTTATCACTGGCAAACCAACACCAATTGCCAGAATGCCCCGTATGGCGGAGGAACGCCCGATACCAATGACACGTATGCGAACTTTATCAACGACATCGTCATTCCGGCCGGCCTCGATGTCGCACTCACCGCGGATTACGGTACGAACCCAGCCTGCACTGGAGGCGGAGTGCCGAGCGAAGCTGCGGCGTGGGCGGCCAACTCGCTGAGCCTGGGAGTCACGGTGAGCCATATGACCATCGGCAACGAGGTCTATGGAAGCACATGGGAAGAAGACCTGCATTCACCGGCGAACAACGCAGCGGAGTATGCCTCCACGATGATTGGAAGCAGCGGTTGGTATGACACGATCAAGGCCGCCTCTCCGAACACGCTGGTCGGTGTGGCCATCGACGCGGATAACACCGCCGGTGGCTGGGACAACACGGTGCTGGCCAATGCGAAGGGGTACTATGACTTCGTCGAGTACCACTATTATCCCGAAGCACCGGGACAGGAAAACGACACCACGCTCATTTATCAGGACGCGCAGCAGTTAACGGCAAACATCAACCTCATCAGGAATGAGATGGCAGAATGGGGAACTCCGAACACGCCTATCTATATCGGCGAGATCGGCGGGCCCTATGGCAGCCCCGGCAAACAATCCATGTCCATCACGCAGGCGTTGTTTGCCGGACAGGTGCTGGGCGAAATGATGAACGCTGGAGTTAGCCGTCTAACCTGGTGGATTGCTTACGGCGGTTGCGCAGATAGCACCTATGGCGCGAACTTCTCCAGCTCGCTTTATGGCTGGCAGAGCTTCGGCGGCTACATGGTCTTTTCCGATGGCCTGACCGATTACTACCAATGCACGGCTGAAACTCTGGCGCCCGGAATCCTTTTGCCAACGGCGCGCGCATTCCAACTCTTCAGCAACGTTGCCGTCACCGGAGAAAGCGTACTTAGCGCGAGCGTATCCGGTGATACTCAAGACGTGGTGGCATATGCGGCAACCCATAGCGGCGGAACGGCGATTGTGCTGTTCAATCGCAATGAGACTGCCAGCCAGCCGGTTTCGATCACACTGTCGGGGCAAACCACCGCTACGAGCATCACGGTCGAGACTTACGACAAGGCTACCTACGATCTGTCGGGTTCGCCTGCGGGAACTCCGCCTGATCCGGTCGGGACCGAAACCTGGGCTGGGCCATATACAACTACGATTAGCTCACCGACACTGCCGCTCAATTTGACCTTGACCCCGTGGAGCATGAACGTGGTCATTATTCACTGACGGACTGTGCACGTTAACTTGACTTTGCTCTCCGGAGGCCAACGAATAGCCTTCGGAGAGCGAGTCAACTCTAACCGCAGAGGGTGGGAGCGCCGATATTCGCTTCCGCGGATTTCAATTCCTGCAAAATTACAAGATCTTACATGCGAACCTAACTAATTTGCGACGCAATCATCGAGCGCACTCAGTGTCAACTCAGAGCCGGGTAATATCATCGGAGTCAAATAGATTTCTTTACAAGAAAATAACCAGCGATCCGATCACTCGCATGGAGATAATCAGGCATCACCCGTTCCAACAAAAGTGACCGGCAGGCGGCAGAGCATACCGAAAGTGTTGTGAAATAGAGTACCTGCAGACAACTTGATCGAGGAAACAAGATAAATCGTGTTTGTCAGCGAGAGACTCATCGAGTATCGTATGTTTGAGCGAGTGACTGGCTTTGCTAGGCAGCTTCACTTAGAGCCGCAAGAATTGGCCGTTTGCTTGACTTAATCAGGGAGGAACCATGGGAGTATCGGAAATTCTGGCATCGATCGATCAGGAGATTGCCCAGTTACAACAAGCACGCGCGTTGCTGAGCGACGGCGCGGCCCCGGTAGCAAAGAGGAAGGTCGGCAGGCCCAGGAAGAACGCTGCGGCAGTTGCACCTGCCGTCCAAAAGACTGCGAGAAAGAAGAGGAGAAAGCTCTCTCCTGAAGGCCGGAAGCGCATCGCCGAAGCCGCCAAGAAACGCTGGGCGGCGCAAAAGGCAGCAGCTGCCGCACCGAAGAAGGCGGTTGTGGCGGCAAAGAAAACCAAGGCCGCCAAGAAGAAAAAGAGAAATCTCAGCCCCGAAGGCCGGAAGCGCATCGCCGAGGCGGTGAAGAAGCGCTGGGAAGCGCAGAAGGCCGCCGAAGCCAAGTAACTCGCACCTACTCGAATAACCATGAGCCGGCGCAGAGCCGCGCCGGCTCATGGTTATTTCTTTGTCTCTTCTTCCGGCCAGAGCGGAGGCTGAACGGCGCGCACTCGCTCGTGCCTGAGATCGGCGACAATTCGCGACCAATAAACGATGCTGCGGTTGGCACGAGCCAGGCGCTGTTGCGCTTCCTTGAGCTTGCGCTCGGCATACCTCATACGCTGGCGCCGCGCCTTGTCAAGCTTGGAGATTGCTTTCATCGGGGCAAGCTCTCCCATTGACCGGATTGGGCAGATTCAAAGATAGCGTCGATGACAGCCATGTTGCCGATGGCGTCTTCGACCGGGACGGGCACATCGGTATCTTCCAAGATAGCCCTAGAAAATGCATCGCCCTGCATTGTGTATTGATCGCAGACCGGGAAGGACTCGGCTGTTACTCCGCCACCGAAGAGGTCGCCGCTCGAATCGATGAAGAGGCGGGTGGGCCGGTCGGGAGGTGTGTTGACGGGGATTTCAATCTCGATGCGGCCGCGCGTGCCAAGAAAGTGGATGCGCTGATAAGGGACTAACTGCGTGCTGCAGGTGAAGATGGAATGACCGCTCGAGAAGTCAAGAATCGCCGAAGTCAGCCGGTCGGTATGCATCTCAGGGTCCCGGTCGATGAGTGCGACGACACGCGCCGGCTCCTGACGAAAGGCATAGCGAGAGGCATGGACGAGATAACAGCCGATGTCCATGAGCGCGCCTCCGCCAATCTCGGCCCGGTTGCGGATGTTGTTGGGGTCGACGTTGAAGTAACTGAAGAAGCCGGTGATCGAGCGCAGTTGGCCGATGCGGCCCTCATCGAGCAGGTTGCGCAGACGAAGCCATTGGGGATGGCAGTTGACCATGAAGGCTTCGCCGATCTTGCCTCCTGTGCGGGAGCGGACGGCCAGAAGGGTCTTGGCCTCAGCGGCGGTCAGACTTAGAGGCTTCTCGCACAGAACGTGCTTACCGGCTTCGGCGGCTTTGATTGTCAATGGCACGTGAAAGTGATTGGGGAGCGGATTGTAGACAGCGTCGATGTCCGGGTCGGCCAAAAGCTCTTCATACGAGCCGTAGGCCTTCGGAATGCTCAGTGTTTTCGCCGCATTTTGAGCCTTGGCGAGATCGCGCGATGCGATGGCGGCAACAGTGCCGTAGCTGCACCGCTGCATGGCAGGGATGACTTTTTTGAGAGCGATGTTGGCGGTGCTGAGAACTCCCCAGCGGATTTTGGTGTTCATGATGGCAATGATAACGCGGCAGGTTACTGAGGAAGGACTTCGATTCCGGTCACGGTGGCATACCCCGCCACCGGGACGAAACTCAGCAGCAGTTTTCCTTGCGCGTTAGGCTCGAGGCTCGCGAATTTGCGAATGACCACGTCTGACTGATGCGCCTCCTGGGGAAGATTGAAGTTCTTCAGAACCGCATTCCCATTGCAGTAGACATCGAAGACATGGGCCACCGCGGCCCGGTGATCGTCTGACGGAGACGAGGATTGATCCCAGTCGCCGTGGCGGACGGCAAAGTGCAGTGTCACCGCGTATTTTCCCGGCGCGACGGGAATCGCATAGGAGAAGTTACCCCAGCGCTCGGTTTCATAGAGCTCCGGATCTTCGGTGCCTTTTACCGGCGTTGCGTAGGTGGCTAGCTGGCCGCCCTGAAAGTAGTTATCCGGACTCCACCAGTGGCTGTCGTTGGAGTAGTACGGCGTCTGGCGGGCGAGCACTCGCACAGGCCGGATATGTTCCTGAAAGCCGGGCAGAATCTCGATGGCCGAGAGGGTGGCCTGCTTGCCTTCCTCGCCGGAAAAATCCAGATGCAGCATACCGTCTTTTGCCGGCGTGATGCCGGGAAAGACCTTGACGTCGGCGGTTCGGCTGGCTCCGGCATCGGCCACGATATCGAAACGGCTCATCAGCGTGTGGCCGTTGGCTCGCACCGTCATGATGCGGCTGCCTTCGCCGCCCGTTCCCGCGGACTCGGGGTCGAAGACGGTCTCAGCAAAGTACAGGCGCAGCTCATAGACGCTCTTTTTGAGAGGAATGCTGTAGCTGAATTGACCTTGCCTGCTGGTGCGGTAGAAGTCGGGATCCTGAGTGCGCCAGATGTGCTGCCCAGAGCTCTTCACGGCCGTTCCACCACTGAACCAGAGATCCGCATTCCACAACTTGCCGGCATGATCGACAAAGCTGCGAGTGGAACCGGCCAGGATGCGAAGCTCCTCGCCGGTTGGAGGGCCAAGCTGCGACTCTGGCAGCTGCACAGGGGACGGAGTCGACTCAGCGACCGGTGGAGTCTGCTTCCCCTGCCGGACCATCAATAATGAACCGCCGAATCCCACAGCTAAAAACGCGAGGATGGCGCCGAGCCACCAGTTCCGGCGATCGGATCGATGTGGCACGCTCCCAGGGTCTTCCGTTGGAGGTCGATCGAGGGCCGCCGGGCCTGGCGCCGCGAAGCTGGCCGGAGCTGCCGGCTCTTCCGCCTGTTCGGGCACAACCGATTTGAACTCTGGAACGTATTGTCCCAAAGGAATGGTGATCTGGAGCCGGTGACTCGCGCCGTCGCCGGCATAATAGGCGGCCAGGCGCTTGCGCAGGCGGTTTGCCTCGACCCGTACGATCGAGTCCGAGTCTTGGTCGAAGGAGGGTCCACGGCGGAAGACCTCCACGCCGACCGAATACTCCTTAATCTGGTAGGCCTCCCCGGCAAAGAGCTTTCCGCAAAGGTAGGAGAGAAGATTGGCAAGCGTGGGGGCGCGCATAAACTGCTCGGAATGCAGAACTGCATCCAGCTCTGCCCGCTGTGCTGCCAGCTCGACCGACTCTGGGCTCTCAATCGCCATTGGAATGATCCCCGGACTGATTGTAATGCTAGCGATCCTTCGCTGTTTGGCTAGTCCTTAACGGTGTAGGTAGCGGAGGAGAGCAGGGCGTAGCGCCGTGTAACCCCCGCCTGAGCGCCAGGAGAGAAGGATTTCACGGCGGAGGCCGGTCATGTCGGCAAATTAAAGAAGGAAAGACAGTTAGGGAGGAGGTCTGAAAGATTTAACCCCCACGGAACGGAGGGGTAGCAGCTATAGCGTTGCGGGAGGCGCGCAACGGATCTCTACTTGAGTCAATGCAGGGGAACGGATCGCCGGAGCAGGACAAGTCGAAAGACAGTGTTCGGCGAAACGCCTCAAAGGCGGGAGAGGTGAGACCCATGAAAAGACTGGTGATGATGCTCGCAGCAACGAGTCTGGTGATGCTGACGGCGCCATTCGGAAGGACAGAGACTGTACCGGATACGCCGAAGATGGACAAACTTGAGGCCGCCAGGGTGGCTGAGGAGAACGGAGACCTGGCGCGGCTTCACAAGGACAAGCTGAAGGCGGCGGCTTACTATCAGGCGGCCATCCGCAACTCACGGCAGAATGCGTCGCTCTATAACAAGCTGGGGATTGTGGAGCTGCAATTGGGTGAGAGAGGGCAGGCGCGCAAGCAATTTGCGCAGGCGGTCAAGCTCGACTCCCATCTGGTTGCCGCGATTAACAACCTGGGAGCCGTGGCCCTGCTGGACAAGAAGTACAAACCAGCCGCCGGCTATTTCAAGCAGGCGCTGGCGCTGGATGAGTCGGTGGCCTCGACCCATCTGAACCTCGCCGAGGCATGGTTGGGTCTGAACGAGACGGATCGCGCGATGACTGAGTACGCGCGAGCTCTGGAGCTTGACGCTGACGTGCTGACCAATAGCGAAGGAGGAGCGATCGCCCAGATCATGACGCCTGAGCAGCACGCGCACGTCCTCTATATGATTGCCAAGTCATACATGAAGCGCGGCAACCTCGATGGCGCCCTTGACTATCTGGGCCGGGCCAAGGAGAGCCACTATCACGATCTGGCCTCTGTCTACAACGATCCGGACTTTGCCCCGCTGTGGAAGGATCCGCGTCTGGCCAAGATTGTTACGCGGTAGGCAGGCTTGCCGATCCGCTCGATGCCGCGTGTCGCCGTTGGAAGGACGGCGACACGCGGCTTTCTTGCTTCCTGCGGCCGCCCCGGAACGAGCAGCGGCAGTGGGGTGCGGGGTCTGCTGGAGTAGCCTAAAAATGGATCCATTGCTTCTGGCAGCCCGCCGCGTCTCTCTTCAGGCAAAAAGTATATCGAGCCCTTCGTGCAGATCCCTCGCTTTGGTTGTATTTCAGCGTGTTTCCTCGCTGCCACGTTTTTGAAAACACAGCCCTCTGGCGGGCCTTGCGGTCCCATCGACCAGCGCTGGTATCACTGGTATCACCCTGTTTCAGGAACTGAGTCACAAGACAAATTGATGCCCTATCCCCATTGAATGTCTGGGAACGAGCGAGGCTGGTTCGGCTAGCCGGCGTCGTGCCCGTCATGGCCTACGCTCTGAAGGTTACTAAAAGACCAGAAATGGCATGAAACCGCGCTGCGTGAGGGCACGCGATACAGTGATCCATTGTGCGCAGACAGGCTTCCGGACTGTCAGAAAGCAAGTTTGAGAGACAACTGCATGAGACGCGGCGACTGGGCACTAACGACGTGGCCAAACTCGGCCGCATTGGTAATGTTGCCATTGACCGCCTCGGGGCCGAAGAACTGCGCATGATTGTTGAATGCTTCGATACGAAGAGCGGTGCTGAAATACTCTCTCAGCGAGATGGCTTTTTGCGCACTCATGTCGAGGTTGTCCATCCCCGGACCGGAAAAGGTCTGCAATTTGCATGGAGATATAGGTAGATCTATATCTTTCGATATATGCGTGGGTTGATCTGTCCCAACGAGTGATGGCGTGCTCGATCTGGCAGTTTGCTCCAATTCAGTACGGCTTCCAGAATCGCGGCTTCATCTTTTCCCACATTTCTCCCAAGGCCTTGTCGCGGCTTTCTGCCCCAGCCTTTGCTCATTTGGGAGATATGCGCTCATGAGGGCGAGAGCCAGCCCGGAAACGCAAACTCCAAGCCACCAATGCTCCTGCTGCAGCGCTCACCGGCACAACGGCGACGTGCCACACAAGCACGTGAGCGGCCTGAAGATTTGGGCAATGCAATTCGAGCATTCCCACACCGGCCAGGCCCCCAAGCGTGCCTGCCGCCAATCCCGCGGATACGGAATTAACTGCGAAGCCGCGCCGGATCAGCAACCAGCCGAGCAACGCCGCGGGAATGGCGTGCAGAAAGCCGACGAGCAGACATGCGATGCCGGCGGAGAAGAAGTGGTCGCTTCGATAATCGCGAAACAAGAACGCAAACACGATCAACAGCGCCGTAGTGCCGAATCCCAAAAGCGCGCCCGAAGAGATGCGGCGCAGGCTGCCCGGAATCATTGCATGGACGAATTCGCTCCCCGCCATCCAAACGAGGATAACGAGCGCTGGTAAGATCAGTAAACGCTCCAGGATGTCCATCTTTTCAAATCCGAAAAAACCGGCGCGGGCCGCGCCCGCCAGAGAAACAGCCGCGGAGATCAGGAGCATTCCGCACGTCATCGCCCATGGCGGCGGCAGCGGGCGCACTGGGCGGAGCGTCGGCTTGAGCGAGTCGGCAATACGTTGCAGCACCTCCGGGGCCAGATCGTGCGGAGCTCGCCCAGCATTGTTCAGGACACCGTCAATCTCTTGATCTTTCACGACAGCTCCTCGCTCTGCCCCGTCCTGACCCCGGCGGCGCTCATGGTTACCCTCAACTTTTTGTACGCCCTGTGCACCCTCTGCTTCACTGATCCGACAGTGGAAGAGGTGGCGCGTGCAACTTCCTCCAAAGACATTCCCGCCACCTTCATCATCTCGATCACCTCACGTTGGCTCTCGGAAAGAGGAGCCAACAGTACATCCAAACCGTCAGCATGATCGGGTTCTCTCGGAACGGCCGCCACTTCTTTTGTCATTGCCTCCAGTTGACGCTTGCCGAGAGCGGTCCAGACCGATTTCCGATAGTGGTCCACGCGGACATGCCGCGCAATCGCGTAGAACCATGGAAGAGCCGGTTCGCCAGGGCGATAGGTGTGCCGCACCTTGTGAATGCGAAGCCAGGTCTCTTGCAGCAAGTCATCGGCATCGGTACGGCTCTGAGATTGCGCAAGAAAGAACCGATGCAGCTGCGGGCCGATCCGCTCGATGAGATCCGTGGCCGCGGCATAGTCGCCCTGTTGATAGCGAGTCATGAGATTCTCAAGATTGCTGTCTGAGTGCATGGGTTCAAATGCCTTCATGCAATGATTATCCGTACCGGCTTGTTGATGCAAATCGTCCTCGCCGTCAGAAGCACTCGCAAACCCATTTGAACCGCATGTTGAATAGTTCGATGAGGAGCGTCCGGAAGTTACGCGAAGCCACTTAAATTCAGAAGTTTTTAACAGAAAGATAAATCGGATAGCCGACCGTAACTTTTCAGCGGTTCTGATCGAATATCAATCTGTGAAAATGCTCCGTGTTCGGGGTATGTGCCTAAAGTCGCAACCGCGATCATTTTCACCAAATTCCCCTAAAGGAGATCGAAATGAATTCGCCAAGAAACTCTAACCTCGGTGTGTGGCGCTGCGGCTTTATGCTGATGGCGCTTTGTCTCACTGGCGCACTGGCCGCCTCCGGCCAGGCGAATCGCAGCGCACTGGTAGTCACGAGCACGAACAACGCAAGCGGCAATGCTGTCGTCGTGTTCAAACTGGATACGGCGGGAACGCCGTCGCTGGCATTAGCAGAGAAAGTCCCCACGGGCGGAAAGGGCGGGGCGAGCACAAACGCGGGAATTCTGCAGTTCAAGGGCGATCTGGGAGCGGTGGCCAACTACGGATCAAACAC
>JBEKKL010000086.1:0-14223 GCA_050010735.1 Occallatibacter sp. | reverse complement strand
GCTGGCGCTCGATGCCGGCGCAGACGACTACATTACGAAGCCGTTTCAGGTTCGGGAGTTGACGGCGCGATTGCGCTCGGCCGTTCGCAGAAGAAACACCCAGGATGCCTACCGAGACGCGCCGATTCGCCACGGCCAGCTTGAATTGGATCCTGTGAAATACCGGGTGATGAAGAGTGGACGCGCGATTCACCTGACACCCAAGGAATTCGAGATGCTTCACTATCTGATGATGCATGCTGGCGAGCCAATTCCACACGCCCGCTTGCTGAAGTCCGTGTGGGGTCCTGAATATGGAAACGAGCTGGAATACCTCAGAACATTTGTTCGTCAACTGCGCAAGAAGATAGAAGACGACCCGCGCAACCCGCAATATCTCTTGACGGATGCTTACGTTGGCTATCGATTCAACGAGCAGACCTCAGAGACTTAGCATCCGTTACCAGTCGCCAGAGTCTCGGATGTTGAGGCGAATGAGGCTCTGCCGGCTGTACGTGTAGCCAATGCTGGTCGTCGTGTGCCAGGGCACCGTGACTACCTTGCTGTAGCTCTCCTGAATCCAGATGGACTTTCTACGGTGTCGCCGAGCGCTGAGTCGGCAACTGCCGCCGAGATCTGCTTGACCATGTGATCGTTGTGAATGAACGCCATTTGAAACGGCTGATGAGTGATTACGTCCGTTATTACCACCAAGGCTCGGTGGCCTGCACCATCGCCGCAATTCCGCTGCCTGAGTTGCCAGCACGAGCATTTTGCACATGGGTCGAAGAAACATCGCAGGAGAAGTGTACCCTTCGATATCTCGCCGCGACAACGAACCTAAAACATGAATCCCCATGGTTACTCTCTGGTTGAACTGCGTCTGGAATGAGTTATAAAACGATTCTCCCTCGCTACGCACTTCCACTACGGATGTCTGACGTATGAAATTCTTGTTGCGGTCCGTCAACTGCTGCAAAGCCGGCAAGTGGCGAGATTGAGATCCGACATAGGCAAGCGACAACTTTCTGTTGGTTCCAAGATGTTGCTCGATTCCCGTGCTGAATTGATAGACAACGGGAGTGGAATAGCTGCCGGCAAATGCATAAAACATCTGCCCCGAGTTCGGGGGAAGCAGACTCCTGATTCTTTCATTGAGCGATCCGCATATCTAGCGGCTGCCACTTGTTGACGGGAACGCCCAATGCGACGCCGTTCCCGAATTGCATCAGGGATCAGAAGAGATCGCTGACGGGTGGAAACGTCAGCAATAGACTAAGACCGAGCAGCACAAGCGCGATGAGGTTGACGCCCCGCAGAGAGACGTTTCGCCTTCGCCAACGCCAATTCAAGATTGCCCACGCCGCGAGCCAGAGAAGAATGGCCACGGTGGTCTCGCCAGAGAGAGCCCCGGTTGGCTTGTAAAAGGCCAACAGGTCCTTTACGAACGCAGATTTGTCAGCCGCAATCGCAAAGAGTGCAACGGCAAACGATCCGATTCCAGCCGAAAGAATGGCGGCCGCGCCGGAGCCATTGGGAATTACTGTGGGATCGGAGATGACTGGGGAAACTTCCGTGGCAATGGGAGTTTGCACGCTCATGGCTTCTCTCCTTGAACCAACTGAATGGTTGGGCCGCCATCGACGGGCGCATTTTTGCTGAGCATCGCACCGAAGAATCCTGCGACGCCGGCCGCGAAGAGCGACGTGATAACGAATCCGTGAAGCGCATAACGCAATTGCGGATGATTCCTGAGATAACGTGCGTATTTGATGGCAATGGATGCAGCCATGGTGATTGCGATTGGCACAAGCCACGCGATGTGCTCTTTCCATTCCATTCCTATCAAGTGCCACTGTTTCGTGGCAGGATGGGAGAGCAGGAGGGCGCGAGGGAATCCGGCAAGATCGCTGGTTCCAGCAGGCGCTGTGGCTCGATACCATGGATAGATAATGTAGGTTCCGGTCAGCACGGCGAGCCATGCCAGCGCTGCCATAACGGTGAGATAGATGCCGAGGAAGCGATCCTTTGCTGGTGACGCCTTCGACTCTGCATCGGTCGAAAAGCGCAGATACAGCAGCACGATTGCTCCTGAGCAGGCCAGCAGATAGAGCGCGCCAAAGCCCATGCCGTGGATAAGCGTCCAGAGACTGCGGGTGGTGATTTCCATTGGCCGGGACCTCCGTCGGGGATGTGCGGGTAAAGAATGTCGGGGGGAGGGAACTTTTCATCGAGGAATGTTCGACGGCGCTCGATGATTTGAACGCCGCCGAACGCGTTAGAAGGTGATCTTTGCCGCGAGCTGAAGCTGACGCTCAAGGCGCTGGAAGACAGGCTCGGAACCCGCCGAAGTGATAATGCCGGCAGAGGCCGTACCGGCTGTGGAGGCCGGGTTACTGAACTGTGGCGTGTTGAAGAGATTGAATGTCTCCAGGCGAAGTTGCAGAATCTTCGATTCGGTCAGGTGAGTATTCTTGAAGACCGAGAAGTCGATGTTCTTCGTCCCCGGACCTTGCAGAGTATTGCGCCCCGAGTTGCCCCAAGTTCCCTGGGGAGCGGACGTGAAGTCTGCGGTGTTGAACCATTCCGAGAGCTTGCGCTGGCCTTTTGGCAGCGATCCGTTGCCGCCGGTACCGATAAAAGTCGCGTGCTGTGTGAGACCATCGCCATTTCCGGCTGATGACGCGACAGTGAAGGGGAAGCCATCATAGTACTGAAGGATGGTATTGAGTTGCCATCCTTCGACAAAGCCTCCCAATGCGCCCTTAGCCTTGAAGGGAAGTCCATAGGTGGCGCTGGCGACAAATCGATTGGGAATATCTTCGTCGGAGTTGCCGTAGTCGTAGCGGAGGTTGAAAGGATCGGTAACGCCGCCGGCGCTGCCCGTGCTTTCGTCCAGAGCGTGGCTGTAGGTGTAGGAGGCAAGGAGGTTCAACCCACGCCCGCGGCGCTCAGCCGTAACCTGCAATGCGTCGTAGTTGGAGATCTGTCTGGTCTCCAGATCGTTGATTATCCCAAACTGCGGATAGGGGCGATTTTTTGCAACAGAGGTCGGTCCACCTGCTGCCGCGGCTGCAATTGGACCCGCATTGATGTCCCGCAGATTGTCCAGATGAACTCCCTTGGTTCCCACATAGGCAAACTTGAGGACGGTCGAGAAGGGAATCTGTTGCTCGATAGCCGCATGCCACTGAATGCTGTAAGGCGTCTTGGCATCCGGATCCTGGGCAAAGGCCGGAGTCCCCGGCCGCAATGCGCTGCCCGAGGTGACCTTGGTGTGTGCATATCCATCCTCCGCATAAACGAAGGGCAGACTGTTGGTGGCTGCTCCATAGGTGTTGGAGTTACTGAAGGCCCAGTAATCGTCGACTGGAACATTGGCTGAGAGGCCGCTCGAATTGGTCACATTCGGCGCGGAGTAATAGATGCCGTAGCCGCCATGGAAGATCGTTTTGTTGGTGATCTTGTAGGCCAGGCCAACGCGCGGAGCAAAATTCGAGTTGTTGCCACTCAGTCCGCTGCGCGGAATACCATTGGTTCCGACCTGCTCCAGAGCCGTTTGCGAGATGGAGGGAACGAAGTCGTACTCTTTGTTGTTGACTTCGGTCCAGGGCCAGCCGAGGATGTTTTCGTAGCGCAGGCCAAGGTTCAAGGTCAGCTTGCTGTTGACTCTGTAGTTGTCCTGCACATAGAAGGAGAGATCACTTTGCCGCAAGCCGACCTCAGTCGGAAAGGAGTAGCTTCCGGTCGCCGGCGCTCCGAAGAGCAAATCGCTCCAGGGCAGCAGTGAGTATTGCCCGGTGAAAGTCTCGGAGCCATGTTCCGCGCTGGTCTGGAACATGTTGTACTCGAGGCGCACAAGCTCGAAGCCAATGTCCAGCGAGTGCTTGCCGCGCACCAGGTTGACGTTGTCGTCCCACTGATAATTGTTGGTCCCGATCTGCGTGGGGCTGTTGCCCGCGTCGCCGATCGACGTAAAGCCCGTGAAGCCATACACCGGCAGTCCATCGGACTTGGGATTGCCGACAATCTCTACGCCTTGGATGCCGAGGGTCGTGGGCAAGTTCTGGCCTGCATCCCAGTTCTCGGCGTTGACAAAGAAGCGAGTCCAGCCGTAGCGCGCTGTGTTGATCGTAGTCGGCGAGAAGATGTGTGTCTCGCTGAGTACGGCCTGATAAGCGGGATTCGTTGCCGGTCCGCAGATGACTGCGCCCACCAGAGGCGTTGGCAGAATGCCGGGCTGGCTGACCGTATCCAGGGAGTGGCTGATGCGAAAGAAGCCAGCGTCGCGCTCGGAGAATTTGCGGTCGACCTTCACGTCAAGAGCGTTTCCGTCGTCGATGCGCAGCGGGGTATACAGGTAGTTGCCGACGGTTGTCTTGCCCGCGAGAAAGTTCTTTGAAGGCGCATATTGTTGATAGAAGTTAAGAATATTCGCGCCGGTTTTATCAATATTCGGATCGCTGTTTGGAACGAAATTGTTGGGGTATGGAGTTCCCTTTGGGTTCGCTGTGGTTATGGATCCAGGAACCACAATCGGCGCATATTTGGAGAAGTCATAACCCCCGGTGGGGCCCGGTGTGATTATCACATCCGGGACACTCGTGATGGAAGTCTGCCCCTGACCGAGGCGCGCTCCGGCGTAGTCGGCAAAGAAGAAGGTCTTGGGGTTGGCCTGCTTGTAAAAGACCGGTCCGCCAAAGGTGATACCAAACTGATTTTCCCGGAGCGGCGGTTTGATCGAGGATGTGTCGAAATAATTCCGGGCATTCAGCGCGGAGTTGCGGAGAAACTCGAATACATCGCCGTGATAGTGGTCCGTGCCAGACTTGAAGACCAGGTTGATGGTGCCGCCGTTGCCGCGCCCATAGCGTGCGTCGGCGTCGGCAATGTCCTCCGAGAACTCCTGGATCGCCTCGATGGGAGGAAAGATCTCCGGGGCGAGGCCGTTGTGGTTGTCGTTGTCGCCGATACCGTCGAGGAGCAGACGGTTTTCCTGAAAGCGAAGGCCGTTGAAGGCAAAGGATGTATCGCCGCGCTGCATGGTATACGGGACGCTGGATATCTGTTGCTCCGCAGGCAAAGCGCCGGCGCCGAGGCCAATCAACTCCGCGAAATTGCGGCCGTTCAGGGGAAGATCCTTGACCGCTTCTTCCGAGCGGAGATTGGAGACGCTTGAGCTTTCGGTCTCCAGCAGTTCGCCAGAAGCTTGAACTTCAACGGTCTCAGCAGCGCTGCCAACGGCCAGAGAGGCGTCGGCCGCAACACGCTGACCAACTTCCAGCCTGACACCTTCCACAACTTTGTTGAAACCGGGAACATCGATCTCAACCGTGTAATCTCCTGGATGCAGAGGCGGAGATACATAAATTCCTTGGGCATCGGTTGATGTGGGGGTTGTTAATCCGGTTCCGGTGTTTCTCACCGTCACATGAGCATTGGGAATCACCGCGCCGGTATTGTCTTTGACCACGCCGGTGATGATTCCGGTTTCGACGATCTGTGCATGCAAACCCGAAGCCGCCAGGATGACGAAAAGAATTGCCAAAAGGTGTGGGAGGTTTCGCTTCACAAACACTTGAAATGAGAACTGAACAGTCGACATTGATGCCTCCAAAGGTGCGATCGAAGTGGACCGCAAATGAAAGTGGCCCACGAATTATTCGTGGGCCGTTGCAGTCTGCGCTGCGCGCATGCTGCCGTTAGATCGGAACGATGCACTTGCCCACGACGCAAGACACATCCTCTTCAAGTAATTGAGTCGTGCGACAACAGCGCATCGCATTGCAGGGGATCTGTGGGCATATGCTCATAAGTGCATTCCTTTTCATTGAAATTAAAGATGAAGGCGTGCTTCGGTTCACAGTCCAAATCGGATAATGCGCGGTGGGGAAGTCATTGTTACTCAGCAACCAATAGCTTTCATACCGAATCGGACTATGAATGACCGCTGCGCTCACTTCACAACAGAAGAGCAACATCCGAGATGGCTTTGGTGAGAGAGTATGCGAATGGTCAACAACACGAGCGACGGGGAGTCGGCTCGGGGGCGGGCACAAGACTTTCCGGGATGTGCGCTAGCTCCTGCATATGTTCGTATTGGGCCATAAAAGTTCAATTCATGTCAAGCGATACTCGCAAGTTCACTCGCAGCCGATTGCTCGGTGTCATCCTTTGTGGACGCATCCAACGCCGTCAACGTCGAAACCGCGATTACTTCGGAAACCCGCATCGTTCTGATCGAGAGCCCCGGAAACCCGACACTGTAGTTGACAGACATTGAGGCCGTTTCTCAGGTTACCAAGAGACACGCGATTCTGGTGGCCGTCGATAATACTTTTCTGACTCCGATTCTTCAGAAGCCTTTGGAACTCGGCGCGGATGTTTCCATCCTTTCGACGACCAAGTACATCGACGGCCATAATGCGACGCTCGGCGGATCGATTGCCACGCGCGACAGAAGCTGCTGGAGCGCATCCGCCTGATCCGCAAAACAGTTGGCACAACGCAGGCTCCCTTCGAGGCCTGGCTTACGCTCCAAGGCATGAAGACTCTGCTTGCTCGTCTCACGCTTCATTTTGAGGGCGCGGCGATCATGGCTCGATGGCTGGAAAGTCATGCCGACCTTGAACAGGCCTTTGCCACAGCTGCATCCGGCTCGCTCGTGAAAGAAAATTGACTTGACCACTCTCGATTGTTATCCTTGAGCGAAGTCAAGTTATGCGAAATCTAGTCTCCAGATCGTTTTGCTGTTGTTGCAAGAGCCTTTGCACCGATCTGGAGAATAGTGCGCCTTACTAAATAACGGATAATCCCGGCACGCTAAGCTCCAGACCACTCGAAGTTCCGAGTGGTCTTTCGTTTTGGTTGGAAGAAGGGGAAACACTCGATGTTTTACCGAATCCCGGACAACCTGGCCGCAGAACTGGACGAGCTAGATTCGTATATCGTCCGCTATCAGAGCGGGGAGATCGATGCCGCGACCCTCAAGGCGCGCCGCGTTCCCTTCGGTTGCTATGAGCAGCGCAAGGACAACACTTTTATGGTGCGCATCCGCACTACGGGGGGCGCGCTCACGCCGAATCAACTGCGAGCGATTGCGGAGATCTCCGCGCGCTCCGGAAGCGAGGCGATTCACATCACGACGCGGCAAGAGTTTCAGATTCACGATGTCGCGCTCGACGATGTTCTTCCGGTGATGCGCGAACTGCTGCAGGCTGGCCTTGCGTCGCGCGGCGGAGGCGGCAATACAGTTCGCAACCTCCTTGTCTCTCCGGATGCGGGCGTCGGTCTCGATGGGGTCTTCGATCCCAGTCCATACGCATTTGCGCTGACGAGCAGGCTGATTGCCGAGGCAGATTCGTGGCTTCTGCCCCGGAAATATAAAATCGCCTTCTCAAACTCTTCCGCAGACACTTCGTACGCACAGTTCAACGATCTGGGTTTCGTGACCCAGCTTCAAGGGGAAAGGAAGGGATTCCGCGTCTATGTTGCCGGTGGGTTGGGCGCCAAGCCCGAAGTAGGACACCTGCTTCACGACTTCATTCCCGCCGAAGATGTATATGTCGTCGCTACAGCGATCAAACGGCTCTTCGACCACCATGGCAACCGCAAGAATCGCCATACGGCGCGCCTGCGCTTCTTATGGAACTCACTCGGCGAGGAACGCTTCCGGCAATTGTATGAAGAGCAGCTAAAACGGGTTCGTGAAGAGAACCCGGCGGCGCTTCTCATTGAGGAGGCTCCGCAGTCGAGTACGCTGCCCTCTTTCGCTCCCGAGCGGGACAATTCGCCGGAGTTTGAAGAGTGGAAAGAACGCTATGTCGAAGCACAGAAACAGCCAGGGTCGTTCTCCGTGCTGATTCCCATCTTTCTTGGCAATCTGAAGAACTTGGACGCTATTCGGCTCGCGGAGTTTCTCGAGCCTTTCGGCAACTACGTGCTGCGAGCGACCTTCGGCCAGAATCTCAGGCTACAAAATATTCCAGAGAGCTACCTACCAAATGTCTTCCATCTGGTGCGCGAACTGACCGAACTTGCTTCAGGCCCGCGCCTTGTTGGAAACTCCATCGCCTGCACAGGCGCGGACACTTGCAAGCTCGGTGTTTGCCTTTCAAAGGGAGCCCTGTCTGCAATCGCGGAGAGACTGAAGGACTCCGCTTTGGATCTCGACCAGATTCCCGGTTTCCGTCTCAATCTTTCGGGTTGCCCGAATACCTGCGGTCAGCACATGCTCGCCGATCTCGGATTTTATGGCAACGTCGGGCGCAGAGAACAACAAATGTTTCCCGCGTACATGGTCGTTGCGGGAGCCGGGATCGGCGAGGGGAAGGGCAGGCTGGCAAGGCAGATCGATCGGGTAAGCGCACACGATCTTCCCGAGTTTGTGCATGATGTATTGAAGCAGTGGCTGGCGAAGCAGGATAACTATTCGTCCTTCGCGGCCTATGTAGATGGAGAAGGCGCAGACGAGATTCGCGGCATCGCCGATCGCTTCCGCGAGATTCCAGACTATGGCGAAGACAAGAGCTACTACTACGACTGGGGCGCTGTGGACCCGTTTTCGTTGGCCGGCAAAGGCGCTGGCGAGTGCTCCGCTGGGCTCTTCGATCTCATCGAAGTCGACCTGAAAAGCGCCAGGGAGTTGCGCGAAGAGTTTCGCGCCGGCGAGTTGCAGAGCGAAGATACACTTTACTCCATCAGCCTGCGCTGTGCTCGCTCACTGCTGATTACGCGCAGCGTTGAAGCGCCAACGGACATCGCCGTCTTTGAGAACTTCCGCGCACTCTTTATCGAACCGGGTCTGATCGGAAAGCGATTTGAGCCGGTCGTTGTGGCGGCCCAAGAGAAAGACATCGCGGCATTGCGTCAACTTGAAGAGGAGGTTTTTGCATTGCTGGAGGCCGTCGAAGCGCTCTATCGCGGCATGGACAACTCTCTTCGTTTTGCTGCCGAAGCGGCGAAGAAGTAAGTTGAAATGACCTTTCCGGCGACCGCTTGACCAGAACAAGGCGGAGATTGAAAACGATACGATGAGCACCCATCTGGGCGTCAATCTGAAGGAGCGAATCGGCAACACGCCTCTGCTGCGGCTTGAGCGTGTGACCGAAGGTCTGAATGATGTGCAAGTGCTGGCAAAAGCGGAGTGGGCCAATCCGGGCGGATCGGTCAAGGACCGGGCCGCTTCCAATATCGTGGCTGAAGCATTGCGTTCGGGCAAGCTGGGAGCGGGCAAAGCGCTTCTTGACTCTACGAGTGGCAACACGGGGATTGCCTACGCGATGCTTGGTGCGGCATACGGAATTCCAATTACGCTGTGTATGCCTTCGAATGTCTCGGCGGAGCGGAAGCGCATACTCAACGCTTACGGTGCGACGGTCATCTACACCGACCCCGGCGAGGGCTCGGATGGAGCTATCCGCAAGGCGCGCGAACTGGCGGCGGCCGAACCCGAGAAGTATGCTTACGTCGACCAGTATTCCAACGATGCCAACTGGCGCGCGCATTACGCCAACGGAACAGCTGATGAAATCTGGCGGCAGACCGAGGGACGTGTGACGCACTTTGTGGCCATCCTCGGAACCAGCGGAACCTTTGTAGGAACTTCGCGCAGACTGAAAGAGCTGAATCCCGAGATTCGTTGCATTTCTCTTCAGCCCGACTCGCCCTTCCATGGAATCGAGGGAACCAAACACATGGAAACCTCGATTGTGCCAAAGATCTACGACGCCAGAATCGCCGACCAGGAGTTGGGCATCGAAACAGAAGCAGCTTATCGAATGGCAAGGCGGCTGGCGCGCGACGAGGGCTTGCTCGTTGGCGTTTCAGGGGCGGCGGCGCTGGTCGGCGCGGTGCAGGTAGCGCGCGATGCGGCGGCGGGATCGGTTGTGGTAACGATCTTCCCTGATTCAGGAGACAAATATCTAAGCGAGCACTTCTGGGATGAGAACACGTAAGGCAAGGACCTGAGCATGGCATTGACGATACCCGATGCACTCTACAAAAAACTGCGCAAGCACGGCGAGGAAACCTATCCGCACGAGTGCTGTGGCGTGCTTGTGGGTGAATTCGACGAGACCGGCACGAAGACGGTGAAAGCTGTCGTGTCCTGCGGAAACACACGCATCGATTCTCCTGCCAATCGTTATCACATCGATCCGGGAGAGTTGGTGCGTATTCAGCGGGAGGCAATGCTGGCCCGTCGAGACATTGTCGGCTTCTATCACTCTCATCCTGACCATCCCGCCAAATGGTCTACAACAGACCTTGCGGAGGCTCACTGGATCGACTGTTCGTATGTGATTACCAGTATCGAAGACGGGCGCGCCGTCCTGACCAATTCATTTCAATTGCTGGGGCCAGAAGAGAGCAAGCGCTTTGAAGATGAAGATGTCGAAGTCACCGGGTAATGATTGAAGTTATTCAGACGTGCACATTCAAGGAAGGAAGAATATGTCGATCAAAGTCCTGATTCCCACGCCGCTCCGGCCTTATGCCGGAAAGCAATCCGCGATCGAAGTGAACGCACAGAACGTGGGCGAGGCGCTGAACGATCTCGTCGCCAAGCATCCCGATTTACGCAGGCATCTGTTTTCCGAGGACGGGAAGCTGCGCTCTTTTGTCAACGTCTATCTGAATGATGAGGACATTCGCTACCTGAGCAAGGATGCAACGCCGATCAAAGAGACCGATACGATTACCATCGTTCCTTCGGTGGCCGGCGGAATGTAACGATATCTATTGCGCAGAGCGGGTTTCAATAAGTTGGAGAATAGGAGAAGATCGATGGCTTCATTGACGGAGACAAGTCCGGCTACGCTGAGCAACGAAGAGATACTGCGCTACTCGCGTCACCTTATCATGCCTGAAGTGACCCTTGAGGGCCAGAAGAAGCTCAAGTCAGCGCGCGTTCTCTGTGTGGGCACGGGCGGACTCGGGTCGCCTTTAGCGCTGTATTTGGCTGCGGCAGGCGTGGGCACGCTCGGTCTGGTCGATTTCGACGTGGTCGATTACACCAACCTGCAACGGCAGGTGCTTCATCACACCGGTGATGTGGGCCGCCTCAAGCTAGACTCGGCCATTGACAAGCTGACCGCGATTAATCCGTTTGTCGAAATCAAGAGATTTGACACATATCTTAGTAGCCAGAATGCGCTGGAGATCTTCAGCGGCTTCGATATCATCGCTGACGGCACCGATAACTTCGCCACGCGCTACCTGGTCAACGATGCCTGTGTACTTAGTGGCAAACCCAATGTCTATGCGTCGATCTTTCGTTTTGAAGGCCAGGCCAGCATCTTTGCCACCGAAGCCGGCCCTTGCTATCGCTGCCTCTATCCCGAGCCGCCGCCACCGGGATTGGTTCCATCGTGCGCGGAGGGCGGAGTACTGGGCGTGCTTCCTGGACTGCTCGGGGTGATTCAGGCAACTGAAGTGATCAAGCTGGTTTTGGGTGTCGGCGAGCCGCTGATTGGCCGCCTGGTGCTGGTTGATGCGCTGGCCATGCGCTTCCGCGAGTTGCGCGTGGGAAAGAATCCCGAGTGCCCGGTCTGCGGCGCAAATCCGACTGTCAACGAGTTGATCGATTACAACCAGTTCTGTGGCATCCGAGGCGAAGAGTCCGAGGCGTCCACGAGCGCGAAGATTCCCGAGATTCAGCCCGAGGAGCTCAAGCGCCGTCTCGATTCCAAGGAAGACATTTTCGTGCTCGATGTCCGCGAACCGCACGAGTATCAGATCGTCAACATCCATGGGCACCTGATTCCACTCGGCGATCTGCCGACACGCGTGCACGAACTCGACTCAAGTCGCGAGATCGTGGTGCATTGCAAGAGCGGCGCACGCAGCGCCAAGGCCGTCGATTTTCTGCGCAAATCGGGCTTCAAACACGCAACCAACCTGACTGGCGGCATTCTGGCCTGGGCCGACCGGATCGACACGTCGCTGCCAAAGTACTGACCCGGACAGCAGAGACAAATTCTTGCCGCTCAAACGCCAAGAAGAAGATATGAAGTGATTTAGAACACGGCAATCGGGCCGGAACTCCGGGTAAATTCCTATCGGTGGACATCGTCCTATGCCCCGCGGTAAATTCATGGGTCAGAGGGCGCTCAGAGATTCGTGTGCGCTGCCGATAGGAAGAATGATGCAGACGGCCCGTTTCTTGTCTGTTCGAGTTTGCCGCCCAGATCGATGTTGTCCTTCTGGTCGATGTAGATTCGTCTGGCCGCTCTTCCTTTCGCTGTTGCTAGGGGTACCTGCTCATTTCGTTGCGCAGGGAACACTACCGAGCGAAACCGTGAGATTCAAGTTGCGGGACGGATACTTGATTGTTGTGCAGACAGTGGTCAATGACACCGGCCCCTATAGTTTTCTGCTGGACACAGGCGCAACGCACACCGTAATCGACCCGGCTCTCGCGCGTGAATTGCGGCTTCCAGTCATTGGCCAAGCTTCACTAACGACGGTTTTAGATGTGCGGCGGGATCAACTGGCGCGACTGAAGAAAGTGCGGGTGGGCGGCTCCGAGATCTCAGAAATTGGCGCAGTAATTGACCGGCTGGACCAGGTGAAGCTCAAAGCGCCGGGTATCCGCGGCGTGTTGGGCGAAGATTATCTTTCGACTTTCGACTTTCTCATCGACTACCGGCATCGCACTTTGCGCTTCGGAGGCGATGTTCCCGCCGGGGAACGATGTAGATTCGAGACGATTGGCCGCTATCATGGAGCGCCGACAACCAATCGCTTGCTGATTGAAGCGGAGTTCGTCGATGTGAACTCTGGCAAAGTGCAGTTGCAGTTAGACACTGGAGCCAGGATGCCCGAACTATTCCCCTTCCGGCCTGAATCTTCGGTATCCTTCCCTTGGGCCGGCTCGATGGCCTTCAGTAGTGGGCCGAATGGAACCGCGATTCACTCTCACACCGGGATCAAAATCGGCACAACTATACTCAACGATCTGGATTTGGTGAAATCCCGGCGCGGTGTCGCCTTCGATGCAGCGGGCCTGCTGCCAGCGGTAATCTTCCACAAGATCTATATCAGCCATTCTGGTGGATTCGTGGTGCTGAGTCCCGGCGAATGATGGCCTCCGCCGCACATCGGTTGCTCTTCAAAACAAAAGTGGCTGTTGAGTTGGCGCCCGCATTGTGGGCGTTATGCGAGTCCAGTCGTGCGCCCCTGCCTGAGATCCCACAATGCCGCGACCAACGCGTCGACTTCTTCGCAAGTGTTGTAGAGCGCGAACGTGGCGCGAAGCGTACTCTCCAGGCCAAAGCGGCGCAGGATCGGCTGCGCGCAGTGATGGCCGCCGCGCACGGCAATTCCTTTGCGATTGAGGTAGTCGCCAATCTCTTCCGTGCGCAAACCATCCATCACCAGGGAGATCACGCCAGCCTTTTCCTTTGCGGTTCCAATGATGCGCAGTCCCGGAATCTGTTGCAAGGCCGCAGTGGCATACGTCAAGAGCATATGCTCGTGGCGCGAGACGTTGACGATGCCGACGCGCTCCAGGTAGTCAATCGCCGCGCCCAAGCCCACCGCATCGGCAATGTTCCCGGTACCGGCTTCAAAGCGTTGCGGTGGTGGTTGGTAGAGCGTTTTCTCAAAGGTGACATCCTGAATCATGTTTCCGCCGCCCTGCCAAGGCGGCGTGTTATCCAGCACTTCGGACCTTCCATAGACCACGCCAATACCGGTCGGCGCAAAGACTTTGTGCCCTGAGAAAACGTAGAAGTCGCAATCGATGGCCTGCACGTCGACGCGCATATGCGAGACTGCCTGCGCGCCATCCACCAGCGTCCTTGCACCATGCCGATGGGCCGCTTCAACCATCTCCTTCACCGGCACCACCGTGCCTAGAGCATTCGAGACGTGTGCAATCGAAACCAAACGCGTCTTTGGTCCAAGCAGCTTCTCGTACTCATCGAGCAGCACCTGGCCGGAATCGTCCACTGGCGCAACGCGCAGCCGCGCGCCTTTTTCCGCGCATAGCATCTGCCATGGCACGATGTTGGCGTGATGCTCGAGCCATGTGATGACGATCTCGTCATCCTTTTGGATGTTGCTCCGTCCCCAGCTTTGCGCCACCAGGTTGATAGCCTCTGTAGCTCCGCGCACAAAAACGATCTCGCGCGGGGCGCCGGCGTTGAGAAAGCGGCGCGTCTTCTCGCGTGCAGACTCGTAGGCATCGGTCGAACGGGCCGCTAACTCATGTGCGGCGCGATGCACGTTTGAGTTCTCGTG
>JBEKKL010000085.1:0-14499 GCA_050010735.1 Occallatibacter sp. | reverse complement strand
AACACCACAATGCGGGCATCAACAAAATGATCGTGAACCCAAATTCTTTCGACCATGTAGGCTGCCATGATCACCAACGAGGGCAACACCGCAATCCCAAGAATAGTCAAGAATCTCATCCGGTAGATCTGAAACGTCCGATCCAATATCTCGCCCAGATTCATCGGCCGCAGGTTCGCTCTCATGCAAGCTCTCCCGCCGGAGCTTGAGTCGGCGGCAGTCCCTCCATCCGCAGCCGCTGATCGTGGTAAAGCACCGCAAAAGCCGTCGAGAATGCCGACCAGGTCAGTGCCGTCAGCACAAAGACAAAGGCCAGGAAACAAATCGCCGCCAATGCGGCGAGAATCACGCCCGCTACCGAAGCAAGCTCGATGTGCAGCTCCACTGCCGCGAATACCCCGATAGAAACGACCACCGTCAGCACGGCCATCCCCACAAGCTCCGCCGCATAAATCACGGCATAAATCACCAGAAAGATAAGCAGGATGCGCCCCTTTGCTCCCTTGGTGAGCCGGCAACTGCGCCGGATCGCGACCCAGGCGGGCAGATCTTCAGCCAGCGATGCCGGAAAGGCCAGCGACAGCCGCAGCGCCACGATAACTCCAAAGACGAGCGTCCCAAGAAACAAAAGCATTGCGAGTGGACATGCGAAAAAAAACACCGTCGGAGGCATTGCCTTGTTCATCGCTAGCACTCCCATCGGAACGACCAACACCACCTCCGTAATAAGAAGAGGAGCGAAGGCAATAACGTAGGTAAGAAACAAAAGCCAGAGATAGCGCTTTCCCCGCTTCCACGCAACCGCATAAGCCTCGCGAAAACCGGTCGTCAGACCCAGGTGAGCCTGCGAAGCAGCGTGGATCGAAGCCGCCAGATAAAGCGCAAAGACCGCCAGATTCAAAAGCATCGCGATGAAGATCGCCGGGATGAGAACCCAGAGGAGCGCCCCAGGATTTACGTGATTGGACTGTCGCGTGATAACCGGTACGAGGACTACGGGAAGGACCAGCGCGATGATCAGAAGTGTTGCGCCCGCCGGAACGGCGGCGATACCGGTGAAAAGCTTGAGGTTCGCGCGCATGAGCCGGTAGACGCGATCGAGAATCTGCCCAAAGCTCATGGGAAGCCGCAGCGGCGGCTGAATCGAGGAAGTAGCAAAGTCGTTCATTGAGGCTCTCCTAAATCTGGTTGCGTAGCTGGCGGAACAACTGCCCGAGCCGGCTCAATCGCACAAGCCCCGGCTTGGCTCGCGGCGGGCGGCAGCCAGGGCGCTGGCTCCGGTGCCAACGGCTCAACTCCGCCCGCTGGCGCCATCCCCGCCCGCTGCATCAACCACTCGATATCAAAGCCCTCTTTGCGTATCCGCTGGTCATAGTAAAAAAGCACAAGCGCAATGCCGTAGACCGGCTTGACAAATGACTGCACGGCAAAGCTCGCGCCATAGATGATCAGCAGCACTGCGATGCCCAGGGTCTGTGCGTGCTGCGGATTGTTCATGCCGGGAATCAGCGCGACGACAATCGTGAGCGGAAAGACGACTGCCATCGAGAGGATCCAGCCCAGTACGGCTCCGAGCACGTACAGAACGAAGATGCGGCCCTTGGTCCCCTGGCTGAGCGCGAAGCTCCGCCTCACGGCCTGCCAGGCTCTGATCTGCTCCACCACGCAGGCTGGAAACCCAAGCGAGAGCTGCAACAGCATCCAGACGCCGTATCCCGCCAGCGCCACGACCACCACGACCGACAGCGCACCCGCCAGCACGCCGGCATCGGCGCCCGCGCCTGCACGCGCAACCGCCGCCACTGCTGCAACCAGCATCACCAATCCAATCCACACGACGACGGGAGCGACCCATACCAGCAGCCCTTCCAGCAGATAGAGCCAGATGTACCGCCAGCCACGTCGCCTGACAACCTTGTAGGCGTCGCGGATCGTCGTCCCTCCGCCCAGGTGAATCGTGGAGACGGCATGGCTCATCGCCGCGGACGCAAGCCCTGAGACCGCCAGCAGCAAGGGCAGCGCCACAAGTGTCACGCCAATCGCGAAGAGCCCCACAAGTGCATAGCCCATCGCGGTTGACACAGAGCGCGCCCCCGCCTCGTTCCACCACGCGGCAATCAGGCCAACAGCGCACACCAGCGCCAGCGCCACGCCGGTCGGAAAGATCGAGATTCCCAGGAAAACAAGAAATCGCGAACGGTAGAGCTGGGCCGTGCGATCCAGGATCTCGCCAAGGCTCGACGGATGCAGCGGCTCACTCATGCTCCGTACCTGAGTCAGGCAATGGAGGATCCTGCGCAGCCGCTGGAGGCGGATCGAATTGTGCATCGAGAGCCAGCCCTGGCTCGGCAGCCGAAGCTGGCGCGGCTGTCGTCTCGACCGCGGACGGCTGCGGCGTCAGCCCGGCAGCCTGCATCATCCACTCGATGTCAAAGCCCTCTTTGCGCACCCGCTGGTCGTAGTAGAAGAGCGTAAGCCCCGTGGCATAAATCGGACCGATGAAGCTGTTGGTCAGGAATCCCACAAACTGTTGAAGAACGCGCGCCCACAATGGCAGCACGCCATGCGACTTGACCGCGGCCACAATAAAAAAGAGATATGCCACGGCAAGCAGCCCGATTTCGATCACCACGATCAGCAAACCCAGAACGAAGATCCGCCCGCGCGCTCCCTGGCTGAGATCGATGCTCCGCCGGATCGCCTCGCGCGCCTTGATTTCTTCAACCACACACGCTGGAATGGCAAGCGAATAGCGCAGCCCCATAATAATGGCGTATGCCATCCACGCAACGAGCAGCACCAAAAACACCGCGGAAATCAACAGGACCATCCCCACGGCCCCCGAGTCGCCGGGCGCGCCCTTGGCGCCGATGGGGCGAATCATGAACAATCCCCCGAAGTAGCCGCCACAGATCAGCGCAAACGGCGTATAGATCACAAATGCGACGATGGTCATCAGCCACAGATAGCGCCCCAGCCGCGGAAGGATACTCGAATACGCGCCGCGGATCGTCGCCGGCTGCCCCAGATGAACCCAGCTCACCGCTCGGTTGTTGGCTGCCACCGCCGCTCCCGCGAAGATCATCATCAGCGGCAACGACACCAGAAACCACCCCCCGGTGACCCATGGAAGATACTGCATCCTGTGCAGCACGCGCAGCAGCTCCTCGGCTCCGAGCTGCAGCAGGCCTAACACCAGCAGTGCGCCGGCATATACCGAAGCGATCCCGGCAAAAAGAAGAAAGTTCGTTCGATAAAGCTGTGCCGTGCGGTCCAGAATCTCTCCGAGAGTGAGCGGCCGGAGGTTGCTTTCCATCTTTGCCTCCCCTCAAATGCTGTGTTTGCACTTGCCGGGATACTAGCACAGTCGGAATGCACTTTGCCGCGCGCGCACAGGGGGCTAATTCAGGTTCTTTGTCGGGGTTCCTTCGGGAATGTTATGGATGATGAACTGGTCGTCGGTCAGAGGAACATTCTGTTTCACGTCCTCGACGGAGAGAACGATCTCCAGCTCTTCAAGCGGGCGCTTGATCGTCACCTTGGATGGATATTTGTTGCCGGAAAAATCCTGGTAATCGGAGTAGAAAACCTCGGTTTCTAGGTTGCCTTCGCTGTCGTAGAGATCCTGCTGATAGGGCAGCAGGTCGTCGCGGTGGAAGGTCACCACGCGCACCGGCGTCAACTGCTGGCTGCCCGGCTTGCGGCGGCTGATGCTCAACACGTATTCCGGGACGAGATAGAAGTGCTTGCGGGTCGTATCCTCCACTGTAATGGTGTCGGCGGTCACCGCATACAGATCGTCGGGAGCCAGTCCGCGGACAATCAAAGCATCGAAGAAGAATCCGGGGCGCAGGTTTTCGAATGGCTTGTCGGACTTCTTCATGACCGCATAGGGGCCCTTGACCACCTGGCTGCCGGAAGGCAGATGGTAGAACATCATGAATTGGTTGCCGTCCCCGCTCAGGTCAAGGGCGCGGATGCCGAAGTAGGAGCCCACAACTCGCAGCATCTCCGGCTTGCGCATGAGGATATGGCCGCGAATCGTCGGTGAACCTTTGGCGATGCCTTCCTTCTTTTCGATGTGACTGGCTTGCATCTCGACGGTTGCGGTGACGCTTTCGAGAGCGCCCCATCGCTCGTTGAGCCGTTGCACCAGTTCATCCGGCGCGACAGTTTGCGTAACCATCGGCCCTTTGGGGATGGGCAACCTGCGTGTCGTGGGAAGTAGAGAGCACCCCGAAAGGAGGAGCGAAAGAGACAAGGCGCCAGGAGCGAGATAACAGCTTGCCTTCACCGGCCACCCGCCTTCTTCATCGCCTGCCGGTAGCCGGCCACATTATGTTCGTGCTCTTCTTCGGTACTGGCAAAGAGCGATCGCCCCTGCGGATTGGCTCCTGCGGCCACGAAGTAGAGATAGTTCGTCCTGGCCGGCGTCATCGCTGCGCGCAACGACTTGAGGCCGGGGTTCGCCACCGGACCCGGCGGCAGCCCCGCGTGCACATAGGTGTTGTAGGGCGTGTCGAGCTTCAGCTCGCTCTGGTGGATCGCGCCTCTCCAGCGCCCTTCAACTTCCAAGCCATAGATCACAGCCGGATCGGTCATCAGCGGCATCCGTTTAGCCAGCCGGTTCTCAAAGACACCGGCCACCAGCGGACGCTCCGCATCCACCGCCGTCTCCCGCTCAACCAGCGAAGCCAAAGTCACCACTCGATGCACGTTCTCCTGCAGTCCAATCTGCCCCGCGATCGCGCGGAACCGTCTCACCATCACCGCGCAGATCTGCGGCGGGCCAAACTTGCGGGGAAAGTGATAGGTGTCGGGAAACAGATACCCCTCCAGGCTCTTTGCTCCCGGATCGAGATCGGCCACCAGACCCACCTGCTTAGATGCCCCTTCAATGAAGCTCTGCCTCGGGCCAAATCCCGCCTGCTCCAGCCGGGCTGCGATGTCGAACAGGCTCGATCCCTCCGGTATCACGACCGTCTTGGTGAAAACATCTCCGCGCACGATGCGCGCATAGACTTCGATGGCCGGAGCCGGATGGTCGAAGCGATATTCGCCGGCCTTGAGCGATCCCCGCTTGACCCACCGGATCATGTCAAACACATACTGGCTGCGAACCACTCCCGCCGCCTCCAGTTGCTCCCCCATCCGCACCGTCGATGAGCCTGGAGCGAACTCTACAAAGGTCTCCGTCTCTGGCCCAAAGGGCTCAAAGACCAGCCACGCCACAGCCCCCGCCGCCGCCAAGAGTAAGACGAGAAAGGCCGTCCACAGGACTCCCCGCGCGCCCGAACTCCGCTTCCTTCTGCTCGACCGTCCGCGTGCCGCCATTCGTCGCAGTCAACCCTTCTGAGACTTAAAAACGAGAAAACTCCCCTTGGGGTTCCCTGTCTTAGATTGTACCGGCTCAGAATCTACCGGCCAGCCTCTTTCGGGTGTACAGTAGCTGGCAACGTTCGAAGGCTTCTTGACACTATTGGGATAGGTGCCATCCCCATAGATCCCACAGACCCTCGCGGAAGGTGGACCCCAATGCCCTTACTCGACACGATTCGCGAAACCAAGCTCACCGAATTGGCAAAGTCCCACTTCGATGCGAATCCGACGCCCGCCGAACTCCAGGTCCTCCACACCTCGGCAACCTCAGAAGATCTCCCGGATCCTGACATAAACGACCCGCGTCCCGACATTCGCTCCGCCTTCGTGCGCTGGCTCGCCACCGATCCTGAGGCACTCGCGCAAATCGATCCCAAGGGAATCCGCGTCTACTCCGCTACTCTTGCCGGCAGTCTCGATCTCGAGGCCAGTCGCATTCCCGTCCGCCTCGACCTCCGCTGCTGCACCGTAAAAGGCGAGGTCAATCTCGGCCAGGCGGAGACGCGCGACATCCTCTTCGTGAACTCCACCGTCGAAGGCGGACGAAACTTCCACGCCGACACCATCGTCATTCACGGCTTGCTCCATCTCAGGGGAAGCACCTTCTCCGGCAGCATCCGTCTCGGCGGCGCGAAGATCGAGGGCGACCTGGATTGCTCGGGCGCAACCCTCGAACTGCTGGCGCTGAAAGCCCCTCGGCCCGCGGCACAAGCCGGCCAGCCGCAGCAAAAGCCCGAGATCGCTCTCTTCGCCGATGGCGCGGACATCGGCGGAGATGCCTTCCTGCGCGACGACTTCAGCTCAAATGGTGAGATTCGCATCATCGGCGCGAAGATCAAGGGCGATCTCTCTTTGTCTGGCGCCAAGCTGATCGCGGCTGTGAAAGAAGTCAAGGACGTGCTCAGCGTCGATGCAACTGAGATAGGAGGCAGCGTCTGGTTCAGCCACGACTTCGAAGCCTCCAGCAAAATCAGGCTGCGCGGCGCACGCATCGGCGGATCGCTCGCCTTCGTTGCTGCAACCGTCGCAGAGGTCGACTGCAACAATCTCAACCTCAGTGGAGATCTCCATTGGAGGAGAATCGCGCAATCCCGCACTCCGCATCTCGATCTCCGCGGCGCCACACTTAAGAACATGTGCGACGACGAACAGAGCTGGCCCGCAAAAGATCATCTCTTCCTCAACGGACTCACCTATCAGGAACTGACCCTCCACGCCGCTCAAACCCCTCAACAAATCCAAAGTGGAGAACCGCCCCAGCCGCTGCGCCTCGAGGCAAAAGAAGGCACCAGAAAGCGCATCCAGTGGCTCCTTCGCCAGCCCGGCGATCAATGCATCAAGCCTCAACCGTGGATTCAGCTCTCGAAGTACCTCGAAACCCGAGGGCAGCACAGTGCGGCAAAGCACGTCATCTACGAGCAAAAAGTTCAGCAGGCTCACGACAAGTGGCCTGGGCCTTGGTTCTTCGTGCGCTGGCTCACCATCGCCTTCGCCTGTCTGGAAGAGGTGCCGTGGCGCATCGCCTATTCCATCGCTATCACTCTCTTTCTCGGCACACTCATCTTCTCCGGAGCGTACAGAAGCGGCGCAATGGTCCGAACAGACGACAAGACTCCCGCCGATCGATACCCTCCCTTCCAGCCCTTCGTCTATGCGCTCGAAAACGTCGTCCCTTTGGCCAAGCTTGGAATGGATGACAAGTACACACCCAACCCGAATCCGAAGCGCCTGGCCCAAATGTGGTTTCCGCAATCTCGCTGCCTCGACTGGCTTCGCGTCTTCAACACCTACTGGTTCCTGGCCGTATCCCGCTGGCTGCTCATCTTTCTGGGCTGGTTCCAGGCCGGCGTTCTAGGCGCAGCGCTCATGAGCCGCTTCAAAGAATGAATTGCTCCTCCCGCGCGCTTTAAGCTGGAAGCTAGGAGCTAGCTGCTAAAAACAGTCTCAGAAACCGGTTTTGTATCAGTCCGCCACCGGAGTCTCCGGCCTCGATGGATGAAATGGCGCACGACTTTACCTTGAGGCCCCGGAGGGGCCGTTGGATATTAGCCCAGGGTGGAGCGCAGCGGAACCCTGGGAGAAGGCAAAATTGGTGACCCAGCCCCGTAGGGGCATCCGAATCGCTGTTGTTTTTTTCTACGGCACGGCTTTAGCAGTGCCGTAGAATGCGCTAAATCGCCAGGGGTTTTGACCCCTGAGGAACACCTTCGAGCGCCGGTCGAAGTTTATGAGGCCCTTCTAGAAGCTAGCTGCCAGGAGTTCGACAACTGCAAGCCGCACCCCATCCCCGTTACCTTGGCCTCGACGTCGGCAACCGCCGCATCGGCGTGGCAGTGTCAGACGAACTCGGGCTGACCGCCCAACCAGTCCTGACATTGGAGCGCAAGCACAACCAGCGTGAGGACCTGCGCTCCCTCGCACGTCTCTGCCGCCGCTTCGGCGTGGTGGGCATCGTAGTCGGCAACCCCGTGCATCTCTCCGGCGACATCGGCCGCCAGTCCGCCAAAACCCAGGCCTTCGCTGCTGAACTGGGCACGCTGACCGGCCTTCCCATCCATTTGCACGACGAACGCCTGACCACCCGCGAAGCCCACCAGATCCTCTACGAGGCCGGCCACGCCCGCCAACAGCATCGCCGCGTCGTTGATCAGGTGGCCGCTACGCTGATCCTGCAATCCTTCATCGAACAGAACTCAGAGCCCAGCGATCAGCTAGATCCTCGCCGTTAGTCCCCAGTCCCTCAGTCCCTAGTCCGTGCCTCTCACCCCGCGTATAATTGAAACTTAAGATCTTTTATCTCTCGCGGTTTGAGCAGCCTCGCTCCCCGCCACGGAATAAGATGCCCGATCACATCAAGAAACAGCTTTTGGCCGAAATCGCGCTCCTCGAGCACGAACTCTCGCACGAGCTTCCCGCCGAGATCAAAAAGGCCGTAGCCATGGGCGACCTCTCTGAAAACGCCGAATACCACATGGCCAAGCAGCGTCAGGACTTCGTCAATGCGCGCCTCGGCCAGCTAAAAAAGCGCATGGCCGAACTCTCCCTGGTCAATCTGAGCAACATTCCCAGAGATAGAGCGGGCTTCGGCTCGACCGTGGTCGTTTACGACTCCACCAAGGATGAAGAAATCGTCTACCGCCTTGTCACCAGCGAAGAGTCCGATGTCGCCAAAGGGCTCATCTCGACCACCTCGCCCATCGGCCGTGGCATCGTGGGCAAGCAGGTGGGCGACATAGCCACTATCGTCACGCCCAACGGCAAGCGCGAGCTGGAGATTCTCAAACTAACCACCATTCACGACGAGGCCGAAGCAGCCGAGGCTCAGGCCGGCAGCGCCCCAGACGCGAAGCAGGAGCAGAAGTAGGCAAGATGGCAATCACCTGGACCAGCGCCTTTGGCCGCGCATGCGGATGGCTCCTCGACAAGCTCGTGAAGGGCATGGCGCTAACCCGCATCTCACCCAACGCGCTGACCTTTATCGGCCTGGTCATCAACATCGTCGCCGCCTTCCTCTTTGGCCACGCCAACGCCACCAACGCCGGGCGCATGTTCTTCTATGCCGGCTGCGTGATCTTCGCCGCCGGAGCCTTCGATATGCTCGACGGCCGCGTCGCGCGCCGCAACAACCAGGTCACGGTCTTCGGCTCCTTCTTCGACTCGGTCATCGATCGCTATTCCGACGTGGTGCTCTTCTTCGGACTGCTGGTCTACTACGGCCGGATTAATCGGTTCAGATATGTCGTGCTGGTCGCCTTTGTCATGGTGACCTCGCTGATGGTCAGCTACACGCGCGCCCGCGCCGAGGCTCTCATCGGCCAGTGCAAGGTCGGCTTCATGGAGCGCCCCGAGCGCATCGTGCTGGTGATCCTCGGCGCCCTCTTCAATCACTGGGGAGTGATGGCTCCGGTGCTATGGGTGCTGGCCGTCCTCTCAACCATCACAGTAACCCACCGCATCGTCTACACCTACCAGAACACCAAGCATCTCGCCCCAATCGGTTAATGTAGGCATTTACACATTGCATCGATGTACATCTTTAGTCATCATTACAAGTGATCGGTTTCGTGGTACGATTTGACTTCCGAGTCAGGAGAATGAAAATGGCTACCGCAACATTGGTAGGATCTGGTAGAACGGCAGTACTTAACCGTATTAAACAGTCTCCCTTGAAGCCCACCGCGCTTCTCGCTAACCTAGGATCCGACTATTCGTACACGGAGATTCAGGATGCGCTCTCCGATCTGCTCGAAAAGGGAGACGTGGTTTTGACGCCTGATCTGACTTTGAAGCCCGCTCATTCCCTGGAGAGTGTCGAGGAAAAATAAGTGCCGCCAGCCACCCCGGAACGCGTCGCGCGGCTCCGTCCGGAAGAGAACCGGCAGGGAGACGACAGGGACGATTTTCAACGTGACCGGGACATCATTCTCTATTCTTCCGCGCTCCAGCGCCTTTCGACAACCACGCAGGTTGCATCCGGTGAGTTCAGCCATGTCTTCCACAATCGGCTAACCCATACGCTTCAGGTGGCTCAGGTTGGTCGCCGCCTTGCGGAGAAGCTGAAACTCAAGTGCCCCGAACTTGCCAAGAAACTAGAGGTGAACGAGGATGTCGTAGAGTCGGCGTGCCTTGCTCACGATTTGGGGCACCCACCATTTGGTCATCTTGCGGAAGAAGTCCCCAATAATCTTGCTGGTGAGGAAGCACAGGGATTTGAAGGCAATGCGCAGAGCTTTCGGATTGTCACAGAGCTTGCATTTCGTGACGACAGCTACAACGGCTTGAATCTGACTAACCGGACCCTTCGCGCCATCCTGAAATACCCATGGACTTATAGTGGGCGTCCTGCAAACAAACGCAATAAGTGGGGCGCATATGATTCAGAGTTGGCTTCATTTGAACTGGCTGTGGGAGAGTCTGGAGTTTCACACTCTACCCGCTCAGCGGAAGCCGAGCTGATGGATTGGGCAGACGATCTAACCTATGCCATTCATGATGCCGAGGATTTTTATCGGGCTGGACTGATTCCGTTACATCTTCTGCTTCCTAAAGGAACGCGTCAAGGTGGCGAACCAGACTTTACCGCAGAGGGGCATCGGTTCTTGGATTATGTAGTCGCTAGGAAGACGAAGCTAGAAGGGATCGAAGATCTATCCGATTCGGACATTCGGGCCATATTTGCCAATTTGCTGTTTGCATTCTTCAAGCTCTCGGGGCCTTATGAGGGTACACGCGAGGATCGCATAAGACTGCGTACATTCACAAGTCAACTCGTAGGGCGCTATATCAACGGATTATCGCTCGTGGAGCCTAGTGGAAACGGCAAGACAGTTCGCGTAGCTGAAAACTATCGGAGCCAAATTGCACTTCTCAAGCAGCTGACGCGATATTACGTCATCGACTCCCCGGGATTGGCCGCGCAGCAGCATGCAAACCGTCAAATAATTCGTTATTTGTTCAACGCCTTTCTTCAGGAAACCAAAGAGTCGCCGTCCAGGCTACTTCCGCCTTACTATCGGGAGCGCCTGAAGAAAGTTAGGAACATCCCAAGCGCGGTGCGAAGAGTTGTGGTCGACCTAATCGCTGGAATGACAGAGGTCCAGGCCCTGCTGATGTACCAGCGGTTGAATGGCATTGCTCATGGCTCTGCTCTCGACAAGTTGGTTGTATAGTCCAATTTCTACTGCGAATTCGTTGGGCATCACAATCAATAAGAACTCCTCAGCAGTTAATCATCACCGCCGAGCACCCTTCCCGCACCGGCTTCCACTGCACCAGAAACTGCGTAACAGCCGACGACTCCATCCGCCGCATCGCTTCAAACTCGCCGCTCTTCTGGCTGTAAAGCAGCTTGCCCTTGTCGCTGAGCACCGCCAGCGCGGGCACACCCTTCTGAAGTGGGACTTCGTACTTCTGCGCGATCTCCACATTGGCATCCATCCTGCCAATGTTCACGTGCACCAGCACGAAGTTCGCCTCCAGAATCGGCCGGTTGGCCGTGTCGTGGAAATAAAGGTCCAGCACCTGACAGTCGCCGCACCAATTGCCGCCAAAGTCGAGCAGGATGCGCTTGTGGCTCGCGGCGGCGCTCTTGAGCGCGACAGCTAGATCGACTTTTGCCTGCGCCGGATCGGGATAGATCTCACGCCCGGCCGAGCGTGCATTGCCAACGCTCAATCCGAGCAAGCCAAACAACACCAAAATCTTGATCCTCTTCAACTGAAACCCTCCACAACTGATCTCAGTCTGCCACAACCGGCCATAAGGTGCTATCTTCCTGGCCTGGCTCTGCATCACATGGTGCGCGTGGGCTTATACTTTTCTGACTGGATGAGGAGCTCGAACAATCTGCGCAAACGGCTGGAAGCGTCGATCTTTCCCGACCTGGGGTCGATGATGGAGGGCCATGCTCGCGCAGCGGCAAACTGGGCCAAAGCCGAGTTCAACCAGACGCTCGACTTCACCTCCGACTCAGTCGACACCCTCGACGAAATCCTGGTCGCGGTCGGCCAGAGTCCCGAGCTCGATCTCGACTTCGAGGTGCGCCTCTGGGGCAGCTACCTGGGCGAAGTGCTCAGGCAGCGCTACGCCGGCACCTGGGAGATGACGCAATACCCCGGCGGTGTCGTCACCGTTCCCGCCATCGATGTGCGTGGCTCGCGCCTCTTTCCCCTCATGAAGGTCTATCGCCGGCTGACGATCGGCGACGAAGAGGATCTCCGCGCCTTCTACGTCATGGTGACCGAGCGTCTCGGGCGGCCTGCGCAGGTGAACTGACTGCGGTCCATGGCCAGTACATGCGCATGCGGCTTTGTGCGACAATAAACCCTGAGTATGCGCGGCGGTGTGAGGCCGACGCGCGGAGGATGAAACCATGGGATTCTTAGGTGAACCGACGCATTGGATTCTTATATTAGTTCTCCTGCTGGTGCTTTTCGGCGCCAAGCGCCTGCCGGAGCTGGGCAAGGGATTGGGCGAAGGCATGAAGAGCTTCAAGGAAGGCCTGAAGGGCGTCACCGAGACTCCTGCGCCCCCCGTGCAGCGTCAGGTAGCAACGCCCGCCCCGCCACCCGCGCCGGCGTCCCCTGCCGCCGCTGCCGGCCGCCCGGCCATGGAATATGTCACCTGCGGCCGCTGCGGCGGCAAATTCGAAAATCCCTTCGGCTTCAAAGTCGACAACTACGTCTGCCAATCCTGCCAGCAGCGCGCGTAGCCGACCGCTCGAAACTCGAAGATCTCCATCAAATCAAAAGGCCTGTGCAGCGCGCACAGGCCTTTCGTGTCTCAGCCAGCGTCCTCTACCGCGAGTCCTGTGCCGAAGGGTAATAGCCCTGCTTGGCGCTGACCTCGAACCCTGGCCGTTCCAGCCGTACCTCGATCTTGCGGAACCTGCCATCGATCGGCGGCTGGTGGCTATAGTAGACCAGCGTGTACTGGTTCCTCGCCTCCTCGGCGATCTCGGCATAGCTCTTTTCGATGCCGTTCACGCCATTCTCGAAGTGGGGCGAACCGCCAGTCGCCAGAATGTACTTGGCCAGCAGATTGTCATTCATCATGAAGGGCAGATGGAAGCGGCTGATATACCCCTCGCCCCACCGCGCCGAGTCGCCCACCAGCGTGCCATAGACCGCGATCTTGTTCGTTTCCAGATACCGCAGCACCTCTTTGTAGGTCGCCTTGCTCCCTGCCTCCTTGCCATCGGAGATCACAAAGATCACGCGCCGACGTCCCTGCGGCCGATTCGAAAGCTCCTTGGCTGCGGCCAGGATCGCATCGTTCAGGGTGTGGATCTCCTTCTCGTTGGGGATCCAGGAACCACTGCCGCCAGCCGAGCCACCCCGTTGCACATTCGGATCGACGCAGTTGCCGTTCTGGGTGACGCTGCATGCCGAAGAAAACGGACCTTCGTTGATTGGCGCCAATATCTCGGTCCCGGTCGCCTTGGCCAGAGCAAGCACCGCGGGCAGGCGAGCCGTCTGTGCGCCGGTAAAGCCAGTCCGCTCCTGAGTCAAATGACCATAGGTGAAGACGGCCACCTCGTCGTAGGGTGTAAGCGCGCCCTGGATCGCGCCCAGAGAATTATTCACCTTGGTCATCACATCCGAGGTCAGGCTCTGGTCGATCACAAAAGCCACCGAAAGCGGGAAGGAATCGGTCGTGAAGAATGAGATTGGATAGCGGGTATCGTTCTCGTAGACCTTGAAATCGCGCCAGGTGAGGCCGGCAACCAACTTCCCTTTTGAGTCCTTGACCGTCACCGGAACTTCGACGGCCGTCACGTTCCTGCGAATGATGGTCGAGGCCTTTTCCACGCCCTCACCGGCTGCGGGCAGCTCCGGCGCCGCGGTCTGCACCGTGTCCTTGCCCTGAGTGCCCGGTGGCTGGCTGCTCGGCGCCGCCTGCGCCGGACTCGTCGAAGACGAATCGGGGCCGGATTGCGTTTCGCCGGCGCCCTTCCCTGGGGTAATCGGACCGGCGGCGTCTGTCGCGAGCGACTTGGGGGTCTGCGGCGTCGGAGCGTCGGGAACCGGTTGCTGCTCCTGTGCCCCCGCTAACTGCAACAACAGGCTCGAACTCGAACTAAGTAGTGCGATCAGTAAGATTGCCGTAAAACCTGGCTTCACAGATCTTCTCCAGTGGTCAGATATCAGTGGCCGGTCTTTGGGCTAGAGAGCCAAATTCGGCTCGCTGCCCCCTGATTCCTGACCTCTGATCCCTGTCGGTGCTCCAACCGTCAGAGTATCAGACGGGCCAGAGCCGCGCATGTTACGCCCGTTCGGGCATAACTTTCGCGTATGCTTTCTTCGGAACGCCAATTTCGTCTAAGAGGCCATATGAGAATGCGATGGGCAGTTGCCGCTCTCCTGCTTGGCTTGCCAACCCTGGTTCCTGCCGGATGGGCCCAGCTTGCCCCCTCGCCCGACGCCCCTCCTGTCTCGAACGCGCCCGATACCTCCGATCTGGACGTCCCCGTCGCGACCATCAAAAGGAACGTCAACCTCGTCGACGTTCTCTTCACCGTCAAAGACAAATCCGGCGAACTGGTTCCCCACCTCAGCAAAGACGATTGCACTATCTCTGAAGACAAGACCCCGCAGACGCTCAAGAGCTTCACGGCCGAGA
>JBEKKL010000084.1:0-15108 GCA_050010735.1 Occallatibacter sp. | reverse complement strand
GAGTGCAACAGAAACGATTGAAGCCATCGCAGTCGCGACGGGCTACACCAACAGCGGAGTCGCAACGGCAGCATATACCATCGACACTGCCACGGTATTGCCTGCACCTACGTTCTCACCCGTAGCAGGCACTTACTCCACATCGCAGACGGTAACCATCAGCGATGCGACGGCTGGTACCAGCATCTATTACACGACCAACGGCACCGCGCCCACGACCTCGTCCAGCGTCTACAGTGGACCCATCACTGTGAGTGCAACAGAAACGATTGAAGCCATCGCAGTCGCGACGGGCTATGCCAACAGCGGAATCGCAATGGCAGCATATACCATTAACACTGCCACGGTACTGCCTGCACCTACCTTCTCACCCGTAGCAGGCACTTACTCGACATCGCAGACGGTAACCATTAGCGACGCCACCAGCGGCACAACGATCTACTACACGACGAACGGCACCACGCCGACAACCTCGTCCAACGTGTATAGCGGGCCAATCACGGTCAGCTCTACGGAAACGATTGAAGCCACTGCTGTCGAGTCCGGTTACGCGAACAGCCCCGTGGTGACGTCCATTTATACTCTCTCGCCGGGCTTCAGTATGGCGCTCAGCCCCAATTCGCTGTCGCTCGCAAGCGGACAGTCCGCAAGCACCACAGTCGAAATCATCCCGGTCAGTAAATCCAATGAGACAATATCGTTGGGGTGCACCGGGCTAGCCTCCGGCTTGTCGTGCGCATTTTCTCCTTCGTCCGTTACGACCGATGGAAGCCCGGCCGCCGCAACTCTGACCATCACAGCCAATGCGAGCGTCGCGGTGCGCCGGGACATGCCGCTCGTTCCTATTGGCGTCGCGGGCCTGCTTATTTGCGCATTCGGATTCCGTCGTCGTCGCAGATTACATTTATGGATCGTCGTAGCCGGAGCTGCTCTGGGATTAGCGGCGTTGGGCGGCTGCGGTGGAATTCAAGCCCCAACGCATCTTACCCCGGCGGCCTCGACCATCACGGTAACAGCATCCGACGGGACGGTCCAACAGGCAGCCCCGCTGACCGTAACCGTCAATTGAACACTGGAGAGAGGGTCTATCGGTCGCTGAACCGTCATCGGTCATCTCTAGAAGCGCTTCATCGCGCGAATTATCGTGCTCTTCTCTCTCCCAGCCGCCGCGCTCAAAATGAAGCCGATCACTTCGCCACCATTCGGAGGAATGAAGGTAAGGGGACGCAAGGCAATTGTAAGGGGATGTAAACCGGACCCGAAGAGCGCTAAACGATGATGGCCGCGTCTGAAGCCACCGGTTCCTCAGTTCCGCCATCCGGCATCGAAAGAATTGTGTGTGTTGCCATCGAGAGGTGATTCAAACATGGCGCATGAGGTCTTGGAGCCGACCTGCTGTGTGGTGCGCGAAGCATCGGATGATTTCGCCAGATTCCCGGCAAGCCGGAACCTTCACCCTGGGTATTCCGTGAGAGTGACCGCGATTTTTGATGGCACGCGCTACGCAGCCGGCGCGGTTGATGCGAAATGAGCTCCTTACACCGATTCGGAATCGAAGAGAAAAACAGTACCGGATCGTCTCACTGCCATCGCGGCTTGACAGAAAACTGACAATTCCCTGTCGAGCCCGGATCACAAGTCGCATTTTGACCATCCGGACGAGAACAATAGATGATTCAATGAGGGTATGACACGCGTGGCGCGGTTCATTCTCGCCCTGATCGTGGGCCTCGCTCTGTTGACGTGGGCAGTGTCAGGCGTGGTTCAAACGACGGTTCACGAGTGGTTTGAGCGTGACCTCAGATCGCGTGCCCAGATCGTGCTCGTCAATGCCGCCCAGCCACTGGCCGATGCCTGGGACAATCCAGGGAATCTTCAAAAACAGTTAGCAACTCTTGCCCGGGACGAACGGGTGATGGGGATTGCGGCCTGCGATGCCGACTTGAGCACTCGATCGAGCACACCGGGATTCCCTTCGGAGTTTAGCTGTTCTGCCGTTGGATCACGAGTCCGTGCCGCCGACGTAACAGCAGGCAAGAGCAGCCAGGAGTTCCATGCATGGAACACGATCGCAACGCTGCCCACAGGCGGCGTTCTTGTGAGCGCGATGCCGATTTCGTCTCAAGGGCAGGATTTGGGTTTCGCAATTCTAGTGAATGACTTGAGTTATATCGACCGCCGCGAGACGGCGGCGCAGACGTTCCTGATTGTGGTCTTTGGTCTTCTTGCAGTTACGGCCTTCGGCATTCCACTGATAGTCGCAAGACGGGCGCGCTCAGACTGGAGTCTCGAAGTTCGCACGCTGCTGCGCGGAGGAGGCAAGCAGAGCCGAGAGTTTCAACCAATCCTCAGAGATATGCGCGAGTTGGTCGGACGCATGGCAAATGAGCGGGAAGACGCTCCCGGACTGTGGACGGGCGAACGGCTGAAACAAGTTCTGAACCGGTATTTGCACGGAGAGAAGATCGTCATCCTGGCGAACCGTGAGCCATATGTCCACCAGCACACGGCTGACGGCGGAATCGAGGTTCGGCATCCGGCGAGCGGTCTCGTTACAGCTTTGGAACCCATCATGCGAGCCTGTTCAGGCGTCTGGGTTGCGCACGGAAGCGGCGATGCCGACCGCGAAACAGTGGATAGCAACGATCATGTTCGAGTACCACCCGATGAGGAGTCGTATCACATCCGTCGTGTCTGGCTCTCAGATGAGGAGCAACAGGGCTACTACTACGGTTTTTCAAACGAAGGTCTATGGCCGCTTTGTCACATCGCACACGCGCGACCAATCTTCCGTGCCAGGGACTGGGAGCAGTACCGTGCCGTCAACCAAAGGTTCGCCGACGCAGTCTGTAGCGAAGTGGATTCGAAAGATCCGATCGTCCTGGTGCAGGATTATCATTTCGCACTGGCTCCTGCGATGATACGCAAGCGTTTGCCCGGCGCGACGGTCATAATGTTCTGGCACATTCCATGGCCGAACGCCGAGCGAATGGGCATTTGTCCTTGGCGCAACGAACTGCTGGAAGGCCTGCTGGGAAGCAGCATTCTCGGTTTTCACACACAGCTACACTGCAACAATTTTCTGGATTCGGTGGACCGGTATTTGGAAACGCGGCGAGATCACGAGCAAAATGCGGTGATGATGCGGGGGCATCGAACGTTGGTCCGTCCGTATCCGATCGCACTTGAATGGCCCGTCCAGTGGGTGACGACAGCGCCCACCATCGAGGAATGCCGAGCGCGGGTCTGGCAAGATTTTGGCCTGAAACCGAACGCTCTGCTTGGCATCGGCGTGGACCGGCTGGACTACACAAAGGGGGTCGAAGAGCGTCTGGAGGCAATGGAACTTCTACTGGAGCGTCATCCAGAGTTTCGCGGACGATTATACTTCGCGCAACTCGCAGCACCAAGCCGGACCAAGATCGAGCGATATAGGGAGCTCAATGAAACAGTGGAGCGCCTGGCCGAGCGCATCAATCTGCGCTTCGGAACCAAGGACTATCAGCCCATTATCATGCTCCGCTCTCACCACGAACCTCCGGAGGTCTTCCGTTTTTATAGGGCTGCGGATTTTTGTTATGTGAGCAGCCTTCATGATGGCATGAATCTTGTCGCCAAGGAGTTTGTGGCGGCGCGTACAGACTTGAAGGGTGTTCTGGTGCTCAGTGAATTCACCGGGGCCGCGAGGGAGCTGACGGAAGCGCTGATTGTGAATCCCTATGACCTGGAAAGAAGTTGCGCCGCACTCGCCGCCGCGCTAACGATGCCAGAGGAGGAGCAACGAGATCGTATGAGGTCGATGCGCTCTCTTATGGTTCAATTCAACGTCTATCGATGGGCCGGGAAAATGCTGGTGGATGCCGCACGCCTGCGCAATCAGGACCGAGTGGCTGAACGTTTGGCCGAGCGCGTAACCGAGGCCTCCGGCGTCTATCGATGAAGTATCTTCTGTCGAAACACTGTCTTTCGATCGTAACCGCTCTGGCAAAAGAACGGACGCTTTGCGCGTTCGATTACGACGGCACTCTGTCGCCTATCGTCGAACATCCGGATCTGGCGGTCATGCGTGTCCGCACTCGGAATCTGCTTCGCCGCCTGACTGCGCTGTACCCATGCATCATTGTGTCGGGGCGAGCCCGAGAGAATGCTATAGAGAAGCTGAATGGCGTCGATGTGGCCCGCGTGATTGGCAATCACGGCGCAGAGACGGAAGGAGCTATCGAGTCACCCGGTCAGATCGATCAATGGAAGACAGCACTGGAACTCGAGCTCGATCCGGTCCCCGGAGTATGGGTTGAAGACAAGGGGATGTCTTTGGCGGTTCATTATCGCCAATCCGCTCAAAAGAGCGATGCACGCCAGCGGATTCTCGCCGCTACACAGAAGCTGAAGACTGCGCATGTGTTCGGAGGCAAGGAGGTGGTCAACTTGGCAGTGAGCGGAGCTCCCAATAAAGGAGATGCCCTGGCTGCCGAACGAGATCGCCTGGGATGCAACTGGGTCTTGTATGTGGGAGACGACGCGAATGACGAGGACGCATTCGGGGTCAGCGGCAACCTCGTCTCAGTGCGTGTGGGCTGGAAGCTAAGATCCCGTGCGCGCTACTATCTTAAGACCCAGGCGGAAATCGATGAGCTTCTTGAGTTACTGGTCCGCGTGCGGGAACAACTTGCTCCTGCATAACACCTAGCCAATGCGAGGCGCAGCGCTCCCTGTGCGTTGCGGAGGGCGATGCTTTGGCTTTTTTTGACGTTTGCCTGTTCCGAATCCCGACCGAGCTTCGTATAATTCCGATCATGAAAACTATTGCGATGGTTATCGTCTTGTTTGCAAGCCTTCTCGTCAATGCGCAGACTCCGGCCCCGAAGAGCGCTCCGGCAAAGACCGGTGGCACCCACACCGCCGCTGCCGGGGCACACGAGTCTCTGCTCAAACCGGCAACGCTGACGGCCAAGGCGCCCGCGGTCTTCAAGGCAGGGTTCTCCACCACCGCGGGCGACTTTGTCGTCGAAGTGCATCGCGACTGGGCACCGCTCGGAGCTGACCGTTTTTACAACCTGGTGCGCAACGGTTACTTCTCCAATGCGGCATTCTTCCGCGTCGTGCCAGGCTTCGTCGTGCAGTTCGGACTCAGTGCAGACCCTGCCGTCAACAAGGTTTGGGAAAACGCCAAGATCCAGGATGATCCAGTCGTTCAGAGCAACAAGCGCGGAAGCCTGGTCTTTGCCACTGCCGGCCCGAATACCCGCACCACACAGTTATTCATCAACTATGCAGATAACGCACGGCTTGACAGCATGGGCTTCGCCCCCTTTGGCACTGTGGTCGAGGGCATGGATGTGGTCGACAAGATCTTTCCAGGTTACCGCGAATCCCCTCGTCAGGATCTGATCACCGACCAAGGCGACGCTTACCTGAAGGCCAATTTTCCAAAAATCGACCAGATCAAACAAGCTCGGATTATTCCCGCCGGACCACCGGCGTCACATGCCGGAGCGGCCGCCGAACCGGCTGCAAAGCCAGCTCAGAAGTAGACTCAGCAATCCATTCCATCAGCCGACCTATTGTCCGGTGGAATGGATTTGTGGATAACCGCATGTCATCCGAAACGCAGAGAAGTTACTCGGCGCTAAGTCTCCGGCATCTCCGATGCTGCGAATCTACCTGCTTTGGTGGCAGTGAGGCTGCGGCGCGGCCGAGAATAAGTCAGGAACTCATGAAACGCACCAAGGCGCGCGCTCACAATCAATGGAGAGTGTTTTTGAAAGCGCAATGAGCACACCCGATTTCTGGATAAGATTCATCCTCGCTGTTCTCGCCACCTGGAGGGTTACCCACCTGCTGGCTAGCGAGGATGGACCGGGCGACGTCATTGTGAGATTTCGTGCGCTGCTGGGACAAAGCATTCTGGGCAGATTGATGGACTGCTTCAACTGCCTCAGTATCTGGATCTCGGCGCCAGCAGCGCTTTTCGTAACCAGGCAAGCTCTCGATTGGCTTTTCGTCTGGCTGGCCATCTCCGGGGCTGCCTGCCTGCTTGAACGACTCGCCCGAGAGCCTCTCATGATTGAACCGGCTTCACAACCTTCCGAAGGAGACGAATTCCATGTGCTGCGGCCAGAAACGAGCGGAGTTACAGAACAGTTCGACTTTTCCGATGAGACAGCCTCAAAACCTCGCGCCTAGCGCGTCGTCCCTTCCGCCAAGGCCGCGAGTTGCCGGGCGTGCTCCGATCATCCCAACGCGGTTCGTTGCACCGAGCCGGCCCGTCCGTCAATCGCTCCCGATGATGAATCGGCCTGCTCCGGTGAGCATCAGATATTTGGAGAGCACACCGATCCGAGTGCGTGGTCCTGTGACCGGCTTGCAATATGAGTTTTCGCGAGCCCGCTCGGTTCAGATGATTGACGTGAGAGACGCGCCAGCGCTTCTGCAGAGCCGTTTCTTTCGCCGCGTCTGATAAGGCCTGAGCAGCCAAGTTCAAGGGGGCAAGAACCCACGATGAAGAAGAGCGGTTCTCAGGGGATTGGGTCCGTATCTCAACTGTCCGCCTCTCGAATGATCGACGCGAGAATCGAGGAGCTGGGCGACTGGCGCGGAGAGATGCTCGCACGCCTGCGCGCTTTGATCAAAGAGGCCGACCCTGACGTCGTCGAGGAGTGGAAGTGGGAGAACCCCGTGTGGTCCCACGGCGGGCTGATCTGCACTGGCGAGAGCTACAAGAAGGCAGTCAAGCTGACATTTGCCAATGGCGCCTTTCTGGGCGATCCATCGGGTCTCTTCAATTCGAGCCTCGAAGGAAGAGTGAGACGCGCCATCGACTTTCACGAAGGCGATAAGGTGAACGAGAAGGCGCTGATGCTCCTGATTCGCGCGGCCGTGGCATTCAATTCTGCTGTGCCTTCTGGACAAAGGGCCCGCAAGAAATAGAGACCTGCAACAAATAAGAGACCGGGTGTAGAGGAGCGCATGCTGCTCAGACGGGGACGCCTAATTCGGTGACGGATTCGGTGTGGGTGGGGGTTCGTTTGGCGGTGCGGCAGAGGGAGTCGGAGACGGCCCATATTGCGCCGACCATCGCGAGGGAGATGGCGTTGGCCGCGAAGATGAAATGGTCGTGAGGGGCGGTGAGCAGCTTGGGAATCCAGACGAATAACTCGAAGCTGACGATTTCCGCGGTGAGTAGACGCGAGGCAAGCGGAGCCATGATGCTCGTGAGGATTGCAGCAGCGGCAAGGAAAAAGCCGATGGTTGTCGCATAGCACCAGAAGAGCTGCGAAGGCGGAATCCATTTGGGCACCCAGGCCGCCAAGCCGGGCATGTCGTAAATGTGCACGATGCCGAAGGAGATGGCAGAGAGGCCGTAGAGACGGGCGAAGAGCGACTCGCGGCGCGCGATGGGCGAACCGGCCGGCGACAAGAGCGCGTAAAGGACCGCTCCGGCAACGACGAGCGAAAACTCCTCAAAGAAGTTGCCGGTGGGATCGATGCCGCTCTTGCCTTCGAGAATCCCGGGCACCCACACGAGTGTGAAGACGGAGTAAACGACGGTAAGCGCCAGGGCGCCGACGCGGGCCGTCCGGCGCCAAAGGAGCGCGAGTCCGGCGGCGAGTTCGATGAAGGCGGTGAGATAGGCGAGTGGCGCACGGAAGGGTATGTTCGGCCCAACGTGCTGCCAGGAAGCGGCGAAGTCGCCCGAAGCCAGGCCGAGAATTCCGAGGAAGATGGCGCCGGCGGCGTAGATGTAAATCCCGAGATTGGATAGGAGGCTGCGGTTTTGCATGATCTCTTGACTCCGGTTTCTGGCGGGAAGGGACTGCGGACACTTCCATAGTAGCCCGATTCCGCCGGAGCAGAAAGATCCAGTCGCGCAGCCCCCCTTCGTCCGTCTTGCCGACCAGCCTCAAAGCCCCACAAGGACCTGATCCATCTTGCCGATGAAGCTCTGCCATCCGTACTTCGCACCTTTGTAGCTGGCGCTGTCTTCCGATGGGAAGCTGGACTGCTCCATGCGCAGAGTTGTGCCGCGCGTTGTCGGCGTCAAGGTCCACAAGACGACGCTCTCCATACCCATCGTTCCCCAGCTATAAGAGAGCCGCGAATGCGGTTCGATCGCTAGAACTTCGCCGTCGATGATGCCATCCCAGTTAGGCACGGGATCTGACCGGAATTGGAACTTCCTACCGACCACAAGTTCGAAGTCATTTTTCATCAGCCACTGCTCGATCAACTGGCCTTCGGTGAGGGCTCGCCAGACCTTTTCAGGTGGATGCGGCATCTCCCGTTCAATGACGAGAGTGCATGTCGGCGCGTGATTCTCCCGTTCTGCAACGGGAGTGCGTGTTGGGGAAGTATTGGTCATTTGTCCATCCTTTGCAGCAGGTTTTCGAGTTGATCAAATCGTTCGCGCCAGAAGGCGCCATAGCGATCGAGCCAATTGACGATCGGCGCCAGAGCGTCGGGCTGCGCGCGATAGTGAGTCTCGCGTCCGTCGCGGCGATGGCGTACCAGCTTTGCCCGCTTCAGCACGGTGAGGTGCTTGGAGACGGCAGGCTGAGAGACGCCCGCATAGCGAGTCAATGCGTGGACGGTCTGCTCGCCCTGCCGTGTCAACTCCTCGAAGATGGCCCTGCGCGTTGGATCGGCGAGGGCCCTGAAAACATCGTCCGCCGGAGCTTGCATGTCGAAACCATAACCAAATGGTTATCGATTGTCAAGCGTATTTTTTGGGGGTATCAAAAACGTGACGAGAGCCTGGCGCAAACAAACTCTCGCCTTCATTTGAGTGAACTTTGGAAGTGATCGAAGCAATGGAAGGATTTTGAACTGCGCAGGGACCGAGTGAATCCCGGCCTTGCGACAGTCGCTGCATCGTTGAAGAGAGGCGTAGATCCACGTTTCAAGCACAGCGCTTTGTCATGGCTTTGTTCAACCATGACTCCCATCGCGAATTGCTTATCTGGCGGCGGCGCGTTTGGACAAGACTCTCTTTTCAAAATCGCGAACCGTGTCGAGCCATTCAATTCCAGACGGAGTTTTGCTATTCACGCAATACTGCTCCCAGACGGCCGGCCATGGCATCGATTTCTGCTCTTCGAAGATAGCAAGCCGTGCCGCGCCGTCACCGCTTTTCTCCGCTTCGTGCAGCCTGGTCACGGGCTCAAGCAGAGCGAGCAGCAAAGCCTTTCTCATGTTTCTTGCGCCTATGATCCAGGCCGCGAGGCGATTGATGCTGGCATCGAAGTAATCAAGGCCGATATGTATCTTTTCGATCTTGCCCGAGCGCACGATCTCCTGCGCGATACCGATGGTCGCATCGTCCATGAGAACCACGTGGTCGGAGTCCCAGCGCACCGGGCGCGAAACATGAAGAAGCAACTCGTCGACAAAGCATAACGCCGAAGAGATTTTATCGGCCACGTTTTCAGTGGGATGAAAGTGACCGGCGTCGAGAGTGAGCAGCGTCTTTCGAGTGGCGGCATAGGCGAGATAGAAATCATTCGATCCGACAGTATAACTTTCGCTACCGATGCCGAAGAGCTTGCCTTCCACCGCGACTTTATGATGATCTCCGAGCGGCACTGCGAGGATCTTGTCGAGCGCGGCAGCCAGTCTCTTGCGCGGAGCGGTGCGATCAGCCGGGTTATCCTTTTCGCCGTCCGGAATCCAGATATTCATGACCGCCGGCGTTCCCAGCTCAATGCCGAAGTATTCGCTGATACGGCGACAGGCCAGACAGTGATCGATCCAGAACTGGCGGATCTTTTCATCTGGATGGCTGAGTGTAGCCTTGTCGCTCAAGGGATGAGAGAAGCAGGTTGGATTGAAATCGAGACCGAGATCGTTGGCCTTGGCCCACTGGACCCAACGCTCAAAGTGGCGGGGCTCGAGCTTGTCCCATGCTATCGGCTCGGGCGATTCGTAGTACATCGCATGGAGATTCAGACGCTTTTTGCCGGGGATCTGCGCCAGCACAACCTCAAGATCGGCGCGCAGTTCATCGCCGGTGCGTGCGCGGCCCGGATAGTTACCGGTGGTCTGGATGCCGCCGGTCAACTCGCCTTCGGGGTTTTCAAAACCCCGCACATCATCGCCTTGCCAGCAATGGATGGATATGGGAATCTGATCCAGCTTGCGAAGAGCATGTTCAGTATCCACACCCACAGCCGCGAAGCGTTCCCTGGCAAGGTCATAGGCCGTTTGAATCTCATGGGCTGCTTGCTTCATTGCATCATCTCCTGCAAACGGGTTGCGGAATAGTCACGGAATCGACTCCAAACGTGGTCGGGGATTGGATCTCGTGGATAAAAATCAACGATGTCGATGGAGCGCCGGATCAGAGCGCGCGCCTCAGAGATCCCGGCGATGTGCCCGGTTGCGATCATCTGCGCAACAATGTTGCCCAAGGCCGAAGCTTCGATCGGCCCTGCGCTCACCGGAAGCTGACAGGCATCAGCGCAGAGCTGGTTGAGGATACGATTCTGCGAACCGCCGCCCACAATGCGGATTCTGGTGAGGCTTTGCCCGCGCAGCAACTCGAGTTCTTCTTTCACCATCCGATAGCGGAGAGCCAGGCTCTCGAGAGCACAGCGCGCAAACTCCGGAGCCGACGAAGGCTCGGACTGCCCGGTCTCGAGGCAGTAAGCGCTGATGGCCTCTCTCATTGAAGTGGGATTCAAGAATCGAGCGTCATCAGGGTTGACGATCGATCTCCACGGCTTTGCCACTGCCACGGCGTTGAGGAGCGTGTCGTCGATGGGAATCTCAAACTCCCGGCTGATGCGCTGCAGGAGCCACAATCCCATGATGTTTTTCAGCACGCGGTAGCGGCGCCCGATCCCACCTTCATTGGAGAAATTCATGCTTCCGGCCTGCTCTGAGGCAAAGGAAATCAGACTCTCGATGCCAAGCAACGACCAGGTTCCTGAACTCAAGAAAGCTTCATTCTCGCTTTCGAGAGGCGTGCCCGCAACCGCGGAGGCGGTGTCGTGAGTTGCGGGCGCAACGACCTGAGCGCCGCTGTCGCCGAAGCGCAGAGCACCAAGAACCGTTCCCGCCTCAACTGGCGGCTTCATCCAACTATGAGGGACTCCGGCCGCCGCGAACAACTCCTCGTCCCACTCACCGCGCAGACCGAGAAGCTGCGTCGTGGTGGCATTGGTGTATTCATTGGCCATCACACCGGAGAGCCTGAAATGGAAATAGTCAGGGATCATGAGCAGATGGCGGGTATCGCGAACCCACTGCTGCTCTTGCGCGGCCATGGCGGCAAGCTGGTAGAGCGTGTTGAAGGGTTGAAACTGGATGCCCGTGCGCCGGTAGATCTCGCCCGCGGAGATCTGCCTGGTCACACGCTCAATCATCCCCTCGGTGCGGCTGTCGCGATAGCAGATCGTCTTGCCAACCCGGTGCAACCGCGCATCGAGCAGGACATAATCCACTCCCCAACTATCTACGCCAACACTGACAATCGGGGCCATTGCAGCGGTTCTTTCGATTCCGCGCCGTGTCTCATCTTCGATGGCATCGACGTTCCAGCAAAGAAAACCGCTCTCGGGATCGGCGGAAAAGGCCGTAGAGAAGCGGCTCACCTCGTGCAAGACCAAGCGGCCATGAGTGAGCTGTGCTGCAATGACCCGGCCGCTCGATGCGCCGAGGTCAACCGCTACCCAACAGGGATTCTGCGCCGTCAGGCCTTCAACTGTGTCCAATTGGCCGTTCTTTGCGCCTGCCATCTCGTGTCCCATCAAAAACTCACAACTTTATATCGATCCTGCCGCCCGCAATACTGGGATGGACAGAATCAGAGGCTCTCTATCTCTTACACGAGAGCCACAGTCACTAAATGCGATTATAGTCAAGATTCACTCAAAGAAACAGTGTTTGTATTGAAATTATTTCGTTCCCGATCTTTGCGTAATCCGAAGGCCATCTCCGGCCGGGTTGGCAATTCGCTTAGGAAGCGAGGAGATTGCCGTAGCCGACGATCACGGTTGCCCCCACCAGAGTAAGCAGCGTGAGAAGCACGAGTATCCTGGTCCTCAAGCTGGTTCCACGCCACTCCTTCAAAGCAATACCCCACAGCGTGCTGAAGATGATCGTCGTCGACATGAGCAGCGTCCAGCTGGAGAACTTATAGCGGCCCATCTGTGACGCTCCCATCGTGTAGAAAAAGAACTGCATATACCAGATGCTGCCGGCCAGGCAGGAGAAGAAGTAGTTTGCGCCGAGCGACGGGCGCTTTGCCGCAGCCGCGGCTGACGCGCCACCAACTGGCGCAAGATACTCCGCAAAGCTGCGATTGCGATAGTTGAGAATGAGGCACCACACAAGGTTGGTGGTGAACCCTCCGGCCAAGATCACCACCAGAGCCGGCAAACCCTGCCAAAGCACGTGGGTACCCAAAGTCACGGCGGTGGACTCGATAGGAGTGGCCGCGTCGAGGCCAAAGGCAAAGCAGGCACTCATTACACCGGCAAAGACACCCACGCTCAAACCAAGGCGGAGGTTGAACTCGCTGACGCCTGCCTTCTTGACCTCCGAAGTGAGCTCCTTCTCCTTCGAGACGCCGGCGGCGCCCGCCAGGACAATTCCGAGCGCGCAAACAACGACGCCGGCCAGGGTCACGATTCCCGAGCGCTGCGAGAGCATTTGCCCGATCTGGCGGTGGAAGACGGGCGGCACCAATGTGCCGAAGACCGCGCAGTTGCCCAGGCCCACCGCAACTCCCAACGAAACACCCAGGTAGCGTAAAGCGAGGCCAAAGGTGAGTCCGCCGATGCCCCACAGTACGCCAAAGCAATAGGTCCAAATAAGGGCCGGTGCAGGTGCAGCCTGCAATATTGTCAGCAGATGAGGAATGAGCAGCGCGGCCAGGAGCCACGGAGCGACGATCCAACTCATCACCCCATATGTCAGCCAGTAGGTCTCCCAGGACCAGCCGCGCACCTTGCGGAAGGGAACGTAGAAGCTAGCCGAGGCGAGGCCACCTAACCAGCACAAAAACACGCCAAGCAGAGGATTTGCACTCACGGTATCGTCTTTCTTCCCGTGATTCCGACGGGATGGTTTACCCAGGCGTGCAGGCTCTCCAGAGTTAAATCGGAAGTCCTCGAAATCTCATTTCGCATATGAACTCATTTTCTATTCGGTATAATGTAGCAAGGCGAAAAAGCTTCTGTCAAAGATCTTCTGCGCGTCTCTGACGAGACGGCACCACCTTTTTGCGGCTTGCAGTTCGCGCGAGTTCCTTGGCAGTGTTTATTCTGTTACTTATACATCAGTTCGCAGAGAGAAAGGGATCAGACGAAACGGTCTCCCATGGCAAAGATCAAACGGCTATACCTGATTCCCATTCTTTCCAAAGCACTCGATGTGCTGGAATTGCTGGAGCAGAGCCCAGTTCCGGTTTCTCTTGAAGACGTCTTTCAAAAGACGCAGGTTTCCAAGACAAGCGTCTTTCGCATTCTGAAGACGTTCGTTCACCGAGGCTACGTCGCGCAGTCGCAGGACGGGCTTTATCGGCTTTTGTCGCGTCCCAAGCGGCTGCGCTTTGGATTCGCCACGCAGAGCGCCGAGATGCCCTTTTCAGTCGCCGTGGCGCAGAGCGTCTCAGCCGCGGCGGCAGCGTCGGGCGTAGAGCTGATCATGCTCGACAACCGCTACGATCCCGATGTGGCAATCCAAAACGCCGAAGAACTGGTGTCAAAGCATGTCGATCTGGTGCTGGAGTTTCAGGTGGAGGAGCACGTAGCTCCTCGCATCGCGCATATCTTCAAGAAGGCCGAGATTCCGCTGATTGCCATCGACGTGCCCCATCCTCATGCCACTTACTTTGGCGTGGACAACTTCGAGGTCGGCTATGAGGCAGGCGTCTTGCTCGCTCAGCATGCCCAGCACAAGTGGAGGAGCAAAGCGGACTGGGTTGTGGGAGTCGGATTTGCCGAAGCGGGAAGCTTTGTTCAGAGCCGCATCACTGGCGCCTTCGACAGTATTCGCGAGGCGCTCCCGAACCTGCCTGCGAATTGCTTTGTCATGCTCGAGGGCCGCGGCATGCGCCAGCCCAGCCAACTGGCGTTTTCGAGCTTTCTCAGCAGACGCCGCAAGGGTGAGCACATCCTGGTCGCCGCCGCTACCGATTCCAGCGCTCTGGGCGTTCTCGATGCGATCCGTCAGGCTGGACGCGAGTCGGATGTTGCCATTGCCGGCCAGGATTGCATCCCCGAAGTGCTGGAAGAGATGCGCAGCGGAAAGAGCGCAATTATCGGCTCTGTATCTCATGAAGCTGAAACCTACGGTCCGCGCCTGATTCAGCTTGGCATCTCCATCATGCGCGGTTACTCGGTACCTCCCTACAACTATGTACGGCAGCGCGTGGTGACGCCGGCTAGTCTGGCCGCGGAAGAGGCGAGCTAGTCATTGCTGGGAACTGGTGGTACGGTCCGGCGTCGGCCCATCGAGGATTGGAGTGGGTAACCCTTCGATGCTTGGACTGGAGTTGGCCGTGTTGAGAAGATCGAAGACCACGATCGTATTTAATCCCTTCTTCAGCCAGGGGCCGGGGACGTAGAGGGTGTCCTGCGGTCCTACGTTCCAGAAGCGTCCGATGGCGTGACCGTTGATCCACAGCGCACCTTTGCCGAGCTTTCGAATATCCAGAAAGATGTCGCCAACCTTGTCGAGTGTAAAGGTGGCGCGATAAAAGGCTGGGCCGTCGATTCTTGTCTCGGTGAATCTCTTCGGTAAGAGGCCGGTTCCCGGCTCGCCAAGCGGAAGCAGATAGACCTGCCATCCCTTCAACGGAGCGCCGTTCAACGAGACTGAATGAGTGATCCCCTTGTTTTCGCCGCGCATCTCGTGCGTGTGGTTGATGCGCCCATCGTCTGCGACCAGAACGTCAAGACGCGTGCCTTCGGCGATGGCAAGAAGTTTCAGAGCCGAGTGATCCGGCTCTCGACGGTCGAGGGTACCGGCAAGCCCGCCGTTGAGGTAGACGCGCGCAAAATCATGAACCTCATCCATGGCCAGTTCGCCCGCCGGAGCAGCGTGCAGAGTCTTTCTATAGAGTATGTATCCGAATCCCTGGCCAAAGCGCTCCATCGGGCGAAC
>JBEKKL010000083.1:0-15395 GCA_050010735.1 Occallatibacter sp. | reverse complement strand
CCAAACCACCAACGCTGATCCCCAAATCGAAATCACAATTCCCACAACCATGCGCGCCGCAGTCTACCGCGGAATCAATGACATGCGCGTCGAAACCGTTCCTGTTCCGGCGATCGGCCCCGGCGAACTGCTGGTCAAAGTCGCTACCTGCGGCGTCTGCGGGACCGATTTGAAGAAAATTCACACCGGTTCGCACTCCGCCCCGCGCATCTTCGGCCACGAGATGGCCGGAACCGTCGTGCGCGTTGGCGAAGGCGTTTCCAGATTCCGGCTCGGCGACCGCGTCGTCGTCCATCACCATGTTCCTTGCGGCGAATGCTACTACTGCCGCAAGAAGACCTTCGCCCAGTGCGGGACGTACAAAAAGGTCGGCTCGACCGCAGGCATGGAGCCCTCGGGTGGCGGCTTTGCCGAGTACATTCGCGTGATGGACTGGATCGCCTCCAGCCGCGGTGTCGTGCCCATCCCCGACGGCGTGCCCTTTGAGCAGGCAGCCTTCGTTGAGCCGGTCAATACGGTTCTGAAAGCCGTGAAGATGCTCAATCTGACTCCCGATGAGACGGTTCTCGTCATCGGTCAGGGGCCGATCGGGCTGATGCTGGCCGCGCTCTCGCGCCGCACCGGAGCACGCGTGCTGACCTCCGACCTCTACCCCGAGCGCCACGCCATCGCCGCCAGATTTGGGTTGAATGAGCCGATTCTCGCCGGCGCAGAGAACCCGATGGAGCGAGCAATGAAGGTGACAGAAGGCCGCGGCGCCGACGCGGTGATCCTCGCGGTGGGCGGCAAGGCGCTCATCAAGACCTGCATGCAAGCCGTTCGCTACGGCGGCAAGGTGATGCTCTTTGCCCAGACGCAGCATGAAGAGGCGACCTTTGACCCCGGCGCGGTCTGCATGGACGAAAAAACGCTTCTTGGCTCTTACTCCTCGTCCTTCGAGATTCTGGACGAAGTGACCGAGCTGGTCTTCGGCGGCTATCGCAACGGATTCGACCTGACGCAGCTGATTTCGCATCGCTTTCCACTCGAAGAGGCGGTCGAGGCGATCGAGGTGGCGTCGACCCCTAAGGCCGATTCCATGAAGATCATGATTGAGACTACACTTGGTGCAGGTGCAAACTGATAGGTTCCAGCCGGGCGCCGGATGGCTACTGGGCGCCGGCTCCTTTTTTGTGGACTGGAACAGATAACGCGACAGCTTGGAGGCTTCAGCAGCTCCGGAGCCGCTCGATGAGGGATCGATGCCAAAGACCGTAAAGGACGCCATTCAGCGAGGTCGCACCACAGTCGAGGACGTCCTGCAGGTTGGCCGCAATACGGTCGAGGATGTTCTGCAAGTGGGGCGCAACCGGGTTGGAGAGGTCCTCCAGGTTGGCCGCAACACAGTCGAAGACGTCCTGCAAGTCGGCCGGAACACCGTCGAAGACGTGTTGCAGGTTGGCCGTGAAACCATGAACGCGGCCGTACTGCATGGCCGCGAGGATGTGCGCATCGAGCAGGTGCCGGTTCCCGATGCCCGAGCCGGTGAGTTGGTCGTGCGAGTGGACGCAGCGCTCACCTGCGGAACGGATCTCAAGGTCTTCCGCCGCGGCTACCATGCGCGCATGATAGTTCCGCCGGCGCTCTTCGGCCATGAACTCGCCGGAACCGTCGTCCAGGCCGGCGAGGGCGTCACGGAGTTTGCCTCCGGCGATCGAGTTGTCGCTCTCAACTCGGCCCCCTGCGGCCAATGCTACTTCTGTGCGCGGGGCCAGGAGAACCTCTGCGACGATTTGCTTTTTAACAACGGCGCTTACGCCGAATTCATCCGCATTCCGGCCCGCATCGTGGCTAAAAACACGCTTCGAGTTCCGGCCCACGTGCCGCTCGAACATGCGGCTCTGACCGAGCCGCTTGCCTGCGCAGTCCATGGCTTTGAGGACTCCCACCCCAATCCCGGTGACACGGTCGCGGTCATCGGCGGCGGCCCGCTGGGGCTGATGATTCTCCACGTGGCTGCCCTGGCAGGCTGCAAGGTCATCGCCGTCGTCAAGCACGATGGCCAGGTCGAAGCCGCCCGCCAGCTAGGCGCGGCCCATATCGTGCAGACCAGCAACATCCGGAAGGCGATTCGCGATGTTCGCGCAATCACGGACAAAAACCGAGGTGTTGACATCGCCATAGAAGCGGTGGGAATCCCCGAAACGTGGGAAGAGGCCGTCGAGATGGTGCGAAAGGGTGGCACGGTCAACTTCTTTGGCGGATGTGCCATCGGCACGCACGTCAACCTCGACACCAATCGCATCCACTACTCCGACATCACCCTGCGCGCCACCTTCCACCACACGCCGGCCATCTGCCGCAAGGCGCTCGATCTCATCGCCAGCGGCCGCTTCCAGGCCGGGGCCTTCATCACGGGCCATGCCCACCTCTACGAACTCAACCGCGTCTTTGAAAAGCTGATGAAGCGTTCCAGCGAAATCAAGACCGCTATCGTGCCCTGAGGTGAAGCCATGACGATGGAGACCCCAAAATCAGATAATCTGCCGCTCGGCAGGCCGGCGGCTGAGCAGGACGCGGAGCGTCATGAACTGCTCCTTCAGCGCGGCTGGGCTGCTTTGCCTGAGAGCTATCGTTTTCCTGCGACTGCCCCTAGCCTCGACGAGGCGCGAGCGTGGTGCCAGCAGCTGGCCCAATCGCACTATGAGAACTTCCACGTTGCGACATGGTTCCTGCCCAAGGCGCTGCGTCCGCATTTTCACGCGATCTATGCCTATTGCCGAGTCTCCGACGACCTGGGCGATGAGGTGCTCGATCCGGAGCAGGCTCTGGCGCTGCTGGAACTCTGGGAGCAGGAACTCGACGCCTGCTACGAGGGCCGGGCGCGTCATCCGGTCTTTGTCGCGCTGGCCGAGACGATCCAAGAGTGCTCTATCCCCAAGCAGCCATTTGCCGATCTTCTGGTGGCTTTCCGCCAGGACCAGAGCGTCACTCGCTTCGACACGATGGAGGATGTATTGGCCTACTGCCGCTACTCGGCAAATCCCGTAGGACGCCTGGTGCTTCACGTCTGCGGTGAGCAAGGCGAAGAGAACATCTGTCTTTCCGACGCGACCTGCACCGCACTCCAGTTGGCCAATTTCTGGCAAGACGTGCGTGTGGATTACACGAAGGGCCGCATCTACATCCCTAGACAAGACATGGAGTCCTTCGGCGTCACGGAAGAATACCTCGCCGACGGCATCGTTACGCCGGGCTTCCGCGCCTTGATGCGTTGTGAGGTCGAGGTTGCGCACAATCTCTTTGAAGAGGGGCTCCCATTGATTGGGCGAGTCGACCGTCACCTTGCGGTCGAGCTTGATCTCTTCAGCCGTGGCGGCCTTGAGATTCTGCGTGCCATCGAGCACCAGGGGTACGATGTGCTCAGCAAACGACCGGCCATCTCGAAGTCCACCAAAGCTGCCCTGCTTCTGCGCGCCGTCAGCGCCAAGCTCTTCCCCTTCACGCGTCTCGGCCACGGGAGTTGAGGATTGACCGCTTGACGCACGACTCCAAATTGCATGAAGCTTACGCCCTCTGCCGCAACATTGCCCGCCGCGAGGCCAAGAATTTTTATTACGCCTTTGTAGCTCTGCCTGAGCCGCGCCGCAACGCCATCTGCGCCATCTACGCCTTCATGCGGCAAGCCGACGACCTGTCGGACGATGAGAGCCTGCCACGCGAGGAGCGCCGCCGCCGTCTCGATGCCTGGCAGGCGGACTGGCGCGGTGTCTGCCATGGAGGAGACTCCTCCGATCTGGTCTTCTTCGCAGTTCGCGATGCCGTCGAGAGCTTCTCCATTCCGCTCAACCTGCTCGATGAACTGATTGCCGGCGTTACCATGGATCTCGATCGAGCCGCAACCGATGCGCCCGATACCTACGCAACCTTCAGCGATCTCTACCGCTACTGTTATCTCGTGGCGTCGGTCGTTGGGCTGGTCTGCATTCACATCTTCGGCTACAGCGATCCACGCGCCGAAAAACTCGCAGAAGAAACCGGTGTAGCCTTTCAACTCACCAACATCCTTCGCGACGTTGCCGAGGACGCGGCCCGCAACCGCGTCTATCTTCCGCTTGAGGATCTTGCTGCGCATGGTGTCTCGCTCGACGCTCTTTTGCATCGCGCGGCTGGCGCGCCGCCCAGGGCCAACGAGCGAGCTTTGTTGGCAGCCATCGGCTTGCGGGCAGAGAAGTTTTATCAGTCTGCGCAGAGGTTGCTGCCGCTGATCGATCGTGAGAGCCGCCCGGCGCTTTGGGTACTGGTTTCGATCTATCACGGTCTGCTTAGGCGGATTGAGCGCGCGGAGTACGATGTGTTTTCGCAGCGCGCCGCCGTGCCTATGCTGCAGAAGCTCGGCATCTTGTCGGGTGGTCTTGTGCGCATGGCTTGGACGCGGTTGTTTGCCTGATTCGCACTTCAGAGTATCTTGAACAGGAACGGCATCAAACCCTGAGGAACCCGGATGCATCTCGGACAGCACGCAACTCGACAGAGCACGGTGAAAGCCGTCACCATCATCGGCGGTGGTGTGGCTGGCATGAGTGCGGCCTGCGCCCTCGCCGAGGCCGGCTTTCGAGTGCAACTGGTCGAGCGGCGAGGCTATCTCGGTGGACGGGCAAGCTCCTATCTGCATCCCGGCGTCAACGAGGTCATCGATAACTGCCAACACGTCCTCTTCGGCTGCTGCACCAATCTGCTTGGTTTCTATCGCCGCATCGGCGTCGCAGACCTCATCCACTGGACCGGCGAGATGACGATGATCGAGCCCGGCGGGCGCCGCTCGCGCCTCGGCCCCTTCAAGTTAGGGCCGATCCGCCTGCCCGCTCCGTTGCACAGCGCCCCCAGCTTTCTAAACGCAAAGGCCCTCACCCTCGCCGACAAAATTGCGCTAGGCCGGGCGATGCGCGCACTCATGCGACCAGACGCGATGAGAGACACCCACGAGTCATTGAGCGATTGGCTTCGCCGCCACAAGCAGACCGAGGGTGCAATCAATCGCTTCTGGCGGCTGGTGATTGCGAGCGCTCTGAATGCGGAGCTTGAGTCAATCGCCGTGCCTTATGCTGCCAAGGTGATCCGCGAGTTATTCATGAATTCAGCCGAAGCCGGAAGCATGGGCATGAGTACGGTTCCGCTGAGCGAGCTATGCGCGGGTGTAACTCCGTTCCTTACTGAGCGCGGCGGCAACGTTCTTCTCACCACTAATGTTGAAGGCGCAGCTTGGGACGAGACCACCAAAAAGTGGTTGATCTGCACGCGCACCGGCGAGATCGTCTCCGATTACATCATTCTAGCTTTGCCCTTTGAGGCAACGCAGAGGTTGTTGCCGCATTTGCCCGCCGAGGAGGGTGCCGAGAAACTGGCTCGCCAGATCGAGCGCCACGAGCACTGGCCCATCTGCAGCGTTCATCTTTGGTTTGACCGCGACATAACCGATCTCGAACACGCCGTTCTTCTCGACCGCGAGATTCACTGGATGTACAACCAGTCGCGGCTGCGAACCGGTCGCGGCGGCAGTTACATCGAGTTAGTCGTCAGCGCCACGCGGGCCTTCGCGGCCTTGCCTCGCGCGACTGCGATAGAGCAGGCCCTCACCGAATTGGCCGAGTTCTTCCCGAAAGTGAAGGAAGCCAAAGTCGAGAAGGTCGCACTGGTCAAAGAAGTTCGCGCCACCTTCGGCGTCTCTCCCGGCATAGACTCCGCTCGCCCAACCGCTCGCTCGCCTTGGCCGAACTGCTTCCTCGCGGGCGACTGGGTACAAACTGGCTGGCCCTCGACGATGGAGAGCGCAGCCCGAAGCGGACATCTGGCAGCACAAGAGCTAGGCCTCATTGCGGAGAACCCACTGAGTTGCCTTGAGCCCGATCTACAGCCGCGGGGATTGATGCGATGGGTCGGTGCTTGACGCTGATTCTAGTTAGAAGATTCTTTGCTGATCCCTGATCCCTGTCTTCAGTGCGCCAGAAAGTACACTCCAATGCAGACCAGCACAGCGGCAGTCCAGCGGCGTCGATCGACATTCTCTTTGAGGAAGAGCTTGGCTGCGATGGCATTGGTGACAAGCGTGAGCGAGGCAGAGGCTGGCGCGACGAGGCTTACCGGAAGATGATTCACTGCCATCAGAAGTGAAAAGAAAGCAAGCGCCAGGAAAGCCACCCCAGCGAAGAAGAGCGGGCAGGTCAGCACCGCGCGAATCGCGCCACCAAGTCCGGAGTGTGCCCGTATCTCGTCCAGATCGCCGATCGATTTCATCGCCGCAGCGGTCAGCACTTCGCCCGTTGTCGACGTGAGCACGATAGCGGCGATCATCGCTGTTGAGGCCCAAAAGCCGGGTTGCGGAGCGGAGAAGGGAATTGTCATCGCATCTGCTCCTCTAACTCCGGTTGCTCTTCTTCCGCGGGAGCCTCAGCGGGCGGTCTCTCGGTCAGCGACGGTCCCTGCGTCACGAATCCAACGCCCACGGTGACCAGCACAATCCCCGCCCAGCGTTCCATCGAGATCGCCTCATGCAGCCAAAAGCGCGAGAGCAGCGCGAGGATCACATTTCCCAGACCAGCCGCTGGCATAACAAAAGTCAGATCGGCCCAGGAAAGCGCGGTCAGATAGCTCGCAAAATACCCAATCAGCAAAGCGATGCCGAGAACGATCCAGGGTGTGAAGACCGCCGCGATCAGCGAGACCAGATGGGAAAGTGTGATCGGCGGCAGATGGGCCATCCCGCGTGAGAGACAGCTATCCCCTAACGGAGTGCACACCGAGACAAGCCCCAAAATCATGTACTGGCGCGCTGAGAGTTTGTGATGAGCCATCAACTGTTGATCTCTCTTGAAATCAGGCCTCCCCAGATCCGATCGAGGACGGACTGAATCACGCCGTCCCCGGTGGAATAGGTCTGTGCCGTCGCTACGCGCCTGCGCTTGCCGGCGCGGGCGGATCGGCTGTCTGACTGCGTGCCGTTTTCACCATTTTGTTGCGCTGCGCGCGCAGCTTCAGAAATGACTTTGCCTCCACGTATAGCCGGGGCACGTCACGATTGACGATTGCCTTCCAGATCACACGGAATGCGGCTTTGGGCCGGAAGTAATACTCATCATAGAAGCGGTGCACAGCCTCCAGCACATAATCGGTCGGCAGGCCCGGGTACTCGATGTGGGCCATCTGGTGGCCACCCTCATCCATCATCGCCGCGGTGTTCACGATGAAGCCGTTGGTCTTGGCGTACTCGTAGAACTCCGTTCCCGGATAAGCGTGAGCGATCGAAACCTGAATCGTCTCGACATCGAGCGACTTGGCAAAGTTGATCGTGTTTCTGATCGACTCCTTGGTCTCGCCCGGCAGGCCAAGGATGAAGTCGCCATGAATGGTCAAGCCCAGGTCGTGGCAGTCCTTGGCAAAGGCGCGCGCCCGCTCAACTGTGGCGCCCTTTTTGATGTTCTTGAGAATCTGCGGATCGCCGGACTCGAAGCCCACGATGAGCAGACGACAGCCTGCCTCCTTCATTGCCTTCAGGGTCTCGCGATCGGTTGTTACGCGCGAGGTACAGCTCCACGTGATGCCCAGCGGTTTCAGCTTCTGGCAAAGCTCGATAGTGCGCTGCTTCTGAATGTTGAAGGTGTCATCGTCAAAGAAGAACTCCTTCACATGGGGGAAGTTCTCCTTGGCCCACGCCAACTCGGCGGCCACGTCATCGGTGGAGCGCTTACGCCACGCGTGCCCGCTCAGCGTCTGCGGCCACAGGCAGAAGGTGCATTGCGCCGGGCAGCCGCGCGTGGAGTAGAGGGCGATGAAGGGGTGCAGCAGGAAGGGGACGTTGTAGCGTGTCACGTCCATGTCGCGCTTGTAGATTTTGGTTGCCCATGGCATCGCGTCCAGATCCTCGACCTGTGGCCGGTCCGGGTTATGGACCACCTTTCCATTGAGCTTGTAGCTGATGCCGAGAATTTCGTTGAGCGGCTTGCCCTGCGCAAACTCGACTACCGAGTAATCGAACTCGCGGCGGCAGATGAAGTCGAGCGCCGAGCACTCGTTCAGGGCGCGATCAGGGTCGGTAGTCACCGGCGGCCCGACGAATGCGATGCGGATCGAGGGGTTGGCTTGCTTAATCGCCTCGGCCAGCCGCTGATCACCCTCCCAGCCTACCGTGGAGGTGAAGAGCACCAGGAACTCGTACTCCTTGCAAATCTTGAGCGTCTCTTCAGCCGAGACGTGGTGCGGAGGCGCATCGAGCAGCCGCGATCCCTCCAGCAATCCCGCTGGATACGTCAGCCAGACCGGGTACCAGTAGGATTCAATCTCGCGCGTGGCCGGCCAGCGCGAACCCGCGCCGCCATCAAAACCCTCAAAGGAGGGTGGATTCAGAAACAGCGTTTTCAGAGGCATAGGCATCCCCTCTATTCTAACATCCGGCATTTTTATCTGATTCGTTAGTCTTTCTGCTGGCGTCTTGCTGTTGCGGCTTACTTTCTGTGCAATTCATCGAGCCAGTCTTGCATGTGGCCGAGCGCCCGCAGTAAGCCGAGCCGCGCCTTGGCCAGATCCAATCCGGCATCCAGCGCGTCGATGAATTTCTGCCTTTCATCAATGTGCGCAAGCTGCTCATCCTTGGGGGTCAATTGCGACTGGGCGCCAGCTCCGCTACTTGCTCCATTGCCTAACTCCAATTGCGTCAAGACCGCCTTGAGCTGCCCATCGGCGATCTGTTGTTTTAGACTCGCAATCTCAGCCAAAGCATCCAGCTCGCGCAGGTTGCCGATAAGCTCTGCGATCTGGACCTCGTTCTGGCGCTGAGCCTCTTCAGCTTCAACCGTCGCTCGCAGCGCTTCCGCCGCAGTCTCTTTGGCTTTTGCCCGAATCGCAAAGTCAAAAAACGGAAACGTGATCTGGAGACCGAAACTGATGTTGTTCGGAGTAAAGTTCTTGTAATACGTCGAGTAGCTGTTCAGTTCGTCGGAATCGTAGTTGTAGACTGCCCCAAACCCGATCTGTGGACGGCGCCACATGAGATCGTCTCCTTTAGCCTGGAGTTGTTTGGAGCGCGCAAGGGAGCCCGCAGCGTCGATTCCAGGGAGTCTGCGGGGCGTTTCACTTGCAGCGACAGCCGGAATCTCAGGGATGCTCGAGCGGTCTGGAAGGATCGAGCCCGCCGGCATAGCTGTGAGAGCAGCAATCCGCTTGGCAAGCGTGCTGGCGCGGGTTTCAAGGTGAAGCCGTTTCAACCGAAGCTCTGCGGCAGTGAGACGGCATTGCAGCAGATCGACTGCGGAGTCAACACCCGCATCTACACGCTGTTGCTCGATCCTCACAAGACTGGCAGCAAAGGACTCCTGCTGTTGTGCAGCCTCGATTTCATGGTTGACCGTGTCGAGTTCTATGTAGGTGTTAGAAACATTCAGTGCAACCTCTTCGCGTGCATCCTTGAGCCGGAGGTTGGCGGCATCAATTCCGGCACGCGCGGATTTGAGATACTGGCGCTGCGAATAGCTGAAGACCAGCGATTGCATGGTTGCGCTTCCGACAGACGGCTGGCCGGTGGGAAAGCCGTGAGAATAGCCGACGTTGGAGCCGATCACGAAATTCGGTATATAGGCATCCTGTGTTTGAGCGAGGGCCGCCTGTGCCTTCTGCACGTCTGCCTCGGCTAGCTTGACCTCGCTGCTGTTGCGCTGCGCCAGGTCTACTACTGTGGCGAGCGAAACCTGTGCCGAAACAAGCGCCGACCCAGCCGCGAGAGTTGCTCCCACCAGCATTGCGGTCCAGTTCTTCAACGGGTTGTCGCCGTTTCTCACGATCTCGAAACCCCTAATGTTTCAAGTCAATGCTTCAAAGTCAATGTTTCAAGTCGAGGGCCGGCTTGTAATCGTGCGCCAAAGCGAGCGCCGCCGCCCGTTCACGGCTGGCGGCAGCCGCGTCTCCAAGCTTCTCCTCCAACCGGGCCAGCCATGTATGCGCCGCAAACGCTGGCGCCTCCTCAGTCTTGTCCGGGCTGGCCAGATACTCTTCGAGCATCTTTGCCGCACGCGCAGTGTCGCGGTTCGTGCTGCGCAGCACATTCGCTCCATCGCAGAGTGCCGCGCTTGCTCTCTTGTCCCGCTCCGCCGCGCTTTGGCCGCTGCGCACCGCGGACTCCATCTCGTTCCAACGCTCCCGGTGGCGATAGAAGCCAGCCAGAGTCATCCACTGAAATGCCGGGTGGGGCGACTTTGCGATCGCCTGCTTGAACTCCCGTTCGGCCGCGTCGTAGTCCTTGCGCTGTTCGGCGATTCCACCCCGTAGCTCGTGGGCTCGCACCGGGTCGAGCTTATCCAGCCGCGCGGCCATGCCCTCCGCCAGGTTCACGCCGCCGCCCAACACGCTCGGCGCTTCGCGATAGAACTGTCCCAGGTCGGCCAGCGCCGCAGCGTTATCCGGGTTCAGCCGTGTGGCTTCTTCAAATTCGATGCGGACGCGTTTACCCAGCGAATACGCACTCAGAAACGAGGCCCGGCTTGCCTTTTCGCCCAGCGCGCGAGCCAGCCACATGTGATCGTCGGAGTTTTGTCCGTCCAGCTTTGTCGCTTGCTCGCAGTCGTTTATCGCACGGTCCCATTGTTCCAGCGTCAACTCCACACGGCATCGGAGGTTATAGGCGCCGGTCTTGCCGCCAGAGTTAATCAGCGCATTCAGCAGTGTCAGCGCCTTGTCCGCCTCTCCTGCCTGCAAAGCCGCATTGGCCTGCGCGAGCTGTCCACTCTCGCTGCTCTCCGCACACGCGAGCGTAGCCGCGACCGACACGAGCGTCAGCCACGCGAGCGCAAGCCTCGCTCGTGCCCTCACCGCACAACCTTGATCGGAACGCCCTCCACCATGGTCTGCCCGGTGGAAGTTCCGGTCGCGACCAAGTCCCCCTCTTGAAGTCCCGAGAGAACGGGAGCCTGGGTCAGATTGGGCGTTCCGATGGTGACAGGTGTTCTCTGCAATTGGTCCTTTACGACCTTGTAGACGTAGGTCTTCCCATTCTCCGAGCGCAACGCCTCGCGCGGGATGCTCAATACATCCGGGTCGCTCGAGATCGTCACCGTCACTGTCACATTGGTGTCTGGCAGCAACCCGCCATCCGCATCGTCGATCTTCACGAGCACCTCGCCCACGCTGCGTGTGCCCAGGTTGATCACCGTCACTGGTGTCCGCTCGATGTGGCCGTTCCAGATGCGTCCGGGCTTGGCATCCCACTTGATCTGAATCTTCTGACCCACCGCCAGCCGCCCGATCTCCGGTTCATCAAAGTAGGCGCGAATGCGCTCCTGGTGCAGGTCAGCCAGTTGAAGCAGCATCTTGCCCGCTTCGACAAACTCGGTCTGTCCCGCGTCGAGACTGTAAACCGTTCCGGCCGCCGGCGCTCGAACCACGGTCTGCTCCACCACCTGCCGCGCCGCCTTCAGATTGGCCTCTGCGTCGGAAAGCCCCGCGCGCGCCCGTTCCACTTCTGCCGCCGAATAGCGGCCCTTTGCGGTCTGCTCCAGAGCATTCAAATTGGCCTCTGCCGTCTCCAGCCTCTGCCGTGCCGCGACCACTTCGTAGTTGGAAGCTGCTCCGGTCGAGTTGAGCTTCATGAGTGCATCCAGGCTGCCCTTTGCCTCATCGCGTTCCAGGCGCGCGCGCGTCTCGTCGGCGGCCGCCATTTGCCGCTCCTGCTGGCTTCCGTTATGGGTTGCTGCCTCCAGCGCCGCCTGTGCGGACTTCACGCCACTCTCTGCCGTAGCCTCGTGCGCCCGAGCCTGCACATCGTCAAGCACCAGCAGCACCTTGCCGGCTTTGACCTCGTCGCCGGGCTGCACATATGCGGCCTTCACGGTCGTCGCAATCGGGCTGTGGACCTCGTAGTTCAACTCCGGCTCAACCCGGCCATTCGTGCTGATCGTGCTGATCAGGGGCACATGAGCCGCTGCCGCCACGCGTACCGGCAGGCGATCCCGGGTCATCGACCGCACCGAGAAAAACACCGCAATCGTGAGGAGAAATGCGCCCAGCCATAGCCAGCGCCGGTCCAATTGCTTTCTTTCTTGTGTCATTAAGGCAACCAGAGTCAGTATATAAGACTCAGATACATGCCCCGAAGAAGCAGAAACTAAACCCGCTTGAATCTGGCCAGCCACCCCCGTTCCTCGTACAATCGATCCATGCCAGCAGAACCAACCCTCGCTCCGCGCTATACCCCAAACTACACCGATGCCCACGCAAAAGCCGGCCTCGACTTTCCCTTTCCCGCCATCGAGACCTGGCCAAATCAGTTTCCCGGTTACGAAATCCTGATTGACGATCCGGAGCTGACCTCGGTATGCCCCAAGACAGGCCTGCCCGACTTCGGTACTTTAACTATCCGCTATATGCCTCGTCAGCGATGCCTCGAGCTCAAATCGCTGAAGGAATATCTCTTCAGCTATCGCAATCTCGGAATCTTTCAGGAAAACGTCGTCAATCAAGTCCTTGAAGACGTGGTCAAGGCCTGCGACCCGGTCTGGGCCGAAGTGAAGGGCGTCTTCCGTCCGCGCGGCGGCATCGGCACCACAGTGGAAGCCCGCTGGCCCCGGCCCAAAGAGTAGATGGCCACTGCCGTTCAATTCGCCCGCCCACGCCTCAGCCCGGCCCAGGGCACGCTTATCCTCCTAATCGCCCTCAACCTGCTCAACTACATCGACCGCTACATCCTTCCCGGCGAAGTCTCCCTGATCCAGCGCGAATTCCACTCAACCGACCAGCAGATGGGCGCGCTGACCACCGCGCTCTTCCTCACCTACATGTTCGCTGCGCCTCTCACCGGCTGGCTCGGCGACCGCATCTCGCGCAAGCCGCTGATCATCGCCGGAGCCGTCCTCTGGAGCATCGCCACTCTCGCCACGGCCTGGGTCCACGACTACATAACCCTTTACATTCGCCACGCGTTGGTCGGCGTCGGCGAGGCCACCTTCGGCATCTTCGCCCCCGCAGTGCTCGCCGATTTCTATCCCGAACGCGACCGCAATCGCATCCTCTCCGTCTTCTATCTCGCCATTCCCGTCGGCGCGGCTCTCGGCTATCTCGCCGGAGGCCAGATGGGCCCGCCCTGGGGCTGGCGCGCGCCATTCTTCATCTGCGCCATTCCTGGTTTGGTCATCGCGGCGCTCTATGGCCTCTGGGGACGGGAGCCTGAACGAGGGTCCAGCGACCGCATCCGGCCCACACTCAATCGCAGCACATTCTTCGGACTCTTCACCAATCCGGCCTATCTCACCGCGACCTTTGGCCTGGCCGCTCTCACCTTTGCCATGGGCGGCATCTCCGCATGGGTTCCCGAATTTCTCCGCCGCTCGGCCGGCTACTCAATCGCCAGCGCGAGCTTTCTCGTCGGCGCCATAACCGCAATCGATGGCATCGCCGGAACCCTCATCGGCGGCTGGATTGCCCAGCGCTGGCTGCGCAGCAATCATCGCGCGCTTTACCTGCTCTCCTTTTGGAGCGTCGCCCTGACCCTGCCTTGTGGCATTCTGGTCTTCTTTGGCCCCGCCGGCTGGGCCGTTCCCTCGCTCTTTGCTGCCGAGTTTTTCCTCTTTCTCAACACCGGGCCCCTCAACGCAGCCATCGTGAACTCGGTCAACGGGCCTATTCGGGCCACAGCCATAGCCTGCAATCTCTTCATCATTCACTGCTTCGGAGACACCTTTTCGCCGCAGATCATCGGCTACCTGTCAGACCGCGCCCACAATCTCCGCCTCGGGCTCGGTGCCACCCTTATCGCCTTGATTGTCTCCTGCGTGATTCTTCTCTCAGGCGCGCGATTTGCACCGTTGCTCGATGAGGCCGGCTAATCACTTTTTGGGCATCGGCTCGGTATCGCGGCTATTCATAAATGCCCGTCCGCCGCCCTGCGAGCGCAAACTCGGATCATTCACCGGCGGCCGACTCTGCTCGGCATTGAATCCCCGCGCCAGCTTCGGGTTCGGCTTGAACTTCGGCGGCCCGCCATAGAACTGCCGCACATGGCTCACTACCAGCCCCGCCCGCCCGTGCATCGGCTGCACAATTCCTCTCACCTGCACATTCATGTCGCGGTACTTGCGCAACTCGCCAACGTCCTCGCGATCTTCGCGCAGGCTCACGATGGTGAAACGGCACTTCTCATCCGGCGTCTCCGGCGAGCACACGTCCAGAAACCGCGTTCCATCCGGCAACTCGACTACCTCATAAACGTGAGCCGAGACGCAGACATCCTTAGTGACGAGTTTGGTGGCTTCATCGGCGGTCACGCAGCGCTTGGGCTTGGCGGCAAGCGCCATCCCAGTCGAGATCGCAACAAAAAGCACAACCCAGACGACTCGGCACAGAAACACAATTAGCCTCCAAAGAAGATTGCCGTAATCGTAGCGCGGATCAGGCGGAATTGGAAGCGAAACCTCACGCAATCCTCGCCAATGCCGATTTACAATGAGAGGCATCCATGCTGACGAAGACCGCGAAGCTCAGGAAACGCGGAAAGGGTCTCTGGATGACTATTCCAGCTGCGATCGAGAGGGAACGAAACCTGAAGCCAGGCGACGAGGCCCAGTTCACGCAAGTAGGAGAACATGAATTCGTGTTGAGCTGCGTTTGCAGTCAAACCGGGGCCATCGAAAGGATTCTAACCTTCAGCCGAGTAATGCCGCCCAGGGATGGGTTCAATCGAAATGAGGTTGACGAGCGGTAAGGTAGAGTAGCCGAGAGCTTTAGGGAGCGGGTTCGATGTCCGTTGAGAAGCGATTTTTCGTTCATCCTGAGCGGTTCTCTGCGGCGGCTGGGATTTTCGTGGCGCTGTTTGTTATTTGGCAGCTCTTTGTGAGCGATGCGGTGCAATCAATATGGTGGCACAGGACCCATGGGAACAAAGTAGAGTTTCAGGGGCGCAAGATGACCTTGCCGCTGATGTGGAGACAAGATCCTTCCGGGAGCGATGCGGTATTGAAGCTTTCTCGTGCCGAATTCTGGCACCCAGCCCTTCCCTTGTTGAATGGCACCGAGTCTTTGACAATCATGTTGGGTGCCGACGGGCCTAGGGTGATTGATGACGCGGGCGCATCGCGTTGGCAAGCGGATTCGGTGGCCATCAGATCAAGCCAAGACTATCCCAGTCCGGAGAACCTACACGCGAAGTGCATCACCTTTTATTGCTTCGACAGAAATGACGGGGATATCCACGGCGGTTGTTTCGTCTGCGAGGCTACAGGAACCAATTGGAATGTGATCTTCGCCGCAGGGCAGACTGACCCTGGCGCAATTCAAGAGCAGATGCAAGAGGCCAGAAAGATCTTGGAGTCTGTTGAGTGAGGAGGGCGGCTTGATCTTTGCCCCTTATCCCTTTCGGCTTACCGCGCCCCCACCAACTCCGA
>JBEKKL010000082.1:0-19018 GCA_050010735.1 Occallatibacter sp. | reverse complement strand
GTTGCCATCCAGACGGGCAAGTCCGTTTCGGACGTGTATTTGGTCCGGTAGTGACCGATAAAGACCTCGGTCGATCTGCTCTCTTCGCGCCGGAGAATCTTCATAAAGTCGGCATGATTGAATGCCGACGCAAAATTGGCGCGGTCCGCATAGCCGAAAACGCCCAGGTCCTTTCCTATTTCGTAAGTAATGACGGCGCGGACGCTGATCTCAATCCTGTCCAGGGCTTCGCGTACGAGCCGCCGCAGGTCGGCATCGAATCGATAGAGATCAATGATTTGCTCGAAGGTCGTTCCCGGACGAAAGTTGCCGGTGGCTGGATCTTTGAATGGGATGATGTACGCGCTCAGGCGGTAGTAGCCAATTCGTTTCAGCCAATACAGCGTACCGGCCTTGTCGGAACAAGCAAGGCCGCGACGGATCAGTAAATCGAGTTGATCTTCGTAAGGAAGATGGGGCTTGCTGTATTTCATAGGAAAAAGAAAAACCCGCCGATTTGAGCTTCACCTGTTTCCAGGGAGAGGCTTGGCGGGTATGTCATCACTATGGTGACGGAATACCCGCCGGTTGTCAAGTGTTTTGCTCTCGCGGTCAGCCGGATCGGAAAGCGTTTGAATGCCTGCAAAGCTATTCATTTCCTTCCAGATAGCCGCCCGTCATCGTCACTACCAGATTCTACCGCTCCTGTCCGGCGTCGGGTTTAGCGCCGTGCTGGAAATGATGCTGTTTCTGTGGATTACCGTCTGAGCCACTGCCCTTGTCCGGTTGCAGCGTTGGAGCAGGTTGCACCGTGGCCGGCGTCGGCGCTGTGGCTGCCTCGGAAGGCGAATCCCGGCAACCTTGAATCTCCATTCCGCAGAACATACCGACAAGAAGAGTTGCGCCGCACACAAGAGGAATCCAAATGCGCAGCAAATCGCCTCTCAATTCGTGCAGGAGAGCATCAATCGTTTTGGCTCGGCTTTCGAGGGAATAGGTCAGACGGTTGTTGGCATATTCGACCTGGGCAGCGATGCCGCTTTGCGAATCCGATAACCTCCGCAGGACAGTGGAAAGTTCCGTTTGCGCGCTCGTCATCGCCGTGCCCGTGGCCTGTAAACCCTGTGCAGATTCCGTAATGCCGGACTGGAGGAAATACTGGCGCAGACTCTCCCCCAGCATCTTTGCGATGTGTTCCGGCGCAAGACCAGACTCGACCTCATCCGGCAACTTGGCGATGCGCGCTTCCAGCTCGCGGACATAGGCGAGCGTTTTCTGCTGCGTCTCCACTGAAGTTTGCCGATGAAGTTCAAGCAACTCCTGAAATCGTTCGCGCTCGTCGGCAATATCCTTGGGTGTGTGGCGGGTGAGCAGAGCCAGAATGCCCATTGCTTCCAGAATACGCAACATTTCATCGTCGGGACTGAGTGAGCGAGTGTGAGCAAGAACGCGGTAATACTCTGACTGCAACTCATCCGGCACAAGCCGGGCGAGAGAGTCGAAGAGCGTCGGCTCTCCCGCTGCGATGAGGGCAAGTTGGGAATCGACTGGATTCGTGCTCATGGCAGAAATACCTGCCTTGTACGGTCGAATTCGGAGAAGAGCCGCCGCCGATAGCTCTGCGCGCGCATGACGAGCGATGCTCTTTTCAACTCATCAATATCAGCCTTGCGATCCGCAACCTGTCCCAGTTGAATTCCACGCTGCCTGATCGGGTTTTCAAGTTCAGCGAGCCGGAATTCCATTTGCAAGATTTCTGGCGAAAAGGCTTCGCGGAAACGACTCGCCTGTTCGGTGGACCTCCAGTATGTGAAATCCGCGAGGGCGCTGGTTGCGTTCTCGACGACGACGTATTCGACGCGATCCTGAAGGCGACTCGCCCAGGCCAGCACACTTTCGACGCTGGCCGGGTCCGGCGTGACGACGCCGACCGCCGTGAAGCGGACACCCATTGCCTCCACATCCTCATACATCGACTCGAACCAATCTGCGGCGACTTGACCAGCGCCCGCGCCCATGTCGGCCAAAATGACGGGCGTTCCGCTGTCGAGGTGATCGACAAAGGCGTCAAGACCTGCCGGTGTGTGAATATTGACTTTGGTCACCGAGCCGTTGAAAAAGTGCTTAAGCGAACCGCGAGCCTTGTTCTCTGTATCCAGATCGAGCAGAGTGACCGGAATTTCATTGGTGGCGAACCACTCGGCCAGGGCAACCATGACGCCGGTTTTGCCGACTCCGCCTTTACCGCCCATGGTAAAGACAACACGCTTTGAATACGCCGTCATTGCTCACCTCCGTTGCTTGTTAAGGTCAAAGGTTCGTTCTCACGGAAAACAAAGCGGGCAGGTTTCGCAGTCCGCACCACTGGCTTTGCTTTGAAGGCGCTAACACGGTCAAGCACCGGCGACTCTGCTGTAGCAAGCTGGATTGGCGGCAGTTCGAATTGTGTGCGCTTGCGATGCTTGGCGCGGACCTTCACAAAGGAATGCAGCGTGCTCGGCGCAACGTACAAGCCAAGGCGCTCCTCAAAGAGGTGCGCAACTTCGCGGTACGTCCGCCCCATGCGTCGTAGCTCGCGGATCAGTTCGCGATGGGGTTCGAGCTTTGAGCGCGGTGGTTTCTCAGGAAGATTGTCGATCTCTGAAGTGGACAGGCTTGTTACGATTGACTCTGAAGTCATGGCGGATTCTCCTCTACAGGCGGTTTCGGAGAATCGTGCATGGGTCGAGGAGATGATATTCGCTGCTTTCGAGACACGAACTACATCTCTTTGGGCCAGACCCCACACGGTTCCCAAACTGTGGTTTCATCTCTTTGGGCCAGACCCCACACGGTTCCCAAACTGTGGTTTCTGACCGTTTCCGAAGGTTTCTCACGGTTTCCACCCGTACCCTGTTGTCAATTGCTTGCCCGGAAAAAACGCCGCTCACGCTTAGCCGTCATCATGGCGTTTCCGTACACGTTCATCGTGGTCGAGATCTGGGCGCGCCGCATCAGCTTCTGCTGCACTCCCACCGGCGCACCGGTGTCGTTCAGCCGGGAACGGTAGGTATGGCGGACGGTACGAGCTGGCAGTCGAGTAGCTCAGTTCCCCTACGAGGCCGCTTCGGTCAACCTCCAACATGGCCGGAATTATCTGGCGGAGGAGTGTTTTGGTCCCGCAGGCGCAGCGCGCCTGTCTCGTCGGAATTCTTGCCAGGCTTGTCTTATCGCCGAGCCGAGCGTCCTGCGTGCAACTCGGTCTATTGCGCTGCCTGCATCCGCGCCAGTGCTTGCTTGAGGTCAGCGATCAGGTCATCGGTGTCTTCCATACCGATGCTCAGCCGAACCAGGCGGTCGCCGTAAGGCGAGGCGCCACGGGAGTGATTCAGGTTGTAGGTCACGGCCAAGCTTGTAGTCCCCGCCCAGCTATAGCCAATCTCAATCAGATCGAGCGCATTCACGAAGGCGCGCACCTCGGCACCGCTGAATTCCGGACGAAAGACAAAGGAAAACAGCCCGGTCGCCCCGGAGAAATCGCGCTTCCAGAATTCATGCCCTGGGCAGCTTTCGAGCGCAGGGTGCAGCACCGTTTCGACCTCCGGTCGCGCGACTAACCAGTTGGCGATCGTCAACGCCGAGGCCTCTGCGTGGCGCAGACGTACGGCCAGTGTTTGAAGGCCGCGCAGCGCCAGGCTGCATTCGTCGGGAGAGACCGCGAGACCCATCCGCGCGCGAGTCTCGCCGAGGCGCTCGAGCAGAGCCTCATCGCGGACGGTGACCGAGCCCATCAGCAGGTCGCTGTGCCCGCCGACGTACTTCGTCAGCGCTTGCACGGAAAGATCCACGCCGTGCTCGAAGGCCTTGAAGAGCACACCCGCCGCCCAGGTGTTGTCCATTGCCACGATCACACCGTGCGCGTGCGCCGCGGCGGCAATTGCCGGCACGTCCTGCATCTCCATCGTGATCGAGCCCGGACTCTCCACCCAAATCAGGTGCGTGTTCGGGCGGAAGTGCTCCGTGACCTTTGCTCCGGCATCCGCTGGATAAAAGGAGGCTTCTACGCCAAAGCGCCGCAGCAACTTGATGGCCAGCAGCCGGTTCGGTACATAAACGTTATCCGGGATCAGCACATGGCTGCCCGCCGAGAGCATCGCCATGTCTACAAGCGTGAGAGCCGCAAGGCCGCTGGGAGCCAGCAGCGTGCGTGTGCCGCCTTCGAGCTCGGCAATGCGGCCTGCCAGAGCCAGAACGGTCGGAGTGCCGTGGATGCCGTAGGTGTATCCATTTGCCTCAACATTCCACCCGCCCACGGCGGAGTCGCAATCGGGGAAGACGACCGTCGAGGCGCGCTCCACGGGCACACTCAGCGCCCGGAAGCCTCCAGGCACTTTGGCGTCGCTATGAATGAGTTTGGTTTGCCAGTTCTGGGCCATCCGAAAATCTGCTCTCCCTCGGCGGCAATAGACCCTCCGCCGACGGATTCAATATACCGCAGCGCAGCTCTTGCTTTCCGGGATGGAGGGCAGGCAGCTTGCAGCGGCTAACCCATCGAGGGAGGCTACCGTTCCGATTTGATCGAGGATTGCAGTGAAAAGCTCAATCTCGATCTCGCCAGTCATCCTGCCGGTACCGTTTGTGCAGAGCAGTCCAGATTGAATCGGAACATTCTTAGTCGCTGAGCCTCGAGCAGATCATTTGTAACCCAGACGGGCATCGCTCGGTTCCCCAGGTTTTGGACGGAACGAACAACGCGAGATGTGGGCGATGAGAATCGCGAGGCAACCGGAGTGAACAGAGATATCAAGTGTTCTGCGCGCAGATACCGCCATCCTTTCCAGCGATGGTGGCATAGATAAGAAGTACTGGACTCGGGAATGCATCTTGAGGCACTGTGGGTCAAGAGGCGGATTCATTATGACCATTTCGATGGCTCATGTCGGAGATACGCAGACGGGTCAAGCAGGGGTAATTGTGATTCCCTCATCCGCAGCGAGCGTCCTTGTCCCTCCGCGTGAATATCGACCACGGCGACTTCCGGATAGTGTAGAGGCAGCTGCTATCCTTAGCATCCGTCCGAAGACGCTGCAGCGAATGGCCCGTAGTGGCAAGTTGAGGTAAGAAGTGGGCTGCACGCTAAACCGGTTTGCCGTCTCCGAATTCTTCGCGCCATTCCAGATCGACCGGATAGTACTCAGTGTTCCCCAATACTTGTATTAGCTAAACCGCCGCGGCGCAGATGGTTGTTATCCTGTCGCGGCTCGCCGCTCCGGCGATTTGACGCAATCAGAGCTGCCGACCGCGAAGTGATGGCCGAAGACGGCAAGTTGAAGCCTTGTGGAATTGTCGTATCGCCACTGCCCTGTCCCGCTTCCTTGCTGACTGTAAATCTCCATACCTGGTCTTGCTTGGTGCAATTCCCACTGGAATCGCAAACTCCAGCTTTGAGGCGTGCCGTGTAGGTCTCGCCATTCTTGAGAATTACCTGATCGGGAAAAAGCCCCCATGTCCCGGCACCGATCTGGTCGACCCATGCTGGAACTGTCGCGCCGTGTGAATCGGTCAAGGTGAGATTATCTGAATTAACACGGTTGACAGGTTTGGAGAAGAACACTTTCACAACGGCGTTTTGATAAACGCTGGAAGCACCTGCAGCAGGATATGTGGCCGCTTGAAGTGGGTGGTGATCGGCAGGCATACCATTGACCGTCATGACCCAATTGCGCACGACCATGGGCACGGGCGGGGCGCCTTCCACCACTGGAGGCTCTGTGGACGGGGTGCGTCCATCGCATCTTCCGCCCAGAACACAAGGCTCGAGAACGAAGTTGTTATTGGTGTCAGCCATGTTACCAAGGAATTTCAGAGCAACGATAGCCTCGAACGATTGGTAGTAAACCGCGGTGGTTACCGCGACCGGCCCCTGCGTTTCCCGTGGGATCACCACCGAATAACGGTCAATCCTTTTTTCGAATTCAGGCCGCCCACGAGGCTTGAATCGAGTGTCGCGGAGGAAGGAGTCATCAAACAAATCGCCGTTGCCGTTGCGATCCAAGAAGACCGGCAAAGCGGAAGGGTTTGAAGTATCGATCCCCCGGCCATCCTTGTCGACGGGCAGGCCGTCCTTGTTTGTCTGGAGATTGAGAGGCGTTGCATACGGTAAATCGAGCGTGGGGCATCCGTCGCCGAGAGAGGCGATTGCCTTGAACTGCATGGCGTAGGGATCGGCTGACCCCGCGGGGATCTTCCAATTACAGCCGGGGAAGTTGGGATCGATCATCTCTTCGGAGGTCAGATTGCCAACGCCTATTGACGTCCGGTTCCAAAACTTGTCGTGAATGGGCAGTTCGTTACCGGTCGCCAGATCGTAGGCGTGAATCGCAAGCCAGGCAGTGCGTCCTTCCGGGAAGCCGGTGGGAAAATCGTGGCCGCTGCCCGTGTTGGCGATTGTGACGTAAAGCGGTGCTTCGCTTCCCGCCTTTGTCTGGGCCGGACCGTGCAAATTCATGCTGAGCACGTGACGCAGACGATCCCACGCAAGACGAGCTTGCTGCGCGTAGGCACCGCGTCTCTCCAGATGCGTATAGAAAGCCCTGGAGTAAACGCTGTTGTGGTCGGCAGAAGAGAAGCTGAAGGTAGAGAGTTCGGGATATGGCGAGACGGCGCCGTGTTCGTCGACATCCTTGCCGATGAGCCCAGTAACGTAGGCGTTGCCTCCCACAAAGTGATGGGTGAAGAATGGATGCGGCGAACCGCCTTCGTTGGCCACGCGGTCCTCGGGCGGCGGCAGCGGCTTTCCGTCCTGATACAGAGTCTGAGCGGTTCCAGGCTGGCCATAGTCCTGTTGCATATGGCAGCTCTGGCAATCGCGTTTATAGTGCGGATCAAAGTTCTTGTTGCCGGGCCGGTCGGCGTAGGCGCTGTTTGCCCACTCGGTATACGTGCGCTCGATGGGGAATCCTCCAACCCACTTTCCGAGAGGATTCTTGATGGGCAGAGCGTTTGTAACGTCGTGACAGGCGGCGCACATCTCCGCGCGGACAAACATCGCCTGGTGATATCCCTTATGCTTGGCGGGATCGATCTGCTGGTAGTCGATGGTCTGGCCGAAGATTCCGCTGGTGTAGTGGTCAACCGGGTCGGCGGGCATGTTCGCAGCCAGAGGACCGAATCTCTCTGGGAAAACGATCGCATGAGGCGACAGCCGGTACGCGCCTGCGCCAATACTGTATCCCAGGTTCGGCTTGTCTTTGTCGGGAACGTTAAAGATATCCGGCGGCTTGCCCGCCGCAGCCAGCAGGTCGGCGCGCGATTTTGTGCTGGGAGCTGGCGCATAGGCGCTCTGGCTGCGCTCATAGTTGTGGTAAGGCGTATCGCGGGTTTCAGCGTAAGTGTGACAAACCGCGCAGATGATGCCGCTCTTGCCCGAATTGGTGTTGCGGAACTGCGAGTCGAGCGTGGCAAACGCGATTCCGGTTCCGTTGTCTGAGGTGGGGAAGAAGTTGGGGTCGCCCGGCGCGGACTCCAGATGGTGCGCGTCATAGGTTATGTTCGCGAGGGGAATGTTGTCGGTGTAGTCCGTGGGCATATGGCATCGAGAGCAGAAGAAGTCCAGCAGAGATCCCGGTCTTGAAACCGTATAGTTTTCCGTACCGATATTGAATGTGGAAGAACACTGTCCCTTGTTGGCAAACGGATTGTGAGCCGCTTTGGGCGTGCCATCCGGAGGTTGCGGCGTGTCGCACTCTCCATTGGCCGATGTCGCGCGGGACAGCAGAAGGAATGCGGCTCGCCAGGCTGGATCGCGCCAGGAGTTGGACATCATCGAGCCGTTCCACTCATCGAAGATCTTTTGATGGCAGGTCTGGCACTGCCCCGGGCTGTCCTCGGCCTCCCAATGGTTGTGATACGGAGGCGGGAATACCTGAGCCTCGGCGACCACGTAGGGAGCGGCTTCGGGAAGCCGATTGGGGAGGTCGTTCAAATCGTGCTGGCTAGGCTGGCGAAAGGCGACCGCCGTGATGGCCGCGACAGACGCCAGAAACACCGTCAGTTTCAAGACCCTTCCATCTCCGTGAATCATAACTTAGCTCCAAATGGCCGATGGACCATCTCGTGTTTGAGCGCCAACTCCTCGTAGTTTAGGATTGGGTCGTTCAATGGAACGATGGGAGCCCGCGCCAAAGCGTTCACGAACAACAGAAACAGCAGAGCCATGTAACCCGCGGCGATCACGATCTCCAGCAACCCCAAACTGGCCGTGCTTCGGAACGTGGGCACGATCAATAGATAGAGGTCGAGCCAATGTCCCAGCAGAAGAAGGATGCTTATTGCCGCGAGAATCCTGGGGGAGCGCTTGCGGCTTTCCGATAACAGCACAACAAACGGAATCACCCAGTTCACGATCAGGTTCAGCGCGAAGAGATAGAGCCATGGTCCGCTTGTTCGAGGCAAATAGTGCGTAATTTCCTCGGGAATGTTTCCATACCAGATAAGCAGGTATTGGCAGGTCCAGATGTAGGCCCAGAAGGTGGAAAACGCGAACATCATTTTGCCCAAGTCGTGGAGTTGGTCTTCGGAGATGTTGTTGCGCCACGAGAAGTTGGACCTTCTGAGCAGAACTGCGGCGAGAGTGATTGCCGCGATCCCCTGCACGAATGTTCCCGCAAAGACATAAACGGCAAACATCGTACTGAACCATTCCGGTTCGAGGCTGATGATCCAATCGAAGGACATCGGAGTGAAGGTGGCGGCGAAGACCGGAATGAACAGGATCGCATAGCGGGTAAGGCGCCGGTGCAGGGTCAGGCCCATCTCCGGTCTCTCATCCTGATCGAGCGAAGCACGCCGCATGAGCAGAGCAAAAACAATCCACAACGCTAGCGCCGCCACTGTGCGCGCGATCAGCCACGGCATCTGCAAGTATTGGATCTTTCCCGCAAAAGCGGGCGTGCGATCGAATGCGCCTGGGTGGGCCCAGGGAAAGATCGTATGTCTCCCCACGAAAAGCGCCAACATGAGCAACGAGGCCACGGGCAGTGCGAGCATCAGCGCTTCTGGAATCCTACGCAGACTGGCCGACCACCTCGCACCAGTGGCGCGCTGGGTGGCCAGAAAGAAAATGGCTGAAACCGCCAATGAGGTGACGTAGAAGCCGTTCAATAACAGGGAGGGCCACGCCCGCTGCGGATCAGCGTGCAACTCATAGAAAGCTGCCGCGGCTCCAAGCACGACCAACACTGTGGCTGACAGCCTGCTGCGCGCCGGGAGTATAAATGAAAGAACTTCGCTCATCGTGCTCCTCTCGCCAGCGCGGGTTGAGGCTCTTCGCTCCGCTTTTGCAAGGTCGTATAGACGTACGTGACGATCTTCCACCGTTCGTCCGCGCTCAATTGCGCCGCATAGGATGGCATCTTGTTGGTACCCAGGGTGATGACGTGAAAGATGTGGCCAGGAGCAAACTGCATCAGGCGATCGGAATGGTAAGACGGTGGCGGAGGAATCTTCGACGAGATCGGTCCGTCCCCTTTGCCCTGTGGTCCGTGACACACGGCGCAATAAGTTTCAAAGAGGGCTTTACCCTCGTCCAAGGTCCTGGCAGTCGGCTGGTAAGGATCCTTCAGCTCCAAGCCGGCGCGGTCCGCTTCCTGTTCACCGGGCCCATAGTGAAATGGGTGATAGCCGCGCGGGATAGTACCGGCCACCGGATGCTGCAGGGTAAGGCCATCGCGAGTCACCGAATTCGCAGCAAAGGCCTTGTAAGCCGGATCATGCGCCATGTCCGGCATGTACTCGTAGGCACGCCGGCCAGACGAGCCGCAGCCTGCGAGGGCAATCGCAGTTGCCACAATTACCGCGGCCGCGGACCGGCACTTCATAATTGAGCCTCAATTTCGTGAACCTCATGAGCACCGCTGTTCCTCAAGAGTCTCGACACAAGGACCGGATCAAAATGCTCGGTACGGCGGCGAAGTACGATTGCGAATGTGTCGTCGGTGAGCCCAAGCGCCGGCAGTCGTTCTCGTTTGCCGGGGAAGAGCCGGGCGCGAAACAACAACGCCGCGACTGTCGACAAGCCGCCGATCAAGACCGTCAATTCGAAGCAGATCGGGATGAAAGCGAGCGTCGAGTTGTCCGGCTTACCGCCTACGTTCATGGGCCAGTCCAGCACCGTGGTATAGGACAGAAATGAGAAGGCCAGCGTCAGTCCAAATGCCCCCGCGAAGAACGTTACCCAAGGCAAATGGGTTCTGCGCAGGCCCATGGCCCGATCCAGGTGGTGGACCGGATAGGGAGCATAGACATCGTAGATCGGAAAACTATGGTCCCGAATCGTGCGAACCGCCGCAAGAAGGCTAGCGGGGTCAGAGAACGTCGCGATGACAAATCGGCTAGGCATTTACGGCTACCTCGCTGTCTTCCTCGGGTGTATCGTGCCTTGCTATCCGGGCGATGCTGGCGACATGAGCGCTGTTCGCGGCCACGCCCTTGATTTCCCATATGGCGATCATGGGAAGGTAGCGGATGAAGAGAAGAAACAAAGTGAAGAAGAGGCCGAAGCTTCCCACCAGAATGCCAATATCAATGCGCGTGGGGTAAAACATGCCCCAGCCCGACGGCAGAAAGGCCCGATGCAATCCCACCACGATGATGACGAAGCGTTCGAACCACATTCCGATATTGACCAGGATGGAAACAACGAAGAGAATCGCCACGCTGTTGCGGGCTCGCTTGGACCAGAGAAAATGCGGCGTGATCACATTGCAGAGCACCATTAGATAGAAACACCAAGCATAAGGCCCGGTGGCGCGATTAATGAAGTGATACCGCTCGTAGATATTCCCGCCGTACCAAGCGCTGAAGAATTCCGTGGCGTAGGCGTAGCTCACAATCATTCCGGTGAGCATGGTTACCTTGGCCATCTTATCGAGATGCTTCATCGTGATGTACCGCTCCAGATGCATGGTCTGGCGAGTAATGATCAGTAATGTCAGGACCATGCCGAAACCCGAATAGACGGCACCGGCAACAAAGTAGGGAGGAAAGATGGTCGTGTGCCAGCCGGGTACGAGGGACGTGGCGAAGTCCATGCTGACAATCGAGTGCACAGAGAGGACCAGCGGTGTCGCCAATCCCGCCAGGATCAGGCTGACCATTTCATAACGGGCCCAGGTACGGAACGATCCGTTCCACCCCATGCTCAGAAACCCGAAGATCAGCTTCTTAATTCTTCCGGTGGCGCGGTCACGCAGCGTTGCCAGGTCTGGAACCAGCCCGAGAAACCAGAACACCAGCGAAATGGTGAAGTATGTGCTGACGGCAAACACGTCCCACACCAGAGGAGAGCGGAAGTTAACCCACAACGGGCCGCGCTGGTTAGGAAAGTAAGGGAAGATGAAGAAAGCATCCCATGGACGGCCCAGGTGGAGAAGTGGAAACATGCCCGCGCACATCACGGCCATGATCGTCATGGCTTCAGCCGAGCGGTTGATTGAAGTGCGCCACTGCTGCCGGAAGAGCAGCAGGATGGCTGAAATCAACGTGCCCGCGTGTCCGATACCGATCCAGAAAACGAAGTTGGTGATGTCAAAAGCCCAGCCCACGCTGTTGTTGAGACCCCAGACCCCTATACCTTTGGCGAAAAGGTAGGTCACCATCGCGACGAGGTCGATCAGAGCAGAGAAGGCAAATGCAAAACAGATCCACCAACCCCTGCCGGGACGTGCCTCCATCGGCCGCGAAATATCGTCGGTGATCTGCTGGAAAGATAACCCTTCGTCTACCCAGCGTGTCGGCGGAAGCAATCGCTGGCCGATTCTTGCGGATGCAGCGGGCAAAACGCTCATGCATTTCGCTCCTTAAGCGGTATGGAGTGGGTTGCGAACCTTCTTCAAGTACCCAACGTTGGGCCTTACGCCCAGTTCTTCCAGGACGTAGTAGTGCCGCCGGCTATCGCGCAGTTGTGAGACGCGGCTATGGGGATCTTTCAAATCGCCGAAGACTATGGCTTGGGTAGGACAGGCCTGCTGGCATGCGGTTTGGATATCGCCCTCGGCCAGGTCGCGCTTTCCCTGGAGCGCGATGTTCTTAGCCAACTGGATGCGCTGAACGCACATGCTGCACTTCTCCATTACCCCTCGTGAGCGCACCACTACGTCAGGGTTCAGCACCATGCGTCCCACGGGGTTGGTCATATTGAAATCGAAATCCGGATTGTCTGTGAAGTTGAACCAATTGAAGCGCCGAACTTTATAAGGACAGTTATTGGCGCAGTACCTGGTGCCGATGCAACGGTTGTAGACCTGCTGATTTAATCCGTCGGAGCTGGTGGTCGTGGCCAGCACCGGACACACCGTCTCGCAGGGAGCGTTTTGGCAGTGCTGGCAGAGCATGGGCTGGTGCACACTTAGCGGATCGCTTTCTGAGCCGCTGTAATAACTGTCGATGCGGATCCAGTGCATGATGCGGGTGCGTCTTACCTGATCTTTGCCCACAACGGGGATGTTGTTTTCGGCTTGGCAGGCAATCACGCAGGCGGAGCAGCCGGTACAGGCGTTCATATCGATCGCCAGGCCCCAGGAGTGTTCGCCGTGTAGCCGATCGGCCCAGAGCGTGGGCAAGGTTTCTTGGGTTTCGCGGGCGGGATGACTGAGCTCTTCCAGCGTGGTTTCGAGAACGATCGGCCGGCCTTCCATGGAGAAATGACTTTGCGTGCTCGCAATCTCGTCGCGACGCCCAGTCTTCTCGATGCGCACGTTGGTCGCCGAATATTGGCGTGTCCCATTGACAGTCAACGCCAGGGGGAAAGCATTCACACCGACGTTTTGCCCGACTTTTCCCACCAGCTTGCGTCCGTAACCCATGGCCAGCGAAACGGTGCGGGCTTCCTGCCCCGGCTGAATGAAGACAGGCGCCTCAATCGCTCCTCGATCTAGCGTCAGCTTGATTACATCGCCCGCCGACACTCCCAGCTTCTGCGCCAGTTGCGGGCTGATCGCCGCGTAATTTCCCCAAGTCACTTTGCTGATGGGATCGGGTAGTTCCTGCAGCCAGGGGTTGTTCGCATGTCGTCCGTCGCGGGCACTCACGCTCTCGTAGAGGTGCAGTTCATAGCCTTCTTCTGCGTGGGATCGCTGCGCCTTCGTGAGGGCTTCGGCAGCCGCCTTCCAGTTGTCGCGATGCGCGAGAGCTACTCCGCTCTCTGTCGCAGGGAACACGACCACGCCGTCTTGCAATGAACGCTCCCAAAACGCAATTGCATCCTGCAAGTCCTTCTGTCGGGGAAATAGATTCGTGGTCCAGAACTCGCGCAAGTAGTTGTAGTAGTTCGTCTCGGCGTTGCCCGACCAAACGAGCAAGCTCTCTTGCGCCGCGCGCGTCTCAAACAGCGGAGCGATCAGCGGCTGCAAGAGGCTGAAGTGGGAGTCAACAGGCTCCGCGTCGCCCCAGGCCTCGAGAAAATGGTGGTCCGGACAGATCGCGTGGACGCGAGAGCTGGTCTCATCCTGTCGCTCGGAAAATGAAACAGAAAGCGCGACCTTTTCCATGCCACTCAGGAAACGCGCGCTATCGCTCGAGTCATAGACGGGATTGACGCCAAAGAGCAGCAGCAAGTGTATCTCACCGCGATTCATCTCCTCGACCAGAGCCGCCATGGCCGCGTCATCGCCGCCACGTTGCGCCGAGGGATGGTCCAGGTCAACGGTCTTGCCGATGTTGCCAAGCAGGGCGTTGAGAGCGTTGATCACGAGCTGCGTTGAAACGTCGTTGCATCCGCAGACGACGAGGGATTCGCCACGGTGTTTCCAGAGTTCTTCTGCGATCGCATCGAGTTTCTTGGTTTCCACAAGATCCGGAGCATCGGGAACGCCGGCTATGCCGCTCTTGCTGGCAATGCGCCGCAACAATGCCACTGCCGCTATGCCAATCTCCGACGGCGCGACAGGGACGCGCGCGTCGGCATTGCTTCCAGTCACGCTCAAAGTTGGTTCAAATTGAATGTGCAATGCCGGCCGACCTTGAGGTTTTCGACTGATAGCATACTGGCGGGCAAACTCGACTGGAGACAGCCATGTTCCCAGGAAATCCGCATCGAACCCAACGATGACTCGGGCCTTGTCAAACGCGTAGTGTGGAATCACCGCACGGCCAAAGGACTCCCCATTGGCTTCGCGTATTGCGCTGTAGGAGATTGCGTCATAAACCACATGCTGGAAGGTTGGACACGATCGGCCAACCTCCGCGATAATCTGTCGCGTCGAAGGACTCGTGACGGTCTCGGAGAGCAGCACAACCTTGCCGTTCTTCGAGCGGGCCAGGTTCAGCGATTCCAGAATCCGGCGATCCACCTCTTGCCAAGTCGTGGCCTGCCCTTTCCACAGCGGCCCACGAAGCCGCTCGTTGTCGTAGAGCGAGAGCACCGTCGCCTGACCCGTGGCGCAAGTTCCTTTGCCGAATAGAGCGGACTCGTCATTTCCCTCGATCTTGATGGGCCGGCCGTCCCTCTGCTTTACCAAAAGGCTGCAGGAGGATGCACACCCACGACAGGTGGTGGCGTAATGATTTGCGACTCCGGGGATGATGTCGTCGGCGCCCGCCAGCAACGGTATCGCATGTTGCACAGGCCCGCGGCAACCCGCCGCACCTGCCGCAGCCAGGCCGAATCCCATCATTGCCAGAAAGTCGCGGCGGGTCGCAGTGCTCGCGCGCGTAGAAGACTCTGAAGGAAGCCCGCCCGGAAACTCCCCGCTGGAGCGCGGTCCATTGTGAAGCTCCTCCACGCTCTTCCAATAAGCGGGCTCGGCACGCTGCCCGATCTGCACGAGTTGCCCCTTCGCGCTCTTGCAGGGCGGTTTGTTGTCGAGGTCCGGGTTCATTTCTCCCTTTCTCTTCTCGCTTCCGGCAAGCCTCTTTGCCGCGCTAATAGTGGCAACTTGAGCAATCGAGACCGGCTGCCGGCCTCTGTTTTTGCGAAAGACTCGCCAGCGACCGCTGGAAGTCGTTGGTGGCAATGTTGGCATGCTCGCGATGGCATTGCAGGCACCATCCCATAGTGAGCGGAGAGAATTGGCTGACCCGTTCCATGCGTTCTACCGGTCCATGGCACCGCTGGCAGGCAACGCCCGAGAGGACATGTTGGCTGTGGTTGAAATAGACAAAGTCAGGCAGGTTATGGATCTTGACCCAGCGAATCGGTACCTGCCGCTGTACGGCCTCCTTCAGCTTTTCAATCTCCACTGTCTGCTTTTCTACGATGTTGTGGCAGTTCATGCACACGCTTGCAGGTGGAATTCCCGCATGGCGGCTGGTGCGTGCGGCATAGTGACAATAGAGACAAGGAATCTTGTTATCGCCGGCATGCACCTTGTGAGGAAAGCGAATAGGCTGCTCGGGTGAATAACCCTGGTTGACTCCCATGCGCGAGAGTTCCCAGATCCCTCCTCCGCCTGCGAGGAGCAGCGCCAGTGCGGCGAAGACTGCCAGGGGGGTCTGCACGCGATTAATCCTCGTCCGGCCAGAACCATCTGCCTGGGTTGTGTTGGTTTGACCACTTGGCAAAAGCATTGCCAGCCGCACGGAATGGCTGGGAGATTAGCACCGCGCAGCTTTGTAGGACGGCGACCAGAAATGTTGACAAACGCGTAAACGGAACTACCGCAATCGCCGCGAATGTCGCCAAGACATGAAGCTGCACAAGAGGAGGCAATTGTGTTGCAAGCTGGACTGCCGGCCGGCCACGCATAAGGGAAGCCACATATGGCACCAGAGTCACTTCACCCCAGGACGATCCCCAACGATAAAGGACCGCGCTCAAAACTCCCGAGACCAGGATGGTGAAAAACAGAGCCAGAAACAGCGTGTCAAAGAACTCGGTCACGTGCGACCGGTCGGATCGCTCGAGATGCCGCCAAATCAGTAAAGCGCTGCTGCCAACAGCAGCCACTCCGGCGGCGAGAGCCAAGCCTTCCAACAGATAAAGCCCTACTGGACTGCTGTTCCAGGAGAGAATCGCACCTGGAAACAACCATCCCACCAGATGCCCGGCGACTAACACGAAGATGCTGATCTGGAAGAGCCGCTCGCGGAAAACCGCCTTGACGACGGCCATCTCTGCGACGGGAAACAAAGGCTGCCGGGATGCCAGCAGATAACGCGTTAGGACTCCCGCCACCAATAGGGTAGCTGCACTATATGGCCAAATTACATATAAGGAGCTATTTCCCATAGCTTGCCACCTCCTTTTGCTCGGAACGGTCACCCGGGGCATAAGAAGTTTGCGCGGCAGGTATGCCCGACGCTCGGAGAAACGCCTTGACAGCAAAGGACTCCTTCGCGGTGAGATAACCTTCCTGAGTTGATTGGGTCTGCTGATTGAAGCATCTGTGGCGCAGGAATTGAGTCAGTTCCGGATCACGGTAGCGCAGATAAACGCCGGTGAGATCCGGACCCAGGCTGCCGCCGCGCAATCCAGCGCCACGCACGCTGTGACAGGTCACGCACGCTTGCGCACCGTATTTGGTTTGGGTCTCACCGTAAAACAGCTTGCGGCCAAGTTCGGTCTCTGCGGAGGTCGCTGTGGCTGCGTCGCGCTCGTCGGCAGGCTTGATATCTGGCCCGCCGATGGCAAGATAGTCAAGTATGTCGTTGATCTGCTTTTCTGACAGATCCACCCAGTCTGGCATGCGCTGTTGTTTGAACTGCGCAAAGAGGGCCGTCGCCGTCGGATCGCCGGATTTGATTACCCCGGACGAGGCATGAATGAATTTCAACAACCAATCGCGCTTGCGCCGTTCTGTGACGCCCTTTAAGTCGGGCCCTACTTTGATTCCTCTGCCATAAGTGTGACAGGCTGTGCAACGGCCGTTGAACGTCGCTTGCGCTTGAGCTGTGAATTTCGCCCCGGCGCCATTGTCAGCGTCATCGCTAACTCCAGCTCGCAGGACCTGGGAAGGCTCAGTCAGCGCAAGCAAGAGCGATAACGTCCACAGGCAAGCGCATACTCTGGCATGAACTGTAACAACGCGTCTCATCCCGGAATCTCCTCTATCCCAGCTCGTTCCTCAACTCATCGGCGGGAACTTGTCGAGTACAACTGCCGTGCTAGCCGCTGAAAAGGTTACAATCTCCCCGAAGTTCTCTCTCTACGTGTCCTGGATTTGGTAACACCGCAAGGCAGGCGTATTAGGACAGGCTCGCCTTGACGGAAGAGATTTCTTCAGAATCCCAATCCGAAGTGCATGGCAAAGGTCACCGGATCGGTGCTGGGACCGCCGACCGGCCGATTGAATCGCACTGGAAGATCCGCCTCCACAAAATAGGCCTTGAAGAAACCACTTTTGGATTTTATTGGCCAACTTTTGTTTAACAGCGGAGTGAAACCATACTCGGCAGAATTGATAACAAACGCCGCGCGAATCCCGGGAGCGAATCCATGACCAACATTCCATAAGAACCCGGGATGAACTGTGACCGATACGTCGCGTGGAGTATCCTGCACCGACGAAACAAATTCAAGGTCAAATGCCATCCTCCCGGTACCCTTCACTGTGATTCCGGCCGGAAAACCAATGGAAAAACTGTCCGCCAAGTTAGTGGTCTGCCCCCCAGCCCGAGTGACTAGTGGGAGGACAAAACCGATATGGCCTCCAACCGTTGTTTGGGCTGCTGGCTGAGCCTTCAAGGTCACGGATGACACCGTGAGCGATAGGACAACTAACACAATTACTCGAAGCGCCTGATCTGAAATCATCCGAACTTCGCGCAGAGACACTGGTGCCTTCATGGAGTTATCTCCGATCGGGGATTATTGAGATACACGTGCAGCGCTCTCCGCAAGTGCAGAGAGTAGGGCAGTGCGTCAGCGTTGCTGAATGGCGAGCGTTAGGGCGTGCGGGGTGGCCTAGGTTTCTTCGAATGGAGGGAGCACTTGTTGGACGGCAGTTTTGCAACATCCAATAAGGGGGGAGCTCCACACTCGGCAAAACCCGGCATGCCAGTGGGTCGTGCTGATCGAAGACCAGAGTCTTCTTTCGTGAAATCGGCTTGAGAGTGTCTCTCTGGGAGGTGCGACACTTGGGTAAGCCACCCTCGCCTAGGTCAATATCCTCACAGCCGAATGCCGACCGAGGCAAGAATCAGATTGATCTGTAGAGCTGATAGGGGCCCACTTACAGGGCAACAAGAGCGGCAAAGAGACTGGCCGTACGCGAGAAACTCTCCTGAGCATTCATGATAGCTTCCTCTGCGCTTCGGTGACTCGGGACGACTGGTACGAGATTCCAGTCCAGCAGTTCGAGATTGTTTCGGTGATATCTTGTTGCTTTGTGGTAGCCGTATATGATGACTGACGGCTGCCATGAAGCGATTGTCCTGTACCCGGGATTTCCTGTCAAGAGAAAACTATATAAATCCGTTCATCAACACTTTAACACATTTTGCCGATGCGAAAGTTGCATCCCTAACTAGATCGTTGATCGCCGCTAGCATTGTGAGCTACGCATTAACCCAGTGGGCTGGAATAAAAGTGTTTTGCGCCGATAGCGCGATCCGCGTTGATAACAACATCAGCGAGCTCGGGATGAAGCGCGTAGTTCTCAATCGCAAGAACTCGCTGTTCGCCGGAAAATCCGCGTGGTGGCAAGACGTCGGCGATCCTGACTAGCACCCGCCGTCGCCGCGACGTGGACCCCGACTTCGTGGACCTACGATTAGCTTGGCGCTCACAATCTCTCGCCCTCCGATTACCTTATAAAGCTAAAATCTGACGATAAAGGGACCCAAAACAGAACTACTAGATCATCAGTTTTAGCTGAATCGACTCCTCGGCGTAAACACCATGACTGGCCGCGCACGATGCTCACAAATCAGGCGCTTATCGATGGCGTCACCGCGCAAAGTCGCTAACTACCACTATAGGTCATGAACGCCGAAGGTAAGGCCTTGTAAAAAACTCGTTGACATGTAAAGCGAAAATCAGTATAGGTTAGTCATTCCGTGAAACGCGGAGCGCACGCACGGGCCTCAGACAATCCCCCACTTAGAGGGTCGCGTGCACAAATTG
>JBEKKL010000081.1:0-17321 GCA_050010735.1 Occallatibacter sp. | reverse complement strand
ACCGCAGGATAGACCATAAAGCAATAGAATGATTGCAGCAGGCTAATGTGACTCACGACGTCATCACAGTTTCGCCGGGTCCGCGCCTTCGAGCCGCCATGATTCTTGCCATCGTCGCGGACCTGCTGCAGATTATTATCTTCCCTCTTTTTGTCGAAGGCGCGGGATCACCCTATGACGACATACTCGACTTGGGAATGGCCGGGGTGCTGAGCTACCTACTCGGCTGGCATTGGGAGTTCCTGCCATCCTTTTTCGGCAAGCTAGTACCCGGAGTCGACCTCGTTCCTCTCTGGACGCTGGCCGTGGCAAACGTCTACCGGAAGGCAAAGCAAGGTGTAGTCGCCATAAAAGAGCAATAATTGCTCACTCGGCAATGGACAGGAAGTCTCCAAAGTCGGTGTCTCTATACCGGAAAATGTCGGATGCGACAGTGCGATAACCGTAACCGGTCAACAGCGCGAAAAGATCCTCGATCCTCTGGCCCTCTGGAAGCCACGTTGGATGAGTTGCGATGATCAGTGCCGGACGGACCTCAGCCAGAAGGCGCCTCGCTCCCTCACACACCCACAGTTCGGCTCCCTCGGTATCGATCTTGATCATCGAGGGTACAAGCCCGGTCTGTTGTGCATAAGAATCCAGAGTGACGGCTTCTACCTGAATCGTAGTGGTGCCTCGCATATCGCTTTTGACCTCTTCAATCTCAACCAGCGAGTTCATCACGGCATCGCCGGTTCCCACGAGAATGAAGGGCATAGCCGCCGCGTTATCTCGAGTCACGGCTTTGCTTACAATCTCCAACTGGGTCAGCCGGTTAACGCGCTTGTGATAGAGCAGATAATCGACCGATGGGGGTGATGGCTCGAACGCCACCACTCTGCCCTTCGGACCCGTTCGGCGCGCCGCAACCATCGAGATCCATCCGTAGTGCGCCCCAACATCGAAAAAGACATCGCCCGGCTTCAACCGCTCCGTGATCCAACGAAGAACACTATCTCCCCACACCTCCCGATTCCACAGCTCAAAATGCGTCCAGACAGGCCTTCCCCAAAGCATCTTTGGTAATGGCAATCCCGTTCGCTGAACCCCGCGTTTGATCGCGCGTTGAAGACCAGGTGCATATCTTCTGAAGCCTGAATTCACTGCGCCCAGCATCTCGCACCTCGATCTCCTGCCTCACGCGGGCCTGTAATGCAAAGAGCAGACGCATCGGCTGCATATTGGGTTCTCCGCAATGTTCAGCGATGCACGAAACTCTCGCGCCTCATCGCCGTTGATGACCTGCTCCAGAGTTTGCTTACGCGCACTTCCGATTGTCCTATGAAAGAAACACGGACGAACTGAGCCATCAACTTCCATCACCGCAGATACCCAGGGTGCATTGCACATAGGAGCAATCGGAGCCAGCTCTCCTAACTGCTCTCTAAAACGCCGAACGATTCGTCTCAACTTTGATTGCGATTCCCGGATATACCCCGACCGGATATCGTCGGCATTCTCTCGAATCAAAGCTTCGGCCTCCTGCTCAAGCGCCTCAATCTCTTGCTTTGTAAGTGCGATCTGATTTTGTCTCTCTCCAGGCCACACTAGCTCACGATTGAACGCGTGCGAGGTCACATCCGCGGCCAGAAACGAGATCGAATCCATGGATAGAGTCTTGGCACCGTCCACGGTCTTGCGCAACAGATCATGATTCGCCTTCTGCACCGTGCTGCGCCCATGTACAGGCATCCGGGGATTCTTCGCTCTTACCATCTGTACGCCCTCGTTGATGAGCCGATAAGCTCCCTTCACTCTTCTCACCTGATCGTGCACTTCCTCCGGTCCATCGAGAGAGATAATGATTTCGTCCACTCCTTCGGCGACCACAGACGCTCGCTGTGAGAGCAGCAGTCCCGTAGTCAGGAGAGTTATCTTTACACCGCACTCCTTGAGAAGACTGCAAAGGCCCTTGATCTCCCGATGTAGCAGCGGCTCTCCGCCGGTAAGCACCACCTGACCCACGCCAAGCCGCAAAAGCGACTCGCGATGACGGGTAAAATCCTCGATGTCGAGCTCCTTGCCGTCCTTCCGCTGCCAGATGTCGCACATCAGGCAACGGCAGTTACAGTGCTCGTGAACGTTCAACAGGAGGATAGGAAGGCTGGTAACTGTTCCTCTCAACAGTCCTTCTTCCCCGTGGATTGAAACCTGAGTCTCCGATGTAACTTCAGCGGACATGCTGAGCCTCCACGCGCGCTGGAATGCGAATCGGCTTGCCACCTAGCCGGACATTGCCGGCGCCCAACGCATCTTCGGCTCTTCTCAACAGTTCCTGTGTAGGAGCCCGTAGCCATCGAATCGCTCCGTCGACACCCAATGGCTCGAGCCCCTCCTTCACTGATTCCGGCAGACGTTCCATCACCGCTTCTGAAGCAAGATGAACACGCCCACCAATCATTACCAACTCCACGTCCACCGAGGAGAGCGTATGCAACCTCTCTGCTGCATCGCAGCCTGTGTCCCGCACCGCGATCAGATCCCCCCTGCCGCCAATTCTGATCGAGCCCTCTGCCGCAGGGAGATGCAGGATTGCGGCGGGAGCCGCAGTCACCATGTCATATGCAACCTGCGATTGAAGGCCACAAAACCGCTCCGCGAAATGAACTTCGTCCAATAGATCGCCAACAGCCGTCAACGGTGAGTCGCTTCCCAACGCTAGTCGTCCAGCAAGCTCAAGAATCGCCAAGTCCGGCACCCTTCCAAAGAGAAAATGGTTCGAGGACGGACAGACGATCAGCGATCCTCCGCGCTCGCGCATCAGCGCAGCGCCCTCTCGATCGATTGCCAGTCCGTGCACGATCACGGTATCTGCATCCAGGATTCCCAGCCGGTCAAGCTCCCAAATCTCCTTGCGAGCCTCGTCGTCAACTCCCTCACATGCATGAACAATAAATGCGCTACCATGCGGCGCAGCCGAGCGCGCCCCGCGAAGATCGCCGCCAAAAGTCAACGAGTGCGCCCATCCGAATTCCTGAATGACTCTCACTGGAAAATCCTGCCTTTGCAGCTCGGCCTCCAGAGGGTTGTGATGGCATACCGTTGTAACTCCACACAGAAGGTTTCGCAGCCCTCCCCACCATAACCGCACATCCCTCGGTACCGCCCGGTGCGCCGCGATCACATCGGCAAAGCACTCATGTATATTCCGCGCCCACGCGGTGGCATTTGGGTACTCCGGATTTGCCAGTCTTGGAAAGAGCGCAAACTCTAGATGGTCATGTGCGTTGATAAGTCCGGGCATCATCAGATAACCGCTCAGATCGATTTCCACTCCGCAAGCGGCGCCAGGCGCAGAAAACCGATCACTGAGGATGTGAGAGATTCGCTCGCCGCTGATTTCTACTAAGGCGTCTATGGTTTCCTTTGCTCCTAGGGCGCAGCGGGCGCAGCGAACGATTGTGCGGCTTCGGTGCTCAGTTGCCGTATCGCCTCCGCGAGATTTCCGTAGATGCAATAGATAGATGGCTGGCCAACCGTCAGCTTCGTCGAATCGATTGAGCCGGCCGGCATCGGCAAATACCTCGTGTTCGGGAGTTCCGAATCCAGGCTCGATCGCCGCACACAGTTCCCATCCCAGAGAAGTGAAGATCGTGACGATCTCTCGCAGTTCGTGCCGCACGGTTTTGAGCTCGATCTCGTTCGCGCCGTCTCTAAAGCTGCGTCTCCAGCCCAAACGGCCCTGCGTCTCCGGATGCATATCCGACACGAAAAGGTGGCACCCATTTCGAGCGATACGGTCTGTCTCCACGGCGAATTCGTAAATGTCTTCGACATAACTTAGAACAAACGACGACAAGATCAGGTCGAAGCTTCGCTCTTCAAACGGAGTCTCGTCGCACGAGCACTGGAGAAGCTCCACGTCCGGTATCTTCTTCCCCAAAGCACCCTGAAGCATCGCAGACGATCTATCAATTCCCCGCAAGCGGCGCGGGCTTCTCTTGGCGAAATAGCTCAGCCATCGTCCCGATCCACAGCCCGCGTCCAGCACATCTCGGCCAGTTATCTCGGGGAGCATCGTTTCCAGATAGCGTTTTTCCAGCATCAAAAGCGGATTCGCTTGCGTGTCGTAGCTCTCAGCCCACGCGTCGAATCGCCGATCGTTGCGCGAAGCTTTGCGCAAGGGTACGTTTGTGCTTTGAGTCAATTGACTCATAGACTCTCTCGCTTCGGCTTTCTCAACTGGATGAACCTGTTCGCAAGCTGCAACTCGAAGGGATAGCTGTAGAACTGCATCGCGTACCGCCAGGCACTGAGGGATTGCAGCAGCTTCCGGCTCCAGCGCGGAGCGCGAATATCCTGCACGGTCGGCCAGCGAGATGCTACGACAAGCTCGAAATTATCAATGAGCCGCTTCGTTTTCCTCTTGAGCCACGGAGCGCTTGTATCGATGCGCAAAGTAAAATCCATCCACTGTTTTGTCGCCCACTGCGCCGGCGTGTCGGGAAACGCAATTTTTCCGTCGACGTCCCCGTACATCGATCCTGGCTGAGGCGTCGGCGTATAGTGCTGCACAATGATCTCCGAATCGGGATTGATGCTCTTAATCTTCCTGATGAAGTGCAGCGTTTCGCGCGTGTCTCGCTCTGGATCTTTTGGATTGCCTACCACGAACGAGAATTCCGGAATGATGTCAAACTCGCGTGTGCGGCGAGCCATTGTCAAAGTCTGCTCAGTCGTGATGCCTTTCTGCATCTCCCTGAGCGCCCAGTCCGAGCCCGACTCGGCGCCAAAGAAGATCATGGTGCAGCCGGCGCGCCGAATTGCGGCCATCGTAGCGTCGGAATAACGCGACAAAATGTCGACACGAGCCTCGCACCACCACCGCAGTTTCAGCGGAACGAGCAGTTCAAGCAACTCCCGCGCGTGATCCTCTCGAAGAAAGAAGTTCATGTCATAGAACTGCACAGAGTCTGCGCCGTAATCTTCGACCAGATGCTTGAGGATCGCGAACGTTCTCTGCGGCGACTCCATCTTTTCATCGCGTCCATATGCGGCATGCACTCCGCAAAAACTGCAATTGAATGGGCAACCAATACTTGCATGGTGAACAGCCGTTCGCTTTCCAAAAAACGACGGGCGCAGATACTTCTTAACCTGTATCCGGTGAAACGGTGACCAGGGAAAACTGTCCGGCCCTTTCATCGGCCTCTCGTGATTGCTGCGGTGCAGACCAAATGAGTCTTTGTAAGAAAGGCCGAGAATCGAGTCGTATGGTCGCTTTCCCCGCAACGCATCGAGTAGCTCGAGCAAAGTATCTTCGCCCTGACCGCGCACGACGAAATCGACATACTTCGCATTCAGAGCCGCATCCGGGTAGATGGACGGGAAATATCCACCCCAAACAATCTTCACATGAGGCCGCAGCAGGCGTATCTCCCGCGACGCCTCCATAGCAGCGACCATTTGAGGTCCTGGCATGGCGGAGACTCCGAGTAGCTCGACGTCGCGCGTGTCGATCAACTTCAACATTGCATCTACTGGCTTGTCATCAACGTTTCCATCCACAATCTCATACTCTTCACGGCCTTCGAGCGCCGCGGCCAATGCAAGCACCGAGAGCGGAAGCCGGCAGTTCTTAGGCCTTGTAGCCCGAGGGTGAAAGAGAATAATCATGCGCTTTTCCGGGTGACGTAAATGCGAAAACTGGACGGTTCGCGTCTGCTGCGAAGCCGCGCTATGAGAGGGCGCATCGCCCATCTGAAGCCGTAATGAGGAGAATGGATTGTCCACCGGATTGACAATCTCTCTTCGAGGTTTTGCAGCCGGGCGTCTGTAAGAAACTCGAGACTCTCGATGGAATCCGAAGCCGTCCCATAACTCCGAAGAAATGCGGCACGCCGCTCCGTTACCATTTGCCTGCCGCTTTCTTCTCTCGAATACCACGGTGTATCGCAGATCGCTAACACGCCGCCGCTTCTGACGCAGCGCAGCGCCTCGCGCAGCGTAGCTTCGGAATCCTCCGCGTAATGGAAGGATGCGTTGAACACCACGGCATCGAACTGCTCGTCCCGGAATGGCAAATCTCTCATTGCCGCCTGAAATCGCGGGAAGAGTTGCGGCAACTGATTTTGAAAATGCATTGCCGCACCGAGACCATCGTGATCGTTCGTGAGCAGATCTACCGCGACGGGCTCGAAGCCCGCCAACACCAGACGATAACTCATCCAGCAGTTACCGGCGCCTAAGTCGAGAATCCTCCGGCCTTTCTGCTGTTCGCCTTTACTCAGCACATACCGAATCAGATAGTCATAGCTGTGTGCCCGGATCTGCCATTGCCTCGAATTCTTTGCCGAGAGATCCTTATAGGGCAGACTTAGATAGAATTCTTCGTTTTCGCTGCCTCTACCCTCCGCCATTCGTATGTGCTCGTAGTCCCGCACAAACTGCGCGTAGTGCGCCGCTCTCTCCGGAGGCAGCGCATGCATGATGCCATCGACAATCTTCATTTCAAATCCGCAGTGTGCGCAATCCAAACCTGTCGCGTTGTTCCGGCACCGAGGGCACTTCAGCAAGACCCCCACGTGAGCGGAGGCTGCGTTATTAGAGGTGTTTTGAATCGTGGCTAGACTCATTCGCGCTCCAGCTCTGGGTCAGAATCGCAGGCGCTGCTCACCGGATCGTGAGTAAGGGAGGTCATTGCTCCACCTCGGCGTAAGTGGCCAGCATTCCCGCCCGGGCTTCAGAGATCTCTTGCGCTAGGCTCTCCAATGCAAATTCATCCTGACCCGCATTCATCTTGAGCAGGCGAGCACGCTCCACTTCATCTCGCAAGAGCCTGTCCACGTGCGCATAGAACTGGCGAGTGTGTTTTCCCTTAATCTTGAGCTCCCGATCGGATGTCTTGCTCCACGGCTCCAGCTGCACGAGACGGTCGGCTATTTTGTTGTAGTAGTGCGTTCCCTTGATCGGGTACGAAACTGTAGTGAAAAAGATATCGGGATTGGATGTCCGCACATGACTGATCGTCGCTTCGATATCTTCCAATTCCTCGCCCTCATATCCCCACATGAGAAACATGCCGCTCTGTATGCCGCGCTCACGGCTCATGCGCACCGCGTCCTGCACTTGCTCTACCTTCACACCGCGATCCATCGCGTCGAGAATCCGCTGCGATCCGCTCTCTGAGCCGATCCAGAGCCGAAAACAACCTAACTCCGCCAGCAAATCGAGCATCTCGGCATTCAATCTGTCCGCGCGGGAGATACATTCAAAGGGGATGCGAAGGCCTCTGCGTTTCATCTCGGCGGCATAAGTGCGAATCCATCCATGATTGATTGTGAAGACGTCGTCGGAGATCCAGACCATCTCGGGTGAGTACTTACCGAGCAGCCACTCCACCTCGTCGACCACCAGCACGGGATCACGGCGCCGGTGCGATTGACCGTAGACTTGATGGCTACACCAGTTGCAGCGAAAGGGGCAGCCGCGGGCCGTAATGAAATTGACAGACCCGCTGCCGTGATGCGACCGCCATGTGTCAACATATCTCTGAATATCGATAGCGTCCCTCGCTGGCCACGGCTGCAGGTCGAGGTTTGCAATCTGGCCACGTGGCGTGCCCTGAACCATTCTGGAGCCCTCGTCCAACCACGAAAGCCCCGCGACCTTCGATAAATCAGGCTCATCGCAACGCAAAGCTTCCAGCAGCTCCTCCATCGTGATTTCGCCTTCTCCGGAGACGACGAAATCGGCGCCGGACTGGAGATACTCCAGCGTATAGGCTCCGGGCTCAGGACCTCCTACCACAGTCTTCCATCCGGCTTCGCGTGCGACTTTCAGAATCTCGATCACATTGCCGCGAGTCATCAGGTTCGCGTAAACTCCCAGAACCGATGGCTTCTCGGAGCGCAGGTAGCGGGAGAGGTCTTCGCGGCTGGCAAAGGTGGTATCGAAGACGTCAACATCGAATCCTTTTTTGCGAAGATGCGAGCAGAGGTAAAGGATTCCAAGCGGCGCATAGGGCTTCATGATCTGCCGCTCTTTCGGATCATCAAAGAGAAAATAGCCGTGGGTCAGGAGAAGTTCTCGCATCTATACCTCCCGGGCCAGAGTCAACTCATGAAGAGGCACGATGACCGAAGAGTTCGTGGCGGCTATCCCTTCTTCCAAAGCCATTAGCGAATCCGCATTCCGACTCGCCGGCTCGAGTTCGCTCACTCTGCGCCACAAGGCTTCGATCTGGGAGTTCGATTCGTATGGACTCCTCGCCTCAACCCACGAGTCGACCTCGGCGTGCAGCGCCTCGCGGACAGCGCGATAGAAATCGGTCGTGTAAGCTCCCTTGAACATGATGCAGAGATCGTCGCTATCCTTCCAGTTCCGCTTGCGTCCAAGTTGCGCTTGCACGCGCTCGTGAAACACGGTGCGCGGAAGAGGATATGAAAACGAGATGCCAATGTCGTCTGGACGTGTTTCACGAACAAATGCGATCGTCTCCTGCAACTCCGTCCAGGTTTCGCTGGGATAACCAAACTGCAGAAAATAGCACGCACGGATGCCTGCCTCTTTGAGCCTATTCCGCGCAGTGACAACAGCTGAGATCCGCAACCCCTTGTCCATGGCGTCAAGCACAAGCTGCGATCCGGATTCAACTCCCATCCACACCTCGGCACAACCCGCCTCTCTAAGATCCTGGACAGTCTTCTCGCTCATCAAGTCGGCGCGTGATTGTATTTTGAAGGGAACAACCGCGTCTCGCTTTCTGACTTCTTCAACGAACTCTGCCACCCAGTGTTGATTCAGCGCGAACACATCGTCGCCAAACCAGATGTGCTGCACTCCCGCATTCACCTTTAGCAGTCTCATTTCTTCGGCCACAGCCGATGCCGCTCGCAGATGAAACTTATTTCCTGAGATCGGCTTCGCACACCAGTTACAGTGGTAAGGGCACCCGCGGCTCGAAACCATATTTGCTGAAAAATATCCATGAGCTTTTATCCAGGATGCTCGGTACGGCTCCAGATCGATCAGATCGCGCGAAGGCAAGGGCAGATCAGCCCATGCTGGATTCTTCGAGAGCCTTTGCGCGCTTCGAACCGGACGGCCACTCCGATCGAGTCTCACCATACCATCGATATCGGGCACTTCCCTACGATGAATCACAGAGGAACAAAGCTGCGCCAGCGTCTCCTCCGCTTCACCGCACAGCACATAATCGAATCCATTTTCTAAGAACGTTTCAGGATTGTCGGTCGAGTCAGAGCCGTGCACCACCACAACAGCGTCGATCGCCTTGGCCGCCACCGAAATCTCCCGCGCCACCTCCCTCATACGGGTCAGGCACATCTTAGACAGAAAATTGAAATCGTCTTCGTAGACCGCCACCACCTTAGGGCGATGCCGCTTGAGTATCGCCGCGAAATTCGCACCCGGCTCTTCCAGCATCGTGTCGAACGCCACCACAGAGATGCCGTGCTGCCGCAGCGCACTTGCGGCGTAGAGCGTCCCGATCGGCGTGTAGGGCTGCATCTTGCGCAACTGCTTCGCGTCGAACGGGAGATGATACGAGTGTGTCAGCAGTACATCTGCCAAGGTTCACCTCGAAGCTTGTGCGCAGGCTGGTTCAGCAAGCGGCTTCGGCCGGTGTTCGCGCCAGACGCTTTGCATCCACAGCTGGTTTCATTTCCACGATCTTTTTCATCTGGGCATTTAGCCACAGCTCGACGGGCAGCTGATAAACGTCGTGATCAAGTCTCCAGCGCGCCGGAAACGAAATCGCCTTCTGCGCCAGGCGTGTGATCTTGCCGCGATTATCAGCCCGGATCGGAATCCGATCGAATGCAATGCGCAGATAGTCCCGTATGACCTGGAGACGCTTGTGCTCGGCTCCATTTAGCCATGGAAGCCGGGTATATCTCGGAAAGAAATCAGACCATCCCTCCAGCGAGGTTGGCATATCGATCCCCAGCTCAGTGGTTCGCTCAAAGATCGGAGAACCAGGATAAGGCGTAAAGATATTGGTCCAAAACTCGCTTCCAGGGAATCTTCTGCAGACATCCATCATGAAGCTGATCGTCTCGCGCCGTTCTTTCCTCGTCTCTCCTGGGAATGCAAAGATGATGTTGAAGGAAGGACGAATCCCTGCTTCGAGGCAGCGCGCTGCGCTTTCATAGATAGACTCGAAGTCTTGCCAATCCTTGTGCATGGCCTTCAATACGGCGTGCGAACCGGAGTCCACGCCCTGGCAGATCTGGTGAAGGCCGGCTCGATGAAGCAGCTTCAGATCTTCGGGAGTCAAGCGCGAAGTCATGTTCGTTGTAGCCTGGATGCTCCACCGATAATGCGAATTCTCCCTCACCAGACCCTCTGCGATTCCACGAGCACGATCCAGATCGACTAGAAAATTGTCATCGACGATCCAGAGCATCTCGAGCGAGTATCGGCGGCTCAGGTCGACTGTCTCCTCGACAAACTGCTCGGGTGGCAGTGCATTCCACTTTCGCCCATACACTCCCGAGTTCGTGCAATAGGCGCAGTTGAACGGGCACGCCAGACTCGATGTATACATCGCCCAGCGCCGCCCGCAGCCACGCTCATAAGCGTCGAAGTCGGCCATTTCGTATGCCTTTGGCGGCATCTCGACGAGCGGTTTCAGCGGACGCTCCGGAGTCATGATCAGCCGTCCATCGCGTTTGAATCCGATGCCTGGGATCAGATCGGGAGCGGCGCCCGCTTGAATATGCTGCACAAGTTCCAGTAGCGCATACTCACCCTGCCCGCGAACGATGTAATCGATGTACGGCGCTTCCAGCGTCTGCTTTGGCAAGAGCGATGGGTGCCACCCACCAAGAATGATCGGAAACTCCGGATTCCACTCTTTAATCGACTTGGCAATATCTACCGTCTCTCGGATCATGGGGCCAGTGACAAGCGAGATGCCGAGGCATAGTGCGTCGCGCACCTCAGACAATACACGCTGTTTGAAATTTGGAGTTATGGTGGAGTCGACCAGGACCACTTCGAACCCTGCACGCTTCAATGGCGTAGCAACCGCCAGGATCCCAAGTGGCGCGGTCGCCTCGGAACTGGCGAAGGATGGGAAGAAGAATACGATCTTCTTGGATCGTCGCAAGCGGTACTCCAGTCTCTTACGACTCAAGATAGCTCTGCTTGATGCGGCCAGTTGTCCCGTAATTGTCAGCTGAATGTAATCTCTAACCGGGTTACTAACCGGGTTACTAAGCGGGTTGCGACCCGCTGGGAACATTATCGTTGCACGGCGGGATTGGTCCATTCCTTTGAAGCAGGTGCCTCTCCAGCGAAGCCTTCAATCTAGAGCTGTTTCCCTTGAGCCGCCACGCCTGATACATGCCGTGGATCACACATAGCTCCTCATCGTGAGCTGCCGCCTCGTCGGAGAGAACTCTGGCAACAAAGAAAACATGGCTGCCGAAGTTATAAATCCGCTCTACTTCCATCTCTCTAACTCTCAGGGCGAAGTCAGGTATTGGGATTCCCAACGTTCTCGACCTTACGAGGCTGAGTGAGATTTGATTCCACGCGATCGAATCTTTGTAATGGTGGGCAGCAAACTGGTATACCAGCGGGGCATATCGCGTCGGCACGCTGCAGAGGGCCACTTTGCGTGTGTTTTCCACCAGGCGGGCCGTAGCCCACTCGGCATTGAGACCAAAACCGAACCGGCCCTGGCCTATCTCGCCAGTCATAAGTACCGGGAAGATGTTGGCGGCAAGCTCGCCGTTGGCACTCATCAATCCCTTGGGATGGGGGCGAATATACGTAACCCATGCGGCGCGATATTCGAGAAACGACATCTTTACGTTGGTCGTGTTGACAAATCTCCACTTCTGATAGAGGCGCCATAGATAGTGAGCCCATAGGCGTGCTCGGGGCAGGCAGTAGTTAGCCGCGCTTCGCGGTGTGAAGAAGATAAGGTTGAGCTTCCCGATTTCGCCTTCCGATCGAAATTGCAAACCAATCTTGCCCAGAAGACGTTTGCAACCTCTCCGCTCGCAGAATCTGAGAGACAGCCCGCTCAGCTTCTGTTTATCTGGAACACGCGTCTCATCGACCGCAATGCAGATGATGAACGGCGCGGCGCACGCCGTGGACATTCGGTTTGTGACATCGATCGGATCGCCCATCCCATGAAGCCACACTGAGATTTCCGCCTGCGGGTCGATCATGCCGATCGTGAACTCCTGAGGAAGCAGAGTCTCTCCAAAGACGATCTTTCGGATCAAGCTGCGGACACGCTGAAGCGGCGCTTTATCATGCACTTCTGCTTTCACATGCCACCTCCTCAAGTGATTCGATCTCGAAGAGAATCTCCATATCGGAGGCGCCAGGCACAACGTGGCGATACCATCCAGACGGCCGCCGATAGGCGAATTGGAACGACCGCTTCCGCTTCTCAGCCAGCATGGAAATCGTCCGGCCCGACGAGCTGTTGCCGATGTAAAGAAAGTGCCCGCGTGAGACACGAGCAATTTCGCTCATGTACGAGTCCATCGCGACTGTCGGAAGATCGGACATCGAATGAGAACTGAAGACAAGATCGGCAGATCCTCCCGGCATCTTCGCCAGTTCGAAGACCGGCAGCAGCGCGACGTCGGTTCCTGACATCGCACAGCTTGCGGTCCTCGCCTCACCGTAGAGAAGAACCTTCAACTCTGGAAAGGCCTTGAGAATGTAGTAGGCCGTGAGTGCGCAGCTCTCGGGCAAATCGAAATCGATATAGCTGGTGCGCGGTCGATCTCGCAACAGATAATAGGCCAGCCCGCCATATCCGCCCCCGATCTCCATAACCGTTGCGGGGCCGGGCGCAAGTAAATGGCGGATCCTGTGCGCGCAATAGTGTTGATAGTCCGAGCCCATTCTGATGAGAGTTCCATCGAACATGACTCCGAAGGGATTGCCGATCGCGGGCCCGGCCAGATCGTTGATTTTATAGCATCCGCCTGTCTTGTGCTTCCAATGCTCAATGCGATAGAGAGAATCGATCAGATAATGCTGCCGATGAGCATCCTCGATGGTCGCGCCAAAATAGTCTTTTGACATGCGCCGCGGGGCAATGAGACCGGCAGAGCATGGATCACGGAAAAAGTTTTCGTACATGCGTTGAAGAGCCTGGAGATCGCGTGTTCTCAGGGCCTCCATGACCGGCTTGAGAGAGCCCTTCGTCTGCTCTTGCCACCATGGTGTCGGCGCATACACCGATTGCGCTTCTTGCTGCCGTTCGACAGCGCGGATATAAGCCGTGCAGATCCTGTCGAGCAAGATCTCGTCGGAGTAACGATTCGGCAGGCGAGGAGCAAACCCTCGGCTCACGTTGTCTAGATCGTAGCGGATGTCGCCGCGAAATCGGCGTCTGCCGCGACGGATGAGGCGCACCCTCTTCCATCGGTCCATCAGCTGCGCCGCTGCGGAGCACATGGTTCTGAATGGATTGCTAAGATACTTCCATTTCAGTCTCATCGGTAGTGGTAATCATTCCGCTGCGCCATCTTCGATGATGCCCCGTTCGCGTCGTCGAGTTCCGGGCCCTTATGGATCTTTACCGGACTCGAAGCGCATTCGGGGCCGCACCGTGTATTCATTAGTGCACCGGCCACACGCCCGAGATGTCGCCGGGGTGTCTTAACATTGTCATAAAAGTGCTGGAAGAACTCGACTCAAGTGCTGCGGCCCGCCACCTCGCCGTCCGCAAATGCACTCCTGGTGACGAAAAGGGAATTTGGTGAGCAATCAGTGGGCGATGGGAAGAGGCTCCCGCAGCGCGTGGGGGCCACTCGTCCCCGGAAGGGCTCTGAGGGTTACTGTAGTCTGTGCCTCGTCGAAGGTAAATCGTTGAATGATGCCTTCCAGGTGATTCGCCAACTCGGAGAGATGCTTGCAGGCCGAAGCTGATTCCTCGGCAGCCCCATGATTCGCTGTCGCCAGCCCCGAAAGATCGCTTGCCGATTCGGTAATATCGTTAGAGGCTGCTGTTTGCTCGATTGCTGCCGTGGCAATCGTTGCAATCTGCGTTTCGACTTCTTTCGATGATTGGATAAGTAACTCTAGGCTGCTTCTCGCATCTGCCGCTGCGTTCATTCCCGTCTCTATGGAGCCGCGGCTTTGCGACATCACTTCAATGGTGTCTCGCGTCTCATTCTGAATACTTCGAATCGTTCCTGCTATTCCCTCTGTGGCGCCCTTGGTGCGCTCGGCCAAGCGGCGGACTTCGCCTGCCACCACGGCAAATCCACGGCCCTGTTCCCCGGCTCGGGCTGCCTCGATTGCAGCATTCAAAGCCAGCAGATTCGTTTGCTCGCTGATCTCCTGAATTACGTTGACTACCTTGCCGATCTCGTCGGATCGTCTGGCAAGCGAGTTCATCTTCTCAGAAACTGTAGTCGTGGCTGCCACGATCCGCTCCATCGTTGCGGTCATGGTTTGCATGACAGTGCCACCCTGTGCAGCCTCTTCCGCGGAATCACGGCCGGAAGCCGCAGCCGATTCCGCATTGTGACTAATCTCCCCGATTGTGGATGTCATTTGTTGCGCCGCCGAGGCGATCTGGTTGGTCTTGATGGCTTGCATCTCGGTGTTCTTCCTCGTCTGTTCCGATTGAATCGAGAGTTCGGCGGCGGCCGAAGAGACAGAGTCCGCATTCTGCGCGACCGATTGCAAGACACGGCGCATGGATTCAACCGTACTGTTGAGCGCCGTCGAAAGCCGTCCAATCTCATCCTTGCCCGTCGCTTCGACTGAGACTGTCAGGTTTCGCTCGGCGACCTGTTCCAGCGCATTGGTCACCGCTACCACGGCTGGCACAATCGACCGGGAAAGTATGAGCCCCACCGCGGCACACAGAGACACCGCAAGAACGATCAGAACTCCGGTGATTTGCTGCAATCTGCGGGTGAGAGCGATGGTGCTTTGGCCCTTTTCACTTCCCATCCGGTTGTTCAAGGCAACGTCGGCCTCCACCGCGTCGGCCGCTGCATTGTATAGCTTTATCGCGCTTCCCTCGAGCAATAACTTCGAAGCCTCTGCAGGCTTTCCATCTTCGGCAAGACGGCGGCTTTGGTTGCTGATCTCGATATATGCTTTTGCATCGTCCCGGATCGTTCCGTAAAGCTCCTTCTCTCCCGGGTGCGAAACCATCGGGCCGTACTTGTCGATCGCCGTGTTGTAGATCTCGATGTAGCTTTGCCGCTTCAGCCTGAGCCGCTTCGTGCATTCGTCGGTTGTGCACAGCAAGAGAAGCGAGTCGGTCCGGCGAATGGTGGCTACCGCGTAGCGAACGTCTCCAAGTACCTTGATCGAAGCCATGGAATTGTTGACGATCTCGTCGACCGATCCGCTGACCTTGAAATAACCGATCAGCGCTCCTGCCCCAAGCAGTGCGCAGAAAAGGCAAACTCCGCCAAACGAGAGGCAAAGCTTTTTGGCGATCGAAAGGTCGCGCAATACAGACATAGAGATTAACTCCTCTCCTCGCCTCGACTCTAAGCTCCGAGCGCACGCTTCAGGAGCGCCCGATTCGTTCATCGGCAAATCTGCGGTGACCGATAGCAGCGCGGCTCCCAAATTAACTAGAATTGGCTATTCAGATGATTCTCATGACGCACAGGCCGCGAATGACTTTTGGCAATAAGTAACCTATTCGACCGATACAAATCCTTTGGGTTATTTAATCTTTATTTGTAAGCCATGCGAGACATAGCTTCTATTCGTCCAGTCGCCAGGCTGCACCGCCCACGGAAATCCACGACAAAGTACCACCATACTTGTCGCACAACCATTCGCTCGAGCCGGTTGAGCAGCAACTGGAGTGGGCGATCTGTTTGTTGCCCCTATTGCACAATGAGACTGACTACGCTCGAGGACATTACCTGGTGAGTCGGATTCACTGGAGGAGTTGAGGGACTGGATCTTCCCCCGCAGCCGGAACAGAAAGCCGAAGCGGCCATCAGAACAAGTCCCGCACAAGCGCTCATCCAGGCTTTTCGCGCACCCAGCTTTCTTCTCAGAAGCGCGAGGGGCAGCAAGAGAACTGGCAGAAAAAAGCCCGCGGTAGCCGGTCCGGAGATAGTCTCGGCAAAGACAAGAGTGATCTGATAGGTTCCCGCAGGCGTTGTCGAAGATGTGGTAATCGTCACAGTGTTAGATGAAGAGGAATAGCCGCAACTCGCCCCGCTCGGAAGGTTGAGGCAGGAGAGTGAAGCGCTGATCACGGAGGCAGGAAACACGACCGGGTAGCTGGCGGTTGAACCGGCAGTCACGGTCGCCGTGGTTGAGGTCATCGTCGGAGCCGTTGTTCCGGAGCCCGTGGAATCGATCTCGAAGTACAGCGAGTTGGAAGTACCTCCGCCAGGGGCTGGAGTTTGCACTGTGATCATGCTGGTGCCGGAGGCGGCAATGTCGGCCGCTGTGACCTGTGCCGTTAGTTGGGCCGCGTTCCCGTATTGCGTGGCCACAGCCGATGTGCCCCAATAGATGGTCGAGTTTGCTGTGAACCCCGACCCGTTAACCGTGAGCGTGAAAGCTGCACTTCCTGCCGCCATGAAAGCCGGCGATATGCTGCTGATCGCCGGCACCGCTGGATCGATCGTCAGCGTTCCGCTGGCTGTTCCGCTGGCGTAGTTTGGGTTGCTGCTGATAAAGGTGCCGATGACCGGCGTGCTGCCGGCTGCCGTCACGCTCGCCGGCGAGTAGCTCCATGTGCCGCTGACGGCGATTCCGCCGATGCCTGTTGCAATTCCAACGCAGGAGTGCGCATTGCCATCGTAGATGACCTCAGGGCAGGCAAGAGATAAAGTCGGCGTCACCTGATCGATCTTCAGCGTACCGCTGGCTGTGCCGCCTGCGTAGTCGGAGTTGCTGCTAGTGAAGGTTCCGGTAACCAGCGTGCTGCCCGCCCCCGTCACGCTCGTTGGCGAGTAGCTCCATGTGCCGCTGACCGTGACTCCGCCGATGCCCGTGACTCCGCCGATGCCCGTGGCCGCCCCAACGCAGAAGTGAGCGTTCCCATCGTAAGGGACCTCTGCGCAGGTGAGAGATAAAGTCGGCTTTGCCGGATCGATCTTCAGCGTACCGATCGCAGTGCCGCTTGCGTAATTGCCGTTGCTGCTCGTGAAGCTTCCCGTGACCGGCGTACTGCCAACCGCAGTGACGTTCGCCGGCGAGTAGCTCCATGTGCCGCTAACAGTGACTCCGCCGATGCCCGTGGCCGCCCCAACGCAGAAGTGAGCGTTCCCATCGTAAGGGACCTCTGCGCAGGTGAGAGATAAAGTCGGCTTTGCCGGATCGATCTTCAGCGTACCGATCGC
>JBEKKL010000080.1:0-17434 GCA_050010735.1 Occallatibacter sp. | reverse complement strand
CCGATAACAGAAATGCGGGGAGAAATGTGACGAGTAAAGCAATCTGGCTGGCGGCAAACTGACTCTTCGCCAGGACCGAGATAAAGAATCCGAGCGATAGAACCACCACCATAAACAGAGCCGACGCAGTCATCAAGGTGATCCATGAGCCGCGGAAAGGCACTTGAAACCAATAGATGGCGATCAGCGCGCTGATGACGGTGTCGCACATTCCCAGAACAAAATAGGGCGCCAGCTTGCCGAGCATGATCTCAATGGCACTCACCGGAGTTGAGATGAGCTGCTCCATCGTGCCGCGCTCCCACTCGCGAGCAATGGTCAGCGATGTTAGAAACGCACCGATAACCGACATCACAAGCGCAAGCACGCCGGGAATAATAAAGGCGCTGCTCTCAAGATCCTCGTTGTACCACGTGCGTGTCTCAACACTCAGCGCCACGGGTTGAATAGCGAGGCCGCGCTGTTGCAGCCAGTCGATCTGAATCTGCGCCGAGTAACTCTGAACTACAGCCTGTGAGTAGCCGATGAGCACGTTCGCCGTATTATCGTCCGAGGCATCGACCAATGCCTGAACCTCGACGGGGCGGCCGTCGTGTAATCGTTGCGTGAAGTCCCAGGGAATTACAACGCCCATCTTGGCATGACAGTCATCGAGCGCACGCGATAACTTAGAATAACTATCGACTGTTTTGGCAACATAGAAAAACCTGCTGGATTGAAAGTGCTTAAGCAAATCCTGACTCTGCTGGCTGCCGTCCTGATCGTAGACATAGACGGGAAGGCCTTTCAGATCGAGATTGACCCCGTAACCGAAGAGAAGCACAAGAACCGCGGGCATGAGAACAACGATGATCAGGCTCCGCGAATCGCGTACAATCTGCAGAAACTCCTTTCGTGCAACTGCCAGCAGGCGAGTCATGCTCATGGCGTCTGCTCCCCAGGCGTTTCACGGCCGGAAGTAAGTGAGACGAAGACGTCTTCCAGACTCGGATGGATCTCTTCCATACGGCTCACCGCAACGCCGCGATTGAATAGATAGCTTTGAAGTCGCGGTATGTCGCGTCCCGCGCTGTCAACCACCAAATGCAAGGAGTTGCCGAAGACGGCTGCATCAATAACTTCCGGAGCCGATTGCAATGCTTCCACCGCAGCACCCAGCGGGGAGCATTCCACTAAGACAAGCTCGCCCTTCATTGACTTTCGTTTCAGTTCAGAGGGCGTGCCCAGTGCGACGATCCGGCCGCGAAAGATCAGCGCGAGGCGATTACAATATTCAGCCTCTTCCATGTAATGAGTGGTCACAAAGACCGTAACTCCGCCTTCGGCCATTTGATGGATTAACTCCCAGAACTGACGCCGCGTGATGGGATCGACGCCAGAGGTCGGCTCATCGAGAAAGATCACCGGGGGCCTGTGTAAGACCGCGCAACCAAGGGCCAAGCGCTGTTTCCAGCCGCCGGGGAGCGTTCCGGTGATGAGATTTTCCTGACCGCTTAGATTGGCCATAGTTAATGCCCATTGGATACGGCTTTCAAGTAACTTGTACGGAACGCTATAAAGCCCTGCGAAAAGGCGAAGATTCTCAATTACCGTGAGATCGTTATAGAGCGAGAACTTCTGGGACATATAGCCGATATTCTGTCGGACGGCTTCAGGATCGCGGCTCACGTCGTAACCGGCAACCTGCGCGCGGCCCGAAGTGGGCTTGAGCAGGCCGCACAGCATGCGAATCGTCGTTGACTTACCGGCGCCATTGGGTCCGAGAAAACCGAAGACCTCTCCCTTGCTAACCTTAAGATCGATCCGATCGACGGCGATGAAGCTGCCGAAGCGCTTGACGAGGCTCTGAACCTCGACGGAGTTAGCTATCTCAATCATGAGAGGCCCTCGAACCGACCGCATCTACAAACAGGTCCTCGATCGATGGCGCAACCTCGATCATCGCGTCGTAGGGAATATTTGCGCGATGGAGCTTTGCATTGAATTCCGGAATGCGCCGGGCCGCGCTATCGACCACGACATGCACGCCATCGCCAGTCAGCAACAGGCTCGATATTCCCCCCGCACTCTCAAGTTCATCGCGCAGCCTACGCGGTTCGGGCGTGGTGATGGACAAGACACCTTTTCCCAATCCTGCCTTGAGATTTGCCGGAGTATCGCAGAAGAGCAGCTTGCCTTGATGCAGCAGAGCGACGCGATGACAACGTTCAGCCTCGTCGAGATAGGCTGTCGAGGTGAGAATTGCGACGCCCTCCCTCAGCATTTCATAGAGAATTCGCCAGAAGTCTCGCCGGGAAAGAGGATCGACGCCGGTCGTCGGTTCATCGAGCAGAACCACCTTTGGCCGATGGATCAGGGCGGTGACCAAGCCGAGCTTCTGCTTCATGCCGCCCGAAAGCTTACCGGCCAGACGCTTGCGGAATTCACTCATGCCCGCGGCAACCAATAATTGCGCTGCGCGGAGCTCTCGTTCGGAGTTACGAACCCCAAACAGGTCCGCGTAGAAGCGAATGTTCTCGTCAACCGTCAGATCTTCATAGAGACCAAAGCGCTGCGGCATGTAGCTGAGTGAATGCTTAGCTCCCTCTGGATCCTGTGCAACATTAAAGCCAGCGATCGTAGCTGTGCCTGCATCCGGCGGCATGATCCCCGCCAAGATGCGCAAGGCTGTCGTCTTCCCTGCCCCGTCAGGCCCCACAAGGCCAAAGATCTCTCCGGGGCGCACGTCGAAGCTCAGTCCATCGACTGCGCGGACGCCCGGGAAGCTCTTCGTCAGCCCTTCGGCCACAATCGCGGATTGAAGCGGAGTTGTCATTGTTTGGCGGCTGCTAGCGAGATGTGAGCATCGGCCGGCATACCCGGCTTAAGCTCATGATCGGGGTTGTCGATGTCGATCTTGATCCGGTAAACGAGTGTTACTCGCTCATTGGTTGTTTGCACGCTCTTTGGAGTGAACTCAGCAGTCGACGAGATGAACGAGATGCGGCCGTTGTACTGCTTTCCCGGATATGTGTCTGTAGTGACAGCCACGTGCTCGCCCCATGCGATGCGGCCGAGATCGGTCTCCGCGATATAGACGCGGAGCCAGATGTGATCGAGATCGGCAAGCGTAACGACCGGCGATCCCGGTGAAACCACTTCGCCTAACTCCGCCTGGCGGACCGTGACAACACCAGCGCATGGAGCGCGCAAGATGGTGTAACTCAGATTCACTTGCGAGAGGCCGAGATTGGCACTGGCCTGGTTGAGATTGGCCTGTGCCACGGCGATGTCTTCTTTGCGACTGCCTTCAACAGCCTCGTTGTAGCGCTGTTGAGCGGCGTTGAAGATCGCATCCGCGCGCTTGAGCGCGGTTGCCGCCTGGTCGCGTTCCTGGGCCGAGATCGCATCCTTGGCGAAGAGGCGTTGAGCACGCTCGTTGTCCAGCTTTCTTTGCGCGAGGTCGGCTTCAGCATCGATCATCGTCTGCTGTGCCGCCTTGACCTCCTGCTGGCGGGCTCCGGCTTGTGTGAGAGCAAGATTCGATTCACGCACCTTGACGTTCGCCACGTCGATTCGCACTTTCTGTTTCCAATCGGCGTCATCGAGCCGGGCCAGCAGGGAGCCTTCCGTCACCTGCTGCCCTTCCTCGATTGGTAACTCGGCAATGCGCCCCGCCACCTTGAAGCCGACCAGACTCTCGTGGGCTTCGATATTGCCGGAGAGCAGAAGTTGATTTGCCGGCGCGGGCCGCTTGGCCAGCCGCGGATACAGGTAGATGCCCGCAAGAGCGGCTGCTGCCAGCAGAATGACGATAGGAACCATTCTTCTCATCGCTTCAAACCTCTGGGGCCAGAGCCCCCGACCTTCCAGCTTTACGTCGCGCACAGTCGGCCATGAGTTGTCGACGTCTTTATGGCTTTCCCATAAGATCGACGATGTTCTTCTCCGTATCTCCCATTGCACGGGCAAGCGCGAACTTTGCATCCACGTGGCTGGCAACTGCGAGGATATAATTCTCGTCGGCCCGTGCTAACTCATCTTGCGCAGTAATTACCTCGATATTGTCAGCTGCTCCCTGCCGAAAACGGTCTTGGGCCAGTTCCAGCTCCCGTCGCGCCAACTCCTGACCGTCTTGCGCGACGGTCACTTGCTCGGCCGCCGAGTCGAGATTTAGAACGGCCTCACGAAGATCCTCTTCGATGCCGCGACGCAGGTCAGCAATCTGATCATCGATGCGCTTAACACGACTGGCCAATTCCTGCGCTTCTCCGTTACGATCGCGATCGAAGAGCGTGAAATCGATCTGACCTTGCAGCAGACCGGTCGTCTGCACGCCGCCGATGCTTCGCCCGATTTCACCGATGTTTCCGTTGATGCTCAGTTTGGGATAACTTCGAGCACGATTAGCGCGTTGCTGTTCGATCAGCTCTTCACGCTGACTCGCGAGAGAGAGATAGTCCGCGCGAGTTAACAAGGCTGAAGAGGCGAGCGTTTCAATCTCGGGCGGGCGCAGAGAATGAAAGGTTAGTGGTTCGGCAAGTTCCATAGGCGTCGCGGGATTCATGCCGAGATTTCGGGCTAACTCCAGCAGCGATAGCTTCGTCTGATTCTGGGCAATCAGCAGCGCCTGGCGGTCATTGGCAAGCTGAACCTCAGCGCGAAGCACATCCACACCCGTTGCCGCCCCGGCATCGTGCTTGTCCCTGGCAAGCTTCAACAGCGCGCTCGAATCGTTGACTCGCGATTGCGCAGCATCGGCGCGAGCCGCCGCGGACTGCGCATTGAGATAGAGAGCCGCAATAGCGCGCACGATCAGGTCGCGCGCATCGCGCTCATCCATCTTGCCAGCATCGAGAGCAAGTTGGCTGGCCTTGAGTTCGCGGTAACTTTGAAGATCTACTAGGTTCTGCTGCGCATAGATGCGAAAGTCGTAGTTAGAGAACGGCCCGACTACTGGCGGCATTCCAGGCAATGAAATACCAAAGGCCTGTAGGTCACGGTTTTGCACGTTGGCGTAAGCCTGAGCGTTCACGCGCGGAAGCAATGCGGCCGAAAGGCGGCGCATACGGGCACCTTCCGCCTCCTCGACACGCGTGCCGGCCACCAGCACGCTAAGGTTGGACTGGAGCCCCTTTTGAATCGCGTCCTGTAGCGTGAACCGATAGGATACAGGCTGTTGCGCCAACGCGGTCAGACCTGAAAGCAACCCCGCAATCAGGCCTGCCAGCCAAAGACAAACGAAAGTTCGCCGCTCGATCTTCATGATTTCGGCTCTCGCCCAGAGAGGGCGATCGATCTCCAGAAGTGTTGAAAGCTGTCTTCCATCCAGGCACTGAGCGCAGGCTTCTCGTGCAGCGACCAGAGGAGCACAGTGCCCATGACGACTTGTTGAATCTGCATTGCAGCCTTCTCTTTTTTGAGACGCGGATCAATCTCTTCGCGCTTCTGCCCCGCGGCCACGATTTCCGCGATCATTCTGCGGCCCTCCTGCATATTGCGCGCCATCATTGCGCGGACAGTCCGGTTGGCCAGAAACGAGGAGATGAGGGCGCGGGCTAGTTCAGGACTTCTTCCAGGCTCCTCAGCGACGCGCAAAAAAAGGCGATGCAGTACGGATTGGACGGTCAGTTTGCCGGCAGCAGCCTGCGCAACGGACTCAGCTACCTTGCCGAGTTGAATCTCAGCCATGACGCCCAAGACGTGATCTTTACTCTCGAAGTAGTTGAAAAATGTTCCCTTGCCTACGTCCGCTGCTTCAGTAATGTCTTCCACTGTTACGCCGGAGAATCCGCGCTCGGCAAAGAGCTGCAATGCGCATCGAAATAGCTTGAGCCGCGTCTCGGAGGCGCGGCGCTGACGGCGGCCCGCATTGGGTGAGCCGGCTTGAGCCGTACCCGACCGCGACGGCACCGGGTGACCCGGAGATTTCAGGTGACTTTTAACCATAGTCGCCTTATGATCATATCTGACCATTAGTCATACATAAACCGTGGGTCGCTTTCTGTCAAGATGACTTTCCCGCAATAAGCGGAGCCGCCGGAATTGACTTCGATGGCTTTACCGCGCGGGTCGCGAGCGGAGTCTCATTAGCCGGGAGCACTGGCGCGGCGATCGGCCGGCAACGAGACCGTCAGCCCGAACCCTCAATGCCGCCGAAGGTTACACTACCAAGAGCCTCTTTCTCGCATTGTCAACAACTTAACTCCGACTGCTCATCACAATCGCCCGATCGATGCAATCTGGCTGGTCTCTGTGCTTGACAGCTTCTTCATTCCAAGCTAAAACGGTCGAGTGCTGTTCGCGTGAACAGTGCAGGCCCACCGTCAGGAGCATGCGTTGAGATTCCCTTTCTCTGTCTTTCTGCTAATAGGTTGCAGCGTGGCCACCGCGCAAACAGATCTGGTCTCCTTCGTCGACCCATTGATCGGCACACAAACGAATTCTCAAAACGACAGTGGGCACACGGTGCCAGGAGCGACCCGTCCTTTCGGAATGCTCTACTGGAGTCCCGATCCTGTGGAGGGACCTTTCTACTTTTACGAGAGTCCTTCCACGCGGGGCTTTAGCCTTACGCACATCGGCGGCACCGGTTGCGGCATTTATGGCGATGTGCCTCTCATGCCCATTCTCGGTCTTCCCACCGAACCTCCTCCAGTACGCGCGGCGCGGTACGAAGCTGCCTTCAGGCACTCGGATGAGGTTGCTCAGCCTGGCTATTACGCCGTCAAGCTGGATTCCGGTATCAAGGTTCGAATCGCAGCCGAGGTGCACTCCGGCATCGCGGAGATCAGCTATCCGGAAGGAACCGATCCTCATACTCTGCTCATTGATTTGAGTCGCAATCTCAACCGTGTCGACGACGCGCAGATGGAGATTCAAGGCCGCCGCGTAACAGGATCTGTGGCGGGCGGAGGATTTTGCGGCCTCGAAAATCGATACCGTGTTTACTTTGCGATTGAAGCGGAAGAGGCGCCGCACTCTGACGGCACCTTTGACGAGATGAGTATCAATGCCGGAGTAGGCTCTGCAAGCGGTCCGCGTATTGGCGGCTATCTCGCATTCGGGCCGGAGACGAAGGTGCTTCATCTCAAGGCGGGCCTGTCGTTTGTGAGCATTGCAAATGCAGAGACCAATCTGGCAAAGGAGATACCCGGCTGGGATTTTGAAAAAGCGCGCAACGAGGCCCGGGCAGCCTGGAATGAGGCTCTAGGGCACATTGTTGTCAGTGGCGGGGTCGAAACGCGGCGCAAGACCTTTTATACGGCACTCTATCATTCGTTGCTCCACCCAACGGTTTTCAACGACGTGAACGGCGACTATCTTGGCTTCGACGACAAAGTTCATCATCTGCATGGCCACAATCAATATGCGAATTATTCGGGGTGGGACATCTACCGAAGCGAGGTCCAATTGATCGCGATGCTCATGCCAGACGTTGCCAGCGATATTGCGCAATCTCTGGTTAGGGATGCGGAAGAGGGCGGAGGGTTGCCGATCTGGCCTATCGCGAACGACGAAAGCAGTTGTATGGTTGGTGATCCATCTGACGGCATCTTGGCGAGTATCTATGCGTTTGGCGCTCGCGACTTCGACACTAAAGCCGCGCTTCAGGCGATGCTGCGCGGCGGCGATCGTCCAGAGACACACATCCATCTTTATCCTGAGCGGCCGGGCCTCGCCGAGTTTCTATCTCATGGCTACATCGCGAATGGAGGATCGATCAAAGGAGCCGCCTCGGTTACGCTCGAAGACGAAAACGCGGACTTTGCAATCGCGGCGTTCGCGGCCTCGCTTGGGGAAAGGACTACAGCTCAAAGATATCTGGATCGCTCTGACAAGTGGCGCGAGCTGTTCGACCCGGAGACAAAGTACATTCGCGGCCGCGGGGTCGACGGCAAGTTTCTTCCTGGATTCAAACCTGAGCAGTTTGACGGTTTTATCGAGGGCAACGCGGCGCAATACACGTGGATGGTTCCCTATAACATGAGGGATCTGATCGCCAATCTTGGAGGACCAGAAGCCGCCCAAAGGCGGCTGGACGACTACTTCAGTCACTATGGCACCTGGTTCGGCGGCCCATATTTCTTTATCGCCAACGAGCCTAGCTTCGGCAATCCGTGGATCTATAACTGGACGGGTCATCCTTGGCGAACGCAAGAGGTGGTTCGCAAGACTCTCGACGATCTTTTTATGCCGACACCGGATGGCGAGCCGGGCAACGACGATCTGGGCGCTACTTCGTCGTGGGTCGTTTTTGCCAGTCTAGGTTTCTTTCCAGAGATACCGGGAATCGGCGGCCTCACGACGAGCACTCCTGTCTTTCCGCAAGCGGAGTTGAAGCTCGGGTCGCATAAGCTGCGGGTCTCCGCGCCCGGAGCGCCCGGGGAGCTTTATGTGAAGAGTCTCTCGATTGATGGCAAACCCGTACGCAACTGGTGGCTGGATTGGGATGCGCTGCGACAAGCAAATGAGTTGGATTTTGCGCTGACCAGCGAACCAAGTCGCGACCCCGGTGATCAACCGCCGTCATTCGGCCCAGAGTCCTTGAAGTGAGCTTATTACCATTGTTCAAGCTGCGGAGAGCCGATATTGCAAACGAAGTGATTGATCACACGGGTGCTGTTCCGCAGGCGGTTACTTGACTTCAGGGGAAAATCTGTTGAAACTGTGCTAGCGACAATATCGTGATTCCCTTCCCCATCAGTTCGCCGGGGCGAATTGTCGTAAGCCACTGACCGTCGATGGCGCAATGACGCGTTTCAGGAGGTCAAATGGGGCTGAGGTAACGTCCCTCTCGGCGAAGAGTTCATCTTCTGTCTAACTCGCCCGAACGAACTATGTGCGCAGGGGATCCCTGTCGGGAACGGAGAGAGCTGCGCACACAGCGTTCGGACGCCGATGAGAGCGTTACAAACAAGCGCATGGTTCATGGCGAAGCCTGTGCGATCATTCCCCAGCAAGTCGGAGACCAGACAAACAATCGCCAAGGACCTTTGGAGGTCAAAGATGACGGTCAAGCTGATTTCAGTTGTCAGGTGGAGCGCGTTGGCGATTGTGTTCTTGCTTTGGCAGCCGTGCCGTGCGCAATTTAGCAGCAACGTCCAAGGGACGATAACCGATGCAACCGGGGCGGTCGTACCCAACGTGTCGATCACGCTTCACAACACCAATACTGGAGTTGATCTGAAGGGAACGACCAATGAGACAGGCTACTATCGTTTCACCGCCGTCGCTCCGGGAGACTATGCAGTCATTGCCTCACAGGCCGGATTCAAGACCGAGTCGATCTCGGTCACGGTGACACCAGACGAGACGCGCGGCGTGGATGTGACCCTGACGCCCGCTGCCGCGGGCACCACGAACGTCATTGTGTCAGACGTTGCTCCGGCCATGAACATGGATGAAACCCGTGTCGAGACGACGCTGCCAGCAGAAGAAATTACCAAGCTCCCGCTGGCGAACCACGATGTCCAGGAACTCATCGCTCTTACCCCCGGCGTGACCGGCTTCCAGAATGAATCGCCGAGCAATGGGTATGGCTCTTCGATTTTTGCCGGTTCTTTCGGACCGCCGTATAGCGCCAACGGAGCGGGAAGCAACAGCAATCTCTACCTGATCGACGATCTGCCCGTAGGCGATGACATCACGCAGGGAAACGCCCTGATTATTCCCAACTCCGACATGATCGACCAAGTGTCGCTGCAGACACAAACCTTTTCCGTCGAGAACGGCACTTCGGCCTCGCTTCAAGTTGGGTTCAGCACCAAGACGGGCACCAATCGGTTTCATGGCGACGCGGACTACAGCTACGCCGGAAAGAACCTGGCGGCGGCCAACGGCGTCACCAACTCATTTCCGACTGTTGCCGGCGTGGTCGTTCCCACGCTAGTGTCGACCGATCCCGAGTTCCATCAAGACCATATTCTTGCCTCGCTGGGCGGACCGATCATTAAGGACAGGACGTTCTTTTTTGGCTCAGTTGAAAAGCAATTGGCAGGAATTGGCAATGCGGGCAGTGTCGGCACCCAAGAATGGGACCCCGCGTTTGTTGCGTGGGCTCTAACGGCCTTCCCCAACTCCGGCTTTCCCAAGGCTCTGACGTTTGCCCCTAACACGCGCGACTACGGCGGAAATGTGGCTACCGCAGAAGACGTGATACCCACCACATGCGGAAAGCCACAGTCCGTTCCTGCAAATAAGGCGCTCACCTACAATTTGCCTTGTAGCACACCGATGTACGACTCCGGCCTGCTCTTCAATCAGGCGCAGCCGTTCAATGGTATTCAGTGGAACATCCGTCTGGATCAGAGTTTTCGCGACGCCAAGGATCGCGTGTACGTGATGTACGAGCGCATCGACCAAACCCTTGGCAACCTGGCGGAACGTCCGGCGCTCGACGGCATCACTCCCAGCCAGAACAAATACTTCTCGATCAACTATGTGCATCTGTTTTCGCAGAATCTGTTGAACGAGGTGCATGCCGGCAACCTTCGCTCAATCAATGGAAACCAACTTGCCAATCCAGCCGCGGCGGGAATTCCGTATTATCCCCAGGGTCTTGACACGACCAACGGATTCGCATTCATGCAGCCCGTAGGACATGAACCCTTCGCGGCACAGACCAACTGGGAGCATACCTACACGCTTAGGGATACGCTGAGCTACACGCTGCGCAATCACACCATCCGCGGCGGCTACCAGTTCAACCGCGAGGACTACTTTCAGGATTCAAGCGGGATTTATAGCCGGCCCTTTTTCCCGTTTTATTTCACGGATGTATTCTCCTGGATCAGCAATAGCTATGCTCCAGGCTTCAGCCTGTACACAATCGGTGGGAACGGTCTGTTCACTCCCCAGTATTACGGCGCGACCGTGATCTACAACGCTCTTTGGAGCGACGACACATGGAAGGTCCGTCCGAATCTGACCATCACGGCCGGCCTTCGTTATGACGACTTTGGCAACCCCGTTCCCTACTCCAAGTCGGGACAGTTCTCGCCCCTGTTCCCTGGCACCGGTTCCACATTCTATGCGCAGGCCCTGGGCACTTCGACGGGCCCGGCAAAACATGCGTTCACCGGTGCGCAGAACGAGAACCTGATGCCCCGTGCCGGCTTTGCATACACCCCTCTCAAGGGCAGACAGATGTTTGTTCACGGCGGCATCGGCCTGTACGCGAATGTGCTGACTCCCTACCAGATTGCAAATAACCTTCCAACCCAGCCGCCGGAGCGCATCAGCCTGTACACCACAAGCGTTCTTCCCTTCGGCGACCTCGTAACAAAGACCGCACCTTATGGCTACAACTACGGGTCGTTCCCCGTTTTTGGAACTGACTCGTTTGGAAACATCTATTCGAACTCGGCTCACACCGCGGTGTACTCCGCCAACCTCAACGGCTATGCCCCGAACGTTAAGCCAGAGAAGTTTCTCAACTGGAGCCTCGGCGTCGAGCAGCAGCTCGCCGGCAACATCGTTGCCGGCGTCACATATTCCGGCGGTCATGGCTATGACCTGGTTGCTGGAGCCTCTTCGGCTAACGGCGGCGGCAATGTGGACTTTAACCTGGCTCCTGGCTCTCCAACTGCGAGGCCGGATGCCGAGTGGGGACAATTGAACTATGGCATCAACGTACTGACCAGCAACTACAATGCCTTGATCCTGACCCTTCGGCAGCAGTACAAAGGCCTCAGTTATCAGGCCAACTACAACTGGGCAAGGGCGCTGCAGTGGGCACCCACCTATAACGACTTCAATACAGGGGGCAGCATCTATGTGTGGCCCGGAGCCTACGATCCAAAGGTCTATTACGGCCCCTCGATCTTCGACGTTGCCAACTCACTCTCTTTTGGCGGCTCGTACGAGGTTCCAAAACTGTCGACGGATAACCGCCTCATCAATGGAGCGGCAGCCGGATGGAGAATCAGCACGATCGTGGTGGCCCAAAGCGGAAGCCCCTTTACAGTGGGTTGGACGGGCGAGGCCCACGACTATCAGAACGACGGAAGCAATCACTTCGACGGCAATGGCGCCGGCACTCCGGGATTTCCTACATATAAGGCGGGATTGCCCAGGAAGGGATTCTCCCGCAAAGCTGTGTCACTCACTGGAGCCTTCACAGCTGCGGATTTCACCGATCCCACCGGCGTTGGCACAACGACCGTGCTGAGCCTGCAAGGTGCAAACACCTTCCGTAATCCTGGGTATTTTAATGTCAATGGTGGCTTCTCGAAAGCCTTTGCAGTGCCGTTCTTCTTCAAAGAGAGTGCCAAGTTTGTTTTGCGCGGGGACTTCATCAACCTTCTCAATCGCACAAACTGGCAGGCGATCGATGACGACATTACGGATGGGTCTTTTGGATATTCCGCCAATGCCAACCAGAAGCGCTATCTGCAACTGGGCGGCCGCTTCGAGTTCTAAGAACTTGCCGCACGCTGGTGAGAGTCTATGAATGCGCTCCATCCGGCACGCTAGACTTTAATTCGTCTGAATCTCGACAAGGAGCGGCACTGGTGCAATCGCGCAGAAAGTTCCTCGGGATGCTGCCAGCGAGCCTGCTGGGGGCGGGATGCGCGCCATCTCTTGCGGCACAGCCGGAAGCTGGATCGGCTGTGCCGCAGCTTGCGCTTGCGCCTCTCCAAACCACATATAGCCCACTCGATGAGATCACCGTACTGGGTACGAGTGAAGGCCGTCTTCTAGTTCTAGATGGGGACGGAATGGCCTATGTTGATCGGCAACTGACGCTACCGGCCTCCTTCCCTTTGGGTGGGGCGCTGGGAACACACTCGGTTTTGCTTCTCGACTCGAACGGCAAATTGATCGGCAAAGCGAGTCTTCCGGTCGATACGCAAACCGAGATACGTGAGCCAAGCGGCGAGTTTCAACATCTGCTCGAGACTCTCTATTGGACCATGGCGTCGGATGGTCCGGTGGTTGCAACTCGCCACGATGGACGCGTGTATGACCACTGGGACGACTGGCTGCTGGACAATACAAACACCCTGAGAGGCATGCGCTACTTCTGGCCCGAGGTTCGCCAGAGTTTTGAGATCTTCTCTATGACTCAACGGGAAGACGGCATGATCTGGGAGAACTACTTTGACCGGACGCCACCGGAGAATGACTGGGACCGGCGCTTTAAGTACGGCGATTTTTCACGCGCAGCCGATGGCGGATTCCTCAACCTGCGCAGGGCGCCGGTCGAGAATCACGTGGAGATGTATTTTCTTGAAGCGCTGTATCTGATCTGGAAGACAACCGGAGATGACGCATGGATGAAAGAGCATCTCGACCGTGCCTTGCATGCCGTGCGATACAGCACGAGCGATCCCTACCGCTGGTCGAAGAAGTTTGGCCTGCTAAAGCGCGGCCTCACCATTGACACATGGGACTTCCTCTGCGCGAACGAAGCCGCACTGGTCGGCGGCGACTTCATGGTCGTCGATCTCGAGAAGACACACTTTGGGGTCTTCTTTGGCGACAACACGGGATTTATTGCTGGGTGCCGCTATCTCAGCGAGATGCTCGATCGGTCGGAGCGTGGCCAGGATGCGCAGGCGATGCGCAAGCTTGCGGATGAGATGGAAGAACGGCTGAATCGTATCTCGTGGAATGGACGCTTCTATACGCACTGGGTGCCTGAAGACCCGGAGTTTCGGCCCGATCTTGGCGTCGATATGAGCAGCCAGGTATCGCTCTCCAACGCATACTCATTGAACCGCGGTATTACTCCGCAACAGGCAAAGGTAATCATCGAGAGTTATGAGAGGATTCGCAAGGAGATGCCCGCAACCTCGCCGGGCGAATTCTACTCGATCTATCCGCCTTTCACTAGAGGCTTCGGCGAGGAGGAGAGCCTTTGGGATTATGTGAACGGAGGCGTCTTGGCATGCACGGCAGGCGAGCTGGCGCGCGGCTGCTTTCAACACGGGCGCGAGGAATATGGCGTCGATATCCTGCGACGTTTGCATGAGATCGCAAAGAAGCATCGCGATTTCCTTCCTGGTATTCTGCGTGGCAAGCAGACGGAGCGTCCGCCTACCGACTTCGTTCAAATCGACCTGCGTGCCCAAGCCAATTGCGATACGGGCAAAGGCGGCGACGGGGTACCAGGCTGGGTGAATGAGCCTAACAATTATCTGATCGACTTTCCGAATGGAACGCAATCCTTTCGTGGCGTGCCGTTTGCAGTTGCATCGCCAGAGCAGAACGACCGCCGCGTCTGCATCGGCATTTCTTCTTCCCACGAATATGCGGCGAGGGTTCCGGTTCCAGTGCACAAAGCCTGCCAGTCTTTCTATCTGCTTCACGTCTGCTCTGGCCCCGGCTTGGTATGTGGCAAACTCACGATCCACTTTGAAGACGGAGAAAAGCAGGTCGACTATATCGAACGAGGCGTGAACGCAGGTTCTTTCTGGGCTCCGGAGGATCTCGAGTTTAACAATCGCTATGGCGCGAACAAGGAGGAACGCTTGCAAGTTGCCTGGCGGGGTCGATCCCCGTTGATCAACAACGTCGGTGTCTGGATTGCAAGCTTTGAACCACGAAAGAAAGATGTGCCAATTGCCTCGTTAGAGCTTGAAAGCATGGAAAACGGCTCAAAATGGCTTGTCGTCGGAATAACTCTCTCGAATATGCCGCCGTTTCTGCCTCCATGGACGGATGTGTCGACGGGAATGCCGAACAACTGGGGAGCAGGATGTGTGACGGCCGCATTGCTGGAAGGGCTTGGGGGTGTTGAAGACACAGGCGCGGGATTTCGGTCGGCAAAGATTTCGCCGCGATGGCTCGCTGCCGCTGTGAATGAAGCACAAATCAGCGTGCGCTACCCAGCCAGCCGTGGCTACGTCTTCTATCGCTACCGGCAAACAGGCAAGACCATCACTCTGGAGTACACAAGCTGTGCCGATGAGGCCACGCTTCGAGTGCCGTTGCCTCCCGGCGGAGGATCGGTTCGTGGGCTTCTCAATGGAAGAGCCTGCGATCTGCAGATCGAGATGGTCGAGGCGACCGGTTATGCCACAGCCCATGTTGAAGGGCGCGGTCCGCACCGTCTGCAAGTGGAACTGGCGTAGTGGCCGGTTCTGGCCTCGATATTCAGAAGTCTGCAGGGCGTTGCAACGCCCTGCGTTTGCCAGTAAACTTGACAATACGGAGAGGTGGCAGAGCCCGGTTGAATGCACCTGACTCGAAATCAGACATAGTCGCAAGGCTATCGGGGGTTCGAATCCCTCCCTCTCCGCCAAGACACATTCCAAGAACATCCCAAGACATCCAATAGAAAGACGTAAAGCCTGGCAAATGCTAGGCTTTACGTCTTTCTGCGTCCAGATGCATCCAGGTGCAGCCGCGTTTGACAGGGGGTACTTATGGGGGTATTTTTATTTTGAGGTGGGGGTATTTTCCCAAAACGGAGGTTCTAGAAGAAATGGCGCTGACCGACACTGAAATCAAAAAAGCCAAGGCGAAGGAAAAGGCCTACAGCTTGAACGACAGCGGAGGACTTTACCTCTGGATTACGCCATCGGGAGGAAAACTATGGCGTTGGGCATACAGGTTTGAGGGCAAGGAAAAGCTCATGTCCCTGGGCAAGTATCCAGACGTTTCGCTGGCACAGTCCAGAGAACGCCACGCCGAGGCCCGTAAGCTGCTGGCGACCGGTGTTGACCCGATGGCGCAGCGGAAGGCCGAGAAGACGGCTGAGAAAATCGCGGTTGAGAACTCCTTCCAGAGCATAACCACACAATGGCTGGAGCATTGGCAGGAGGGGAAAAGCCCACGGCACGTAGACACGGTCCGGCGGCGTATGGCGTCCGATATTCTGCCCTGCCTCGGAGCGCGGCCGATTGCCGAGATTGAGGCACCGGAATTGGTAGCGATGGCCAATGCGATTCAGGATCGCGGCGCACGGGATATTGCCAAACGCGCTCTGGAGACGGTGGGGCAGGTTTTTCGCTACGGCATCGCCCACGGATATGCCAAACGCAACCCAGCCACTGAGATTCGCCCCAGCGACATTCTGAAATCTGCCCCCAAAACCAACTATGCCCGCGTTGATGCCAGGGAGTTGCCAACCCTGCTCAGACGCATCGAGGTCTATCAGGGAAAGCAGGTCACACGGTTGGCAATGAAGCTGATGTCCATGACCTTTGTGCGTACCACCGAATTGATCGAAGCCAAGTGGGGGGAATTTGACCTTGAGAATGCCCGCTGGGACATACCCGCCGAGCGCATGAAGATGCGCACTCCGCACATTGTGCCGTTGGCAAGGCAAGCATTGGAAGTGCTGGAGATGTTGCACGATTTCACTGGATGCAACGAATGGCTTTTCCCCGGCGACCTAAACGCTGCCCAACCGATGAGCAACAACACGATCTTGAAGGCGCTGGAACGGATGGGCTACAAGGGCCGGATGACCGGCCACGGCTTCCGCGGCCTTGCTTCCACCATCCTGCACGAGCAGGGATACGCGCATGACCATATCGAATTACAGCTTGCTCACGCTCCCCGGAATGCGGTAAGCGCGGCATACAACCATGCTCTCTATCTGGAGCCACGCGCCAGGATGATGCAGGACTGGGCGGATTTTCTGGAGCGCACTCAGAGAGGCGGTAAGGTGTTGCCGTTTTGCGGAACAGCGGCATAGGCATCCAGTCAATCGGCCGACAGAGAACCAGGGATGCGTTGCAATCCAATCCAAGATGGCTGCCAATCCCAAATCCCGCGCCGGATGTCATCTCGCCGACGAACGATTCACTCCAGCTCTCCGGACGCAGAGTTCCCGACTAGCTTCTATCTGGCGGGCAATCCACTCCTCCACCTCTGTTTCGATCCAGCCGACAGCCCTGGTCCCCAGCGATACTGTCCTTGGGAATTTCCCTTCGGCGACACGCTGATAAACGGTACTGCGTGAAAGACCAGTCCGATCCAATATGACTGGCAGTCTCAGAATCTTTCTCGGCATCCCATTACCTCATTGGTTGAGATTCATTTGAATTACGCGCGGTTTTACCAAGCCCACGGAGCAAAGTGCCGTCGGAATTGTCTGCAAGTCAGCGCAGACAACTTTGATTCCCTCTCGCTCTTTGTCTGGCTTTTCTCCAGGATGCACAGCACGGTTATGTCCTTTTGTCTGAACCAACATCACAGCTTTTTCTTCCCGAAATCGCTCGAAGGTTGTTGCGTGTCAGGATCATTATTTCTCCCCTTACTTACAGTGGTACATCCGGTTTCATTGCCAAGTGTTTGCAAGCTTACGAACCGGGTGGCGAAGGTTGTGTTCTCCGTTTATGAACTTCAATTGCCGACGCACCTTCCGCTTCCCTATTCAGTTTCTTCATGTAGCCCGACAATGCAGTTGCGGTGATTCTCACGCCGTTTTCCTCAAAAAGACCGACCAGCATATTGAGCGTGTATCCCCTTTTTCGCAGCAAACACAGTTGGGGGAATA
>JBEKKL010000079.1:0-18011 GCA_050010735.1 Occallatibacter sp. | reverse complement strand
GCTTGAGCGGGGTCGCTAACGCGGCCCCGATTGAGTTGGGCCACCTTATCGGTGGCGGGTCATCGCCACATGTTCAGTTGATCCATCCGTTTGTCTTCCTGCTCCTGGTCGCGGATGTAGTCTCGAATCACCGCCTCGTCGCGGCCTACCGTTGACACGAAATACCCGCGCGCCCAAAAGCTCTGCCCGGCGTAATTCTGCTTTCGTTCCCCATACACCCGCGCCAGGTGAATCGCGCTCTTGCCCTTGATGAACCCAACCACCGACGACACCGAGTACTTGGGCGGAATCGAGATCATCATGTGCACATGGTCGGCCTGAAGATGCCCTTCCTCAATCCGACACTCCTTCTGTTCGGCCAGCTTTCGGAACACCTCGCCCAAATGCTTGCGCAGCGTCCCATAAAGCACCTTCCTGCGGCATTTCGGAATAAAAACAACGTGGTACTTGCACTCCCATTTCGAGTGGCTTAAGCTTATCCGGGTTCTCCTTGATGTGTGCTTGGCGGCTCACCTCTCGGAGTTTCCTGGATGGACTCCCGTAAATGTCAAACTGCTACTGCCACCCCGGCAGAGCCGGGGGATCTCCCGGTACATTAGGCCAGAATCGCGATGACGAATCTATTAGACGAAGGTATCGACCAACATCAAACTGTGAATGATATGGGTACAGGGTGCCGCGTCCTTTTTGACACGGGGCAATACCAAGGTATCGCCAATACCATCGTCCAATTGATTCGCCGGAGCAGCTCGGTTGTAATCGCTCAATCGCAGCCGATTCCTATGGACGAGCGGCCGCGCAATTGTGCTTCTGCCTACGAAGAGTCGGAAAGGCTCCTCAACGATCGTGAGACAAGAACAAATCCGAGCGGCGGCTCAAATCAGGAATGGGGAACGTTCACGGTAAACCGCCTGTGGCTCGATCGCTTTTGTGCATGGGCCGACGCGGCGTTCGCCTTCTAGCCGATTATTTAAAACGAGGAGGGCTACGACATGCCGGAAGCGACCTGGAAACCTCATGAGAAACACGGACGGCTAACCGTGCAGAGCGACTTACCCGACAGCGTCTATGCGTTTCCGAAGCAGCGCAAAGAACCACTGACCGACGCCCAACATGTGCGCAACGCGGTCGCGCGGTTCGATCAAGTCATCGATGTCCCCGATGGCGACCGTGCTTTGGCGTTCGCGAATATCGAGAAAGCTGCAAACTACTATGGCGTCAACCTCGCGGAAACTTCGTGGCACGATTTTGGCATTCATCCTCAGGAGAATGGAAGAGAGGCTGCGGCCAAAGGGGCTGTGACACGAGGACGCCGAGTGCGGAGCTAAGAATCCACACGTCAGGGAGTCGGCCGACAGAGGAAGTAATGGCAAAAGTGAAGTGAGATCTCAACCAACCAAACCAGACTTGGAGAGGAGACAGAATATGACGGGCACAAACGCAGTGATCGCAGTGTATGACAACCACTCGGCAGCGGAAGAGGCGGTGAAGGAACTGCAGAAGTCAGGCTTCGACATGAAAAAGTTGTCAGTTGTTGGGAAGGACTATCACACGGACGAGCATGTCGTTGGCTACTACAACGCGGGAGACCGCATGAAGTATTGGGGCAAGTTGGGCGCTTTCTGGGGCGGATTGTGGGGCTTACTGTTTGGGGCCGCATTCTTTTGGGTGCCCGCGATAGGTCCTGTGCTGGTCGGCGGTCCGCTGGTGGCGTGGATCGTCGCCGGCCTGGAAAACGCGATAGTAGTCGGCGGTTTGAGTGCTATCGGTGCGGGTCTTTACAGCATAGGAATACCGAAAGACAGCATCGTGGTCTACGAGGCAGCCGTAAAGGCGGGCCAGTATCTGGTGATTGCTCATGGAAATTCCGCTGAGGCGGCTCAAGCCAGAAATATCCTGAGCACATTGAAATCAACCAAGGTGACCGATCATGTTCTCGAACCTGCCATGCAAGCGGTGTCCCGTTGAACGAATTGTGGGGTGGGGGAGCAGGCCGTTTGTGAAACCCCGCCTCACGCCTCTTCGGTCACAAGAATCCGGTCAAGCTTCCGTCGATCTCTTCTTGACAGAGAGATACTCTAGAAGCCGTAGTTCTTCTTTCGCAAGGAATTCTTGTATGCGTCGCGCGCCTTCTTGGCCGTCAGTTCGGCATCGTGAAGTTTGAAGCCGGCGTCATCCCACTTCTCCATCTGAACCATCGAGTGGTCTTCCGTGGCGAGCGATTCCTCGGCGCGAATCGCTTCTATCCAGGCATCCACGGCCTGCCGATAGGAGCGAAGCAATTGGTCAAGGTCCTGTTCAATCATGGTTGTGAACGTAGAACCGATTCGGCGCTCCGTCAATCGGGGATTGCGAATTTTCATAGAAGATTAACGAATCTGCCGAGGGCTCAATCAACCTGTGAGCGCGTGCCCTGGACTCGTCGACTTCGGCTTCGCCATGCCTATCCCGGCCACTTCCAGTTTCGAATTTCTTCTTTGTCGATGCCCTCGGCGTGAGCGTAATTAACGCTCGCGATGATCTGACCCTTCAGCGATTCCTTGACGTGGGCGCCGACAGAACGCAGATGCGGGACACGATCGATGACGTCAATTGCCAGATTGAAACGGTCGATCTGATTGAGAATCGCAAGCTCGAGCGGAGTGTTGATGCTGCCTTTTTCCTTGTACCCGCGCACATGTATGTTGTCGTGATTCTTGCGCCGGTAACTGAGTTTGTGAATGAGCGAAGCATAGGCGTGGAAGTTGAAGATCACTGGTTTGTCAGTGGTAAACAAAGAATCGAAGTCGCGATCGGAGAGTCCATGAGGATGGTCAGTCTCCGGCACGAGGCGGAAAAGATCTACAACATTGACGAATCGTATCTTCAAATCGGGGAAGTGTTCCTTCAAGATTGCAACCGCGGCAAGCGACTCCATAGTCGGAATGTCGCCGGCACAAGCCATCACGGCGTCGGGCTCTTCACCGTTGTCGGTAGACGCCCAATCCCAAATCCCGATGCCCTTGGTGCAGTGGGTTACCGCATCTTCCATGGTGAGGTATTGAAGATGCTCCTGCTTATCCGCGACGATGACGTTCACGTAATCGCGCGATCGAAGGCAGTGATCCGTCACACTCAGCAAACAGTTTGCGTCTGGCGGCAGGTAGATTCGCCCGACATCGGGGCTTTTGTTGGTGACCACGTCGAGGAATCCAGGATCCTGATGCGTAAAGCCGTTGTGATCCTGCCGCCACACAAGAGATGTAATGAGGAAGTTGATTGAAGGCACAGGTGCTCGCCAATCGAGCTCTTTCTTGGACTTCTCCAGCCATTTGGCGTGCTGGTTGAACATGGAATCAATGATGTGGATGAAGGCTTCATAACTTGAGAAGAATCCGTGACGGCCAGTCAGAACATAACCTTCAAACCAGCCTTCGAGCGTGTGTTCGCTCAACATTTCCATCACGCGCCCAGAGACATCGAGTTCGCCGCCATCGGCGTCTTCCGGCTTGAATTCGGCCAACCAGGTTTTCTTTGAGGCGGCGTAGATGGCTGTAAGCTTGTTGGAGGCTGTCTCATCGGGTCCAAACACGCGGAAGGAACTCATGTTACGTCGCATTACTTCGGCCAGAAAGTGTCCAAGCACGTCGGTGGGCAGTGCGTAGGCCGCACCCGGCGCTTTGACCTCGACTGAGTAGTCGCGAAAGTCCGGCAGTTCGAGTTCTTTTCGCAGCAGTCCGCCGTTTGCGTGAGGATTGGCGGAGATACGGCGCGGCCCCGAAGGTGCAAGATCCTGGAGTTCCGCTATGAGTCTTCCGTCGTCGTCGAATAGCTCTTCGGGCTTGTAGCTGCGCAGCCAGTCTTCAACAAGCTTCAAATGCTTCTCATTCGTGGCTGGGTCGGACACGGGGACCTGGTGCGCCCGCCACGACCCCTCCACTTTGTGGCCATCTACGGCTTTCGGCCCAGTCCATCCCTTGGGGGAGCGAAGTACGATCATGGGCCAGCGGGGGCGCGTGGCATCGCCGGTTGAGCGGGCGCGCTGCTGGATCGAGCGAATTTCCAGGATGCATTGCTCCAGGGTCGAAGCCATTTTCTGATGCATCGCAGACGGGTCATCACCCTCGACGAGAAAAGGTTTGTGGCCGTATCCGATCAGCAACGCCTCCAGTTCTTCGCGCGGAATGCGCGCGAGGATCGTGGGATTCGAGATCTTGTAGCCGTTGAGGTGCAACACCGGCAGCACAGCCCCATCGCGAATGGGATTCAGGAACTTGTTCGAATGCCAGGAGGTGGCAAGCGGACCTGTTTCGGCCTCGCCGTCTCCTACAGTGACGGCAACGATGAGGTCTGGATTGTCGAAAGCGGCTCCGTACGCGTGAGAGATGGAATAGCCCAGCTCGCCGCCTTCGTGAATCGAACCGGGTGTTTCAGGCGTGCAGTGCGAGCCGATCCCGCCGGGAAACGAAAACTGCTGGAAGAACTTGAGCAGGCCGGCTTCGTCACGACTTTTGTCGGGATAAATCTCGGAATAGTAGCCTTCAAGGTAGCAGTTGGCCAGCGTGGCCGGCGCACCGTGGCCAGGGCCGGAGATGTACATAACATTCAGGTCATATTTCTTGATAAGGCGGTTTAGATGAATCCAAACCAAAGACTGTCCCGGATCAGACCCCCAATGACCAAGAAGTCGGTTCTTGAAGTGCTCCGGCCTCAACGGCTCGCGAAGCAGAGGATTCGCGCGGAGATAGATCATTCCTGCTGCCAAATAATTGCAGGCATGCCAGTATGCATCGATCTTCCGCAGTTCGTCGGGGCTAAGCGGCGCCGGGATGTCAGCCGAAACTTCACTTGTAATGGCCATTCTGTTCTCCGATAATTCAAGACTTCGCCATCTGGGAAGATGACATGCTCTGCAGCATAGGCCTATGATGCCTTGGGCTTGCTAAAAAGCTTATAAATTTCGGATTGCCCTACTCTTTTGCCGCTGTATCGATTGCGAAGGTGCCGATCAATACCAACGTCCAATAGATTCTTCACTCCGGTTCTGGCTTAATAGCAATAACGCGAAGGTGGGAGCGGAGTTTCTAGCTCACGGCGGGTGACAGGAAAGTGCGCGCTCGTTCTAGAGGCTCTCGAAAAGGGAACGGAGTTGGGTCTTGGTGGGCGCGAGCAGGCAGTCGAAACGCAATAGAGCGAGCAAGCTGGTTTTCTTCATCCAATTGTTCATTAGCACATGTTTTCCCAACTTGGAGATGAATCATGAAAGCAATTGTCGTCCGCGCATATGGCGGCCCTGAAGTACTCAAGTTTGAGGAGTATCCTGACCCGGTGCCCGGACAGGGCGAGGTGTTGGTGCGGGTCGCAGCCTCGAGCGTGAATCCGATCGACTACAAACGGCGTGCCGGGTTAACGAAGGATTTTTATCCCATCCACTTCCCAGGCCTGATAGGAGTCGATATGTCGGGCACCGTGGTGAAGGTCGGATCGGGCGTTGAGGCCTTTACTGTGGGCAACAAGGTGTTCGCAATGGCAGACAATACGTACGCCGAACTCTGCGCGGTGAAAGCGGACGTCCTAGCGGATATTCCTGTGGGCCTTGATTTGATCCAGGCGGCGGCGCTGCCGCTGGTGACGGTGACCGGCAACCAGTTGCTTGCAGCTACTGGGATCAAAGCGGGCCAGAAGGTCATGGTTGTGGGCGCAGTAGGAAATGTCGGGCGTTCGGCGGTATTCACTGCGAAGGATCGCGGCGCGATTGTGATCGCTGGTGTTTTGAAGAGGCAGATGGAAGAGGCGAAGACTGTAGGCGCGGATCAGGCGGTCGCAACCGACGACGAAAGCGCGATTGCGAATCTTCCGCCGCTCGATGCGGTTGCGGATACGGTCGGCGGAAGAACCGCCGAGAAGCTGATCGCCAAGGTCAAGCCGGGAGGAGTGTTTGCTTCGGTTGCCGGAACGCCGCAGAACAGCGCGGAGCACCCATCTGTAAAGGCGGTGTTTGTCTTCTCGAAGTTCGACAGAGAAACGCTTCAGTTCATGGCTGAAGCGGTGCGAGACGGCAAGCTAGTAATTCCGATTAGCCTGAAACTGCCGCTTAGAAAGGCGGCCGCGGCGCAAGCAGCGGCAGAAAAGGGTGGTATCGGGAAGATCTTGCTGGTGCCTTGAACTCGTTGCTGGGCTTGCGACGCCTAAAGGGAACGTTGGCACTGAAGTCGTTATCGATGGTGGCCTCAGTCGCTAGCGGACGCTCAATGATCTTCAAGGTGAGGAGGAATTAGCCGTGAAGGCAGCCAGAATTCATAGCTTCGGGCCGCCCGATGTCGTAGTGGTCGAGGATGTGCCCGTGCCGTCGCCGGGTCCCGGCGAAGTTCTGGTGCGCGTGATGGCCGCGGGCGTCGCTCCCTGGGACGCGATCATCCGTGAGGGCAAGAGCAAGGTCAGCCCGCAACCTCCGCTCATCCTCGGTTCGGACCTCTCCGGTGTCGTCGACAAGGTCGGCCCCGGCGTTACCGACTTTGCGCCGGCCGACGAAGTCTATGGAGTCACCAACCCGCAGTTCTGTGGCGCCCAGGCCGAGTTCGCCGTGGCCACGGCCGGGATGGTCGCCCGCAAACCGCAATCGCTGAATCACGTAGAAGCAGCATCGGCTCCCGTCATTGCGGTGACAGCCTGGCAAATGCTCTTCCAGTATGCACAGGCGATGCGCGGACAAACTGTAATGGTCGTCGGAGCCGCCGGGAACGTCGGGGCCTATGCGACGCAAATGGCCGTAGACGCCGGGATCCACGTCGTTGCCATCGCCCACCTCGACGGCGAAGGCCTGCTCCGTTCATTGGGCGTGAAATCCATCATCGACTCAAGTAAGCCCGCATTCGAGCGCGACCTCCCGCAGGTGGATGCCATCCTCGACACGGTCGGGGGCAGTACGTTTCAGCGCTGCGTCACTGCGATGAAACCCGGAGGCAAACTCGTCACCTCGGTCCCCACCCAGCCGCTGCCGGCAGAGGCCGTTTTCTTCTATGCTGAGGTGACCACCGCGCGCCTGCAGACGCTCGCAACATTATTTGATACGGGCAGAATCACAGCGCGTGTGGGCCCGGTCCTGCCGCTTTCGGAGGCGCGCCAGGCGCAGGGCATGCTTGCGGGCGCACCCCACAAGCCCGGCAAGATCGTCCTCGAGATCGGGCACCCGTAGCAGAGCCGAGCTGCGCGGCAAAGTTTGTAGTCCACCTAAAACGGAATCTTGAGCAAGCTCATCCGGCGGCGACTCGCAAGACGGCCAAGGCTCAAGCCGCCGCTGAGAAGGATGGTATCGGAAAGGTTTTAGCTCCGGCAACGCCGGTAGCGCAGGTAGAGATGCGCAGCCCTTTCCTTGGCGCTGACCATTTGAAACCAAGGCGCAGAATCCGGCACAAACTCCACTCCTTGCAGGAACGACGGTCGGGTTGCATCGCCCTTACGGCCCGCGATTTGGGGCGACAGCGTCAGAAAGAGCTCGTCTACCGCATCCGCAGCCAGAAATTGTCCAAACAGTGTAGGCCCGCCCTCATGGAGAAGCATCTTTACTCCAAAGTGCGACTGCAACAATTGCAGCATCGCGCCCACAGGGATGCTGCCGTTACTCGAGTTCAAAGCATGTATCTCAACGGAGCCAAGAGCCAAGGCGCCTCGGCGCGTGAGCTCATCTCTGCCAGCCGAAGTTGTGATAACCATGGTGCGCATCGTCGGTGTTCTAAAGATCGCTCTTTCCAACTCCAGTCGGCCGCTGCCGCTAACGATCACGAGAAGCGGATATTCTCGTCCGCGCTGCGCGTTGGTCCGGTATTCCGCATACAAACGCTTCGCATCGGGGTAGGTGTATTCGGGAATCCAAAGGCCATTCGCGCTTACGTCATGTAGCGTTCCGGAACCGACCATGATCGCGTCCGCGGAAGCCCGCAACAGGCCCATGATGAACCGGTCTGCAGGATCTGAACCGCTGATGACTGAGCCGCCAGACTTACCCTTAATCCCGTAGCTGGCGACTCCGTCCAGAGTGGAAACAAAATTCGCAACGACAAGCGGCCGTGCAGCGGGTGATATGCCAAAGTGCAGATCCCCATCGTACAGCTCTCTCAATTCCTGCGGGAGCGCAGACTGAGCCTGCTCCTTGTCGCAATCGATCAGGGTCCGTACAAGCCCCATCTGCTGTCCTTCTGCTCCGGCCGTTAGCCGTCTGTAAGGTCCGTGCTCTGTCCGACCTCGATAATATAGCCGTCTGGATCGCGGATATAGCAGCGAATCTCGCATTGCGCAATACTTTGGAATCGTTCGCAGCCGGTGCGGAGAGCCCTCATCTCGGGGGAGACCTCATAAAACCCTTCACTAAGGCGGCAATTTCATCGGCAGCCGTGTCGAGCGCGAAGTGCCCGCCGTCGACGATGTGGACTTCGGCGTTCGGAACATCCTTGCGATAGCTTTCGGGCTCGCTCGAGTCAAACGATGATTCGTACCTGCCCCAGATCACGAGCAGCCGCGGTTGCTTTTCGCGCATCCAGGCCTGCCACTTCGGATAGGACTCCACGTTGGTTCGGTAGTCGTAGAAAAGATCGCTTTGGATCTCGGCTTGGCCGGGCTGATTCAGAAAATAAAACTCGTCGGTCCAGAGGTCGGGATTGTGGCGCTCCAGATCGAGGTCGTCTCCGACGTGCCTCGCACGCGCGGCCTCAAGCGACAAGAGATTCGTGCGCAATGCGCTCTCATTGGCGGCGCGATCGGCCCAGAACTCCCGGCGTGTTTTCCAGTTGGCTCCGAGGCCTTCGTTATGCGCGACCGCGTCCTGCACGATCAGCGCCTCAGCTCGCTCCGGATGCGCAAGAATCATACGAAAGCCGACGGGGCCTCCGTAGTCCTGCATATAGAATGTGTAACGTGAGATCCCCAGCTTCTCGGTAAAATGATCCATGATCTCGGCAAAATGATCGAACGTATATGCGAACTTCTTCGGGTCCGGCCAGTCACTGTGTCCGAAGCCGGGATAATCCGGCGCGATCAGATGATAGCGCTCCGATAGCCGCGCGAAAAGCGGTTCGAACATACGCGACGACGAGGGAAGTCCGTGGAGCAGCAGAAGCGTCTCGGCATTCTTCGCACCAGCTTCCCGGCAGAAAATTGACAGGCCATCAATCTGAATGGTGCGAAATGCCACGAGATTCATCGGCAATTCCTTCCCTTGCACTTCGATTGGTGCCACGCATGGCAACATGATCGTGTAAACGATGGGCTTCCCCGATTCTTATGCCGCTGAAACTGACTTCTTCTTCGCGTCCAGTGCCGGTAGTAGAAGTTTCAGTAGCGCTTCGTCCGAGAACGGGTTCTGACCTGAGATCAACTCGCGATCTTGAAGGACGTAGCTCTGCCATGGAGCCACCACGCTTACGGCACCGCCCGCGGTACGCAAGGCGAAGTCCGGGTAGAAGAGAACCTTACCGCCAATCTCAAGCGGCTCCCGCTGCTGCTCTTCCGCCGTCGAAAAGATCGTCATCTTATATCCGGCATAGATCCATCCTTGAGCCTTCGCATGCGCTCCAGCGGCATCGCCCGCTGCCAGCGCTGCCACCACCTCCGTCGAATTCGGAAGAGCCGAGAGAAGTGAAATCGGGCCATGGCAGAGCACTGCCGTGGGCTTGGACGTTTGATGGAAGTGTCTCATCACGGCGCCGGCATCGGGATCGTCGAGAAGATCGATCATCGGGCCATGGCCGCCGGGGACGAAAACAGCGTCATATTGATCCAGGCCCGATGCGATGACATCCGAGATGCGAGTTGGATTCTTGAGCCCAGTCAGGCTGTCGCGGAATTTTAAATAGTCCTGAAGCCTGGCCTCATCCCCGCCGAAGAAGTCGGGGACGGCGGAATGGACATCCAGTTGCGGCGTGTTGCCTTTGGGGTTGGCGAAAGTGATTTCGTAGCCTTCCTTCATCAGCGCGCGAGTCGGAACCGTCAGCTCGTTGAGATAGTAACCGGCGCCGGTATAAACCTTGCCATCTTTCAATGGCAGCCCGTGGCCGCTCGAGACTAGCACCAAGACTTTTCCTTTTGTTGTCATTTTTTCTCCTCTTTGAAATCGAATTCTGTTCTCCTGAATATGAGCTACCCCTCCCTCCAAAATGTGCAAGGACAGTCCACCGCGGTTGAGTGCCGGTTATACCCCAGGGAATCCAAACATCAACCACGACTGATTGGCTACCCAATCCGGGTAGAGCGCCGTCATCTGATCGAACAGCTCCTGGTCGGACGTCGCGATTTTCTGAACCCGATCAAAATCCTCAAGGTAACGCTTGGTCTCCTGGATCGCCGAGGGAGAGTCGGGCGCGCCAGGCTTCTTGTGGCCGGCGACAACGATTGCCGGGTTCAGCGCTGCTAACCGCTCCAGGTCCGCGATCCAATTCTTTCGGCTCTCGGGGGTGGTGTCGCCGACATACATATGGCATTGGTTGTACACAACGTCGCCGGCGACGATCAGTCCGATCGATGGAACATAAAGCGAGGTCGAATCGGGACTATCGGTGCGGCCCTGCGCGATGATGCGCAATTCGTGGCCTTCGAGAGTGAACGTTTCGTGCTCATAAGGCTCAGGCGCAACCAACTTGGTAGCCACTTGCCCGGGAAACATACGGCGGGCCAACCGCTCCACTGGCGGAGTGAAAGACATTTGCATGGCGTTCACCGTCTTGGGCGTTGCTATCGCCCGAGCGCCGGGAAAACGGTCGAGTAGAATGCTCAGACCGTAGAAGTGGTCGAAGTGCGCGTGCGTAATATAGATGGTCTCCAGGTTGCGGTTGTGCAGAGCGACCCAATTCGCGAGGGCTTCGGCCTCAGCGACAGTCCCCATTGCGTCCACCAGCACCGCGTCGTGCTCGCCGAAGATTAAGGTCGATGTGATCGGGTCAAAGCCGAGCGCTTCGCCGAAGGGCTTTGGTCGCTCGCCGACCATGGCCTTACCCGGAGCGGTAAAAATGTTCACGCCAAGCGCGCTCTCTCTCAGTCCATTTGTGCCGTCCATCCGGTACTCCTTTCGATGCTAGAGCGACTAACTGTTCAAAGTACAATTGGCTCAAGCGCGACGACGAAGCCATTGGACGAACGCATCATTCCGCGCCAATGCATTGGTCGGACGCTCGGTCGAGCAAGCCACTAAGCGGACCTAGGCAAGGGTTGAGATTCGCATCCCATCCGGCCGAGCGTTAACCATACTTAAGATCGGTGCTCTGTCCGACTTCGATAATGTAACCATCGGGATCGCGGATGTAGCAGCGTATCTCGCCGTACTTGGGGATCGGCTCCGTGATGAACTCGGCTCCTCGACTTTTCCATAATTCATAGCAGGCTTGAATATTTGCCACGCGGAAATTCATAAAGCTGTTAATGTGATTTGGGTCCGGCACGCTGAGTGTCACTGTCGGCTTGTCGGACGTCGGGCCGCCGCCGACGTTCAAAATCATCCAGATATTTGCAAGCTGGAGGTACGCGGGCGCGTTGCCATCGCCAATGCTCAGAATGCGAGCGCCGAAGACCTTTTCGTAGTAGTGAGCCGATCGCTCGATGTCGTTGACAGTGAGAAAATGCGCGATGCTGATCCCCTCACGAGGGGGCATTTCATAGCTCTTTTGCTCGACTTGTACGGCGTCCATTGATCACCCCGAATGCGCTACAGTGTCCGCCGGAGCTGAGGTGCGGCAGTTGCAGCGCTCACAACAGCTCCTATCAGCGGCACCTTAATCAAACCAGAAGCAGGACAACGGGTCTATTGGACGAAGGTATCGCCCAATACCAAAGTGCGGATTGGACACATCGCCAAAAAAGTGGTGCGTACCCTATCCCACGTGCCTCCAAAGCCGGGGCATCGCCAATACCATCGTCCAATTGCAGAGTCGGGCTGCCGCTTGAGAGAATTTCGGGCAAAGCCTGTGTGGCGGGAACGCCTGGTCTCCCGTCTCAGAGACTCGCGGGTATGCAATTGCTGTCATTCTGAGCGAAACGAGCCCCAAGTACTTCTCAGCTTGGGGGTCGTGAGTCAAAGGAACTGTCGTAGTTTTTCAACCAACCTCGGAGACAGTGCACTGGTGCGGAGTTCACAATCCACTGGCCAGGAAGTTGGGGGACGGAAGACATCACGTCAAGAGTGAGGATAAATCGAAATGAAGAGAGATCAGCGCGGAATCAACCCCGCTTCGAAGCCAAGCGGCAATGGGTGTATGGAATGCCTGGCGTCGCCGGAAGGTTGGTGGTTTCATCTCCGCCGGTGCGCGGAGTGCGGGCATATCGGATGCTGCGACAGTTCTCCGAGCCAGCATGCATCCAAGCATGCCGCGGCAACAGGGCATCCGATCATTGCCAGCTTCGAGCCAGGCGAGGATTGGTTCTACGATTACGAGAAGCGGGCGATGATCGAGGGTGTGAGGTTGCTTCCGCCGCATTCGCATCCCAAAAACCAGTCCGTGCCTGGACCGGTGGGTAGAGTGCCGGCAGGCTGGGAATCGCTGTTGAACTAGGTTCAATTTGCATCGCCGAGATAAACGCAGGGACCCCGATGCAAAGGATCTTTTGCTTATCGATACTGGATCTCTGCTCGTGCGCGATGTACAAGGTGGATCGAGATCGCAGGATCAGTATCATGGTTACGATCACAGCGCTTCGGTACATTTGCGAGATCTTCATCTTTATCTCCTCGTTGAACCAAGTGTCGCGATTGAGTCAGAACAGCCTTGGTCGCGCAAGTGGACGATGGTATCGCCCATACTTTCGTATACCTGAGGCATACGGCTTTTCTCCAACCAGGCAATCCCGAAAACCGGTCAAACGAAGCAACCCTCCTCCCGCACACTTGATACGAAGGTATCGACGATACCATCGTCCAATTGCGTCCGTTCGCTTGGGTCTGGCCTAATCGCAAGAATCAGGGCGTAGGTGCAACGGGCCTCTGGGTGTTTGTTGAGGAGAACAAATCATGACCGAACCTACCACGAAGTTTGCGGCGCAAGAACAACCGGAACAGAAGATAGAGGCTCGCGGCGCGGCCAAGCGTCTCGCCGGCTTTACAACCATTGCAGCGGTCGTGGCAGTGCTCGTCGCTCTCGCCGCCGTGGCCGTTTATGCGCAGGATAAGTACTCGCTGACGTCGCCAGGTGGAATTGCGTTCTCCGACTTCAGGGGCTACGAGGACTGGCCTGCTGTCTCTTCCGCCCGGCAAGACGAAATTCTCAAGGTGATCGTCGCCAATCCGAAAATGATCGCTGCGTACAAGGCCGGCGTTCCCGGCAACGGCGAGCTTTTCCCGGAGAGCTCCATGATCGTGAAGCTCCAGTGGAAGCAAAAGAAAAGCACGGAGGCCCAGTTCGCGGTGGATGTGCCGGACGTCTTTACCCAGGCTTTCGTCATGGAAAAGGACAGCAAGAGATTTCCGAAAACCGGCGGGTGGGGGTACGCGGTGTTCAACTACGATGCCGTGTCGGGCAAGTTCACGGCCGATGCCAAAAGCCCTTCAGACTGCGGCAACGCTTGCCATACGGCCGTGAAGGCGAAGGACTACATCTTCCATCCGTACGAGGTGCGTTGAGCTACGCTTGGCTCGAAGTATCCGCGAGAGGATTGATGGATTGGCCGCTTCCTCGCGTCGTCCGAGATGCGCGCGAATCGTGATTCTTCAAATATTGGTCGTTTGTCGTGTGAGAAGATGCGTTGATAATAGCTATGTGGTCGTGCCAGGTACGGGCGTGGCTTCAGTAGTCGGTCACATTTCGCTTTTCCGCATTGGCGAGATGCTGCTTACACGACATTCGATAGAGGGATCTACCTTGGCTATCATCCGAAGTTGCCCATCATGTGGAAAGTCAAACCGAATTCCGGCGAAACATTTGGCTGACATTGGAAGATGCGGCGCATGCAAGGCAGCGCTACCTGCAATAGCGGAGCCCATAGAGGTGAATCCCGAGGAATTCGACGAAGTTGTTCGCAACAGCAAAGCTCCTGTGCTCGTCGATTTCTGGGCGGCCTGGTGCGGACCCTGCCGGACGGCGGCGCCGCATGTCGCGCAGGTCGCTCGTGACCTCGCCGGACGCGCCGTCATCCTAAAGGTCGACACGGAACGGTTTCCAGAACTTGCTTCGCGGTACAACGTCCGAGGAATCCCGAACTTCGCCGTATTCACTCGCGGTAGCCTTCAGTTCCAGCAAGCGGGTCTTGTGGACGCGAACACGATGAAGAGTTGGCTGACACGGGAAGCCTAGAACTCTGCAAACCGATTGATTCCATGCGCCTGCACTGTTGACGGCTTAGTGGGTTTTACTGCTGCTTCGAACGGCACTCGGAGCACTCCATCACCCGGTCGCTCTGACGTCCATTACGGAATGGCCGAGTCCCGGATCAGTGCTGCCCGCTTTCGAGCCCCGTCGTCCCCGTCCACACCTTCCGAGCGAGTTACGTGATGTTTGGCGAAGAGAAAGAACGCGACAGAAAGAGCACACAAGGCCTCGCTCCTCTCCAAGTCTTGCGAAAGAACACCGGAAAACGGCCCCGAATCGGATCGTATTTCTTGACCGGTCTCCTGGGTGACCTTGCTTTCCGGTAGACAGGGTCGAGGAGGTTATACTGCCACGGTTGCTCGGGGCTCATTGAACAGTTTCAGTCGCGAAATGACAACCCCTTTCACGGATTCGACGACAGGCCCCAAGATCTTATACGGCGCAACTTCGTTGGGCTTTCTGGCTAAGCTTTCTTCCAGGGATCGCCTCCATGCGACCCTTATTTCGGTATTAATATGGATGATGTTGATTCCTGCAGCGATGGCTTTGCGAAAGTCGTCATCGTCGGTTCCAGATCCGCCGTGCAAGGTCAGGAAGACCTCGGTCGCCTCCCTGATTTCGGATATTCTTTCGATATTCAGGTGTTTCTTCGCCGTTCCCTGCACCATGCTCTTGAGCATGCCATGCATGTTTCCAACCGCCGGAGCGAGAGCATCGATTCCGGTTGAGTGAACGAACTGCTTCGCCTCCTCGGGCGTTGTCAGGCTCTTGAGTCCGTTCTGAGGTTCCTCGTGGATTTCAGAACCCGTCCCTATATCGCCTATCTCTCCCTCGGCCAAGATGGCTGGATTGATCGCCTTGATCGCATCAACCGTTTCCTTCGTGCGAATCGCATTCTCTTCGAAAGGCAACGCGGAAAAGTCGATCACTACCGCATCAAAGCCAGCTTTCGCCGCCTCCACGGCTTTCGCCAGTGAATGTGTATGGTCCGCGTTGAGAAATGCCTCCAAATCAAGTTCTTCGCGCAAACTTTTGACCAGAACGGCGAGTTGGCGAGTTCCAATGAAATCTCGCTCTCCTTCGGACGCACCGACGAGCACCGGGACATCAGTCTCAGCCGCGGCGTTAAGCACCGCCTTCAACATTACGAGGTTAGCGACATTGAAATGCCCCAGGGCGACGCCATCCCTTTCCGATTGCGTCAGAACCTCTCGTAAAGTATTCATCCTGGTCCTCCCTGAAAGCCGAAGAGCTTTCGACTCCTGAAGTGTGCGAATCGCTTCGACAATCCTGAATGTTTAAGGCATCCCGGCACTATTCCCGACCTGGCTTGTTTGCCTCCATCAGTTCTATCGGTAGGTGCTGATTCCCGATGAGAAGCTGACAGATACACTGTCGCAAAGTCTCTAAGTGCCCCTGCCAATCTTCCTCGATTCTCCGCTCCCATTGTTCACTCCGAAATCTCTTGGTTGATGCTCTCGTCGAGCGCTTCGTGGACGACCCGATGACTTCCGCAAGTGTTCGACCGGCAGGCGCATGATGTTGGCGAGTACCCATAACATCCTCCAATAGGGCTGGTTCATCGTTCTTATAATCACGTTTTACGCGAGAAATCCTTTGGGTTCCGCTACAAGAATTCGATTAAGCCAAAACACGGAAGGCGAATCAATTGAGCCAAGCTACCGATCGATCCCTTGGTATCGAGCGGTTGACCTAGCTTGATGCGCGAGCCTGAAAGCTGCGCGGGTTAGCCCCAACGGAGCCACGGATTTTCTTCAAGCCGAATTGATGCGGCCCCAATATGCCTCTTCGCGATCTCCTCGATCTGCGGCTCTGTCAAAGCGGAGAGATCTACAGTCTCGGTCGCGACGATTCGCTGATACTCCTCGGGACGATGCGCTTTGAGATACTCCGTTAGGAACCCGGCCGCGCTGCTTTTACCCGTCCCATGTCCGATCAGGATGATCTCTCCGGCGTGCACTAGGTCCATGGCGATCTCCTCGTAATACGAGTCTTCCTCGGGAACGCGCTCGCCTTCGTAATGAGCCTCTTTACGGTGGATCAGATGATGATGGAAGCCAAAGGGATCGTACGGTTTCACAGTGACTTCGCCTTGAGACCGACTGTCGCCCAAATCGTGATGGATGTGAGCAACATGATGGTCGATGACTGCGACCATTCGCCGGATTTGGGATGACTTGGCGGGCATCCCAAGTGCGCCAGCCTCTTTCAGAAACCTGCGCAGTCGAGATATCTCCTCCACCGCGAGATTATGCCCGCTGGGGCGCTTGAAGAAACCTCTTTGTGCACCGACCGCGAAGATAAACTCGTCGCTTCCGTGTGGTTGCACCTCGCCGATATGCCCAATCAAATCAATCACTGAGTTCCAGCTTAGATTTCGAGGCAGCTTACCGCCGACGAGACTCTCAAGAGATTCTTTATCGTTGTGACGTGTAGGTCGATTCATCGTTCGCCTGCCCCCTCCTTTTGATAAGGGTTGCGCTCCAGTTTGCCCACCGCATCTAGCGTGTAGTGGCGCGCTCCGTCATTGGTATTAAGCCAGCCCTAATAGGGCGAGTCTATTGGACGATGGTATTGGCGAATACTTTGGTATCGGTCAAACAAACTCACGCGACTCGTGCGATGACGACGGAATCGCGGCGGGCAAGTTCAAGTGAAAAGTTGCGCCGCACCCAGGGGAATCGACCGCCCACAAGCGCCCACCATGAGACTCAATGATTGACCGGCTGATGCGAAGCCCCATGCCGGTGCCGTGAGGTTTCGTCGTAAAGAACGGATCGAAAATCTGTTCCGCGAGCTGCGGCGGAAGGCCTATGCCGGTATCGCTGAATGAAACAAGAATCTGCTCGTTTTCAGCCCGCTGCGACTGGACGACCAACTCTCGTGTTCCGTCAACGTCCTTCATCGCTTCGATGCTGTTGACGATGAGATTCATCGCGACCTGCTGCAATTGCAAACGATCTCCGACGATCTGAGGTAGATCGGCTGCCAGTTCGGTGCGGATCGATATGTTGTGTCGCATTGCCTGGTCGCGCAGGAGGGCGATGGTTTCTGGGATAATCTCGTTCACATTCAGACTCTCTTGTTTCGGGACACCCTTCTCGAATTGTGAGCGGATCCGGCTGATAATCTCTGTAGCACGTTGTGCGTCCCTTACAATTCTGGCAAAAACCCCGCGCACCTCATCGAGATTTGGATTGTCGCCCGCGAGCTTTCGGAGGCCGACGTTGGCATTGGTCATAGCACCACTGATTGGTTGACTGATTTCATGAGCCAGGGATGCCGTTAACTCTCCCATGGTTGTCACCCTGTTGATGCGTGCAAGATCGCCCTGCGCCTCGCGCAAAGCCTCTTCGGTGCGCATGCGTTCGGTGACGTCGCGTACCGCGCCGGAGACGAGCGTGCCTTCCTCCGTCTCCAGCGGACTGAGACTGATTTCCACGGGAAATTCGGTTCCGTCTTTCCGCCGTCCGTACAGTCCCAGACCTTCACCCATCGGCCGCACCCGTGGCTGGGCGAAGAACCCATCGCGGTGTTGGGGGTGTCGGCCACGAAATCGTTCTGGCACCAGTATTTCAACCTCTTGCCCCAGGAGGTCCTCCCGCTTGTAGCCAAACAGTTTCTCCACTTGAGCATTGACCAACACGATCCTTCCTTGGCGATTCATCACGATCACGGCATCCGGAGCGGATTCCAGAAGCCCGCGGAATTTCCGCTCGGCCTGGCGCA
>JBEKKL010000078.1:0-17906 GCA_050010735.1 Occallatibacter sp. | reverse complement strand
CTCCGATATTTATTCGTCCCTCGCCGTGCTCGCCGGCCTCTGCGCCAGTTGGGCCGGCGCGCACTTCGGCATCGCACCTCTGCGTTATGCCGATCCTCTCGCAGCGGTAGTCGTCTCGTTGCTGATTCTGCGCCTCACCGTGCGCCTGGGCCGCGAAGCAGTGGATGTCCTGCTCGACCAGATCCCCGCCGAGACCCGCCTGCGCCTCGTCGATGACGTCGCGCGCGTGCCCGGCGTTCTCTCCGTCGAACAAGCCCGCGTTCGTCGCGCCGGAGCCAACTACTTTGCCGACCTCACGCTGGCCCTGCCTCGCCGTTACACCTTCGAACATACCGGCGAGCTCGTCAACGCGGCCACCGAAGCGGTGCATCGCACCCTGCCCGAGGCCGACGTCGTCATCCATACCGTGCCACGCCAGGCCCGCGCCGAGAGCATCTTCGACCGCGTTCGCGCCGTCGCCGCGCGCAACAATGTCAGCGTCCACGAGCTAAGCGTCCAATCCCATCAAGGCCGACTCCGCGTCGAGCAGCATCTGGAACTGGACGAGGAGCAGTCGCTCCTCAAAGCCCACGACTTTGTCTGCTCCCTTGAGTCCGAGATCCTTCGCGAAGTCCCTGAGATCGACGCGGTCCTCACCCACATCGAGAGCGAGCCGGCCACCATTGAACAGCCCGCCGAACAGGTCGCCGAAGACCGCCGCATCGAGCAGGCCATGCGCTCCACCGCCGCGCACCTGCCAGAGATCGTCGATGTACATGAGATCATCGTCGGTCGCACCGGCGATCACATCCAGCTCTCCTGCCACTGCACCCTGCCCGACAACCTCTCGATGCGCCGCGTCCACGAGGTCATCACCGCCCTCGAAGACCGCTTCAAGCTCGAATGCCCCGAGGTCTACCGAGTAACCATCCACCCCGAGCCGGTAACAGACAATTTGCGGTGAGGCAGCAACACATCGTCTCGCGATCTGCCTCTGCCCGGTTGAAGGGTACGGGCTTCAGCACGTACATTGAGAGCAGCAAAACTCCGGGGCCTTAGCCCCGAGGGAATCTTCCCCACGCTCACCGGAGACCCATGAGACGCCACGTCATCAACTTCTTCCAGATCGGCTCGCTCGTGATGCTGCTTGTGGCCGTCACGCTACTGTCGGCCATCACCACCATGCACTTCGCCATTCACGGCGCAGAGGTGCAGATCCCCGCGCTCAAAGGCATGACCGTCGCCGAGGCGCGCAGCCAGACCTCGGGCCTGGGTCTTAACCTCGAGGTCGATAATCGCTACTACTCCGGCGATGTCGCCGCCGGGCACATCCTCACTCAGTCGCCCGAACCGGGAGCAGTAGTCCGCCGCGAGTGGCGCGTGCGCGTCTCCGAGAGCCTCGGTCCGCAAAAAGTCGAGGTTCCCCAAACCGTAGGCCAGGAGGAGCGCGTGGCCTCGTTGCGCCTGCGCCATCAAGGTCTCGAAATCGGCGTCACCGCGCACCTTCCCTGGTCCGGCGCAGCCGATGGAACCGTCCTCTCGCAGGACCCGCCTGCCCATGCCCAGGGCATCGCGCGGCCCACCGTCAATCTTCTCGTGGCCTCCGCCAGCGACGATGCGCCCGACGGCTTTGTCATGCCCGATCTCGCGGGCGTTCCTGTCGTCAGCGCGCAGGCCGAGTTATCCAGCGTGGGCATCCAATCGACAACTGACTTCATCGACGTGACGGTTGCACCGATAGGCACGGGCCTCGCGCCGCCCGTGCTGCCCATCCGCCCCGGCGCGGTCATCAGCCACGAACCTCCATCCGGCGCGCGCGTCAATCAGAGCACCGTCGTCAAACTGACGGTGGCAAAGTAGAAAGAATTGAGGACAAAATGGGAGTACCTGAAGATCTTGAGCGCATAGCACTGCAAGAGCGTGAACTCATCCTGCCGCGCTTCGATGCGGAGGTAGCGTGGAAGCTTGGAAACCGCCTGCGCTCCATAGCTCTGGAGCGCGGACTCAACCTGGTGATCGACGTGCGGCGCTTCGGCCAGCCTCTCTTCTATGCCGCCCTCGACGGCACCACTCCCGACAATCCCGAGTGGGTCCGGCGCAAGATCAACGTAGTCGCGCGCTTCCACCGCAGTTCTTACCGCGTGGGTATGACTCTGAAGTCAAAGAACGAAACGCTGCATGAGAAACTCGGCGTGCCTGTGGCCGACTTCGCTGCGGCTGGCGGCTCGTTTCCGCTCTCTGTTGCCGGCGCCGGCATCGTGGGTTGTGTCACAGTCTCGGGCCTGCCGCAGCGCTCCGATCACGAATTAGTAGTGGAAGCCCTCTGCGCCGAACTCGGGCGGGACTACGCGGATTTGCGTCTGCCCCCCGAGCAAGCGAGTTAATCAGCTCTTCGATTGCCGATCTCGCGCTGCTCGTCAGGCAATTCGTTCGATCAATGCAATATAAAATCCATCGCTATGAAAGGCGCCCGGCAGCAGCCGCAGTGCGCCTTCTGCCGTTAATGAACCGCGTAACCGCTCCGCACCGCCGACTGTGACAACGCCATCAGCCAGCAACTCGCCGATCCGCACGTCGAGCGAAATTGACCGTATCCTGGGCATCGCCGCCAGCACCGCGGCGACGACCTCTTCATTCTCCTCCGGCTCCAGTGAACACGTTGAATAAACGACCAACCCTCCGGGCCGCACCGCACGTATCGCCGCACTGAGAATCGCCCGCTGCCGTTCAGCCTGGCGCGCCAGATCCTCCATGCGCAGCCGATGACGAATCTCTGGATTGCGCCCCAGCGTCCCGGTGCCGCTGCAAGGCACATCGGCCAATACAAGATCGTACGCTTCCCGTTCCTCCGAAGCGCCAGCGTCTGCCAACCGGCATTCGACGTGTTCGCCAAGAAATGCCAGCCGCTCGCGCAGTTGCTCCAGTCTCGGAGCACTCGCCTCGCAGGCCACGATCCGCGCATGAGGATTGCGTTCGGCAAGGATCAATGTCTTTCCGCCGGGAGCCGCGCACGCATCGAGAATGCGTCTAGCTTCATTGCAGCGCCTCCCGCCCGCCAACTCTGCCACCAGTTGCGATCCCTCATCCTGTATCCGCAATCGTCCTTCGCGAAAAGCTTCCGTAGCCGTGACGTCGCCGGAGGCAACGGTGCGTGCAGCGGTCAGCACCTCTCCCGCTTCAAAAACCACTCCAGCTTCGGTAACTTCCTCCTCAATACTTGGGTGCCCCATCCTTTTCGCGTCCTTTTGCGAGAAGGGCGGGAGACCACGATCTTCAACTCGCGAATCGAGATCGGCCGTCTGTTGCGTCATCCGCGCCGACAACGCCGGCTGGCTCTGGCCGTGGCGGCAAATGGCCTGCGCCGCATCCAATCCGTAAAAACTGATCCAGCGCTCGACCATCCATGTGGGATGAGCCTGAGTCAGCGCCAACTCCGCCGCACACTCCTCCGAGAATTGAAGCGGCGGCGCCGCATCGAGCTTTCGCAACACCGCATTCACCATACGGGAGGCAAATCCGTGTCCAGCCTGCTTCACCAGCTCCACACTCTCGTCGATCGCCGCGCGGGCCGGGATTCGATCCATTTGCAGAATCTGAAACGCACCCAGCCGCAGTGCGATCAGAATCTCCGCGTCCAGCTTTGCGTTGGGGCGCGAAAGCAAGCGGCGAATCTGGTGATCGAGCCGAATCTGCCAGCGCAGTACACCCAACACCAGCGCAGTGGTTAGCTTGCAGTCGGATCCAGAGAGCGCATTGACACCTTTACCGCGAAGCAGATCGTCGGAGTGAGATTGCCCGCGCTCGATCGTCAGCAGAATGTCGAAAGCCGCTTTGCGCGCCGCTGAAATCCTCGCCGCCCGATCCTTCGACGCGATCTTCCGAGCGCCTACGCTCTTCTGATCTGTCATTGCGTCGGGATCCCGAGCCGCGCACCGTCCGCAAGAACATTCCCGCGCAGAAACTCGGCCGCGCTCAAACGCTTCTTGCCCTCAAGCTGGACCTCAATCAGCTCCAGCCATGTCTTCTGAGCGCATGCGACAAAGAGGCGGCGGCCTTCAACGTGGATCTGGCCCGGCGCAGCCTCGCCCATCGCTGCAAAGGCGAAAGGCTCCGCAATCCCCATGCGATGAACGATCAGCTTCTTCTCATTGAGAGTGGTGAAAGCCCCCGGCCAGGGCTGAAAGCCGCGCCACCGATTCTTCAGTTCCGTCGCCGTGCGCGCGGCAAAATCCATGCGACCATCTTCGCGGCTGAGGATCGGAGCGAGTGTCGCGCCCGCATGATTCTGCGCCCTCGGCTCGATGCTCCCATCGTCCAGTCCAGCCAGCGTCTTCACCACCAGCGGAGCGCCACCCTCGGCCAGCACCTCGAAGAGCTCCGCCGCAGTCTGCTCTATTCCAATCGCCAGCGCCTGCTGCAGCAGAATCGGCCCTGTGTCGAGCCCCTCTTCGAGCAGCATCGTTGTGTTTCCGGTGAAGACCTCGCCCATTGCCACGGCCCACTGGATGGGTGCGGCGCCGCGATAACGCGGCAGCAGCGACGCATGAAGATTGATGCAGCCGAGCCTCGGCAGCTCAAGCATCCAGGGAGGGATCAGGCGGCCGTACGCGACGACAACGATGGCGTCAGGTGCGATCGACTCAAGCCGTGCGCGTAACTCAAGATTGTTGCGAATCTTCTCCGGCTGTGTGACTTCAAGGCCTGCAGCCTCTGCGGCCAGCTTCACCGGCGGAGCCGAAAGCTCCCTCGTTCTGCCCGCCGGCCGGTCGGGCTGCGTCACGACTAATGGAATCTCGTGCCCGGCCGCGATCAGTGTCTCGAACGTCGGCACGGCAAACCGCGGAGTCCCGCAGAAAACGAGCTTCATCGCCTTACCACTGGCCGTCGCGCTGCATCTTGCGGATCTTGCGCAGAGTCAGCTCGCGCTTCAGCCCGCTCATGCGGAAGATGAAGAGCATGCCGTCCACGTGATCGATCTCGTGCTGAAAACAGCGCGCCAGCAGCTCCGTGCCGTCCATCTCAAACCACTTGCCTCGCTCGTCCTGTGCGCGGATGCGCACCTTCGCAGCGCGCGAAACCTTCTCGCGGATCTCGGGAAAGCTCAGGCAGCCTTCCTCCTCATACTGCTTGCCCTCGCTCGCAATGATCTCAGGATTGGCCAGCACCAGCCTGTCCTTCGGGTCCTTGCCCATGCTCAGGTCGATCACCGCCAGGCGCTTCGAGACATTCACCTGCGGCGCGGCCAGCCCAATGCCCTGCGAAGCGTATGTAGTTTCGAACATATCCGCGACAAGCTTTCGCAACTCATCGTCAAACTCTGTAACGGGCTCTCCGGGCCGCGACAGCACAGCCTCGGGGTACTTGACTATCTTCAAAATCATCTGCTGCTAAAAGCTCCGTATCTGTTCGATGTAGCCAGCAAAGTTCCGTTGCATCTCCAAGGCCGAATCGCCGCCAAACTTTTCCTGTGCCAGCCGCGCAATCGTCAGCGCAACCATCGCTTCGCCGACCACTCCGGCTGCTGGGACAACGCAAATATCCGAGCGTTCATAGCTTGCGCTAGTGGCTTCGCGCGTGTCAAACCGCACCGACTGCAGCGGCTTGCGTAGCGTCGAAATCGGCTTCAGATAGCCGCGCACAACAATATCCTCGCCGTTGGAAACACCGCCCTCCAGACCGCCGGCATAATTCTGCGGCCGCGTAAAACGCGTGGTTTTGCCATTGGCTCCCGTTGAATAAAAAATCGGGTCGTGGACCTTCGAACCGAAGCTCTCCGCCGCCAAGACTCCCCGGCCAATCTCAACCGCCTTCACTGCCTGGATGCTCATCACCGCTGCGGCGAGCTGCCCGTCCAGCCTCTCGTCCCAGTTGGCAAAGGTGCCCAGACCAGGCGGCACGCCGTGCACCACGACCTCGAAGACTCCGCCCACCGAGTCGCCGGTCCGCGCAGCCTCCTCGACCTCTTCCTTCATGCGAGCCTCGGTTGCCTCATCGACACATCCAAGTACAATCTCTTCCCTCTGAGCCAGAGCTGCAATCTCCTCCCATGCGGCGGAGCGATTCAACTCCACGCGCCCCACGCGAATCGCGTGGCTGCCCACTTCAATGCCCAGCGTGCGCAGCATCAGTTTGGCCACCGCACCGGCGGCTACGCGCGCGGTCGTCTCGCGAGCCGAGGCGCGCTCCAGCACATAGCGCGCGTCGGGAAAGTTGTACTTGAGGGCGCCGGCTAGGTCGGCATGGCCGGGACGCGGCGATGCCACCGCCTGGTGCAGAGCCGGATCGCCAGCCTCGACCGGCAACTTGTCCTCCCAGTTCTTCCAGTCGCGGTTGACCAGCTCAATAGCGATCGGCGTGCCGATGGTCTTGCCGTGCCGCACGCCAGAGAGCACATGAGCCTTGTCGGTCTCGATCTTCATCCGGCCACCGCGCCCATAGCCCTGTTGCCGCCGCCACAGCTCGCGATTCACAAACTCCAGATCGACCGGCACGCCCGCAGGCAGCCCCGAGACCAGCGCGATCAGCGCCTCCCCATGCGACTCCCCGGCCGTTGAGAAACGAATCATATCCTCTTGATTGTAACGGGAAGACGCAAGAAAGAGGGAATCGGGGTTTGCGAATTGGCAATGGTTACGATCTCATTACTTTGAGGCCGTCAACCAGTTCCCAGTTCCCCACCTCCCGTTTTCTCGCGTACCATGGGCGCATGAGCTACTTCCTCTTCAAGACCGAGCCCGAGGTCTACTCCTTTGACAGCTTTCTTGGCGACAAAGAGACCGTCTGGGATGGCGTAACCAACCCCACCGCCGTCAAATACCTCCGCGAGATGAAGCCAGGAACCAAGTGGATCTTTTACCACACCGGCGACGAACGCACGGCCGTGGGCACAGCCTCAGTGGTCAGCGTCGATCCCGCAGATCCCAAATTTCCCATCGTCAAAGTCAAGGCAGGCCAGCGTCTCAAACACCCCAAGACGCTGGCCGCCATCAAAGCCGAACCGCTCTTTGCCAACTCGCCGTTAGTGCAAATCGGCCGCCTCTCCGTGGTTCCTCTCACCAAAGAGCAGTGGGATTGGTTCCTGGCCTGAGACACTCTAGTTCTCTGACCGCATGATTCTGTATCTGTAACGCCGGTCTCCTGACCGGCTGTCGTGTGGGTCTCCAGACCCGCACTTGGTACGAATTCATTCGGTCAGAGACTTAGCGGCAGCCGCCGCTCACCTTCTCCGGCTCCACATAAGGCTGCGTCGGGTCGACGAAGTATCCTTGGCCGTACTTGTCGTGGTGGCGCACCCAGGCCATCGTGTGCGCCAGCCCCTCCTCGTCGCGACCCTTCGGCGTGTGATCGAGGAAGTTATACGCACCGGCAAGAATATCCAGTCCCCGCGCATAACTGGAGTAAGTGTGAAAGATCTCCCCGTTCGCGTCCTTAAAGAAGACACTGAGCCCGGGTCCCTCCTCGCTGGGAAAGGCCATCTCCGTGTAGTTATAGCTCACCTTGCCCGTCGACCGCTCCTCCGGCCGGAACGAGACATGATAGTCGTAGTTGAAGTCGCTGCCGTTCGACGATACCCAATGAAACTTCCAGCCCATCCGTTTCTTGAAGGCCGCAATCTCCGGCATCGTCGCCCGTGAGACAACCGCCAAAGTCGCGTCGCGATTGGCCAGATGAATCGATGGCCCATCGAAGTGATCCGCCAGATACGAGCAGCTCGGGCAGCCCTCCTTCCACCCGGGCCCAAGCATGAAGTGGTATATGATCAGCTGGCTGCGTCCGTCGAAAAGATCGGCCAGCGTCTCTTTGCCTCTCGGCCCTTCAAAGACATACTGCTTTTCGACCCGCTCCCAAGGCAGCTCGCGTCTCAGCCGGCTCAGCTCGTCGCGCTGCCGTGTGAACTCCTTCTCTTTCGCCAAAAGTTTTTTGCGTGCCGCCATCCACTCCTCGTGTGAGACGGCCTTGGTGCGTTCCACTGTGCTGCTAGCCATTGTGATCCTCCGTTGTTGGGGAATTGGTGGAGATGTTGTTGCTCTTACCGTTAATAGTTTTCTTGATAACTAATGCAGTCAGACCGCCGGTCGTCGCGATGCTACCGGCAATCAATGCCGCAGTAGCCAGACAAAATGGACACATGGAGACCTCCTCCATCGTGCAAAGGGGAAATGCCGTTCCGAGACTCTTGCCTATCGTTTCTCTGCGGTCCTGCGTACCCGATCGAGAAGCCACGCCCAGCCCTTGCCCACGCCCTCTCTGTGATCGTCCTGAATAAACCCAAGCGCGGTATGCCGCAGCACGATCGTCGTCACACCATTCGCCTCCGTCAGCCGGTATTGCACATTTGAGACGAAGGGATACGACGCAAAGAGCGGACCGTAAATCTCCAGCAGCGTGGGCCGTTTGATCGCTTGCACATGGCCCCATAGATGGCCATTGTTGTCGCCTAAGTCGCGATACCATCTGCCGCCCGGCCACGGCTCGATCTTCATCGGCATGGCCGTGCCGTCCGGCGTCTCATTCCGCGGTCCCATCTGCTCAAGCAGCGCATCAAAGGCCACTCCAAGCGGCGCGTTGATTAATATCTGCTGCTCGACCTTCAAAGTCAGGTCTTCTATGCTCGTCGCAGTCTGGATCATGATCTCTCCTTGGGGATAAGTTGAGAATTCAGTTCGTTCATGCGTTCCTCGGCGAGTTGCTTCACGCCACGCAACTGCCGCTGCCACAGACGTTCAAAGGTGCTGGCCCATTCATGCAAAGGACGGATCGCCTCGGCATTCGTCTGATAAAACCTGTGGCGTCCCACGCAGCGCATCCTGACCAGCCCAACTCTCCGCAGAACCTTCAGGTGCTTCGACACCGACGGTTGGTCAAGCCGGAGAAATGCCACAATCTCACCCACCGGCCGTTCCTTCACTGCAAGATAGCTCAAAATCTCCCGCCTGCGCGGCTCGGCAATCGCGTTGAAAGTATCCGAAGTGGTCGCCGCCCTTGCCATGGAAAGAAAATACATTCTTATATAGGAATATGTCAAGTAAAAAAACAGACCTTCTTCGCCCGCCATGCGAAGCGTCATTAGAGCTTTCCGCTCTCTTCCAGCCACCGTCTCGTATTCAGCATCTGCCGCTGATCGAGCGCCCACACCCGTCCCGTCAGCTCGTCCGCCCCTTTGCCTTCGCGGATGCATTTATCGAACTCGACCTGCACGGCCTGCAGCTTCGCGTCAAGGTCGTCAATAAAGCTCAGCGCCAGCGCCTCGGGAATCATCGGCAGCTTCGGCGAGCCAAACTCCAGCTTTCCGTGATGGGACAAGATCATATGCAGCACAAGCGTCTTCAGCTTCGGCGGAAAGTCGGGCAGGCTCTCCATTGTCCTCTCGGCCAGTGCCGCGCCCATCTGAATGTGCCCCAGCAGCGCGCCGTCAAGCGTGTACTCGAAGCCGATCTCCCAGCTCAACTCGCGAATCTTGCCGATGTCGTGCAAAATCACGCCTGTCAGCAACAGATCCCGATTAAGCATCGGATAGTGCGGCGCCACCCTGTCGGCCAGCGTCAGCAAGCTGACCACGTGCTCAAGTAACCCGCCCAGCCATGCATGATGCAACTGCTTCGCGGCGGGCGCCTCGCGGTAGGCCCGTGCTACAGCCGGGTCGTCGAGCATCGCCATCAGCAGCCGCTTCAAGTCGGGATTGGTAAAGCTCTCGACAAATCCCGTCAACTGCCGCCAAAGCTCCGCCACATCATACGTAGTTGCCGGCAGCATATCGGCCTTCTCGACCTCAGTCGGCAGCGCCACGCGCAGTTGATCGATCTTCATCTGCAGCCGGTCATCAAATCGCGAGGCCGAGCCGCGCGCCTTCACCATGTCACCCCGCTCGAACTCCTTGGCGATGCGCGGGTCGCCCGGCTCCCACACTCGCCCTTCAAGCTGGCCGGTCTTATCGCCCAAAATCAGATTCAGATACGGCTTGTTGTTCTTCGTCGTGCGCTGCTGCTTGGCCAACACCAGAAAGAAGCCGTCGAAGAGCTTGCCTTCGTCAAAGTTGGCCAGGTCGGAGATAAAGATGTCTTTCATTCTGCCCTGAAGATTAACGCATCGGGGCCGCACTGCGCCAAAAATCGCTCTTCCACCGCGCTCACCGCGATACCATGAAAACAATCAGTGAGGGAACGAATGCGTTTGAAATTCAAATCTCTGACGCTTCTGTTCGCGGCCGCGTTGGCCTCGACGGCCGTGGCTCAACAGCCGGCACATACAAAGGTCATCGGCTTCATGACCGACTTCGACGTAAAAGACGACGCCGTCGGCATCTGCAAGGCCGTCATGGAGGGCGTCGCCCCCGGCGTTCGCGTCATCGACATCACCCATCAGTCCGAACCCTTCAATATCGCGATGGGCGCTCGCTTCCTCGCCGGCTCGGCTCCCTACTTTCCAGCCGACGCGGTCTTTGTCGTGGTCATCGATCCCGGTGTCGGTTCAACGCGCAAGGCCATCATCGCCAAGTCGAAAACGGGCCAGTTTTTCGTTCTGCCCGACAACGGCCTGCTCACGCTCATCCAAGATCGCGACCCCATCGTCGAAGCCCGCGAGATCACCAACCCCGCCTGGATGATCGGCTCCGGCATCTCTTCAACCTTTCACGGCCGCGACATCTTCTCGCCCGCCGGCGCGCATCTGGCCCGCGGCGACGACTTCCGTCAGGCCGGTCCGGCCCTCGACGTCACCAAGCTGGTCCGCCTCGATCTCAAGAATGCCTCCATCGACGAAAAGGGGCTGCACGCTCAAGTCATCGGCCTCGACGGACCCTTCGGCAATCTCGTACTCAACGTTCCCGCCGAGACCTTCGCGCAACTCGGCTACGAACTCGGCGACCGCGTTCCCTTAACTCTAGCCGGCAAAAACTACGTCTTCCCATTCGTCAAGACCTTCAGCGATGTTCCCATTGGCCAGGACCTCTTCTACATCGACTCGCGCGGCCGTCTCGGACTGGCCACCAATCAAGGCAACTTCTCCGCCCTCCACAAAGCCGGCGAAGGCGCGGAGTTGACGATTCCCGCAAAGCCCAAGCAATGACCAACGGAGGGAGGCGCGGGTTTTAATCTCCGCGCAAACCATGCAGAACCTTAGCGAGCTTTAGCTCTTGGCTTCTAATGAGGTAAGGAACTTGCCAATGAACAAAATTCGATCTGCCGCTGCCGGAGTCCTTCTTCCAGCCTCACTCGCAGCTGCTCAGGCCCCGCCGCCCGCTCATCACTGGGCCATCGTCATTCACGGCGGCGCGGGGGTCATCGACCGCACTACCATCGACGCCAAGACCGACGCAGCCTATCGCGCCTCGCTGTCTCAGGCCGTCCAGGCCGGAACAGCCGTCCTCGACAGTGGCGGCACGGCCCTCGATGCTGTTGAAGCCGCAATCAAACTCCTCGAAGACGATCCGCTCTTCAACGCCGGCCGCGGCGCGGTCTTCACCGCCGATGGCCGCAACGAGCTCGACGCCTCCATCATGGATGGCTCCAATCTCAAGGCCGGAGCCGTCGCCGGCGTCACCCGCACGCGCCATCCCGTCAGCCTCGCCCGCGCCGTCATGGAGAAGACTCCGCATGTCTTCCTCATCGGCGCAGGTGCCGATGCCTTCGCCGCGCAGGCTGGTCTCGAACAAGTCGACCCCAACTTCTTCTTCACTGAATTCCGCTGGCAGTCGCTCGTCAAGCAACTCACAAAAGAGGGCCGCCCCATACCGCCGCGCCCAGTCGGCGCTCCACCACCGCCGCCGCCCGCGCCATCGGCGCAGCCCGCCCCGGCTGACGAGTCTCCATCAACACGCCGCTATGGCACCGTCGGCGCCGTAGCCCTCGACCGCGCGGGCAACATCGCCGCCGGAACCTCCACCGGTGGAATGCAGGCCAAGATGCCCGGCCGCGTCGGCGACTCACCGATCATCGGAGCGGGCACCTACGCCTCCAACAAATCCTGCGCCGTCTCCGCCACCGGCGCCGGAGAATACTTCATCCGCCTCGGCATAGCTCGCGAGATCTGCAATCTTGTGGCTTTGAAAGGGATGACTCTGCAGCAGGCCGCCGATCAGGTCATTCACAAAGAGTTGGAGGAACTTCACGGTGACGGCGGCGTCATCGCCCTGACTCCCGGCGGCCAGACCGCCTTCAGCTTCAACACCCCAGGCATGTACCGCGCCCGCCAGTCAGAAGGCTGCAAGCTAGAAGTAAAAATCTACAACGACGAGCAGTAAGCGGTGATCGCTTTTAGCAATGAGGACAGAGATGGGGTGCTGTCTTAGGAGTGCGTTGAGGATATTTCCGCCAAGTAAAGAATTACCGCACTGAGAACTTGAAGGTGTAGCGTGTGTGCGTGAGCGAATCAGGTTTGGCTGTTCACGAAAAGAGGATAAGGATGGAAGGTTTTTGGTTAGTGCAATTCCAAGGGGTCCAAGGCTTTGGTGGTGGAGCGGTAACACTAGTCCACGGTAAGGTATTTGGAGGAGATAGCGGCTTTCTCTATACCGGCACCTATACCGATCAGGGAGGAACCCTTAACGCTAAGATTCACGTAAAACGGTCTTTTCCCGGCGCGCCGAGCGTGATGGGGAGAGACGAATTCGACCTGGAGCTTGCCGGGATGTTGCAGGGAAATTCGATTGCGGCTAAGGGAACAATCCCCGGAACACCTCTAGCATTCCAAGCTAAACTCACAAGGCAGGGCGACATTTAGTTAGGTAGGGCCATCAACTCATGCTTCCGTGGGTCCATCGTCTAGTGCGTTATAGGAAAACAGCGACTGCTGGACCGGGCCGCCCCACATCTGGCGCGATCTCATCGCGCCAGATCATGGCACGAACTCTAATAACTCACTATCTATTCTCTACCGAATAATCTCAAACTTCTCCCACTTGCAATTACACACCGGGCAGCGCTCGTGCTCTTCCTCGGTCTCTGACGTATAACCGCAGACGGGGCAAACATAAAAGTCCCGCGCCTCGGCGATCCAAGAGTCCTTCTTACCCGCCGTCAGCAGGGCAATGGCTTCGCTGTAGAGCCGCGCGTGTGTCTTCTCCGCTTCAAGCGCCCCAGTGAAGGTTTTGATTGCCGCAACATTCTTATGCTCAGTGGCCTCTTCAAGAAACCCCGGATACATCACATCGATCTCGTACTTCTCGCCGTTCAGAGCCGCCTTCAGGTTTTCGAGCGTACTCTTCACCTCGACCGGATGGATCTCGCACTCAGCGCGGCTGCCCAACTGATTCAAAACGCGCGCGTGGTTGGTCAGGTGAATCTGCTCGGCCCGGGCCGTCGCGCGAAAGAGGCTGGCGATGCCATGCAACTCTTCCTCGTCGGCCTTCTCGGCAAAGGCTGTGTATTTGGCATTCGCATTCGACTCGCCATCGAATGCGGCCAAAAGGTTCTGAACGGTGACTACACTTTCCTCGGCAATTGTCTGCATGCAAAAACCTCCCCAACTCCGTTCAAGAGCCTACGTGGCGACAGGACGTCGCGCTGTGACGCAGGTTACATTCGGTAGTGGGCTCATTCTATCGGGATTGGACGCCAAAACCAGGAAAATGGACGCCTCGAAATAGTGCTCCCCGGAGCGAAAACGAATCAAAACCCTCAACACCGGAGAGGCATTCCAGACGATGCGGAGCACAATCAGACAGGCAATCAAGTCTTCGCCCCTCGTGGGCAGGTTGGCTTGGCTTATCTACCGCGAAGTTCTCCTCCAAAGGAGCCTCCATCCCCCCAAGGGCCAAATCCCCGCGTTCTCCGGAGATACCCAGCTAACTCCCGTGAAACTAAGGAGATTCGAGGACTATCAGCTATGGTCGCAAATGGTCGCCGTCGAACTGGAGCAACAAAAAAAGATCGTCTCATCTCTATCGACCTTGCGGCCCAAGCCCTTTTCGCTGCCCGGCACCTGCGCCCTATGCGGGTCGAAGACCACCTTCCGCATCAACTTCGATTATTCAGTCAAGGGAACGGACAGCCGCTTCTGGCCCAATCTCCGCGAATCCCTCTCGTGCGACCATTGCGGCCTCAAGAACAGATTGCGCGGCGCGCTTCATCTCTTGGTGCAGGAATTCCGGCCGGAACCAGGCCAGTCGATCTATATCACCGAGCAGCTTGGGGCTGCGTTTCGTTGGCTCAAAGGGAGATACCCATCCGTCGTGGGAAGCGAATACCTTCCCGAGAACGGCCCGTTCGGAACCTCCCGCCGGGGAATCCGCAACGAAAACCTGGGCGCGCTAACCTGGCCCAGCAGCCGCTTCGACTTCATCCTGAGCTTCGATGTTTTGGAACACGTGCCAGACGTGGCCGCCTGCTTCTCAGAGATCTTCCGCTGCCTTCGTCCTGGCGGAAGGCTCTTGTTTACCGCTCCCTTCAGGCTCGATCTTCAACAGACCCTGGTCAGGGCAACAGCGGATGGCGCCGGCAAGATCACGCATCTGTTAGAGCCCGAGTACCACGGAGGCAACCTCTCCGACACCTCCAAAGGCACCCTGTGTTTTCGTCACTTTGGCTGGGATACCCTCCAGCAACTGGAGAGCGTTGGCTTTTCCGACGCCGAGGTTTGGCTCTACTGGTCGAGAGAGCTCGGCTACCTCGGCGGCACACAAGTCGTGATCGCAGCACGTAAAAACTAGAGCCGCCTAAGGCAAAAAGGGGCGAGGATCGAGCCCCGCCCCGAAAGACTCTTGGATTCGCACCTTAGATCGGATGCGGCATCGTATTCTGCGCGTTCGTCACGTTGTCAGGAGTATCGGTAAACTTCTTGTCCGCGCCAAACGCGCACTTCTGATACTTCGATCCGACCTTGCGGATCGCATCCTTCCAGCCGTCATCCCAGGTGACCTGCGCCTCGCCATCGACATACGCCCACTTGCCGTGCTCGTGGTGCAGCGACCGCCAGGCGTCCCCGGTCTCTTCAAGCGTGATGAAGAAGGTATTCCCCCCGCCATCGCCAACCTCCCACTTCCCCAGGAAGTGGCCGCGCGACGGCACCGAGGGGTTCAGAGGTGTTCCCGCACTCGCAGCATCCGCCGACCCCGGAAACTCCACTCGCTGAATGTCCGAGAGATTGAAGCTCTGCCGGTGGCCATCCTTGAAAACGATCACAATCGTTCCCGCGCCGCTCTTCGACACCGGAGCAGGCGACTTCGCAATGCTTACAGGAACCGCGAGACAAAGCAGTGTGGCCAGGCCGGCCACGCGAACCATCGACCGCATATTCTTCTCCTTTGCAATCAGGGGGCGCAGCAGTGAACCCAACCTCGCTCGCACCAATCCTATCTACGCGGCCAGCCAGCCGGCAGTTCCCCAAAATCGATTCAGCCCCGCCCGCAGCAAAAAGGCCACCCTTGGGAGAATGGCCTTTGTCTTCCAAATATCCGCCGTACTTTAGGGCTGCGTTTCGCTCCGCGCCTCAGCCTTCTGCGCCAGCACCTTGTGGGCATGGTCTTCCAGAGCCTGTGCCTCGGGCAAATAGGTCAATGCCTTCTGGATCATCGGGTCCCAGTCCGCCCGAGTGCGCAGCCCCTGCTGCTGGCCAAACTGTATCGTGATGATCTTGTCCTTGATGCTCACCTTCAGCCAGTCCATCACCCCGTTCAGATCCGCTTCGGTCCAGGGAATCTCCTGCTCCGTTAGGTACTTCTTAAACTCCCCAAGCACCGCGTCATCCACCTGGAAGCTCTTGTCCACCGTCCGGTTCTCGAGATAAATCGGCGCAAAGTGGAAGAAGACATCCTTCTCCAGCAGCTCGTCCTGGAAGTGGTTGCTCTTCGGGCTCTCAATCTTCTCATCGGGAGTGATCCCGCCCCCTCCGTACACCGTCCGCCCCGCATCGGTCAGCTTCACCTCGCGGTTCGCCGTATCGGCCGGCGCCGTCCCTCCATGGCTGTAGTAGTCATACAGCGAAACTCCCGTATAATTCCGCTGGATCAGCCTTCCCGAAGGCGTGTAGTAGTGATAAGTAGTCAGCGCCAGTCCGGTATTCTCGCTCAGGTTATAGACCGTCTGCACCAGCCCTTTGCCAAAGGTCGTCTCGCCCACAATCAGTGCGCGGTCGTGGTCCTGCAGCGCGCCAGAAACGATCTCCGCCGCTGAAGCCGTCCCGCGATTCACCAGCACAACGATCGGGAAGGTCTTTCCCCCATTGCCGTGGTTCGCCGTGTACACCTGATCCGGAAACGCCCGCCCATGCTGCGAAACGATCCCCTGTCCCTTGGCCAGCAGGTGGTCGCAGACATCCACAGCCTGGCTCAGCAGCCCGCCGGGGTTGCCCCGCAAATCGAAGACCAGTCCCTTCAGGTCGCCGAAGCCGTCGATCGCCTCCTCCACCTCTCGCGCCGTCGTCTCCTGGAACTGCGTCAGGTGGATATACCCCACGCCCGGCCTGATCTCATAGGCCAGATCGACCGAGGGGTGCGGAATCTCGTCCCGCTCCATGTCAAAGACCAGCGGCTTCGCCTGCCCTTCGCGCTGCATCGTCGCCTGCACACGTGTGCCCCGCGGCCCCTTCAGCGCCTTGGCCACCATATCCGTCGAATTCAACCCATCCGGCACCTTGCCGTCAACGCTCACCGGCTTGCCGTCCACCGCCACGATCACATCGCCGGGGTGAATGCCTTTCTTAAACGCCGGCGATCCCTCAAAGGGAAAGACCACATAGACCTTATTGTTCTGCTGCTGGATCGTCATGCCCACGCCGTAGTAGCGGCCATGCTGCTCCTCGCGCATCTTGGCGTAAGCCTTCGGGTCATAGAAGCTCGAGTGCGGATCGAGCACCCGCAGCATCCCCGGTATCGCCCCGTCGTAGATCGCCGTGTCGGCCTTCTCACCCGTGATCGGCTCGGCGTAATTCTGCTCCACGATCGCATACACATTGGTGAACGATTTCAGGCTGTCGCGCAGTTGGCTTTCGTCGGCCGAGGACTGTGCCCCCACCTTAAACTGCAAAACGCTGCCCGCGACTGCGCAGACGGCAAAGAAAAGGGCCATGCTGAAGAAAGCGCGGCGGCTTCGGGGATTCATAGGCGGAAAAATCCTCCCGACTGCGGCGCGGCCAGCGCGTGCCAGTTGCGGCCCGAATTTGCAGTCATAGGGCTAAAGTATATCACTACCTCTTTTGACGCCCCCCGCCCCCAACCGGTAGCCGGTACACCAATAGTCACCTGCATTCCCAGCCACGTACATGCCGGTTGCCACATAACGATTTTCCCTACAAGGTTTTTTCACATCGCTGAAGCAGAATCTGGTGCATATTTATCTCGCAAATCCATTCATGTTTTTTGCCCCCTCAATCCTGCTACAGAACGCCAGGAGGATTATGCTCAAACGGTTCGCTTTATTGCTCTCGCTCGTCGTGTGTTCATTGACCTCCGAAGCTCAAGCGCCACCAAAGGCCCCGGCTCCGACGGTTCCCAAAAACCTTGAAGAGTTTTCAGCCTACTCCGCTCTTTGGCGTACAGACCAGAATTTTCGTAGCACAGTCCACCTATCCAATCAACTCTCGGTCGCAGAGATCGACGCAGTCCTGACGATCTACATGGCCGACGGAACATCGTGGGATTTACCTACCGTGCATCTCGCGAAATCCGCTGTCACCACCGTGGACATCAATGCGGCGATCTCCAACGCGCCTCAGAAAGTTCAATCGCACCTCTCCTCCTACGGCAGCGCGCGGCTGCGCTATCAATATGCCTGGCAAGGGGCAATCCTCGCGAACATTTCCATTCTCGACGAGGTCCGCAGCCTGGAATACATGTCTCCGTTTACCTTTCCTCCGAACCAAGGCAAGGGAGAGACAATCCCGGCAAAGCTTCGCGAATTTCGGGATTCGGCAAACGGAACCACCTATGAAGGGTTATGGTTCCGCGAAGGCCACAATGGCGGTGGCTTTATCGGGCTTGCCAATACCACTGACAA
>JBEKKL010000077.1:0-18158 GCA_050010735.1 Occallatibacter sp. | reverse complement strand
CCACCAAGGTCCACTCGAATCTGGGCTACACAGCCAGCGCGGTGAATGGCAGCCGCTTCTTCAACGACGCGCGCGATGTGAACGGTTCCATGGTCTCGAACTACCAGACTCCATTTGTGAACCTTTCCTACACCATGCATCCGGGGCTCATCTGGAAGGCTCAGTTCAACTATTACGGCTACGCAGAGGGTGGAATCTCAGGCGCGCCGTTGTGCAGCACCGCGACATCTGCGACTGCGACGATCACTCCCTGCGCTACGATCGGAGTTCCGACGGGTGTGACGGAAGGGACCGCGGGGGCGACGGCGCCCCGGGTCTTTCATGCGAACAACGTGACTATGGGAGTGCATTACGAGTTCTGATCCAGGGCGTGTTCCTCCATCAAGGCAGTAGTCGGAGCGATCTCTGAGACGGGGATTGCTCCGATTTGTGTGAGGTGGCATTCTGTTAGCATTCGAATGCGGCTCCAGCGGCATAGCGCTGTTGCCGGGGTTCAGGTTTGAAGATGCTCGGCAGGAGCAGCAGCGCACGGCCTGTCTGAGAGAATCCGGCCAGTTGAAAATGGCCATCAGAGTTCTTTAAGGAGTCTTGTAATGACAAAGATGATTCGATCCCTGTTGGTGTTGGCCGCTGTGGTCTGTCTGGCCGGCACCGTGGGCTTCGCGCAATCCGGCGGCGAAGCGACCTACAAAGCCAAGTGCGCAATGTGCCATGGCGCCACGGGGACCCCGAGCCCCGCGATGGCCAAGTCGATGGGTATCAAGCCCGCCTCCGATCCGGAGATGAAGAAGCTGACGATAGCCGAGATCTCGACCGCTATCAAGAGCGGCAAGGGAAGAATGAAACCGGTCGCGGGGCTGAGCGACGACCAGATCAAAGACGTGGCGACCTTCTATAAAGGGCTGAAGTAGGCAGTACAATTGGACTTGGTTGGACTAAAAGGCCCGCCACCCTTGGCGGGCTGTCCATTTACGGGGGATAAGGCCAGTGCTCGACAGAATCCGTGAAGGCTGGGTGCGCCCGGCGCTTTTCTTCGGCAACAATCCCATCAGCCTTGCCGGAGGAGCCATCACCACCGCCTCCGGCGTAACGATGATCGGCTACTGGCTCGTCGAGTTTTTTGGCCGTTTCAATGACAATCCCTACCTTGGCATAATCTTTTTCCTGCTGCTGCCGGCGGTGTTTATCGGCGGTTTGTTATTAATTCCCATTGGCATATGGGTTCGTCACAAGAAGCTGCAGAACGCCGGGCTGATTCCGGCTGCCTATCCCAAGATCGATCTCAATGACAAGATCTTCCGCCACGGCCTCGACATTGTGCTGGTGACCACCATCGTCAATCTGCTCGTCGTGGCCATGGCCAGCTATCGTGGCGCGGCCTACATGGATTCACCGCAGTTCTGCGGCCAGAGCTGTCACGTAATGCATCCTGAGTACGCGGCCTACAAGATCTCCGCGCACTCTCATGTGGCCTGCGTCGAGTGCCACATTGGTTCCGGAGCCCAGGCCTACTTTAGCGCCAAAGTGAATGGCACCAAGCAACTGCTTGAGGTTGGCTTCCATCGTTATCCCACGCCGATTCCCTCGCCGGTCGAGAGCCTGCGCCCTGCCCGGTACACCTGCGAGGGCTGCCACACGCCTGCACGCTTCATCGGCGAAAAACTGCTGGTCAAGTCGAGCTTTGCCGACGACGAGAAGAACAGCGAGACCCAGACGGTCGTCGTGCTCCACCTTGGCGGCCAGGACTCGCTCTCTCACCTCACAGGAATTCACGGCGTGCACCTGGGCCACATAGAATATGTCGCTACCGATCCCACTCGTACGACGATCCCGTGGGTACAGCGGCAAAACTCCGACGGCTCCCAGACAGTCTATGCCACTGCCGATGCCGGCGCCGGCGTGCCTAAGGGTGAACGGCGTGTGATGGACTGCATCGACTGCCACAATCGCGCAGCGCACACCTTCGTAACCGCGGAAGATGCTCTCAACCGCGCGATGGCCGATGGCGCAATAAGCTCTGACCTGCCCTGGGTACACAAGAAGGGCCTGGAATTGCTGAAGGCCAGCTACGCAAGCGAAGACGAAGCGCGCACGAAGATTCCGGCACAGCTTGAGACCTTCTATCAGAGCGAGCATCCCGAAGTGCTGGCGAAAGAAGCCGCACAGGTGAGGGCTGCAGGCGACGAACTGGTGACTCTCTACAGCCAGAACGTCTTCCCGTTTATGAAGGTGACTTGGGGAACGCATCCCAACCACATCGGCCATATGAGCTATCCTGGCTGCTTCCGCTGCCACGATGGCGGTCACGCGGCCAAGGACGGCACGAGCATCACACAGGATTGCGCGGCCTGCCACAATCTGCTGGTGGTGGATGAAGCCAAGCCGAAGGTTCTCTCCGATCTCGGCATTCAACAATAATCACGCAGCGAAGAACAGGGATTGATCCACGCCCCATCCATTCGCCTTCTTTCTGGCGAATGGGTGGTGCCACGAACTCGCTCACCCTCCTTCATTCATGCTCAACAGACCCCCGGCGTGATAGGCTGGCTCTTCAGTTCCTAGGAGCCAACTCTCGATGTCATCCTGTCATCCTTTTCACTTCAATCTAGTCACAGCCGCCCACGCAACGATGATCGAACACGGTTTCCTGCCGGATCCTCCCGCTGGAACCGACACCGAACTCTGTGCGATTCAGGCCCATCCAGAGCCGCCGGCCGCTCCGGGGGCGCAGGATCTGCGCAAGTTGCTCTGGTCCTCGATTGACAACGATACTTCCAAAGATTTGGATCAGATCGAGTGGGCCGAACAGTTGGCCGATGGCCGCATTCGAGTGCTCATCGGAGTGGCCGATGTCGATGCGCGCGTGTGTCAAGGCACAGTCATCGACAGCCATGCGAAGAGCGAGACAACCTCGGTCTACACCGGCGTCAAGGTCTTCCCCATGCTGCCGGCCGAGCTCTCGGAGGGCATCACGTCGCTCAATGAAAACGAAGACCGCGTTGCGCTCGTCATCGAGTACACCGTCGACCAAGCTGGTTCGACTGCCGATGGAAAGGCCTATCGAGCGCTGGTTCGCAATCAGGCGCAACTCGCCTACAACGCGGTGGGCGCATGGCTTGAGGGCAGAGGGCCAGCGCCGGCCAAGGTCGCTGCCAACGCCGCTCTGGCCGCCCAACTCAAACTGCAAGACACAGCCGCGCAGCGCATGGTTGGCGGCCGCTACGAGCACGGCGCGCTTGATCTGGAGACCATGGAGACGCGGCCCGTCATGCTTGCCGATCAGGCAGTCGAGATCAAGCGCCTGGAAAAGAATCGCGCCACCTCACTCATCGAAGAGTTCATGGTTGCAGCCAATGGCGTCATCGCACGAACCTTTCAAGACGCCGGCGTCGCTTCCATTCGCCGCATCGTACGAACGCCCAAGCGCTGGGATCGCATCGTCGAGGTGGCACAGGGGCTGGGGACCACGCTGCCCGCCGAGCCGGATTCGAAGGCTCTCAATGACTTTTTATTGGCGCAGAAGCAGAAAGACCCCGACCACTTTCCCGATCTCTCGCTGACTATGGTCAAGCTGATGGGGCCCGGCGAGTATGTGCTGGTGAAGCCGAATGAGGTTTCGCCGGGACACTTCGGGCTGGCCGTGCAGGACTACACGCATTCGACCGCGCCCAATCGCCGTTTCCCCGATGTGGTCACCCAGCGCATCTTGAAGGCGTACCTGTCCAAGGCCCCCCAGCCTTACTCAACCGACGACCTCACGGCCATAGCCGCGCACTGCACGCTGATGGAAGACAATGCGCGCAAGGTGGAGCGGGAGATGCAAAGCGCATCGCGGCTGTGGTGCTGCACTCGCGCATCGGGCAGAGTTTCAATGCCATCGTCACCGGCGTCAACAACTACGGCACCTTCGTCCGAACTCTAGACCCGCATGTAGACGGGAAGATTGTGCAAGGCGGCAAAGGTCTCGACGTAGGCGACAAGGTGACGGTCAAGCTAGTCTCCACCGATCCTCAGCGCGGGTTCATCGATTTTGCGGTGTGAGATTCCAGCAGCGAATCCGCAGCTCTCGTATTGCTGCGAGGAGATTCCGATGCGCGTGTCTTGGCTCATCTTTTCAGTTCTGGCTGCTCTTGCACTCCTCGGCTGCAGCAATCGCATTCAAGCGCAGTCAACAGGCAGCAGCGCGTTGCCCCCGGCGCCGCACGTCAAGGAGGTACGCATGAAACATGTGCTGGTGATTGGCCAGACCAAGGACTGGGAGCACGACTCGGTCTCCGACGCGATGGCAGCGGTTTACAGCATGGGAAAAGAGAGCGGTCTGTGGGACACAACCATGCGCACCGACACGAAACTGCTCACCAAGAAGGAACTGACAAGAAACGCAAAAAACCTCGATTACTTTGACCTGCTCATCTTTGCCAACACCAGCGGCGAACTCGATATGGACGCAAGCCAGAGGCAGGACATGCTCTCTTTCATCAGTGACGATGGCAAGGGCTTCGTCGGCATTCACGCCGCGCTCGACACAAATCACAATTGGCCGGAGTATGGAGAGATGCTCGGCGGCTGGTTCGATGAGCATCCCTGGATGACCTTCAATGCGCCGATCATCAACGAAGATCCGAGCTTCCCGGCGGTACGCCACTTTCCCGCCGCCTTTGTGAAGTACGACGAGATCTATCAGCCCAAGGCCTGGTCGCGCGATAAGGTCAATGTGCTGCTGAGCCTCGATCCGTCAAAGCTGAACTACGATAACAATCCGAAGATCCACCGCGCTGACCACGATTTCCCTGTGGCGTGGAGCAAGATGTATGGCAAGGGACGCGTGTTTTATTCGACGCTCGGCCACACGGAGGAGTCCTGGCTTGATCCGGACGTTCGCAAGATGTACTTCGAAGCGATCAAGTGGGCTCTGCAAATGACCGAAGGAAGCACAGCCTCTCATCCGCGCCCGGCAGCAGCTATCTCATCCCATTAGCGCTTCCGGCTAATGAATTGCTCCGGCAATAGCGTTCAGTGCGAATGGGAGGCAGGTCCAGCGTCTTGCACTTGCGAGAGTGCCTCAGGCGTAAACAGCTTATCATCCATCGCAACGTTGAATTTAGCGTCGTCGATGACCAGCACGGTTTTGGTTCCAGTCAGCACAGAAGTCATCTCCATGCGCCGCGCACCGGAGATGCCGGAGACTCGCTTAATCTGGCTTGCATGCAGCACGCGCACCTCCTTGCCCTGCGCATCGTACATCTCGGCATGGAGAATCACCGGCAGATCCTGCGCGACCCAATAATAAATGTACTTATACTGCGAGCGAGATGAGTCAGCCGGAGTAGCTTCTATCTTCCAAGTCTTATGGCCTTCGATGGTCTCGGCCTCACCAATCAACCTATAAGTGAAATCGTCGAGTACTCGCTCCGCAACATCTTCGAAGGTAAAGTCTGTGCCGATGAACCTCGCAGAGCGCTCTTGAGGCGCGACAGCGCGAACGCGCTGGGTAGCAGGGGTATAAACAAACTGGCGATCGCTCGCACCCCGGCGATTGATCGACAAAAGTGCGACCCCCCGAATCTCCTCTGGCGCGGTAAACAGGACGATCGTCTTGCTGTTTCCGGGGGAACCGGTTCTCCGGTAAGTAAACTCCTTCCTGGCGCGCTGTCCTCGTTGGCCGGAGACCTCAAAACTGGCGCGCATGAAAGTGCTGCGGCTGGTGTCTTGCCGATAAACATCCTCCATGATCTTGCGGGCGTCGGACGATTCGCCGAAACAGAATACACTCGCAAAGCAGAACACCGCGCAAATCGCTGCCTTCCTCATGATCCGCTTGCGAAATCCAGGATTGTCATTCATAGCCGATTGCCTCAATCACCGGGATTTGCATTGCATGGCGCGCTGGAATCCAAGCTGCGAGCAATGACACCGATGCGACTGCTGGAAGAGCTACCAGAACGAGCGCCCAGGGAAAGTAGAACGGAACATCGTAACCTGCTAAAACCGTAGACACCGTGCGCGACATGAATTGTATATTGAAGATCGCGGCCAATGCACCGACCACCACACCCACAATCGAAATGGCGAGGGCTTCGAGCAAAACCATCTTTCGAACCTGGGAACGGTACCCGCCGATAGCACGCACGATTGCGAACTCGCGACGCCTGTCCATGACCGAGATAATAAGAGTATTGACAATTCCCACTACCGCGACGATCACTGCCACCACGAGTTGCATATAGTTCAACAAAAAGAACTGGTCAACGAGACTTCCAATCCACTTTTTGAAATCGGCGTTCGTGTAAACAAGTGCATGGTCCGTGCCGGCGGTAAGTTGTTCGATCTCGTGTTTAACCTTGGTTGCGTCCTCTCCAGGTTTCAGGTTGACATTCACGAAGTCCACTGCGTCGTCTCTCCAGTATTTCCTATAAAGTGCTCTGTCGATAAAGATCGACCCTTTTTCAGAGCGGTAATCTTCGACGATTCCTACAACAGGCAAGCTCAAGCTCCCAATTGGAGCGTCGAGGTGAATCTGATCTCCCACGCGGTATTTCCAACGTGCAGAAAAGTTCCGTGAGATCAATGCGCCCTCACCACGCGATAACTTCTCCCGTATTTCGTTGACGTTGGCGTCTTCAATTGAATCGGGCGCGCGAGCCAGAAAGCTGCCCATTTCATTTGAATTGAGCGCCACCGTATCTCCTTGGAACGGGATCAATGTGAAACGGATATTCTCTACGTTTTTGACAGCAGGCAGCGCAGCGATGCGACGCCCCATATCCTCGCTGAAATGATAGGAGGTCGAGCGCAGTAACGCAGAGGTAGCTACCACTAAGTCCGAATTAAGCATCCGGTGAGTCCAGCGATCGATCATGTGTTTATAACTCTGAATGTAAGCTCCGGTTGAGAAGACGAACATCAGTCCGACCATAAGGGCGCCGACCGTTGCCGAGCTGCGCCTCGGCGACTGAATCATCGCGTCCACTGCCAGCGCTCCCTCGGACCCTCCGCCCCAGTCCATTATCGGACGGATCATACGGGCGATCCATTCGATCAGCCCCGGCAAGAGCATCGTCAGGCCGAGCAGCGTAATCATCATATAGAAAAGCTGCATCGTCATTCCAACGCGAGACGGAGAAAACTCAATCAGCAACGAGGAGAGCGCGACTAGAGCGAAACCGAGAGTAATGCGCTTCCATTTAAGAGGCGATTCCTTCTGGCGCGATTCGATGTTATGCAGAGCCAGAATGGGGTCAAGGCGGGAAGCGGCACGAGCAGGAAACCACGCGCCGATCAGAGAAGCGGCAACGCCAAGACCGAAGGCAATAAGCGCCACAAGTGGGTGCAGCCTGGGCGCAACTTCCGTTGAGATCACTCCGTAAACAGAGGCGGCGATCGAGCCCATGACCTGGCCGGCCAGCGTAGCCAGATAGAAGCCCAACGCAATTCCACAGATCGAGCCAACCACGCCTGTCAGCAATGCTTCACCTAGGAACATGGCATTGACATTTCTACGCTCGACGCCGAGCGCGCGCAAAATGCCGATCTCTTTCCACCGCTGGTTCACGGCAATGGTGAAAGAGTTAAAGATGATGTAAACACCTACTAGCAGTGCGATAAAGCTGGTGATCAGCATTCCCAATCGCATTGCCGTCACGGCGTTTTCGAGCTCCTGCCCGCGCATCTGCGGGCGAATGGATTGGACACCGGGGGGTAGACGCGCTTGCAAACGGCGTTGCAGCTCATCCACCGTAACATCCCGCGAATTCATCAGGTCGATACGATCGAAGTTCCGGCCGCGATTGAATACGACTTGTGCCGAGTACACGTCCATGACAGCGACATTTCCGCCGAAGACCGCTCCCATTCCGACCGGCTTGAAGAGCCCCTGGACGGTGAAGTCTTTTCTTCCGTTCGCAGTAAAGATCGGAATCCGGTCTCCGATTTGCAGGTGGTGCCGCTCGGCAAAGGACCGGGAAAGAAGGATCGAGTCAGGCTGCGCGAGATAAGTCAGCGGATCGGCAATCTCGGTCTGCGAGCGGTCGAATTCATACTCACGAAGCTGCTGATCTCCTGTTGTGTCTACGCCCAGAATCAGCAGATTCCCTTCATCCGCGAGGGCGGTGTGCACAATGACCTCAATGACAGGCTCGGCTAACTGAACGCCCGGAGTTGCACGGACACTATCCAGTATTTCTTCGGGAAATCCAGTTTCTCCGGAGGTGATTTCGAGCGTTGACTTACCGGCCATCCGCTCGACAGTTGCCGAGAGAGATTCGAGCAGTGCCGCGTTCGCAGTGCGAACCGCGAAGAAGACGGCAACACCGAGCGCAATGCCCAGAGTCGTCAATCCGACTCGAAGGCCGTGGGTTCGCCACTGTCTTGACGAGATCTGCCAAAGCGCCGGAATCATTATCCGACGCACGCTGCGGCGTGGCTAAGCTGCTCATCCCGAAGAATCCGGCCATCATGCAGAGTTATGATCCGGTTGCAGTAACTCGCAGCCTGCGCGTTGTGAGTCACGATGAGAAATGTACTTCCGTATTCCTTCTGGAGCAGATCCAGAAGGCAGAGAATCTCTTCTCCAGTAGTGGAATCGAGGTTCCCGGTTGGTTCATCGCCCAGCAGCAGGGGAGGGCGAAAGATAAGCGCCCGCGCGATAGCAACCCGCTGACGCTCCCCGCCCGAGAGCTCGTCGGGGCGGTGGGTCGCGCGTTCTTTCAGCCCCACACGCTCCAGCATCGCGTCCGCGCGGCGTTCGGCTTCCCTCTTTGCAAGACCCTGCAGACGAAGCGGGAAGGCGACATTTTCAAGCGCCGTAAGCGTTGGGAGAAGATTAAACGTCTGAAAGATCATTCCGATCTTCTCGCGCCGCAGGCGGGTGCGGGCATTGTCGCTAAGTTCCGATAACTCCTTGCCGTCGACTCTAACCGAACCCGATGTCGCCTCATCGAGGCCGCAGATTAAATTCAGGAGGGTAGATTTGCCCGACCCGGAAGGCCCCATGACCGCAACGCGCTCGCCTGCTCCAATCTGCAAACTGATTTCGCTTACGGCGTGGACGGCTCTTCCGTAGCTCTTCGAAACGCCGGTCAACTCGATCACGGAAAGGATAGCCTCCAAGGTTTTTGCGCAGCTTCAACCGTTTCGGCAGCGATCTTACGCAGGCTCAATCGTTATTCCAAAAGACGCCTGCCTGTGGGGATGCGCCGGCAAGACGATCATATATCTCCGGGATCAAACTCTTCAGTGCAATCTTGCACGGGTACACGATTCGATGCAGCTTGCCTCGTCGAAGGCCAGTGGCGCTCGCATCATCCGAGCAGAATTGTTGGCAGGCAAGCCCTCTGGAACACTCAAGGGCATCCGAAGCGCCGGACGCCCTTAAGTCCTACCAGGCATGCCGCAGCTCAGTGAGTCACTTGGCGGAAGAGCCAGAAGAGGGATCCTGAGAGCAGTGCGGCAGCCGGTAGCGTCAGCACCCAGGCCATCGCGATATTGCGAATCGTTGAGATCTGAAGGCCACTGCCGTTGGCGGCCATGGTGCCGGCCACGCCGGAGCTGAGGACGTGGGTGGTTGAGACCGGCAATCCGAAGCTGTCGGCGGCCGAGATGGTGCACATGGCGACCAACTCAGCGCAGGCGCCCTGAGCATAGGTGAGGTGTTCCTTGCCGATCTTCTCGCCAACGGTGACGACGATGCGCTTCCAGCCGACCATCGTTCCCATGCCCAGCGCCAGAGCAACGGCTACCTTGACCCAAACGGGAATAAACTTGGTCGCTTGGTCCACTGTCTTCTTATAAGCGCCCAGAGTCTTGTTTTCGTCTGAGGTGAAGACGGTCTGTTTCCCATTTTTCTTCAGGCTATCGTCGTTCTTCTGCATCAGGCGGATGGCTTCGCTGGCCACGTACATGTCGTTGCGAACGTTGGCTTGTTTGTTGGCCGGAACCGCTTTGTATTCTTTGTAGACGGTCACATCGCCTTCGAGATCCTTGACCAGTTCACGGAGAGCAAGAACCGTATCCGGCCTGATCTCCTTGGTGCGGATGTAGTCGGTAACCTCGCCGCGCGCATCCTCGCCGATGATGCCCGCCTTGTTCACGTGCTGGTCGAGGACCTTTCCTGCCTGTTCCGAAGCGGCAACGAAGGCCTGGGTGTCACGTGCGGTAACCGCGTGGTTGAGCGCGTAGGCGGTCGGCACGGTGCCAATGAGGATGAGCATGATCAGTCCCATGCCCTTCTGTCCGTCGTTGGAGCCGTGCGCAAAGCTGACGCCTGAGCAGGTGAAGATCAGAAGGATGCGGATCGGCAAGGGTGGGGGAGTATTGCCCTTGGGCGCCGTGAAGAGCACATCGGCATTCTCGATCACGATCCGGGCGAAGAGGGAGATGAAGTAAAGCCCGGCGATGCCAACCAAGAGCATCAGGAGATACAAGCTATAGGGCGCGTACGAGGACTCGATGGCCTGGATAGGTTGCCACACGAACATCCCCGGCGCACCAAAAATGCCGAAGATCAAGGGAGCGATAAAGTTGAAGACGTATGCCCCTGGAATTCCTGTAATCAGGATGGTGGGAATCGCCCACAGAGGCTTCTTATGGTTCGCATCGTAGAGGGTCGCGAACTCCTTGGCCGGTTTGGTCAAAATAAACAACTTGGAAAGCAGAAGCAGCAGACCGGCGGCGCCAAAGCCGATGATGGGCGAGATGAGCAGCACCTTGAAGACCTTGGTGGCCTGTTCCCAGTCGACACCGGAGGTACCTGTCTGCACGCTCATGAGCTGGTTGGCGATGCCGACGCCGATGATGGAGCCAACCATAGTATGCGAGCTGGATGCCGGGAGGCCGAACCACCATGTGCTGAGATTCCAGATGATGGCGGCGATCAGCAGCGCAAAGACCATGGCGAAGCCGGCGCCCGAGCTGACCTGGAGAATCAGCTCGACGGGCAGCAGCGTAATGATGGCATAGGCCACCGCACCGGAGGAGACGAGCACGCCGCACAGGTTGCACAACCCCGACCAGACCACGGCGATGTTGGGGTCCAACGAATGGGTGTAGATGACCGTGGCGACCGCGTTGGCGGTGTCGTGAAAGCCGTTAACAAATTCGAAGCCGAGGGCGATCAACAACGCGACAATCAGTAGCAAATAAGGCCAGATGCTGGTGATGATTACGCCGCTAAAGTCCTCAGCGATGTTGACGCCGATGAAGCCGAGGCCGACCGCCAGCGCAATAAGAACAATCCCGCCGCTGATCATGGCGTGAGACTTTTTCATCTTCTTGTCGAGGATCGCCGCGGCGCCTGGCCGGGCCGGTATTGCAGTCGCCAGATCGGACATGTAGAGGCTCCGGAATACTAGATTAGGTCTTGTGTCAGTTTGCTGGGGAAGCAAGTCTCAGACACACTCATGGATATACCAGCCATGTAAAAGGGAGATGAATTCTCGCGGCAAAGCCTATTGATTGTAGTAAAGTGACCGCATGAATTCACACAGGCTTCGCATTGGTTTCGCCATGGCCGGCGCATGCATGGGCGCCTGGCTTGCCTCGTACGGGCTGACTGCTTCGTCGACAGCTCAGCCGACCGCTGCGCTGCCGAAGGCCGATTCGATTCTGATTCTGAAGAAAGACCATGTGATGGAACTGATGGCCGGGGGCAAGGTGATCCACACTTATAAGGTGGCGCTTGGACGAGGCGGACTTGCACCCAAGGAGCGCGAAGGCGACGGTCGCACGCCCGAGGGGCACTACACCATCGACGCGAAGAATGCCGCGAGCCACTATCACAAGGCTCTGCATGTCTCTTATCCCGACGCCGAGGACCGCAGGCGCGCGGCGAAGCTGGGCGTCTCGCCCGGCGGCGCAATCATGATTCACGGACTGCCCAATGGCGTGGGTTGGCTGGGCGCGGCTCACCGGGCCTTCGACTGGACGCTAGGCTGCATCGCGGTGACCGACGAGGAGATCGACGAGATCTTTGAGCTTGTGCCAGTGGGGACTCCGGTGGAGATACGGCCGTAGTCCTGCCGGAACGTACTGGTGGAGTGTGGCAGTTGCGACCGCCCGCACAATTGAAGCCAAATTGGGCTCAGGAGGGTTTTTGCTTCATGTGCATGATGGAGATTCTGGTCTTGCCATTATCCAGCTTGGAGTTTGCAGTAATTTGCACCCGCACGGATTCCTGCTTCGACAATTGCAGGTGGATAGAGTTTACTCCGAATAAACTGACAACCACGGCGCTGCTGCCCAGCTTGCTTTTGTAAAAATCGAGCACCTGTGCAGGTGAGTCTGAGGTGAGGAGATCGAGTTGCACGCCCGAGCCATTGGGCATCTCCATTCTCATGCCCTTATGAGCGGGCTGCGAACCGGGATAGATTTCTACACCAAGGTCGGCTTCGCTGATGTTCTCATCCGGAGTCGTGGTAATGGTGCCGGCTGGGGTCGTCATCGTCACGCGGCCACTCGGATCGACGTGCACACCTTTGGCGATGCGATATCCGATAAAACCGATGGCGCCCAGGCCGAGGATACCCAGCCCGACGATGACGGCGATGACGATCAGGACGATCTTGATTGTGCCGCCGGTGGATTTGCCAGACGCCGCCGTTGGCGGGATACACACCGCAACCGCGTCTCCAGAGGCGACCCCGGCTCCGCAAGATGCGCAGGTTAGTTCGTTGGGGGATAACGCAGCGCCACACTTCATGCAGATGCTTGCCACGGTAATCTCCTTGATTGCAGAAACTTCGCCAGGAGCTTCCAATTTGTGCGCGAGGCCGATGAGCCAATATAACTCACATAGCCGCCTATGGTTTGGCTTTTCAACCGCCTTCAATGAAAATGTCTGCTCGGTCCGCGGAAAAAGCCGTCTCTGCCCATGCTCATCGCTCTGAGAAAATAGAAGTCGATGCTCTCTCTGCAAAATGCCGGCAAGCGGTTTGGGCCGCGAGTGCTCTTTCTTGAGGCCAACTGGCTGATCCGGACGCGCGAAAAGACTGCCCTCGTTGGCGCCAATGGCACAGGCAAATCCACGTTGATGAAGGTGCTGACCGGCCTGGAAACGCTGGATTACGGCCAGTTGCAGCAGACTCGCGGCATGAGCATAGGCTACCTGCCGCAGGAGGGTCTGGCGCTGGCGGGGCGCACGGTCTTTGAGGAGTGCCTTACCGTATTTGACGAGCTGCGCGAGATGGCGCGGGAGGTCGAACGGCTTGCCGGTCAGTTGGCGGAGCTCGATCACTCCAGCGCGGAGTATGAGGCTGCCGCCGAGCGCTACTCCATGTTGCAGGAGCGCTTTCACGCCCACGACGGCTATGCGCTCGACGCGCAGGTCGGTGGCGTACTCACGGGACTGGGCTTCAGCAAAGAAGATTGGTCGCGGCAGACCGACGAGTTCTCGGGCGGATGGCAGATGCGCATTGCGCTGGCCAAGCTGCTGCTGGCCAAGCCCAATCTGCTGCTGCTCGATGAGCCAACGAACCATCTGGATCTTGAAACGCGCAACTGGCTTGAGGATTATCTGAAGGCATATCCCTTCGGCTATATTCTCATCTCGCACGACCGCTACTTTCTCGATGTGACGATCGACAGAACCGTCGAGATCTGGAACAAGCGGCTGAATATCTATCAGGGAAATTACACAAAGTATTTAAGCCAGAAGGACGAACGGCGGACGCAGTTGCAGTCGGCTTATCGCAACCAGCGCTTGCAGATCGAGCACCTGGAGGCGTTCATCAATCGCTTCCGCGCGCAGGCCACCAAGGCCAAACAGGTGCAGTCGCGCATCAAGGAACTCGAAAAGATCGAGCGCATCGAAGTGCCGGAAGAGGAACCGGTGATCCACTTCAAGTTTCCTCAGCCGCCGCCTTCGGGGCGCATGGTCGTGGAGGCTGAAGGACTCTCGAAGAGTTACGGCCCAAAGCAGGTGCTCAACAATGTGCGCTTTGGAATCGAGCGCGGCGACCGAGTGGCGCTGGTGGGAGTGAATGGCGCGGGCAAGTCTACTCTGATCAAGCTACTCACCGGCGACGAAGCGCCCACCGCGGGCCAGGTGAAGCTGGGGCACAACGTTGTGAGCGAGTATTTCGCCCAGGACCAGTACAAAGTGTTGAACGGCGAAGCACGCATGCTGGATGACATCAGCGCGGCTGCGCTGAAGGTGCCCGAGGTTGAGCTGCGCTCGCTACTGGGCTGCTTTCTCTTTCGTGGCGACGATGTCTTCAAGCCGCTGGGTGTGCTGAGCGGCGGGGAGCGCAATCGCTTTGCCCTGGCGCGGATTCTGGTCTCGCCATCGAACTTTCTGCTGCTCGACGAGCCGACGAATCACCTGGACATGCGAGCTAAAGATGTGCTGCTCGATGCGCTGGCGGCCTTCTCGGGCACGGTGGTCTTCGTCTCGCATGACCGCTACTTCATCGATCGCTTGGCTACGCGCGTTCTTGAAGTCGAAAGCGGCTCGGTGACCAGCCACGAGGGCAACTACGAGGACTACCTGCGCTGGAAGGGAGTTGCAGCCGGCAGCCCCTTGGTTGAGGTGTCGCCAAAGCCGAGGCCGGCGGAATCAGTCGCGCCTTCGAATGGCGGCTCGGGAAACGGTGGAGCGGATGCCGAGGCCGAGCCGGGAAAGGAACGCACGAAGCGGCTGAATCCCATCAAGCAGAAGCAGATGGAGGAGCGGTGCGCGTTTTTGGAAGAAGAGGTCCCGCGCATCGAGGCTGCCATCGCGCATACCGAAGAACAGCTTGGCGTCTATGTCTCGGCGGCCGAGACGCAGCGGCTGTCCGTGCTCGCCGAGGAGTTGCGCGGGCAGTTGGCGGCTCTAACCGCCGAGTGGGAAGAGCTGATGATGCAACTGGAAGGCGCGTGATTTGTCCGTGGCGGGCATGGAGTTTTGCGCTCAGTGCAGAGGGACGCCGAGCTGGGCCGCGATATTCGGGGTTCGGGTACCCCCACCGGTATTCTGGAGGCAAATTCCTTGTTTTCTGTCGGTTGCGGGACGGGTGCCGCTGCAAAATATTCAAAACAATAAGGTTGCCCGCAGAATATTGAGCGGGAAGGAGTTATTGGATCCTCAGGGCGATTTCGAATGCTCCGAGACGCTTGACTCTTGCTATTGTGCGCGGTGGATGGAAATAATCTGCAAGCCGGCGGAGATTTATCGTTTTTCCAGGTTACGGCCACAATCTGAGCTCAATACCCGCTCATCGCGATAGAGCCGCGATGACACGGGCACAGCTTCTCATGGCTCAGCTTGGTCTTTCGGAAATGGTGATCGGGCCACCTGCCGCACGGCCTTACTTCTCGACATTAATCGAGAGAAGGTTTGATTTGAGAGTGATGGCTGGGTCGAACGGGCTGGAGCGGGTCGCCTGAATGACGTACGCTCCTGGCGAGGTCATATTGAACATGTCATTGAGAAGCACATATTCATCGACGTCTCCACCGGGCGCGACAGTTTTTAGCATTTTGCTCCCAGCTATCGCCGGTTGGTTCGCTCGGGCCGTCGGCTTACCATCTGGGTCGATGACGGTTATCGAATAATAGTGCTCGCCGTGGCCGCCACCAACCGACCTCCGGACGGTGAACTCCTTATCGGTGGTGTTCTTCAGGATAATACGTATTCGAAGTGGCTGGCCCACCAGGACAGTAGTGTCTTTGGCCTCAATGGTAATTGTTGGCTGTTGCGCAACCAATGGAAAGGCGACGCAACAAATTCCAAGCATCAGCGATGAGAGAGTGCATTTCCTCATGAGTCGCATGTGAAGATCCTTTCTAATAGTGCAGGCCGCAAGGGGCTGTTGTGGGCGGTGTTACTATGCTCCAATCAGGCGGATAGTTGGAACTGGGCGTGAAGACTGGCACAAATCTGGCTCACATTGATGACAAGACCTAGCGGTGAAGTCGGTCGATCAATCGAGTCTCTTGAGGGCTTTTTTCACCAGAATAGCTGCTCCCTTGTTAATCGCGCTCACGGGGCGGGCGGTGCGAGGGGTACCCGGATCTCTTTACCGTCTGACCCAATGATGACCCGGTGCGCCGGAACTATGCTGAGATAGTAGGATTTTGAGCCAATGTCATAAAAGAGGTCATAGATCAGATTGCTCGGCATTGCACTGAGTATTCTGCCCAATCGTTCGCGGCATGAAAGAAGCTCCGTGTAGCCCTTGATTGTTGTCTGACTGAGAGAGTTACTCGGTACAAGGCCCAGTTCGATGGGAGTATTTGTTGCGCAATGCGACGTTAATTCTTGCAATGCATCAAGTCCCGACTGCTGCTCTGACTTTACCTGAATCAGCTCGTCAAAAATCTGGGTCGACTTGCTACTTGATGGTGATCGCGATGAACCTCTTATACAAAACCGGTGATTAGGTGTCTCGATCAGCGTGAAATAACCTGGATTCGCGCTCGAATTGTAGGCCTGAACCAGCATTTCCAGGACGCTTCGCTCGTCCGGATTCGTTGAGCTTATCCGACCCAAGTTCGCGAAGAATACGCCGCCCGATGGTATAAGGACGCCCTTGCTTTCTGGGTGTTGCTTTCGCCATTCTGGCACGCTGGCATCCTTGGCTTCTCCGTTTGCGTAGACGGGATCTTCATAATCCACTTTCCACCCGTATTGTTCGGCGATCACACCAAGCGCCGCAGCCAATGGCCGAGCCGCATCAGCCTTCACGATGGTGTCTTCTCCCGAATGCACTATCGAGGCTGGAGGCGAGGATTCCTGAGCATGGGCCCAGTTCGCCGTTAGGACGATGACAAGAACAGCGACGATTTGACGGTTACAACAAGGGTGCATCGATCAATCCTCAATAATACGAATAGTGTGGGGCACAGACTCCTGCTCGGCAATTCGTGATTCCGGTGGAGTCAATTGTGGTGGAAAGTGGAGAGTTGTAGACGTATATCACTGGTTGGCTCGATGGACAGGTTAGCGACAGGCTTTGATATGCAGTTACTCCGCAAGGAAGTGGCTTTCCCGCCGCAGGATTGTTTTGTTGGTACCATTTAACCGGACCAGGAAAGAATCCCACTATATCGGGACCCCACTGCCCGCTTCCGGGGGGCACTGCCTGTGATTCTGCGACTCCAGGCGTAATTCCGCCGACAGTCCAAGTTCCGCCTGTAACCGACGTGAGCTGTGGATAAGGCGAGCCGCTCCACCAGCAACTATCCGACCCTATTTGGCCTTCCGATTCGGAGACTGAAGCACCATTATCCGACGCTCCTGAGGCAACTTGGAGGGTCTGAATAAAGTCTGACGCAGTCGGTGAGGCCGGGGCAATAACTGCTTGTCGTGCGTATTGCGTCGTCTCCCCGGTCGGCGTTTGGCAGGTGGAGACCGTGGTCCCTCCTGAGTTTCCATAGACATACTGCGGGCAGTTTTGAGGAGGCGGAGAGCAGTATTGGGGAATACAGGCAGGCGCGGGACCGAAGTAGGCGTTAATCGAGGTTGATCCAGGGCTGACACCTGTCACCAACCCGGGGTTGGCTTGCCCCGCAGTCTGCACCGAGGCAATTGGAGGATTCGAGCTGCTCCAATTGGCTCTCGAACTGATCAGGTAAGCCGACCCATCACACATCCAATAGGTATAGTTACCCGCAGCCGTTGTCCCTGTTGACAGGATGAATGAGTTCGGGGTTATTCGTGTTTGGGTGAGTCCGGAGCAGCTAGTGCAGCCCATGCCGCAGGTGCCTTTGCGGGGATTGTAGATGCCGACGGAGATCACAGCCGTCATCTGGTCCATTGGATCGTCTGTCGCGGGCGATACCAGCAGGCTGCCTTGCTGGGCATCGTGCGAGAGGATGTTTCCGTCCTGATCGGGCTGTTGCGTGCGGATCAGCTCGCCGATGTCGACCATGGTGGAAGCATACTCTTCGAGATGGATTGGCAACGTGTATTTCGCTCCAGCTCCGTAGCGCACGAGCACGATCAAATCCTCGGGAGAGTCGGTCGGGTTCCAGATGGTGTACATGGTGTCAAAGCCGTTCTGCGCGTCCCAATATGCGGAGTTCTTGGCTCCGCTCGGAGCAATCGCTTCGGGGAGGATGGGGAAGACGTAGTTTCCGGTTCCATCGGTGCTGCCGGTCGCGGCGATGATATCGGTGTAGTCGCCCGTGAATTCGTAGAGAAGGTTCAGATCGGAGACGTCGGGATAGTTGTTGAGAACGTC
>JBEKKL010000076.1:0-18669 GCA_050010735.1 Occallatibacter sp. | reverse complement strand
AACGGGCTGGGGACCGAGCGAGTCAGTTCGCGGACAAACTGCTTGAGCGATGGCACGGCCGCGGCGGCGAAATCGGGCCCGGAGACGGCTACATCGGTATTGAAGTAGGCGACGGCGCGCTCAAGAGCTTTCGCGTTCTGGTCCACCCATTCGGTTGAGCCGATCAGACCCTCCTCTTCCGCATCCCAGCTCGCGAAGACCAGGGTCCGCTTGGGCCGCCATCCCTGATGGAGCAGGGTGCCAATGCCATGGACAGCCTCAAGCATCGCAGAGGTGCCGCTCGAGGGATCGACGGCGCCATAGACCCAGGCGTCGCGATGGTTGCCTACGATCACCCAGTCATCTGGGTACATCGTGCCTTTGACCTTGCCAATCACATCCCAGATGATGCGACGTTGATAATCCTGCACCGAAACGAGGTGGACCCTCACGGCGCTGGGGCCTTCGGGCTGCCCAATGTGATAGCGGAAGCCGAGCGCGCCTTGCCAGCCTTGCGGCACGCCGGGGCCTTTAAGGGCTTGCAAGATGGGAGAGGCATCGTGGTAGCTGATAGGGATGGAGATGATGTGGGGCTGGCTGCCGTAAGGTGAGACGCGGGCCGAATCAGGCAGGTCCAGGGTTGAGGCCGCACCTGGAGTTTCCGGATCGCCGGGATACTTGAAGAGGTATTGGACCGAACCGCGTTCTACGCTGTTCTCGGGCCGCCATGGACCCATCGGGTATGGATCACCTTTGGAGAAGCCATCGTCTTCAGGGTCCGAGTAGATGAGCACGCCGGCGGCACCGCGCTGCTCGGCCAGATAGACCTTGACGCCGCGGAAGTTGGCGCCGTAGCGAACCAGCACGATTTTGCCGTGCAGGTCGACGTGGCGGGAGGCGAGCTGGTCGAAGTCTTCAAGGCGGCCATAGTTGGCGTATACGACTTCGGCCGTGACATCTCCCGATCCCGAAGAGCCATTGAAGGGAATGACGACTCGGGGATCGTCCTGGAAGGGATCGCCATCAACATGTTCGCGGGTGGGGCCGCTCATGAGCAGCTTTCCGCTGGAGTCGTAGGCCTCGACGCGCACCATTTTGGGTTGGTTCATCAAAACCCGGAATGGAACGATCTCCGTCTCCAATCCGGCGGCGCGGAATTTCTGAGCTACATAGTCGGCGGTCTTGCGATCCTCGGGAGTCGAGGCCAGATGGGGCTCGGCGGTGAGGGTCTTCAGGTGCTGGCCGGCCAGTGCGGCATCGGGGACTGCGAGGAACTTCTCCTCGATCCTGGCCTGGGTCGTGAAGTCGCGGTAGCCGAAGACGGCCTCGACGGCGAGCGGCGCCAAGTATTGCGCCGGAAGAGCTCCGGGGATAAACGCGAAAAGAACGAGCACCACCAGGTTGTATCGCGTCATGCGCGGAACCTCTTTCGACGAGCCGACGGGCAGCAGACAGCTTTCTATGCAACGGGCTGAGCGCAATGAGAGCAACGGCGGGCAGCCAGCGGAATATCGCTCAGGCATTCAGGGCACGGCTTGGTGGTGGGTGCTGCGACCGGCTCGGGCTTTTTGAGCCGGGCCATGAGCCGATTAAGTGGCAAGACGACTCCACAGTAGATCACGCTGGTTACGATGAGGAACTGCAGTGTAGCCGTCAGAAAGTTGCCGATTCTGATGTCGGTGCCGTGAAGATATACGACCACCTTGCTGAAGTCGGGCTGGCCCACTGCGGCGGCGATCAACTGCTTCAGTATGTCATTGACGAGCGATGTAACGATGGCATTGAAGGCCCCGCCTATGATAACGGCGACGGCCAGATCGATGACGTTGCCGCGCAGGATGAAATCGCGAAATCCTTTGAGCATCTGTCCCTCCGACTCAGGCTGTGCAATTGCCTCTGGTTTGAACGGAATCCACGGGGTAGCGTTCTTGAACATCCTACATGGCTGTGAGGGTGTTTTGCAGCCTGGTTGCGCCGCGAGACTACAGCTCGCGCCCTACAGGTATAACCACAGGAAGAGGATCAGGACCAGAATCATCAGCTCAGAGTAAAGCAGAATAAGCACGCCGGCGTGGTAAAGGCTCCACTTGTGATCGAGGCAGCGCGCGGTCTCGACCATTGCCCAGAAGTCAGCCAGCGCCAACAGAATCTGCCACGGAGAGGCATGAGGCATGTCGGCCATGGGAAGGCCAGCCAGGCGCAGACTGCCCGCCAGCGCGCCAAGGGCGAGCAGAACGCCGCGGGCGAGCGATCGCCGGCGTGGGTGGAAGAAATTCAAGCGCGGAGACTCCACCCTTCAATCTACCGCGTCAGGGCGGCTGATTCCGATGTTGAGCGGCTACTCAACCGCGGCCGGGGCGCAGGCTGTCCAGATGAGTTGTGTCAATCGGGTCGGGATCCTCGAAGGTTGGCAGCACCGGCAACCCCTCGCGCAGCCCAGACCACTCTTCGGCGACCACGATGCTGTTTTGCGGCCTGCCCGGCAGGTAACGGGCCGAGCAGGGAAAGCCCGCACGCACCTGCGATGCATCGACAACGCCGTTCATGTCGGTAATGTCCTGGGACGCTTCGTAGTCCACTCCGCCGATGCGATAGCTATAGAGCAACATGGTCAAAGTGCGGGGCGGCTCGTTCTTCGATCTCTTTGGGGCCTCGACCTCACAGATATCGAGCAGCATTCCGTCGACGAGGCGGCCGGAGTGGGCCAGCAGCTTGCGACGCGCGCGCTCGATCTCCTCCGGCGTGGGGCGCTTCCGAAGCAGCAGCCACAATCCCACCGCCAGAAGCGCGACTGCGACCGTGACAGCGGCTCCAATCTCCCATGCATTGGCGTTCAGATGGGTCATTCGAGGCAGGAGGCTTCCCCAGAGCTTCCGCATAAAGAATACCGCAGTTGGAGCGCGGAGAATTCAAGAGGTGGCATGGACGGCTCTGCTTCTAAGGTGGCGCAATCGCCGGGCTTTGGCGCTGCGATATACTCGTGACTGCATCTGAAGGAGTTCCGGCTCGCCAAATGCACGTTTTCCGAGGTTTAGAGAAATGGTTCGTTGCGGCAGTTCCACATCGGCACATCGTTCCCAAAGGAGCGACCGCATTCGCTCGACCACCGTCATCTGCGTCCGGCGCAACGGCCAGGTGGTAATGGCCGCCGATGGGCAGGTCACGCTGGGCGATCACGTGCTGAAGCACTCTGCTAAGAAGATTCGCCGGCTCTACCAGGAGAAGATTCTGGCCGGCTTTGCCGGTTCGACGGCCGATGCCTTCTCGCTGTTTGCGCGCTTTGAGACGAAGCTGGAGCAGTACGCGGGCAATCTGAACCGTGCCGCTGTCGAACTGGCCAAGGACTGGCGCACCGATAAGATGCTGCGCAACCTGGAGGCGCTGCTGGTGGTGGCCGATGCCAGCCAGACTTTTTTGATCTCCGGGTCAGGTGATGTGATCGACCCTGACGAGCCGCTGGCGGCGATCGGCTCGGGCGGCAGCTACGCCACCGCAGCCGCGCGCGCATTGATGGAGAACACGGAGTTGAGCGCCCGCGAGATTGCCGAAAAGGCCATGAAGATTGCTGGCGAAATCTGCATCTACACCAACGACCACGTTACGTTTGAGGAGCTGAAGGGCTGAGAGTTCAGTATGCTTTTGAGGAGCTCCTATGGCAGGGTATTCCGGCACGCCGCTCTTGAAAAAGCTCGGGATCAGAGAAGGAGACCGTGTCTTGCTGCGCAATGTCCCGGCCGAATTGCCGGAGGAACTGAAGAGTTATTCGAAGTCCAGGCATCGGGATCGTTTTGATGTGATCATCCTCTTCGCAAAATCGCGCGCGGAGTTCCTGAGGGGCTTTGCAGAGGACAGCAGATCGATCCAACCGGATGGAATGATATGGGCAGCATGGCCAAAGAAGGCTTCGGGCATGCAGACCGATCTGACGGAGAATGCGATTCGAGATACAGTGCTCAAGACGCCACTGGTGGACGTGAAGGTCTGCGCGATTGACGAAGTCTGGTCGGGGCTGAAGCTGGTGGTGCGCAAGGAGTACCGGAACTCGTTTGTCCCAAGAACTGAATAGGAAATCAAGACTGGAAAGATATGGCTATCTATCTACCCGCATCCGCCGAAGAACAAGACCTCTCGCTAGACGAGTTGACGCCTCGCGAGATTGTTACCGAATTGGATAAGCATGTCGTCGGCCAGAAGGCCGCCAAGCGCGCCGTGGCCATCGCGCTGCGCAATCGCCAGCGGCGGCAGAAGCTGCCCCCGGAGATGGCCAACGACATCATGCCCAAAAACATCATCATGATCGGGCCGACGGGAGTGGGCAAAACGGAGATAGCACGGCGACTGGCCAAGCTGACTAACTCGCCGTTTCTTAAGGTCGAGGCTTCGAAGTTTACCGAGGTTGGCTACGTGGGCCGCGATGTCGAGTCGATGATCCGCGATCTGGTCGAGATCGCAATCGACATGGTGCGCGAGGAGCGCCTCGAAGAGGTCGAAGATCGCGCTGAGATGAATGCCGAGGAACGCCTGCTCGACGTGCTCCTGCCGCCTCCGCCGCCCATGCCGCCAGCCCAGGAGGGCCAGCTCACCCTACCGGGTGCGGACAGCTATCAGCGCTCCCGCGAAAAGCTGCGTCAGCAGTTTCGCGAAGGCAAGCTCGACGACCGCATGGTGGAGATCGACGTGCGCGAGCGCGGAACACCGCAGTTTGGCATTATCTCGAATCAAAACCTTGAAGACATGGAGATGAGCCTCAAGGATATGCTGCCTAATATCTTTGGCGGCGGTTCGAAGAAGCGCAAGATGAAAGCCGCCGATGCCTTCGACTATCTGGTGAACGAGGAAGAGGGTCGGCTGATCGATATGGATTCGGTCAATCGCGCCGCCGTCGAACGGGTCGAATCCAGCGGCATCATCTTTCTTGACGAGATCGATAAGATTGCAGGGCGCGAGGGCAGCCACGGGCCGGATGTTTCGCGCGAGGGCGTGCAACGCGACATTCTACCGATCGTCGAAGGAACCACCGTCAACACGCGTTACGGCATGGTCCGAACCGATCATATTCTCTTTATTGCGGCCGGAGCCTTTCATGTCTCCAAACCCAGCGATCTTATTCCCGAGTTACAAGGCCGCTTTCCAATTCGGGTTGAATTGAAGTCGTTAACTGTTGACGATTTCTTGAGAATTCTGACAGAGCCCAAGGCTTCGCTCACTAAGCAATACTCCGCGCTGCTCGAGACCGAGGGCGTGAAACTCGAGTTTTCTCCCGAAGCATTGCGCGAAATGGCGGAGTTTTCCTTCAAGGTCAACGAGCAAACCGAAAACATCGGCGCTCGCCGGCTGCATACGATTATGGAGCGTGTGCTTGAGGACGTGAGCTTCCTGGCGCCCGATGTGGCTCGCCGGGTTCCCGACGAGGCAAGCGCAGCGGCTCTCAAAGAGGCCATAAACAGTGAGTCGTCTGTGCCGTTGCCTTTTGAGGAGCGCGTCACTGCAACAGGGCCTGAGAAGATCTTTCTCATTGACTCGGAATATGTAAAGCAGATGGTGGCATCGATTGTGCGCGATCAGGATCTCTCCCGCTACATCCTTTGAAGGTCTCGCAAAGAACATGATTCAAATGGCTTCGAGTTTGCGCAGGTTCTGGAGCATCTCTCTTAAAGCGGTCTTACCAATTCTCTGCTCAAACTCCTTTTGCAATCGATCAAACGCGCCGATGACGCGCACCGCGCATTTCTTCCCCTGCGGTTTCAACGTGAGCTGATAAACTCTTGCATCGTCGGGGCTGATTCTTCTCTGCAGCAATCCCTTGGCTTCCAGCGAAAAGATGCAATGACTCACATTTCCCCGCGTGGTCCCAAAGGTCTCGGCGAGCCGCGACGGCTTCACGGGTTCTGGCGCCTCAAAGAACATGGCAGCAAGCACCAACCCCTCAAGGAAATTCAGGCTGTCGGCGGCGAAAGCGTGGTTGGCCAGCGACTCAAAGCGTCGAGCTGCGCGTTTCGCGGCAAACATGGGACTTTCATGAAGAAAGGCATCGATACGCATGGACCTATTCTATTTGTTCACTAGTCAACTATTCAAAGCAGTATCAAATCATGCTTGCGAATCAGCTATTCAGCAAGGAGAATGAGTCAGAAACCGAGGGTATGGCGATTTCTGATTCAATTCGCATTGCGTTCTGTCTGCTCTTCGTAACATGCACCCAGGCTGCCTCTTCACAACATGGCCAGGCCGCGAAGGCCGCTCAACCCGAGCCGCTACCACATCCGTCGGAGACGATGGTCGTCCTGGGATCGCCTGTTCCCGTGCCGTTGGCGGAGTCGTCTGCTTCGGTGGTTGTGCTGCAGGTCAAAGACAAAATTCTTCTGATGGAGTCGCCGCAGGAGTTACTGCGGCAGGACTCGTCGGTCTTTCTCGAAGAGCGCGGCGCGGGAGGCGGACAGGCGGATCTGGTGTTGCGCGGGGGGACCTTCGAGCAGGCTTTGGTGCTGCTGAATGGATTTCGCATCGACGACTCCCAGACCGCGCATCACAACCTCGATCTGCCGATCTCTCTCGACGCAATGGATTCGATCGAAGTGCTGCACGGCGCGGGGTCAACGATTCACGGCGCGGATGCACTGAGTGGCGTTGCTGACTTTCTTACCGCGGCGCCATCTGCCACTTCGTTGCATCTGCGCTCGGGATATGGCAGTTTTGGCTCGAACGAGGAGTCGCTGCTCGGAGCCTTGGCGCACAAACGGTGGAACGGCAGGCTGACTGCGGAACGTAACTTCTCCACGGGATTCCTCGCGGAGCCGGACTACAACGGCACATGCAATCCGCAGCAAATCGACCTCGATTGCCACAACGACCGCGACTATCGCAATGAAGACGCCTCTCTTGAAAGCTGGGTTAGTTCGCGTCTCGGCATCTCGGACCTGCTTTTCGCAGCTAGCGACCGGTCATTTGGGGCAAACCAGTTCTATGGCCCCTACAACTCATGGGAGCGGACCAAGGGATGGTTCGCTTCCGGACGACAGGAGTTAGGCGACAGAACCTTTGCAGCCTTTGGCTATCGCCGTCACACCGACGAGTTTGTTCTGCTCCGCAATGACCCATCCTACTATGAAAACAACCACACGGATGGCTCCTGGCAAGCGTCCCTGCGCGATACGCTCCCCATCGCAACTTCCTCCGTGTTCTTGTTCGGGTTGGAATCGGACGGTGACAACATTCGCAGCTACAATTTGTTTCAAGGAACACTTTCGAACGCCCTCGGCATTCACGCCCGCAATCGCGGCGCGGGCTATGTGGACCTGGACCTGAAGCCAGCCAAGAGCCGCTGGAACCTATCCGCTGGATTGCGCGAGGAGTTACTCTCAGGTGGATTGCAGTCTGTGTTTTCACCTCACCTGGCGGGCAGCTTGCGGTTAACCGGCACACTGAAGCTGCGTGCCGGCGGCGGCTACGGATTCAGACTTCCGACTTATACCGACCTCTATTACTCCGATCCTGCCACCATTGGCAATGCGAACCTGAGGCCGGAGTCGGCCTGGTCCGCCGAAGCGGGAGCCGATTGGGCTCCGTCCGGCCGACTTTCGATTTCTGCCACAGGCTTCTACAACCGACAGCATGACACGATCGATTATCTCCGCTATCTCACTGCCGCTCTTCCCGCCAACTCTGTTCTTCCCCCATCATGTCCAACCGACACGTGGTGCGCGGCAAATCTTAGCGGCTTACGATTTGCCGGGCTCGAATCTTCCACGACCTGGCTTCCGAGGAAGGGACAAAGGGTCGAGATCGCTTGGACTCAGGTCTTCGGCGCGCAGCCTTCGCTGAATGGCATGCAATCTGAATACGCGCTTAACTACCCGGTCGAGAACATTCATGCGACGTGGACGGCCGAGCTGCGGCACTCCATCGTGATGACGAACTCTGTAGCCATCGCAAAGCCTTACCGGCAGTTAGGCAATCCTCCCTGGAACACAACTGCCTATCCGGTCTGGAATGCTGCGCTTGCTCAGACATCGTGGAAGCTGCGCCCCTATCTCCGGCTCGGGAATCTGAGTAACACCGGCTTTCAGGAGATTCGCGGCGTCGCAATGCCCGGAAGGTCGTTTACAGGCGGCATCTCTCTCTGGCTGGGGAGCAGATGAATATCAATGCATCCGGCAAAAGATTCTGATAACCTCTGCTCGTACAAAGCAAAGGAGAGAAGCCATGAGCAATCCCGCGCAGCACCACAAGATCAACTATGTCGAGTTCACAACCACTGACATCGGGCGCACCAAGAACTTCTATTCCACTGTCTTCGGCTGGAGCTTCAAGGATTGGGGTCCGGACTACATCGACTGCAACCCAGGCAGTTCGGGAATCGCGATCGGCTTCGCCAAGGGGGCCAGCCCGCAAGAGCTGCCTAAGGCTGCGCCGTTGATTGTGCTCTACTCAGTGGATCTGAAGGCCACAGAGGCTGCCATTGTTGCCAATGGCGGAAGGATCGTTGTGCCCACCTTCGAGTTCCCCGGTGGACGGCGATTCCACTTCGCCGACGGGTTGGGTAACGTGCTGGGAGTCTGGTCTGAGTAGGTTTCGTAGGATCATCCATCCATGCGGTCAGGAAAAAGGCGCATGGATGGATCACTCGCCGTTTAGCTTATAGCGTGTTGCCTTAGTTCACTGGCGGCGGAAGCATGTGAGATTTTCGCAGTCCAAGCTCGTCGCGAATCAGCGTCAAGCCCAGAATGCAGCGCTCGAAGGAGTCGGAGAGCCTCGCAAAGAGCGGTGCTTCCCTCTCATACTCGAAGAGATTGAACTGACTCACAATGTAATAGCTCTCTTTGCCAGCATGGATTAGTTTGTCGAGGCTTGGCTGATGGCGGCGCCGGCGCTCCGATTCAGAAGCCTCGGGAAACATGCCGGCGACGAAGAGCGCGTAGTCGCCGATGTGCTTGCGCACGGCGCGCTCGGCGTCGAAGGATGGCGCATCGCCGTGGACCGGATCGGAAGCGAGAATCATCGCATCCAACTCTTGAACAGGGCGCCCTTGTGAATCGCGAACGCTGAAGAGATTGTCGGCCTCTGAGAACTCGCAGAGCATATGGGCCACATAGCCGGTTACATCAGGATCGTGAAGACCAAGCTTGCCTTCGTAGCTGTTGCGAACTGCCTGGCGGAAGAAGGGTTCGAGCGGATGAGCCTCAGTCTGCATACATGCCTCCCGGTTTCCTAATTCGTGCAGCCGGGCCGTTGCCTGATTGAACAACGGCGTTGAGTGAGCACCACGATGGGCGACAGCCCTTGCGTGGATTGCTTGATTTGACACAGAATCTATCGGAGAAGTTTCTCTATTTGTTCAACAGCAAACAACTCTGTTAGCAATGTGGCGCGGCGATTGCAAGGGGGCACACTTCACGCGGGGCAGCCGCGCCGGGCTGCACTGCGTGAGGTAATCGAGCGGATCGCTACACGGAAGTTGTGGCTGGAGCTTCCAGCTCGGAGAGGCGCTTGGCGAGCAGGGCCTCAAGCTTGACCAGTGCTTCGGAGAAGCCCTCAATGCCTTCCTTCAGCTTGTCTGTGGCCATGCGGTTTTCGGCATGCATCCTGTCGAAGGTTTCCTTATCGACGACGATTTTCTCGATCGGCATGGCCTTGGCTGCCTCGGGCGAGAGCTTGCGCGGGAGATCGGCTTCCGTCGATTCCAATTCACCCAGCAGATGCGGCGAGATGGTGAGCAGGTCGCAGCCGGCCAGCTCGCAGATTTCGCCGATGTTGCGGAAACTCGCACCCATCACCTGCGTTTTATAGTCAAAGTTTTTGTAGTAGTTATAAACCTCGGTTACGGATATGACGCCGGGGTCTTCCTTGCCCTGATAATCTTTGCCGGTGTCTTTTTTGTACCAGTCGAGGATGCGGCCGACGAAGGGCGAGACGAGCGTGACGCCGGCATCGGCTGCGGCGATGGCCTGATGCAGGCCGAAGAGCAGCGTCAGGTTACAGTGGATGCCTTCCTTCTCTAAAACCTCCGCGGCGCGGATGCCCTCCCATGTCGACGCGATCTTGATCAGAATGCGCTCGCGTCTTATTCCGGCCTTATCGTATTGCGCAATAATGCTGCGGGCCTGGGCGATGGTGGCCTCGGTGTCATAGGAGAGGCGCGCATCAACCTCAGTCGAGACACGGCCCGGAATGATCGCGAGGATTCTTCTGCCAAACGCGATGGCGAGACGCTGGAAGGCTAGATTGGCAACCGCCTCTTCCGTTGCGCTCGAGCCGAGTTCTTTTCGCGCCTCGCGCAACACGAGGTCCACAATGAGCTGATACTGCGGCATCTGCGCCGCTGTGGTGATCAAAGATGGGTTGGTGGTCGCGTCTTGCGGGCGAAACTCCTCCATCGCCTCGATATCACCGGTGTCGGCGACGACCACGGTATACGTGCGCAACTGCTCCAACAAATTCTGCGGCATTTGACCTCCTGGGGCCCGGACCTCGGGGACCAAAGGTCCTTCATCTTCAGTTTACCGCTGTTTTGATGGATTGCGCGGAGGACTTCGGTTGGCAGTGAGGTCTACGATCTCTCGCACGGTTGGAAGGTGTTGATAAGCAAGCCCAATCCGGGGATGCCGATTTCAACTCGATCCCCGGCCTTAAGCGGGCCAACGCCGGAGGGCGTTCCTGTGAGCACCAGATCGCCCGGCTCCAGAGTCATGGCCGCGGTGATGTGGGCCAACAAACGAGGAATAGGAAAGATGAAGTCGAGGGTCGAGCCGTGTTGACGAAGTTCTCCGTTGACGCGTGTCTCGATGGTCACACCGGATTCAACATCGAGTTCGTCGCTCACCAAAGGGCCGGCGGGACAGAAGGTGTCGAAGCTCTTTGCCCGTGCCCACTGGCCGTCTTTCTCCTGAAGGTCGCGCGCGGTGACGTCGTTGGCGAGAGTGAAGCCGCGGATGGCCGAGCGCCAGTCTGCTTCGTTGACGTGGCGGACGCGGCGCCCGATGACAATGGCCAGTTCGCCCTCATAATCGACACGGGCCGAAGCGGCCGGCATGGCGACAACGCCGCCGGGAGGAAGTAGAGATGACGTCGCCTTCAAAAAAAGCAGCGGCTCGATGGGAAGCTCATGGCCCAGCTCTTTGACGTGCTCGCGATAGTTGCGGCCGACGCAAACGATCTTTGAGGGCATAACCGGCGCCAGCAACTGAGCGGCGCTGAGGGGCATGGGCGCGAAGGTGAGGCGTTGAGAGCCGCGCTGCTTGAGCTGAAAGACGAGGTCCTCTTCGGGAGCGTCGGCAAGGGCGATGATCCACGGCTCACTGTTGTGGTCTTCTACGGCGCCATACAGGGTCTGGCTTTCAAAGAGAAAGCGGCAGTATTTCATGGGGAATCCTCTCGGCGCGGCGGTCAGGAGTTGGGAACGGTTTCTTCGGTTTCGATGGAGCGCGCACTCTCATGTCCGCCCTGGTCAATCGCGCTGACGGCGTAGTGGTAGGTGTGGCCCGACTGGACGTTCGCATCGTGGAAGGCCGGGGGAACAATCGGCCCTGCTGGTGAGATGCGCTGCCAATCCGAGCCGGTTTCTCGGCGATAGACGACGTAACCGGCGAGATCGGATTCAGCGACCGGCTGCCAGCTCAAGTCGATTGCGGTCTGGGAAGCCACCGCTCCACTGTTGTCGCCGATAGTAGCGACGGCTGCGAGACCGGTCGGAACTTCCGGCGGAAAGACATCCAGCACCTCAACGCGCAGCGGCGCCGAGAGTTCGCCGGCCAGTTCAACCGTCTTGCCGCCCATGGCGACCCTGGCCACGCGCTGTGCCCGGTATTCATAGCTTTGGCCAAATCGAATGTTCTTGTCGATTGCGCGGCAGAGGCCCGTAGCGCCATCTGGTGCGCAGGAGTCGACGAGAAGGTTTTGATCGACGGGCTCGGGTTGTGGCACCAGCGGTCCCCCCTGCGGCTTGGCGGCCGGCGGGTTAAGCAGCTTGCGGCGAAGGCGGATGACGGAGGTCTCCGGAGCGCCGCCGATTGCAGCCCAGTGCAGGACCACTCCTTGTTTCCGCACCTCTGCGGAGAGACCGGTGACTGGCGCGGGGGCCAGGCCAGCCAGCACCGGAGCGCCATTGGATAGGCCAGCAGAGCGGCCGTTGCGATTTTTGAGCCCGATGAAGTAGCTGAGCGGACGCGGTGGTCCAGCGACCAGCGAGGCAGGCAGCGTATCGGTGAAGGAGCCATCGGCGCCGGGAGCATAGGCTAATTCGGCGTCTACCGGTTCGCACTTGCCGGACGCTTCCTGGCGGCAAATCTTCACGGGTACCGCGATCTTGTCGTTCAGCAGCAATTTGTCGGTACTTCGTTTCGGCATGGTCCAGGTGAGCGAGACCTGGTGGCCGGCGCGGACGGCGGAGAGATCGGTCACACGCTGCGGCAGATTGAGCGACGGCGGCTGCGGTGCGCCGGGGGTTCCGCAGCCGGCCAAAAGCAGAACGGCGCCCGCAAGGGCGGCCAGCGCAAGGCTCAGAATTGGCTTCGAACTCATTGCCTTCAAGTCTAACGGACCGCCTGCGGTGGGGGCAGCGGCAAGCGGAATTTCAATTCCGTCGCCAGGTCGAGAGCGTAAGGACGATCATCATCAGAATGATCGAGAGCGCTCCGACCCAATCACAGATTCTGATTCGCTGGCGCACTGAGGGGGGCAACTCCGCTTCCATGGAACGGACATACCTCGACCAACTGCCCCGACCTTTATTAATATGGGGAGCGCGGCCAGTTTCCTGCGTCCATTTGTCTAAAGTTCTCTGCGAAACGAATCCTGAGCCGAGCCCCACAACCAGCAAGCTAACGATCACCGCTATCGAAATGGGCGTCATGGACTTGTTTTCCTCAAAGCTCAAGTCTATGTCGCAGGCGGGAACAGGCGTCGTCGAGGTCGTGGTCCTTTTTGGCAAAGCAGAAGCGCAGCAGATTTTCTCCGTGACCGGGACGGAAGAAGGCCGAGCCGGCGACGGCGGCGACTCCGGTTGCGGCCAACAGATGGCGAGCCTTCTCCGCGGCGGTCTTTCCCGGCAGATGACTCGTGCCAGCGAGAACGTAATAAGCACCGGCGGGAATACTGGGTTCAAGGCCGGCGTCCCTAAGCGCTGAGAGGATGCGCGTGCGCTTGGACTGGTAGTCGGCGGCGAGCTGTGCGTAAAAACTGGGCGGAAGCTCTTCGAGGCCCGCGGCGGCTCCGTGCTGGAAGGCCGAGGGAGCGCAGACATAGGTGAGGTCGTGGAAGTAGGCCATTGCGGCAATCCAGCGGGCATCGGCGAGAACATAGCCCAAACGCCAGCCGGTAACGCTGAAGGTTTTGGAAAAGCCGGAGATGGTGATCGTCCGCTCGCGCATGCCCGGCAGTGAAGTGATGGGAATATGTTGCGCGCCGTCGTAGACGAAGTACTCGTAGATCTCGTCGGTGAAGACGAAGAGATCGTGCTCGACGGCGAAGGCGGCCAGGGATTCGAGTTCGTCGCGGGTGAAGACCTTGCCACTGGGATTGGCTGGGGTGTTGAGGATCAGGGCGCGGGTGCGTGGCGTGACGGTAGCGCGAACGGCGGTGAGATCGAGAGTCCAGTCGGGCTCGACCAGCGGGACGAAGACCGGCGAGACCCGCAAAGACTGCAGGGTCGAGACATGGTAGCCGTAAAAGGGTTCAAAGAGCAACACTTCGTCGCCGGGATTGAGCAGGGCCATGGCGGCGGCGTGCAGGCCTCCGGTTGCGCCAGAGGCGACGAGGATCTCGGAGTCCGGATTGTAATCGAGGTCGTAGTCGCGGAGCTGCTTTTGAGCGATAGCGTTTCGTAGACGGGCGATGCCATCGAGACGAGTGTAGATGTTGTAGCCATCGTGGATGGCCTTGATCGCGCCCTCCTGAACCGGGGCGGGAACGGGAGTGTCGCAGACGCCTTGAGCGAGGTTGATGCCGCCGATACGGTCGCACTCGACGCTCATGGCGCGAATCTCTGACTGCACGGCGGCGGGAGCCAGGTGGCTGAGAGCGAGATGGGAGTTGGAGGAGGCGACAGGCTCTTGGGTGGCTGGGTTGGGCATCGAAAGTATCCTTGTGTTCTCATCTTACATAGGGCTTCAAATCGGAAGAAGAGCCGGCTGAGGCGTAGAATCCTACTTTTATGCATGAGCTTTCGATCATTTCGAGTGTCGTCGAGACGGTGACTGAGTCACTGGCAAAGTACCCTGGCGCGCGGGTGCTTGAGGTCAGGCTTCGAGTGGGCGCGCTGGCCTCAGTTGTCGTGGAGTCGCTTGAGTTCTGCTACGGAATTGCCACCGAAGGCACGCCGCTCGAAGGCTCGCGGCTGGTAGTGGACGTGTTGCCGGTGGTGATGCACTGCGAGAGGTGCGCCGAGGATGTGGAGCTTGTGGGCGTGCAGAGCTTCCGTTGCCCGCGCTGTGGCGAGCCGTGCAGCCAAATGAGGCAGGGGCGCGAGATGGAGATCGAATCGGTTGAGATTGATGAGGTCGAGGAGACGGCATGACCACGCGAATTGTCGAGCTACGGCGGGGGATCCTGAAGAAAAACGACGAGTTAGCAGCGGGGTTGCGGGCGAGCTATGCGGCAGCCGGCGTGCTCGTGCTCAACCTGGTTTCGAGCCCTGGGACGGGGAAGACGGCCTTTTTGGAGCGCACCCTGCGCGAGTTGAAGGCGCGCGACGCGCGGGTTGCGGCGCTGGTGGGCGATCTCGAAACCGACAACGATGCGCGACGGCTGGCTTCGAGTGGCGCCCCGGTGCGGCAGATCAACACCCACGGCATCTGCCACCTGGACGCGGAGATGATCGGCAAGCACATCGACGGCTGGGAGGGCGTGGCGCTCGGCGACTTGGATTATCTCTTCATCGAAAATGTCGGTAACCTGGTCTGCCCGTCGAGCTACGACCTCGGGGAGAAGGTCCGTGTTGCTCTGTTGAGCGTCACCGAGGGCGAGGACAAGCCGTTGAAGTACCCGACACTCTTCAATTCGGCCGATGCGACGGTGATTACCAAGATGGATATCGCCGAGCCCTGCGGATTTGACCGCGAGACAGCGCTCAAAAATATCAATGAGATACGGCCGGGAATGCGGATCTTCGAGACCTCAGCCAAGACTGGCGCGGGAATCGAAGAGTGGCTAGGGTATTTGGCCGAAGAGCGGGCAAATCTCGGCCGGGTGTGATAAGGTAGTCCTGGGTAACACCAAGGGATACCAGCCATGCCAACGACCACAACTACCAGCCTGAAGCTCGACCCCGAGCTAAAAGCACGGGTACAGCGGCTTGCAACGGCGTGCCGGCGGACGCCACATTGGATCCTGCGCGAAGCTGTTCTGCAGTTTGTGGAGCGCGAGGAGAAGCGGGTGGGGTTTCTGCAGGATGCCCAGGCTGCCTGGAATGAGTTCACTGCGACCGGGTGGCACGCGACGGCAGAGGAGGCCGACTCATGGCTGGCAAAGCTCGAAGCGGATGAGCAGGTCGAGGTCCCAGAATGCCATCTGTGAAATGGGCGCTGGCGAGTCTGCGCGACGTGCGCCGATTGCACGACCTTCTGGCCCCCAAAAGCAAAGCCGCAGCCCGTCGAGCTGTTCGAGCGATCCGGCTTGGCGGCAGATTGCTGGGCAGATCTCCCGAGAAGGGTCTTCCAGTGGAGGAGCTGTCTGACGAGTATCGCGAATGGGTCATCGACTCTGGCAGCGGGGTCTATTTCGCGTTCTACCGCTTTGATGGCAAAGAGGTCGTGATTCTGGCGATCCGGAGCAGCCGAGAGGACGAAAGCTGATCGGCTTCGGTCCAAAGCACCTCAACGTCGATGCGTGACCCAGATCACCCTATACGTCGCTCCGCATACGGTGTAACGTAAAGCCATGTGTCTTGCGATACCTGGAAAGGTCGAGGAGATCACCATCGAAGGCGACCTTCGGGTTGGCCGCGTGAATTTTGGCGGGGTGGTGAAGCGGGTCTGTCTCGATTATGTACCTGAAGTCGAGGTCGGCGACTATACCATTGTGCATGTTGGGTTTGCGCTCTCGAAGATCGACGAGGAGACGGCCCTTAAGACGCTGGAGGACTTCCGCGCCATGGGCATGCTCGAAGAGGAGCTGGCCAGCGAAGAAGAGGCCTTTGCGCGGGCGGCTGCCAGGCCGCAGTCGAACTGCCCGGACGGTAGCTGTTCTACCGGGAGACAGTGACGGGAGTTCTCCAAAAGTCATGAAGTATCTGACCGAGTTTAGGAATGGCGAGATCGCGCAAAGGATGGCGCGGGAGATCGCCGCCGTGACGACCCGGCCGTGGAAGATCATGGAGGTCTGCGGCGGGCAGACGCACTCGATTATCAAAAACGGAATCGACCAGATGCTGCCTGCTGGAATCGAGATGATTCACGGGCCCGGCTGCCCGGTCTGCGTAACTCCTCTGGAATTAATCGACAAGGCACTGGTGATCGCGGCGCAACCGGGGGTGATCTTCTGCTCCTTCGGCGACATGCTGCGCGTGCCGGGGACCGAGGGCGATCTTTTCCACGTGAAGGGCAAGGGCGGTGATGTGCGGGTGGTCTACTCGCCGCTGGACGCAGTCGAGTTGGCGGTGAAGCACCCCGACAAGCAGGTGGTCTTCTTTGGTGTGGGATTTGAGACGACGGCCCCTGCGAACGCGATGAGCGTCCATGTGGCCAAGCGGCGTGGATTGAGCAACTTCTCGCTACTGGTCTCGCATGTATTGGTGCCGCCGGCGATCTCGGCGATTCTCTCCGCGCCCGGTCAAAAGATCGATGGCTTCTTGCTCGCCGGCCATGTTTGCAGCGTGATGGGCTACTGGGAGTATCCGCCGCTGGCCGCCAAGTATAAGGTTCCGCTGGTGGTTACTGGATTTGAGCCTCTGGATCTGCTCGATGGGATTCGCCGGACAGTGATTCAGCTGGAGGCGGGCCGGCACGAGGTCGAGAATGCCTACGAGCGGATCGTGCGCTTCGAAGGCAATCAAGGGGCGCAGAAGCTGCTGGCCGAGGTCTTCGAGGTGACGGACCGGGCTTGGCGCGGCATCGGCGTGATTCCCAGGAGCGGCTGGCGGCTGAGCGAGGCCTATCGCGAATTCGATGCCGAGGAGCGCTTCCAGATCAGCGGCATTCACACCGAAGAGTCGCCGCTCTGTCATTCTGGAGATGTCCTGCGCGGGGTGATCAAGCCGGCCGAATGTGCTGCTTTTGGCGAGGAGTGCACGCCGCGGCATCCGCTAGGCGCGACGATGGTTTCGAGCGAGGGGGCTTGCGCGGCGTACTACAACTATGGGCGGTTTATCTCGGCGGAGGAACTGGCGGGAGTAAAATCAAGTTGATCTGAAACCAAGGTAAGCGCACACGATGAAGCTCCCTGAGACTCAGAAGTTATACGGAGCCGCCCTGATCCTCCTCCCAATTTTGCAGATCCCCGTCATCCTGCTTGATTCCTCGTACCGGTATTCGGCGTGGGTTCCTGCGGGGATTCTGGCGTTTGTGGCCTCGCTTGTTCTTGCGCACCTGGTCATTCGCGATCCCCAGGTGATCTCCTACAAGAAATATCCGCCGCTAAGCGAAGTCATTCTCCTCGGTCTTTTTGTCCAAATGTTGATCTCGAATTTTCAATTTCAGAATGGTTGGTTTGCGATTTCCGGATCGTTCCTCTTGGTGGCCTCGTTGGCGGTTCAGTTCTGGCGTTCCTGGCGGGCAGTTCGCGAGGAGTGCACGAGCACGCCTGTCCAGGGCGAGATTTCTTTAATGGATTAAGAACAGTTATGAACCGCAAAGACAACAACTCCGTGCCTGACTTCTCCAGTTGGTCCTGCCCGCTACCACTGGCGGATTACCCGACTATCGTGATGGGTCACGGCGGCGGCGGCAAGCTCGGCAATGAGCTGGTGGAGCACCTGTTTCTGCCGGCCTTTCGCAATCCTGAACTTGAAAACCTGGGCGACGCGGCGGTGCTTGAGCTAAGCAGCGGCAGGCTGGCGATGAGCACCGACTCGTTTGTTGTGCAACCGCTGTTCTTTCCCGGTGGTTCGATTGGCGAGCTGGCGGTGAATGGCACGGTGAACGATCTGGCTGTTTCGGGGGCCGAGCCGAAGTTTTTGAGTGCGAGCTTTATTTTGGAAGAGGGCTTCGCGTTGGGCCAGTTGGCGGCGATTGTCGAGGCGATGGCAAGAGCTGCAGCCACGGCTGGGGTGAAGATCGTCACCGGCGACACTAAGGTCGTGGAGCGTGGCCACGGAGATGGCTGCTACATCAACACCGCCGGCGTGGGACTATTGAGGCCGGGGATTGCGGTTGGGCCGAAGCGCGCAAAGGCCGGCGACGCGATTCTCGTCTCGGGGACCATTGGCGACCATGGCATGGCGATTATGAGCGTACGCGAGGGGCTGGAGTTTGAGAGTGAGATTCGTTCGGATTGCGCGGCGCTGAATGGAATGATCGGCGAGGTGCTGGCGGCTGCGGGCGGCGCGGTGCATGCGATGCGCGATCCGACGCGGGGCGGGCTGGCTTCGACGCTGAATGAGATTGCGCTGGCCTCGGGAGTGGGCGTCGAGATCGATGAGCCGAGTCTGCCGGTGAGGCCAGAGGTGCAGTCGGCCTGCGAACTGCTGGGGCTGGACCCGGTCTATGTGGCAAATGAGGGCAAGGCGGTGTTTTTTGTCGCGCCTGAGGCGGCGGAGCAGGT
>JBEKKL010000075.1:0-18942 GCA_050010735.1 Occallatibacter sp. | reverse complement strand
CTATACGTAAATTGAAAAAGGAAGGTAGCGCCGGTCTCTAGACCGGCTGTACTGGCGGCGTCCACGCCGCCAGACGTCGCCTGTGGGTCTGGAGACCCACAGGACAGCCGACCTGGAGGTCGGCGCTACCAATTTACGGATAGCCTCTTAGGCGTTCAACTGCTCTTGCAGTTTATTCAGCGTGCGGTGCAGATCCTTGTCGGTGCGGCGCTGGTCGTCGATCTTAGCGATCGAGTGCATGACCGTGGTGTGGTGCTTGTTGCCAAACTGGCGGCCGATCTCAGGCAGACTGGCTTCGGTCATCTGCTTGGCGAGATACATGGCGATCTGGCGCGGCACCACCACATTGCGCGAGTTGTTCTTCTGCTTCAGGTCGGTGACCTTCATGCCAAATTGTTCAGCCACGGCCCGCTGAATCGCCTCGATGGTGATCTTGCGGACCTGCATGTCGATGAACTGCTTGAGGCACTGCTGCGTCGACGCAAGCGTGATCTCCATGCGATTGAGCTGGCACCAGGCGATGAGACGCACCAGCGCGCCTTCGAGTTCGCGGACGTTCGTACGCACATTCGACGCGACAAAGAGAGCAACGTCGGTGGGCAGATGCACCTGCTCGCTCTCGGCCTTCTTTTGCAGAATCGCGACCTTGGTCTCAAGATCGGGCGGCTGAATGTCGGCGATCAGGCCCCACTCAAAGCGCGAACGCAGGCGGTCCTCGATCTCGGCCAGCTCCTTCGGCGGACGATCCGAGGCGATCACGATCTGCTTCATGCTCTCGTGCAGCGCGTTGAAGGTGTGGAAGAACTCCTCCTGCGTGCGCTCCTTTTGTGCGATGAACTGAATGTCGTCGATCAGCAGCACATCGACGGTGCGGAAGCGGTCGCGGAAGCTGGTCATCCGATCGTTGCGCAGCGAGGTGATCATCTCATTGGTAAACTTCTCAGCCGAGACGTAGCAGATGCTGGACGTAGGCTGGCGGCGCTTCACCTCATGGCCGATGGCATGCATCAGGTGGGTCTTGCCCATTCCGACGCCGCCGTAGAGGAAGAGGGGGTTATAGGCGCGCGAGGGCCGCTCGGCGACGGCCAAAGAGGCAGCGCGTGCAAACTGATTGCCGTTGCCGATGACGAAGGCGTCGAAGGTGTAGCGCTGGTTGAGTTGCGCCGCGGTCGACCAGTCGAAACGCGCCTGCTCTGGCGTGCGCGCCGGCGGCGGAGGCGGCGCCGTGGGAGCGTGCGCAGAGACAGGTGCGAAGCCGCCATCCTTGCGCTGCGGCGGCACCGAGGGATCTTCCTCAGCGGTGACGAAACAGACGTCGTCAAATTCGAGGCCGTGCTGCTCGATCGCCTCCTGGATCAGGTCGCCGTACTTGTCTCCGAGCCCCTGAAACTCTGGCGAGGGAACACGCACGTAGAGCGTGCGGCTCGCCACATGGCTGTAGCGCGTGGGCTTGAACCATGTCTCGAAGGATTGGCGAATCACTTTCATTTCCAGGGCCGCAAGTATCTGGAGCCAGGGATTAAGAGCCGTCACCGGCGAAATCGCAATAGCCATCGTGCTCATCCTTGCCTGCGCCGTCTTTTGATCGGGGTTCGGTTCATCCACCGTTTTCGGCAAAAAGACCCTCGCTGGCGGAAATTTGAAGCATTCCGTCCGGTTGCTGCTTACCGACTGCCTGATTGCCGCGGGTCGGCCTCTGAATAAAATCGAGGCCCGGGATAAACCGGTTCCGTGAGACGCTGGGAAACTTTCTTGAACGGTCCCGATAGTAGCACATTTGCAGGTCGTTGTAATCCGGTTTTCACAAACTTTTGGTTGGCCACTTTGAACTGCACCATTGCTGGTGAAAGTTGCAGGTAAGCGTTACCAGAGTGCATTACAGTGGTTCCCATCGTTGTGAGATGCAGCTCAATCGGGATGCGACTACGGCGGACTACTCATGAAACACTAGGCCCGTTGAAGGGCATCCCGATCCTGTGCTGTGAGGGCTTCAATTCGGTCGCGTTTGGGCTTCACGCTGGATTCCTGGCGCAACTTACGATACACTTAGTACTTGCCGTCAAGGCGCAGATCTTTTCATCGGGAAACAGGAGTGTAGTTTCATGCCCAAGCGCACATTTCAACCCAATCGCCGCAAGCGCGTGAAGACCCACGGTTTCCGTGCGCGCATGAAGACCAAGGCGGGCGCCGCTGTCTTAAGCCGCCGCCGTGCCGTTGGCCGCAAGCGCGTGTCAGTCAGCGCCGGCTTCCGCGACTGATTCTCGTCTGCCTTCTCCTTTGAGCTGGAATGCGCGCCAAAGGTTGCGTCATTCCCGGCTGGGCCTATCGCCGCTACACCATGACAACCCCGCCTCAGCCAGAAGAGCGCCAGTCGCCCAAAGCCTCGCTGACCGGCGCGCGTCTCTCCAGGCACGCCGATTATCAACGCGCCTACGCGGCCAGCCGCAAGCGCCAATCTGCGTCGATGAGCTGGTTCCTGGCTGCGCAGGCGCCCCCATGTGTGGCAGTTGAAGCCTCAATCGGCCCGCGCGTGGGGCTCACCGTGGGCAAGGTGCTAGGCAAAGCGCATGAGCGCAACCGCATCAAACGGCGCATGAGAGAGGCTCTGCGCCGTCATCTGGAGCTGCTGCCGCCCGGCTGCGATCTCATCCTCCATCCACGCCGCACGGTGCTGACAATGGAATTCTCGAAACTTGAAGCGGAGATTGTGCGTATTCTTCAACAGGCAACAGCCGAGGCGGCCCGCATGGCGCCGCAGGCGGCCACGCGACCCGTCAAAGCCGGGCACGCTCTATGACACGTCTTTTGCTGGCCACGCTCGAATTCTATCGTCGCTGGATTTCGCCGGCGATCCATTCCCTTCAGCCAGGCGGCTGCCGCTATCTGCCCACGTGCTCGGAGTACGCTTCCATAGCCATCGCCACTCACGGGCCTCTGCGCGGCTCGGCAATGGCCGTCTGGAGGCTGCTGCGCTGCAACCCCTTCGTTCGCGGCGGTCTCGATCCGGTGCCGTCGGCTGCGAACCCGCGGCAGCTCCGCCACGAACCATTACCATAGAGAGAGCGGCACTCCAACCTCGGGCCCGTGAACGAACAGGACGTATCCATTGGCAGAAATTCGCAATCCCAATCTTCAAACACCGGGTGGTGATGGCGGTGGCAGCGGTGGCGACATGCGCGGCATGTTCACCATCATGCTCCTGGTGCTTCTTGTCTTCTTTGGCTTCGACTACTTCAAAGCCAGGCAGCAGCCACTGCAGACGCCATCAACTCCGTCCCAGAGCCAGGCGCCATCGCAGCAGCAGGCGCAGCCGGTCGTGGACCAGAGCCAGTCTACTCAACCGCAGCCTGCAGCCGCGGCAGCGCAGCCGCAGACCGCTCTCCCGACCATCTCCGCGCAGGTCGAGAGCCTGACGACGATTGAGAATGAGCAGTACAAGATCGTATTCACCAATCGCGGAGCGCAGATCAAGAGCTGGGTGCTCAAGAAATACTTCGACACGGCCGGCAAGCCGCTCGACATGGTGCAGCCGCAGGCCGCGCAGGCCTTTGGTTACCCGCTTTCGCTCTTTACCTATGAGCCGGCACTCACCACCGAGCTCAATCAGGCGCTCTATCAGGTCACGGCCTCGGGCGCGCAGCCGTCGTCGACTGGCAATGCCGTTGCTCCCGCAACCGATGCGCTCACCTTCCACTACGCCATCGGTGGTCTCGACGTGGTGAAGACCATTCGCTTCGACTCAAGCTACGCGATCACCATCGAGGCCGCGGTCAAGCGCAATGGATCGCCGGTGCGTGCGCTGGTCGAGTGGCCCGCCGGGTTGGGCGACATGGAAGAGTTCCTTCCGTCATCCTCGACGCGTTCTCCGGTGCGCACCTCCGCGTCGTCGACGTTCATCTGGTCGCTCAATGGCAAGCAGGACTCAGTCGGCCCGATGCCGTCGAGCTTCCTGTTCTGGTCGCATCCGGGCGTGAGCGACGGCGAGACGCTCAATCTGCCGTATTCCTATGCGGCGATCTCCGATCTCTATTTTGTTTCGGCGTTTTTGCCGGACGCACCCGATCGCACGACCGTGGTCACTCTGCATCATGCGATCGATCTACCCAGGAGCTTGAGCGACCCGAAGAGCGAGAAGACGCCCGCTCACCTGCTTGGCCTGGCCATGGGCGACGTCAGCGGCACGACCCGCCTGCGTCTATTCGCCGGACCCAAAGCGATGGATGTGCTGGCCTCAATCCGCGTCACTGGCCCGGATGGCAAGCCTACCGGGCAAACGCTCGAATCTCTCGTCCAGTTTGGCTGGCTCACTGTGATCGCTAAGCCGCTCTATCTAGCCTTGCGCTACCTGGTCGAGCACGGCGTCAATAGCTGGGGTTGGTCGATCATCGTCGTCACCGTGATCTTCAACCTGCTCATGCTGCCCACGCGCTACATGATGTTGAAGTCGTCGTATAAGATGACGCGCATGCAGCCCAAGATCGAGGCCATCAAGAATCGCTATAAAAACGTCAAGGCGACCGACCCGAAGCGGGCCGAGATGAATACCGAGATCATGGAGCTATACAAGACCGAAGGCGTCAACATGTACGGCGGCTGCCTTCCGTTGATTATCCAGATGCCGCTCTTCTTCGCCTACTTCCGCGTGCTGCAGAATACGGTCGAGCTGCGACAGGCACACTGGTTCTGGCTCCGCGATCTCTCCGCGCCCGATCCGCTTCACATCCTGCCGATCCTGATCATCATCACCATGTTTCTGACGCAGTACATCACGCCCTCGCCGCAGATGGATAAGTCTCAGCAGCGGATGATGGCCTTCATGATGCCGGCGATCTTCGGCTTCATGCTGTGGAGCTACGCCTCGGGTTTGGCTCTCTACTGGGGCACAGGCAACATCATTAACCTGGCCATCCAAGTTGCCATTAATCAAACCCACATGGGCAAAGAGATGCACGCGCACGCCGACCGCCGCAACAGGAAGGGCGGTAGCGGCGGCCCCAAAACGATCCAAGGACGGCGCTAGACAACACCGCCGAAACATACAGGCCCCGTTCGAGTCAATCTCGGTCGGGGCTTCTTGTTGTTTCGAAAGCACGTTCTTTTGCAGATTATGGTTCTCTCCTGATGCACAATTGAGAGCGATTGGGACAGCTGGACTTTGCCATCCACCAAAAGGTCAGCCCCACCCCCCATTTATATATTCCAAAGCCTTGCAGGTAATTTTCTTGCAAACAGTGAAAGATGCCGATCTGCTTGCCTTCGCCGCGACTTCCGCGGATTGTTCTATGCCCGGTGGACAATGGCAGAATAGACGTATGCTGCCCGATGATCCAACTCCTTCTGCCCAGATTGTGCTCTCCGCGGCCCAGGCTCGCGTGCTGGGCGCGCTGGTTGAGAAAGAAGTGACCACGCCGGACTACTATCCGCTCTCGCTCAACGCCCTCATCAACGCCTGCAATCAGCGCTCGAATCGCGAGCCGGTGACCGACCTGGACGAGGAAGAGGTGCGCCAGGCGCTACATCGCCTCGAAGATCTGCGCCTGGCCGGGCGCGCGCGTGGGGCCGATGGGCGCGTCACCAAATACGAGCACTGGCTGGGTGAGTTCTTCAACTTCAGCCGCGCCGAGACGGCGTTGATCTGTGTGCTGATCCTGCGTGGGCCTCAGACACCGGGCGAACTGCGCGGGCGCACTGAGAGAATGCATCGCTTTGACGAACTCACCGATGTGCAGGCCGGGCTGCAGAGGCTGATGGAGCGCGAACCGCCGCTGGTGGCAATCCTGCCGCGCCAGCCAGGGACCAAGGAGTCGCGCTATGCGCATCTGCTCTCGGGCCCTGTCGAAGCGCTCGCGGCAACATTTGCTGCCGAGCCCGCATACGCCCGCCGCGAGACCGGTGAAGACCCAGGCCACGAGGAGAGAATTACACGCCTCGAAGCAACGATCGTCGAGCTGAGACAAGAGATGGCAGTCTTGCGTCAGAAGATTGACGATCTCTTTGGCGACGGATAGTTGCCTCTCTGGTCTGAATCGCCGATGATGCTAGCGATTCAAAAGAAAGGATCGACCCATGCTGAAAGTCAGGTTAGCTGCTGCATGTTTTGGTTTTGCAGCGCTATTGTCCACAACTGTAGCTGCGCTTGCACAGACCGAGACCAATGTCCCAGCGCCGCCGCTGCCCTCGCAGATCCTCGCGGCGAAGAAGGTTTTTATCTCCAATACCGGGAACGGATTTGATTCAAGCGCTTGGAGCGGGGGGCCAAATCGAATCTACGATGAGTTTTACATGGCCATGAAGAATTGGGAACGATACGAGCTTGCGGGTGCCCCCGGCGACGCTGATCTGGTTCTCGATGTGAATGTAATCCGCGATTCGGTCGTTTGGCAGTTCAAGCTTGAAATACTGGATCCGAGGACGGGAATTGTACTGTGGACGCAATACGAGCCGATTAAGATCACTGTTTCTCAGAAGACTCGCGACAAGAACTTCGACGACACAATCAATAAGCTCGTGGTTGATCTGAAGGCGTTGACCGCTCAGCCTGCCGTCGCAAACACCGCGAAGTAGCGACATCGCGGAGAAAGCCTCCCAGGGCTCCAAAGCAAGACCCGAGGCGCCCGGGGTGAGCTGGCATTGTCCTCAGCTCTCCGGGTGCTGTCCTGCCCGCTGTTTGAAGATCAGAATGCACGCGACCACGAGCACGACCAGCGCAGCCGAGGCCGTGTAGCGGCTGAGGTTGAGCCCGCCGTGATCGAGCGGCTTGTCGAGAAAATCGCCCACAACCGCGCCCAGAGGTCGCGTGAGGATAAACGCCGCCCAGAAGAGTATAGTCTTTGAGATCTTTGTCCAGAAATGCAGCGCGGCCACGATGAGCAGAAGACAGACGAAGATCGCTACGCCGCCCAGATAGCCGAGCCCTTCGCTGTCGGCGGTCCAGTCCCCGAGAGCGGTGCCGAGGGTCTGCGAAAACATGATCGTCACCCAGTAGAAGGTCTCGGCCTTGGGTGTGCTGATCGTGTTCACGGACACAGTTCCCATCGTCCAGTACCATGTGCCTAGCGAAGCCAGCAGCAGCACCAGCAGGGTTGCGCTGCCCCCGGCATAACCCACCCCGAGAGAGCGATCAGCAAAATCGGCCAGCGTGGTGCCGACCGTGGTCGTAGCAATGATCGTCACCCAATAAATAAGAGGATGAAACCGCTTGGCCCTCACCTGAACGATCACAGCCACAATAAAGATGGCGGCGAAGATCGCTGTGCCGATCAGATAGCCCAGGTTCATCGACATGGTCACCGCATCGCCCCCGGTCTCTCCGAGAGTCGTGCAGAAAATCTTGATGATCCAGAAGACCAGTGTGACTTCGGGCACCTTGCTCAGTGCGTGAGCGGCGGTCGAATCAGTTTTTAGTGGCAAAGGTTTCATCGAAGTTCGCTCCGCAATCGTGGATCTATTCATACAGTTCGTATCCTGCAAACCAGTAACCGATCTCGAATGCCGCCGTGTCTTCGGCATCGGAGCCGTGGATGGCGTTCTCCGACATCGAGGCGGCGAACCTCTTGCGGATCGTGCCCTCGCCGGCATTGGCCGGGTTGGTGGCGCCCATCAGTTTACGCAGGTCGGCGATCGCGTTCTCCTTTTCCAGAACCATCAGAACAAGCGGCCCGGAAGACATGAAAGTGCAGAGTCCATCAAAGAATGGTTTTCCGGCATGGACGGCATAGAAGCCTTTGGCCTGCTCGTTCGAGATCGACTGCCGTTTGATGGCCACAATCTGAAAGCCGGCCCGTTCTATCTCGGCCAGAATTGCTCCGGTGAAGCCCTTGCGGACCGCGTCCGGCTTGACGATGCTGAAGGTGCGTTGCGCCACTCGTTGTGCTCCTCAAAAAGATCTGCGTCTGCGATTTCATTGTAATTGGCGACCGTCGCGGGCTCCTCCTTCGTGAGTCAATCTGGTAAAGTTTCGGCATGCTTCGAGTTTCTGCCACACCATGTCGCTCACTAATCGTTCTGGCTATCGCCCTGGCCGCAATGTCAGCCACCAGCCAGACCGCCGCGCCCGCTGCCAAGCCCGCAACGCCCAAGCTGCGTGTCTTCGATCCGTCGCTGATCGACAAGAGCGTCGATCCCTGCGAAAACTTCTACCGCTACAGCTGCAACGGCTGGTTCAAGCGCAATCCTCTGCCCGCCGACCAGGCCTCCTATGGCCGCTTTACTGAGCTCTACGAGCTGAACCGGCTGCACCTCAAGCAGATCTTGGAAGAAACGGCCACTCCGAAAGTCGGCCGAACGGCCAACGAGCAGAAGACCGGCGACGAGTACGCAAGCTGCATGGATACGGCAGCCATCGACAAGCTGGGCCTTTCGCCGCTCTTCCCGGAGCTGGAAAAGATCGCCGCGCTGAGATCGACAGCTGAACTGCCGGCTCTGCTGGCCCACCTGCACTCAATTGGCGTGAATGCATTCTTTGGCATGGGGTCGAATCAGGATTATGCCGATTCGGCCTCGGTGATCAGCTTCTACGGTGCCGGCGGGCTAGGCCTGCCGGAGCGCGATTACTACACGCGCACCGATGCCAAGTCCATCGAAACGCGCCAGCAGTATCTGGCCCACGTGCGCAAGATATTCTCGTTGGCCGGTGAACCGGATGCGCAGGCCGCGCAAGACGCCGATACCGTGATGGCCATCGAGACGCGTCTGGCAAAGGCTTCACTGACCATCACCGAGCAGCGCGATCCGCAGAACCTGAATCATCCGACCGACGTTGCCAGCTTCGGCAAAGAGCTGACGCACTTTTCGCTGGCTGATTATGTCGCGGCTGCTCGTGCCCCCGCCTCTGGCAAGGCCAACGACACCGAGCCAAAGTTCTTTGCGGAGTTCAATGCGTTGGCGGCCGACACGCCCATCGATCAGATCAAAGCTTATCTGCGCTGGCAGCTGCTGCATGCCTACGCCGGGACCAGCCTGCCAGAAAGCTTCGATCAGGAGAATTGGAACTTCTATGCGCACATTCTCAATGGTGCGGAAAAACAACAGGAGCGCTGGAAGCGCTGCACCAGCCGCGTCGATCGCGAACTGGGCGAGGCGCTGGGCCAGGTCTACGTAGCGCGCTACTTCCCTCCGGCCGAGAAAAAGCAGGCGCTCGAAATGACGAAGGCCATCGAGCAGGCTATGGATAAGGATGTCGATTCGCTGGACTGGATGAGTGCCGACACAAAGCGCCGGGCCAAAGAGAAGCTGCATACTGTGATGAACAAGATCGGCTATCCGGACAAGTGGCGTGACTATTCAAGCCTGAAGATTGCGCGCGGCGATGCGTTGGGCAATCAAATGCGTGCAAGCCAGTTTGAGGTTGCGCGGGATCTGGCGAAGATCGGTAAACCGGTCGACAAGGGCGAGTGGCAGATGACGCCGCCGACGGTCAACGCCTACTACGACCCGCAGATGAACAACGTGAACTTCCCCGCGGGGTACTTTCAGCCGCCTTTCTACAGCGACAAGGAAGACGACGCGGCCAACTACGGCGATATGGGTTCAACCGTAGGGCACGAACTGACGCACGGCTTCGACGATGAGGGCCGGCAATACGACAAGGACGGCAATCTGAAGGATTGGTGGACCAAGGAAGACGAACAGAAATTCACCGAACGCGCCGATTGCATGGTCAAGCAATATGACGCCATTGAGGCGGTGCCTGGGGTTCATCTCAATGGCAAGCTTACTCTCGGCGAAAATCTTGCCGATCTCGGCGGGCTGTGGCTGGCCTGGCTGGCGTGGCTCGATAAGGCGCATGCTGCGCATGTGGACATGGGTGCGAAAACAGATGGACACACGCCCGAACAGCGCTTCTGGATTGCCTATGCGCAGCAGTGGTGCACGCAGACGCGGCCCGAGCAGTTGCGTACCCAAGCGCAGGGCGACCCTCACGCGCCCGACGAATACAGGACGAATTCGGTGTTGCAGGATCTGCCGGAGTTTGGCAAGAGCTTCAGTTGCAAGAAGACGGCGGCGATGATAAGCCCGAAACCATGCAGGGTATGGTGAGGTTCTACTCTTCTGGAAGCTAGCTTCTCCCGATCACGCGCGCCAGCGTTGCACCGATCTCTGCCGGCGAAACCACAAGATGAATCCCTGCTTCAGTCATGGCCTTCATCTTGTCGGCGGCGGTGCCCTGGCCTCCGCTGATAATGGCGCCGGCGTGGCCCATGCGGCGGCCCGGAGGAGCGGTCTGGCCGGCAATGAAACCGACGACCGGCTTCTTTACGTTCTTCTTTACGAAGGCCGCTGCAGCTTCTTCGGCAGAACCGCCGATCTCGCCGATCATGATGATGGCTTCGGTTTCGGGGTCGTTGTTGAGCAGGCGCAGCGCATCGATGTGCGTGGTGCCGATGATCGGATCTCCGCCAATCCCAATCGCGGTGGATTGGCCGATGCCGCGCTGGGTCAACTGATAGACGGCCTCATAGGTCAGCGTACCCGAGCGCGAGACGATGCCCACTGAGCCCTCTTTGTGAATCCGGCCCGGCATGATGCCGATCTTGGCTAGGCCGGGCGAGATGACGCCGGGGCAGTTGGGGCCGATGAGCTGCGACTTCGAGTTCTTGAGCTTGGCCCACACCTTGACCATGTCGAGAGTGGGGATGCCTTCGGTGATGGCGACAATCAGCGGAATGCCCGCGTCCTCGGCCTCGAGAATCGCATCGGCGGCAAAGGGCGGTGGAACGAAGATCATCGTCGCGTTCGCGCCGGTAGCGGCTACGGCGTCTGCCACGGTGTTGAAAACCGGCCAGCCCTCATGCGTGGTGCCGCCTTTGCCCGGAGTTACTCCGCCGACTACTTTGGTGCCGTATTCCGCGCAGCTCATGGCGTGAAAGGTGCCTTCCTTACCGGTAAGGCCCTGAACAATCAGTCGGGTCTCTCTATTCACTAGCACTGCCATGTTATGCCCCCACGTTCGCAGCCGCAGCTACAACTAACTCCGCTGCCTCTTTCATCGTTTCGCCCACCTCGAAGTTCAGACCTGACTCCTTGAGGATCTTGCGGCCTTCTTCAACATTGGTTCCTTCGAGGCGCAGCACGATGGGAACCTTGATCTTCAGGTTGCGGGCCGCTGCTACTACGCCGGTGGCGAGGCGGTCGACGCGCAGGATTCCGCCAAAGATATTGATGAAGATCGCCTTCACGTTCGCGTCGGAGAGCAGAATCTCAAAGGCGTGTTCGATCTGCTCCTGCGTTGCACCGCCGCCTACATCCAGAAAATTAGCCGGGCTGCCACCTGCGTATTGAATGATGTCCATCGTCGCCATGGCCAGGCCGGCTCCGTTGACCATGCAGGCGATGGAGCCGTCGAGCTTGATGTAATTGAGTGAGAATTTGCTGGCCTCGACCTCGAGCGGATCCTCTTCGGCGGTGTCGCGCAGGGCCTTGATCTCGGCATGGCGGAAGATGGCGTTGTCGTCAAAGTTGATCTTGGCGTCGAGGGCGAAGAGCTTGTCGTCTTTGGTCGTGATGAAGGGGTTGATCTCAACCAGCGAGGCATCGGTCTCGATGAAGGCCTTGTACAAACTTTGCAAAAATGCAACGGCCGCGTTGATCTGCGCGGCCTTGAGGCCCAGAGCGAAGGCCAGTTTGCGCGCCTGCCACGCTCCGAATCCGACGGCCGGGTCGATGGTCTCTTTGAAGATGGCCTCGGGGGTCTTGGCAGCCACCTCTTCGATCTCCATGCCGCCGGCCTGCGAGGCCATGAAGACCAGCCTGCCCGCCGCCCGGTCGAGAACGATGCCGAGATAGAGCTCGCGGTCGATGGAGGCAGTCTCCTCGATCAGCAGGCGCTGGACTTTTTGGCCCTGTGGTCCGGTCTGGTGAGTCACCAGCGTCATGCCGAGAATGTTTTTGGCGTGGAGTTCGGCCTCTTCGCGCGTGCGAGCCACCTTGACGCCACCGCCTTTGCCGCGGCCTCCGGCATGGATCTGCGCCTTGACGACAACACCCGATGCGCCCTCGGCAAAGAGCTTGCGAGCTACTGTCGAGGCTTCTTCAAGGTTGTTCGCCACCTCGCCCGTGGGCACGGCTACGCCGTATTTTGCCAGGATTTCCTTCGCCTGATACTCGTGGATCTTCATTTTGGTAGGGACCGCCCACTCCGCTGCATTGGGGATTCGGGATCGGGTCTAATTCGAGACCGTGTCAGCGGTAATGAAATAGTATCTTGCCCATCAAAGGAGGGGCAAACGAAGGCGTGTTGCCCTCTCTTGCGAGCACCGTTCCTTTTGGGGCCATTACCATAGAGGATATGGCCTCATTGAAGGAGCTACTGAAGCCGCTGGCCGAGGATGGCGCGGCATTGACTCGCGAGCAGGCGGCTCAAGTGTTGGAGGAGATACTCACCGGCGAGGTGCCGGAGGTGGAGACAGCGGCGCTGCTCACAGTGCTGGCTACGCGCGGCGAACAGGCGCCGGAGCTGGCCGGCTTTGTGCAGGTGATGCGCGAGCGGGTGACACCGCTGCCTCTGACGGCTGCCGAGCGCGACGAGCTTGTGGATGTGGTCGGCACGGGCGGCGGAGGGCCACTGACCTTCAACATCTCCTCGGGCGCCGCGCTGGTCGCGGCTGCTGCCGGAGCCAAGGTCGCCAAGCACGGCAATCGCGCGGTTACCTCGCTCTGCGGCGCGGCGGATGTGCTCGAGGCTCTGGGCGTGCCCATTGCGCTGGGGCCGGAACTGGCAGTCGAGTGCCTGCGCGAGACGGGATTCATGTTCCTCTTTGCGCCGCTCTATCATCCGGCAATGAAGGTTGTGGGACCACTCAGGCGTGCGCTTGGCTTCAGGACGATATTCAATCTTTGCGGACCGCTGACCAACCCGGCAGGCGCACGGACGCAGGTGATCGGCGTTCTTGCGCCGAGCCGTGTGTTGCTGGTGGGGCGCGCGCTTGTGGAACTGGGAGCCAAGCGGGCCTTTGTGGTGCATGGCACAGATGGCATCGACGAACTGACGACCACTGGCGAGTCGGTTGTGGCGCGCATCGAGGAGCCGGAGACCGGCGGCCGTCCGACGATGAAGGCCGCGCGGGTGACGCCGGAGATGGCCGGGCTGCCCCGCGCGACGCTGGACCAATTTGTGGGCGGGGATGTGAAGACCAACGCGGCGCTGCTTTACGACGTGCTGACCGGGATACCCGGCGCGCGACGCGACATTGTGCTGCTCAACGCCGCCGCCGGTCTGGTTGCCGCAGGACTGGCCGGCGATCTGAAGGAAGGTGTGAAGCTGACCGCAGAGGCCATCGACTCCGGCGAAGCGGCGGCGACGCTGGCTAAGTTGCGGCAGTTTGCGGCGAAGCACGCACAGGCCTAAAGCAAAAGCGCCACGGTCAGCGAATCGGGTTCGCCGTCGAAGTATTTCTTCAGGGCGTCGTTGAAGTCGGTGGAGTCCATCGCTGCATGAGCGGCGGCGTGCGCAAAGAGCGTCATCGAGGAGCGAAACTTGAGGTCGTCGGGATAGCCAAGGATCTCGCGGATTGTGCGCCCTTCGACGAGCATGACGAGCCGGGTGCATCGGCCCAGCCGCGGGCCGAGCACCGGATGCCGCAGGTAGGCGACGGCCTCCTCCAGCGAGCCGATGCCGAAGTACATCGACTGCGAGCTGAGGCCCAGGCCCTTCAACTGCGGAAAGATGAACCAGATCCAATGGCTGCGCTTATGGCCCGCGCGCAGCTCGGCTAGAACCTGGTCAAAGCACTCGGCCTGGGCGTCGACAAAACGTTCGAGGTTGAATGTGGCATCCATTGCATCTACTCAGCGTGGAAGACTACATCGAAAAGCAGCAGACTGACCGTGGTGAAGATGATGTCGTATCCCGCGAGGAGCTTGATCCATAGCGTTGGGTCGCTTTCGCCGGTGAGGATGGACGTGGTAGCCTGCACCATCGCCAGCAGAGCCGGAATGAAGATCGGAAAGAGAATGAGCGAGAGCAGCAGTTCGCGGTTACGGCTGCGGATGGAGAGTGCCGCGAAGAAGACGCCGTTGCCCACCAAGGCCCACGTGCCGAGCGGCAAAACCAGCGCCAGCAGCCAGGCCTGGCCCAGGATGTGCAGGTTATAGAAGACGAAAAAGAAGGGCGCCAGGACGATCTGAACGATGGTGACGAAGAGGAAGTTCGCGATGACTTTGGCGAGGAAGAGCTCGGCGCCGGGAGCGGGGACCATACGCTGCGCGTCCATGACCTGATGGCGGATCTCGCGGGCCCAGGCCTGGTTGAGGGCACTGACCGAGGCGAACATGGTGGCTACGCAGAGAACGCCGCCGGCGATCTGCTGCGAGAAGGCTCCGCGCGGGTCGAAGGCGATGGAGAAGAGCACAACAACCAGCCCGGAGAAAAAAAGCATGGAGATGATGGCGTCAAGCGAACGCCACTCGATGCGCAGGTCTTTGACGAGGTGAGTCCAGAGGGCGCGCGGCATTATGGGTGGCCCTCGTGTTTCGAATTGTCGGGTTCGTTGTCTCCCACCCATTCCGCAGAAGAACGCGGAATGGATGGGACACGGTGGGCCATATCTTTGGTGAGGTCGGCGGTTTGGGCCTCAGCGGCGCGGATGTAGTCGTCGGGCGAGAGGATGAGCTGAGTGCCGCGCGTTCCGGCCGAGACGCTGATCTTGTCGAAGAGGATGACGGTCTCATCGACGAAGACGGGGTAGGGTTTTTTCGCACCGAAGACGGTGACACCGCCGCGGATGTAGCCGGTGAGCGGCTGCACCCCTTTGAGGGGGACCATCTCAGCCTTGCGCAGGCCTGCTACGCGTGCAAGCTTTTTGAAATCGAGCTCGGCGTCGCCAGGGATGACCGCGAAGACATAAGCGTTAGTACCGCCGGTGGTCAGCAGGGTCTTGAAGACCTGCTCAGGGGACATGCCGATCTTTTTGGCGACGGTGATGGCCGTCAGATCGTCAGGATCGACCTCGTACTCGCGAAGTTCGAAGGGAATGCCGAGAGATTCGAGGAGGCGAGCGCCGTTGGTCTTCATCGGGAGGGATTGCCCTCCTCAAGTGAAGCTACGCGTCCGGCGTGCAGGGTGAGCACCCAGTCGGCGATGGGAGCGGCCAGTTCGCGCTGGTGGGTGGTGAGAACGATGGTGCGGTTGGTCTGGCGGAAGCCGGCCAGCAGCTCGACCATCTGGCGGGCTGACTCGACGTCCATGTTGGAGAATGGCTCGTCGAGCAGGAGCAGCTCGGGCTGAGAGATCAGCACGCGGGCCAGCGAGGTGCGCTGCCTCATGCCTTGCGAATAGTGGCCAAGCGGGCGATTCAGTTCGGGATCAAGCCCGACTTGGCGCAGAGCCTCTGACGGAGCAAGACAGGCTCGGCCTGCATAAAGGCTCGTGAAGTAGCTCAGGTTTTCGTGGGCAGTGAGTTCGTCGTAGAGCATCGGCGCATGACTCATGTAGCCGATGCGTTCGCGGGCCTCGTGAGGCTCGTCTTCGTCGAACACCGTGACCTTGCCAAAGCTGGGGCGGAGCAGGCCTGCAAGGATGCGTAGCAAAGTGGATTTGCCTGCGCCGTTTTCGCCGAGGAGGACGTAGCAGCAGCCCGGCTCGAAGTCGACCGAGACCTGGCGCAACGCGGCAAATGAACCAAAGAGCCGCGAAACCTGGTCGAGCCGGGCGCAGAGTTTTGGGTTAACGGCCAAGGCTCCGGGATTGGTCGGTGCTTTAGCTTGCATTGTCGATTGTCGGCTGAAGAATGGATTTTTTCCGGCGGTAATTCAAGTAGAGAGAAAGCGGCAACATTCCGGCAATCAATGCGTAATACAAATACATCCCATATTCAATCACACCACGTCTGACCGACTTCGGAAAGGGCAGAAACAGAAGTGAGACAGCAAACACAAAGGAGCATAAAATATACCGCATTGGAGATTTTTTGTGGCCCAACCGTTTCAACATATTTGAACCTGCCATAGCAGACCATATTGATACTACTAACGGCGCATCCTTGAAATAAGAATGATCATGAGAACCACTGTGTATAAGGTGAGACACCATGAGTGTCGCAAATAACGCCACCAAGAAAGCCAGAAACCATACCAATACCAGTTTACGATTCATGATTGCTCCTTGCTTGCACAGAGCTAGCTGGCTGGTTTGGATGACGGGGTGACCTCGGCGCGTGGGTTGTTGCTGGGTGCGGCGGTGGGCTGCGCGGGCGTTGCGTTGGGCTGGGAGCCGGGCTGGGCCGGAGCGTATTTGCTGGCGCACTTGGCCTGCAGGACGGTGGCGTGAAGGACGCCGTCGCGGCCATAGGAGCCTTCGGCGAGGGCCTGGGAGTTGTCTTTGAAGGTGTCTGGCGGCGGTTCGGAGCCTTTGTAAACGACCTTGAGCAGGCGGCCGCTGGCGGCCTTGGGCGAGTGGCTCTCGAACTCGTTCATTACAAAGGTGACGTGGGGGCCGTCGTGCTCGATGGAGCCCGGCTGGACAAAGCCCTCGACGCGCAGCTGGCTGTGGTAAGCCTTGTCGCCCATGCCGCCCAGTTCAGCGATGGTGACATAGTAGCTCTTGTTGGCTCCGTAGCCGGAGTAAGCAAGCCAGGCGATGGTGCCGACGATAATGGCAGCCGCGATTCCGATGCGGATCGAATTTGGGGAAGTTTTCATAGCACCTTTAACGATACGAGCGTTACAGGGCCGGGTCAACCGGAGAGAGCGGAATGGCTGACTCCAGCGCGGGGCATTCCCAGGTCGGCTGTGAAGGAGGGAGAAACCGAGAGTTGCCGCCGATTCTGGGTAAGACGAACAGGCAGCAATGAGGTCCGACCTATCGGATCGAGCGCACGGTGGAACTCGAAGGCCGACACCGAGATCCTGTTCCATATTGTTAACGGACTGTGATAGCATCCGTTCGGCGAAATCGCTTGGTAATTATTGTCGTCCAGCGAATGCAATAGAGTAACCTCCTTGGTGCAAAGGCTTGATGGAAACCAGAAGAAGGGGGAGAGTCTGCCGCAAAACTGGTCTGACCACTAGGGGATTTCGGCCACAATTTGGAGGAAAGTGAGAGGAGCACAATGATGAGATTCAGGACCTTTGGCATGGGATTGGCCATGCTGCTGACGGCCGGCTGTATGTACGGAACAACGGTCTATGTGGGCGGCTCGGGAACGGGTCATTACAGCACGGTCCAGGCGGCGGTGAATGCCCTGCCCTCGACCGGCGGGATCGTGGAGATTGCGGCGGGCACTTACACAGGGCAGGTTACGATCTCAAAGCCGGGCGTGAGCCTGATCGGGGAGGGATCGAGCGCTTCGGCGACCGTGATCTCAGACGATCTATCCGCGTCGGAGGCGGGCGGCGACATCCAATCGGCGACGGTGATTGTCACCAGCGCCGCAGAGAACTTTTACGCGCAGAACCTGCAGATCCAGAACCTCTACACCCAAGACGGGAACACAGAAACACAAGCCCTGGCGCTGGCGATCAGCGGCGACCGGGCGGTTGGCAGGAACATCCGGCTGGTTGGCCGCCAGGATACCTTCTATGCCGGAGCGAATGGCTGCAGCTCCACCACCTGCTCATCACCGACGCGGGTCTACCTCTATGGCTCCTACATCGAGGGCAATGTCGACTTCATCTTCGGCGACGCGGCGATGGTTCTGGACTCCTGCACGATCATGATCGACGAGCACGGCAGCGCGAGCGGCGAAACCACGATGACTGCCCAGAACAACCGCTCCAGCAGCGGGGCCTATCTGAGCGGATTCGTCTTCTACTACAGCACGATCGAGGCACAGAGCAGCAGCCAGACGAATGATTATCTGGGCCGTCCGTGGGGCGTGTATTCGAAGGTGATCATGATTAATAACGTGATGAGCGCACCGATCACCGCGGCTGGTTGGATCGAGTGGGAACCGGGAACGACCGACTACCTGGCAACCTCTTACTATGCCGAGTACGGCTCGACGGGCACCGGCGCGGCGGGCTACCTGGATAAGACCCGCGAGAAGTATGCCGTGTACCTCACCGAGTCTGAAACTACTCAGTATGATCCGGACAACTTCCTGAAGGGCTCGGACAACTGGGTGCCGACTTCGGTCAATTAGGCCGCTGAACCGGTTGTGAACGTAGTCACGGATCGAAGGGGCACGGAGGCCTCCGTGCCCCTTCGGTGTTTTCGCCTCAGTGGATTCCTTCCAATGTTTGCGCTGCTCGATCGAGTGCCTGGGCCAACACCGCCAATTGCTGCGCGGCGAGCGTGGTGTCTTTGGCGTCGAGCGCCTCGTTTACGCCGGGGAGGACGACGGCTGAGTAGCCGGTGAATTCGCCGGGCGCATAGATCACGTGGCGATACCAGGGCCGGTTGGGAAGGCCGGCGTCGGAGAGCAGAGCGTTCTCTGCCTGACGAAGAGAGAGATTGAGCTTTGCCAGGTCGCCCGACGCAGCAAGTTGCAGGGTGCGGGCATGTTCGGCAGCGGCGGCGAGACGGGCGGCGGCAGCTTCGGCGGCGGAGAAATCCAGTGAGTAGTGGCCAGAGGCAGGGGCACTCCACCGTACCGATGAAGGCTTGTCGCCAGGGACCCAGGTCTTCTTTTTGGCTGCTTCCAGGTAGGCGCTGATTTCCCGAGCATAGGCGACGTAGTCATACGGAAGCACATCGGCATCGGCCATGCGCAGGCCCTCGAGGCCAAGGACGCGAGCCATCTGCTGCAGGTAAACAAATTTGGGGTCAGCGTTCAAGGTGAACCAAGCGAAGTTGTCGAAGACCGAGTGGTAGACCCCGTACGGACCGCTGGAGCCGATATCGGTGGAGGGTACGCCTGCATGCTGGAAAAACGGTGTGAAGTCGGAGCCCGAGCCCAGATCGCCGACGTGGACCTCCTCGCCCGAGGCAGCGGGTGCGTTGACTACGTTCTGGCCGCTCTGTGCAGGGTGATTGATGCGCCATTGCTGATAGACGGTTCCGCTCAA
>JBEKKL010000074.1:0-19323 GCA_050010735.1 Occallatibacter sp. | reverse complement strand
ATATTGCGAGGCAATGCTGACTGGCGCGGCTGGCTCTGGACGGCGATCTCGATCTGGGGAATTGTGCTCGTTTTGCCGGAGTTGATTCTGTGCGCACTACTCGCAGGGTCTTACTTTATCGAGTCGGAGGTTTTGAAGCTCAGCGGTTCTGTGGAAGATTGGTTGATGACGAGTTTGCTGTGCCTTGTTCTCGTGTTAGGAGGAATCGTATTCTCCTGGCTGAGTTCCTCTTTCTTTTTCGCAATTCAAGTGAGATCTCTCGAAGGAATGACCGTCGGCAAGGCATTGCGGAGAAGCTGGGCTCTATCAAAAGGGGGCCGATTGAAGACTCTCATTATTAGGATTTCTTTGGTCGCCGTAGCGCAGTTACTGTACTTTGTGTTCGCGGTAACTCTGATTTTGATTTTGCGGACAACGATTCAGAGCGCTTGGATACCGTATTATCGCAGCATCAGCTACTTTGTTAGGTTCTCCACCGTATTTGCGGTTTCAACACTCATCGGTCCCATCTTTCCCATCGCATTGACTCTTGTCTACTATGATCAGCGCATACGCCTGGAAGGATACGATATCGAGAGAATGATGGACGACGCTGGACTGAATACGCCTTCGATCCCGAGATCTGGAGAAGCTCCGTCTGTTGCCGCTGCGGCGGCTGTGGAGGGTCGAGCTTGACTCTTCGGGCTCAAATGGTTAGCGTGGCGCTGGCCGCGATGGTTGTCATGCTCCGTGGAGCATCGCCGGCTTGTGCCGAGGGCTCCGCGCCTGCCGCTGCCAAGCCCCTAGGCAATTGGCGCGAGACATCGCTGGGCGAGTACCGCCAGCACCTGGTCGAGTTGGGCGCCGTTGTAGAAGCCTGCGCCAAGGCGCGCGACACGAAGGCATGCGACCCTTCACTGATAGGGCCCGACGACCGGGTGGCGCCCGGCAATGCGCCCGATACGGAGAGGCGGCTGGTGCGCTATGGCTGGCTGCGCGCTTTGCTTTCGAGGGCTCAGGAAAAAGACGAAGGGCCGGTGAAGCCAGAAGGCAAGGCGTCGAGCCGGACTCAGGACAAGACCCAAGACAAAGCTCAGGACAAGGACGAGGACGACGAGAGCGACGGCGCGCGGAAGGACGAGTCCCAAAACAAGGCTCAAGAGAAGACTCAAGACCAGAATCAAGACAAGGCTCAAGGCAAACCTGCCGGTACACCTGTTACCGCCGTGAAACAGGAACAGCCCGAGGAGCCAGCGCGACCTCCTAAGCCAACGACCAGCCAGCTGCTCAATGCCGCGGAGCTTCGTTTAACTCAGGAGATCGCCCAGGCGGACGCAGCGGCGGCTACAGCGGCTGCGGCTGCTTCCGATCACACAGCGCAGCGCGATGCGATGAAGCAGATCCTTGCCGGCCGCGACTTCCGGAAGCTCTTGCAACCCACGGCACGCGATACGTTTTGGGAGAAGGCCGGGGAGTGGCTCAACCGGTTCTGGGCGAGAGCCGCCAGGATCACCGGGCAGGCTGCCTGGGTGGGACGGCTGATCGTCTGGGGATTCATTGTGGCGATTTGCGTGGGGCTGGTCTGGGGATTGATACAGATGGAACGCCGCTGGCGCCTCCGCCTGGTCCCGGAGACAGAAGCTGCCGCAGCGGGAGCCGCATCGGCCCGCGACTGGCAACTGTGGCTCAAGGATGCGCGCGGCGCGGCCGCAGCGGGCCAGTGGCGCGATGCGGTGCACTTCGTTTATTGGGCGGCGATCTCGAGACTTGAATCGAAGCGGTTGTGGCCGGCCGATCGGGCGCGCACTCCGCGTGAGTATCTGGCGCTGGTGGCTACGGAAGACCCGCGCCGGTCTGGGCTGGCAACGCTCACCGGCAGCTTTGAGCGGACGTGGTATGGCGGACGCGCGGCAGCCGAGAGCGACTACCGGAAGGCCGAGGAACTAGCGGCAGGGCTGATCTCGGGCGGTAGCTCGACGGGTGCTGAAGCAGGCAAAGGCGGCGGCCTATGACTTTTCTCTCTTCACTCGATGCCAAGGACCGGCGGCTGCTCCTCTGGTTCGTTGGGATTGCCGTGGCGCTGGCAGTGATCAGCGCCTTGCTGCTGCCGAACGGCGACGACAACGACAACCCGCTGCCCTCGACGTATTTGGCCGGGCAGCACGGCGCACGCGCCGCTTATGAAACGCTGCTTCGGTCGGGCTATTCGATTGAGCGGTGGGAGCGACCACTGAGCGAGCTGGCCGCGACTGCCGGACCCGAAACCGTCGTGATCTTTGCCGAGCCGTTCTCTCGCGAGCCTGAAGACATCCGGGCGATTCGCAGAATTCTCGAACACGGAGGCAGGGTGCTTTCGACCGGGTACCTGGGGGGTTACATCCTGCCGAGCGAGGCCAGCGAGCCTCCCAAGGAGTTCAACTTTGCCGCTTGCCGGCTCGACCCCGAGGGACTGGACGCGCTGGCAGGGTCGGGTGAGACGTGGATGGTGCCACACGCCACGTGGGCTGTGAGCAACCCGGCGCATCGCGTCGAATACAGTTGCGCGGGCAATGCGGCGGTGGTCGAGTTCGACTGGGGCAAGGGACATGCCGTGTGGTGGGCGGGCTCGACACCGCTCGAGAACGGCTCGATCAGCCGGGCACACAATCTCGACCTGCTGCTCAACTCGGTGGGTCCGCGCGAGGGGCACCGGTTCTATTGGGACGAGTCGCTGCATGGCGATGTCCGCTCGGTGTGGAGCTACGCGGCTGGTCCTTCGATGACGATGTTCCGGATTGGGCTGGTTGCGATGGCGGCGTTGATCATCTTCAGTTTCAGCCGCAGGAGCGGGCCGCTGCGCGATCTGCCGCCGCCGGCGCGCGCGACGCCGATCGAGTTTCTTGAGGCGCTCGGCTCGCTCTACCGCAAGGCCGGAGCTTCGGCGACGGCCGTGTCGGTCGCTTGGGAGCGGTTCCGGCGGCACAGTCTGAAGCTCTGTGGACAGAGGCCGAGCAAGATGGGAGCCGAAGAACTGGCAGCCGTGATTCGCCGACGCTTTCCAAAGGCCGAGGCCAGCCTTGAGGCCGATCTCACCGCCTGCGAAGAGGGCGCGTGGGGCGAGGCTAGCGATCCCCAGCAGGCGCTCAAGCTGATTCAGACGCTGCACGGGCACTATAAAGCGCTCAGCGAAGCATCGCGTCCGAGCGGCCGGGAGAGACAAGCGGAAAACATCAACTCAAATGCGAAGGAAAGAAGTTCATGAGCAACGAAATCGATCAAGGAAACCAGTCGCAGTCTCTGCACGCCACCAGCCAGCTGATCGCGCATTCACGCTCGGAGCTGGGCCGCGTGATCTCGGGCCAGAACGAGGCGATCGAGGAGGTGCTGATCGCCGTTCTCTGCCAGGGCCACGCGCTGCTCGAAGGCGTGCCGGGCATCGCCAAGACGCTGATCGTGAAGACGCTCGGCCGGCTGCTTGGCCTCGGCTTCCAGCGCGTGCAGGCTACGCCCGATCTGATGCCGGCCGATATTCTCGGCACGACGATCTTGCGGGCCGGCAGCGAGAGCTTCACCTTCCACGCCGGCCCGGTCTTTACCGATCTGCTGCTCGTCGACGAGATCAACCGCATGCCTCCGCGCACCCAGGCTGCGCTGCTCGAATGCATGGAAGAGCGCCAAGTGACGACCGATGGCACGCGCCGCCCGCTGCCTGCGTGGTTCACGGTCTTTGCGACCCAGAACCCTGTCGATTTTGAGGGAACGTATCCGCTGCCGGAGGCGCAGTTGGACCGATTCTTGTTGAAGATTCGCGTGGCATACCCCAGCGAAGAAGAGGAGCGGCAGATGCTTGAGCGGCACCATGCAGGGACGGGCGCTGGGCTGTTGGAAGACGCAGCGATCACGCCGATTCCGGCAGGGCTGCTGGCTGCGGCGGGTGCGGAGGTGCGGGCGATTCGCATCGAATCGGAGCTGAACAATTACATCCTGGCACTCGCTCGCCGCACTCGCGAGTGGCCTACGTTACTGCTGGGGGCCAGCCCTCGCGCAGCGGTGAGCCTGATGCGCGTTGCACAGGCCGCTGCCGCCTTCGATGGGCGAGATTACCTGTTGCCCGACGACGTGAAACGCGCGGTGAAGCCTGTACTGCGGCATCGCGTGATGTTGAAGCCCGAGGCCGAGTTGGAGGGCTTCGACGCGGACCGCGTGCTCGCCGATGTCATTGCCGCCGTGCCGGTGCCGAGGCAATGAAAATCAAACGGAAAAGTAGTAGTATAAAGGTGGTATGGAGGATCTATGAAGGCCAAGACATCGATCACACTCTCCGTGCATCTCCTTATCCAAATCGACAAGTTGATTGGCGAGCGCGCCTCCCGTTCGGCCTATATCGAAAAGGTGCTGACCGATCATCTTCGGGAGACGGAGAGACAGGCGATTCAGCAACGGGATTTGGAGCTGATCAATGCGTCTGCCGACATATTGAACGCCGAAGCGGAAGATGCTCTGGAGTACCAGGATGCCTTGTACTTCAACCTCCCGGAAGAGAAGGATTGAAGTAACGCTTCTCCATGCCCTCCTGCATGTGAGAAACGGCCGGAAAGGCGAAAGATGCGGCTCATTTCCTGACTTTGAAGCAATAGCAAACTTCAAATGCCCCCCAATTTTTCTTGCCGCCCTTGTCCCTGTCCGCTTAGTGTTGTGGCGTTCGATTGTGCGCGTGAACCTTCCCTACTAACCTACTTAAATAAAAGTCGCAGTTTTGTGGAAGGAAACACGATGAACAGAGGCGAACTTTACCGCGTATCCAAGCCACCCGGCGATCCGAAGCAGCACCGGGTCTGTGTGATTGTAAGCCGTCAGAAGCTGATCGAGTCACGCTATTCCAGCGTCATCTGTGCACTCGTTTACACACAGGGCGAGGGGCTTGCAACTCAGGTCGCAGTCGGCCCAAAGGAAGGCCTAAAGCATGAAAGCTGGATACATTGCGACAATCTTGTAAGTTTTCACAAATCAGTATTGACCAACTTTGTGGGAATTCTTTCGCCTGTTAAGCGGAAGGAACTGAACCGATCTCTGGCGATGGCTCTCGACCTGCCGATTGAGGCGCAATGATTGCACCCTCGCTCCATCCCGGCCCGGTCAGCGCTGCCTGCGAGCGGCGGCGGCGCATCAGCTTTGGCTTGACGCCGCGGGCGATTCTGCTGATGCTGGCTGGTTTCGTCTGGCTGGCGCCGGGATTCTGGGATTGGCGGCTGGCATTGGCGATGCCGGCGTGGGATCTGCTGGTGCTGGTCTTTGCGGTTTATGACGGCCTGCGGCTGCCGGCCGCCGGTAAGCTGACGGCGAGCAGAAGCTGGTCGAATGCTCCGGCTCTCGACAGCGAGACCGAGATCGAGCTGACGATCGAGAATGCAGGCCGGACGATTTTGGATTGCCGGCTGGTCGACGACCTGCCGCCGGCACTGGTCGCCGAGCCTGAGACGCTTCGGCTCGCGGCATTTCCTCGCATTCCCGCGCGGCTGCGCTATCGTGTGGAACCGAAGGAGCGTGGCGACTGGGAGACTGGTTGGCTCTATGTGCGCTACCGCTCGGGGCTGGGGCTCACCGAGCGCTGGGCGAGAGCGCCGCTGACGCAGACTGTTCGCGTCTATCCGGCGTTGCGCACCGGCGAGGAGCAGCAGATCTTTCTGGCGCGCAGCCGGCAGATTGATCTGCAACTTCGCCGTGCGCAACAGCCAGGCCTGGGCCGCGACTTCGAGAGCCTGCGCGAGTATCGCGAGGGCGACGACCTGCGCGACATCTGCTGGACGGCGACAGCGCGGCGCGGCAGCCCCATTACGCGCCAGTATCAGACCGAGCGCAGCCAGCCGGTGTGGCTTGTGCTCGACTGCGGGCGGCTGATGCGAGCACGGGTTGCGATGGGAACTGGAGGAAGGCCGGTGATGCCGGTCCTCGCGCCGGGCGCGCATGTTCATTCGAAGCTCGACCATGCCTGCACGACAGCCGTTGCTCTGGCTCAGCTCGCGCTTTACTCCGGCGACCGCGTGGGGCTGCTGGCTTACGGGCAGGGCATTCAGCAGCGGTTGCTGCCGGGCCGTGGCGCAGGACATTTGCGGCAGATCATTGAATCGCTGGCGCTGGTGCGGGCAGAGGGCAGCGAGGCCGACCACCTGCGGGCTACGGCTGTGCTGAATCGGCTGCAGCCGCGGCGGTCATTGATTCTTTGGGTGACGGATCTGGCTGAGACTGCGATGCGGCCAGAGGTGATCGATGGAGCGCTGCAACTGCTGCGGCGGCATGTGCTGCTGTTTGTGGCGATGGCGCAGCCGGAGGTTGACTCGATCGCCAATGCGCGGCCGAAGAATGCGGAGCAGATGTTTCGGGCCGCAGCTGCGCAGGAGATGGCTGGCAGGCGGGAGTTGTTGCTGGCGCGGCTTCACGAGCAGGGGGCGCTGACGCTCGATTTGAATCCCGAGGCGCTGACCTCGACGGTGCTGAATCAGTATTTGACGGTTAAGGAGAGGGCGATGGTGTAGGTTAAGTTGGCTAAGTTAGCTAAGTTGTGCTAGAATTGCTTCATGAGGAGTGTGAAGATTGGCACGCTGAAGAATCAGCTCTCGGCTTACCTGCATCTCGTCCGCAACGGCGAGGAGATTGTGGTGCAGGATCGGAATGTGCCCATCGCTCGCATTGTGCCGCTTCCCGTGGCTCTACCTGCTGAGGGCGATCATGAGGCCGAAATCGCTCATCTGATCTCAACTGGGCAGGCGAGGCCGCCGAAGCAAAAGATGGACTGGAAGGCCTTTTGGGCGCTGCCGCACCCGACTGTCTCTGACGAAGCTGTGAAAGAGGCGATCGAATGGGCAAAGGGCGACCGCTAAATGGAGTATGCCTTTTGGGATTCGAGTTCGCTGGTTCCGTTATGTGTCAATCAGCGCACCACCCCGGTTGCCAAGGCTTTGAGCACACAATATATGATCGCCGCTTGGTGGTCGACACCGGTCGAAGTGCGGAGCGCCTTTGCCCGCTTGCTTAGGATGGGCCAGCTAACGCTCAACGAGCATGTTCAGGCGCAGATCTCTTTGGACAGGATGAGGTCTGATTGGCTAGAAGTGTATCCGACCGAAGCGCTTCGCGAACAAGCGGAACGTCTCGTCGATCGCTTTCCGTTAAAGGCTGCGGACGCAGCACAGCTCGCCGCCGCCCTTGCCTGGTGTGTTGGCCGACCCAAGAACCGCACCTTCATCTCGGGCGACAGTCAATTACTGGAAGCAGCCCGCCAATTGGGATTTCAGGCAGTCGAGACATAAGACGCATTGGAAATGCCGGTTGCAAAACACGAACGCCCCTCGTCGATGCGAGGGGCGTTTGCGTTTACTGAATTGAAAGAAACTTACTCGGCGGCTTTGGCTTCCGCAGCGGGCGTTGCGGCGGGGGCTACGGTCTCTTCCGAGGCTTCGGCTACGACGTTGACGTTGATGGTTGCTGTGACTTCGCGGAAGAGCTTGATGGCAACCTTGACGTCGCCGATGCTCTTGATGGGCTCGGCGAGAGCGATCTTGCGGCGATCGATCTCAAAGCCCTTCTCTGCGAGAGCAGCAGCAATGTCGGCAGAGGTGACCGAGCCGAAGAGATGGCCGGCGTCGCCCGACTTGCGGGTGAAGTCGAGCACGACCGGTTCGAGCTTGACGGCCAGCGCCTCGGCCTGCGCCTTCTCGGTGGCGGAGCGGCGGGCGGCAGCGGCCTTCATCTGCTCGATGACGGCCTTGTTTTCCAGGGTGGCCTGCATCGCCAGCTTGCGGGGAAGCAGATAGTTGCGGGCGTAGCCGTCGGCGACTTTGACGACGTCGCCGCGGTGGCCCAGATTGAGTACATCGTCCTTCAGAATGACTTCCATGATGAACACTCCAGTTCTATGCGCAGGCGGCACCGGGGGCTTTGTCTCAGCCGGAGGCGGGCCTGCTCGGTTCAAATTCGGCATCCACAATATTGCCCTCAGCTAAATGCCTCGCGCGGAATCTCGTGAGAGCGAATGGGCTGAGCGGCAGCCGACGGTCGCAGAATCTAGTGGCGCGTTGCAAAGGGCAGCAGCGCGATATTCCGGGCCTGCTTGATGGCGCGGGTAAGGCGGCGCTGGTGCGTGGTGCAGACGCCGGTCAGCCGCCGAGGCACGATCTTGCCGCGTTCGGCCACGAAGCCCTGCAGAAGACGCACATCGCGATAAGGGATGGCGTCGATCTTTTCAGTGCAGAACTTGCAGACTTTTTTGCGGCGGAAGAACTTGCCGCGTCCGCCAGGGCCACCGGCTGGACGACCGCCGGGACCGCCCGCGGGACGTCCGCCAGGTCCGCCGCCCGGACGGCCGAAACGAGCTGGGCCGGGGCTTGGAGCTGGACCGGAGTCCGAGTCGGCGGCTGCGGCTACCGATGGCAGTGTTGCGCCCGCTTCGGGCGCCTTTGCTTGATTCTCATCAGACATGCTGTTTCCTCTTTACAGTGGTCGGTGATCAGTGGTCAGTGGCCACAGATCAGTGGTTAGTGGTCAGGCTGCGGGCGCTGGCTCGGCGGTCTCGGCAGCTGGTGCTGCCGGAGGCGCGGTCCTGCGGACGCCGCGAGCCGCCTTGACCTTGGCCAGGCGCTTCTCTTCCTCGTCGATGCGTACGGTGATGAACTTGATCACCTGCTCTGTGACGCGCAAGCGGCGTTCGAGCTCGAGCACCACCGGGCCACTGGCCTCGATGGTGAGCAGAACGTAATTGCCGTCGTTGAATTTGCGCACCATATAGGCGAGCTTGCGCCGGCCCATCTTTTCGACGGTCTTCACCACTCCGCCACCCCTGGTGACGTTGTCGGAGAAGCCGGCGATCAGCTTATCGATGTCTTCCTCGGCCGCGTCGGGCCGAACAATGAACATAACCTCATACAAACGGGACATCCGGTTTCCTTTTCCGCTGGAGGCCGTGGGATTTGCTCCCGAGGTCCAGCCTTGCACTCTTGTCTTGCCTGCCGCCAATCCTTTTGGCAGCCTTCCGCTTTCGTCATTCCTCCGCCGGGCTGTTTGAATCGCGACGGTTGAACTCGTTCATCGCGGCCGCCGGCCCGTCGGAGAGAATGCGCCGCGTGGCGGTTGCCACCCGGTCCAACACCTCATCGAGGACCGTCAAATCCGCTTTGTGCATCGGCGAGAGCAGATAATCCCTGCCCGGCCTTCTGCCTCCCGCGGCAATCGCTTCGGGTGGTAGCCGTAACCCCACACCGATGCGAATCCGCAGCCACTCTTGAGAACCCAAGGCGCCGGTGATGCTGCGGGCTCCGTTGTGCCCGGCAGGCGATCCCCGTTCCTTGATCTTGAAGCTGCCGAGCGCCAGATCCAGCTCGTCTTGAATCACGAGCAGATCTCGCGCGGGGTCCGCCTCAAACTCTCTGACCAGCGCGGCCACCGATTCTCCGCTCCGGTTCATAAAGGTCTCCGGCTTAGCCAGGACCACTTGGCGCCCTGCGATGCGGCAGGTGGCGGTTGTGGCCCGGCAGCGCCGGTTCTGGACCACAACGCCCTCTTGCTCGGCGATGCGGTCGATTGCCATGAAGCCCGCGTTGTGCGGGGTCCAAAGATACTCCAGGCCGGGATTGCCCAGCCCGACTACCAGAAAGGGACCTGGTGAAGAGGGGCTGGTGCGCACACCGGATTCGCTTGCCTCGGCCAAAGCTTACTTCTTCGCCTCTGGCTTCTTTCCTGCTGCCGCCGCCTCGGGCTTCTTGCCCGCGGCGGCCGCATCCTCTGTCTTGCCCTTCTTGGCAACCTCGGGCTCTGCGGTTGTAGCCGCCGCTGCCTCTGCCGCCGCCGCAGCCTCCACCTCGGCCGCCGTTGGAGCTTCTTCGCGGATGGTGACGACGTGAGCAACCGTCGTGTCCTCGGCTTTGAGGTACTTGATCTTGTCGGAGTGCGGCAGTCCGCTGATGCGCAGCACACCATGCAACTCGAGGTGGCTGACATCGACATCGATATGGCTGGGAATGTCGGCCGGGAGGCACTCGATCTCGACCTCGCGCAAGACCTGGTCGAGGATGCCGCCGGCGGCCTTGACGCCCACGGGGACACCTAGCAGCTTGACGCGGACGCTGACGCGCAGCGCCTTATCGAGGGCAATGCGCTTTAGGTCGATGTGGATCAGTTCGTCCTTGATCGGCTCGCGCTGCCAGTCGACGATCATGGCTTTGGCCGAGGGCTGGCCTGTGACTTCGACATCGAAGATGGTGTTGTGGCCGGTCTCGGAGTAGAGAATCCGCGAGATCTGTTTTGGGTCTACCTCGATGGCCACTGGATCGTGTCCGGGGCCATAGAGAACGGCGGGGATTTTGCCCGCTGCGCGCACGCGGCGAGCGGCGTTTTTGTTGAACTTGCCCTCACGGGGCTTGGCTGCTACTAATTCTGGCATTCGGTCTCTCGTTTCTTGTTTCGGGCACGGAAAGGCAGCTTTTAGCCATCAGCCTTTGGCCGTTAGCCAAAAGCCTGCTATTACTGCTGCGAATTCAATTGCTCCGCTCCCTTTGTGAAGCCAGGGGTCAGAGATCAGAGATCAGGGATCAGAGAAGTGCTTGCCGATTCCTGCCTACCGTCTTCGACGACTGGCGATTGGTGTTCGATCCGGGTCACCGATCTCTGATCTCTGACCCCTGATCCCTCAATTGAACAGCGTACTCACGCTGGTTTCCATGTGTATGCTCTCGATGGCCGCGCCTAGCAGGCCGGCGATGGAGAGCACCTTGATCTTGGGCAACTTCTGTGCTGCTTCGCGCAATGGAACGGTGTTGGTGACGACAAGCTGTTCGAGGCGCGAGGCGGTGATGCGTTCGACTGCAGGGCCGGAGAGCAAGGCGTGGCTTGCGGCGGCGTAAACGGCGCGGGCGCCTGCTCCCAGAAGGGCGTCTACTGTCTTTACCAACGTGCCGGCGGTGTCGACGATGTCGTCGAGGATCAGGCATGTTCTGCCGTTGACGTCGCCGATGACATGCATGACCTCAGTGACGTTGATGTCGGTACGGCGCTTGTCGACGATGGCCAGCGGAGCGCCGACTTTTTGCGCGAAGAAGCGGGCACGCTCCACGCCGCCGGCATCGGGCGAAACCACCGTGGGATTGGGCAGGTTGAGTTCGCGGAAGTAGCTGACCAGCACGGGGCTGGCGTAAAGATGATCGACGGGAATGTTGAAGAAGCCCTGAATCTGCGCCGCGTGCAGGTCGACGAAGAGAGCGCGGTTGGCTCCCGCAGTGGTGAGCAGGTCGGCGATGAGCTTGGCGCTGATGGCTACGCGGGGGCGGTCTTTGCGATCCTGACGGGCATAGCCGTAGTAGGGCACAACCACGGTGATTCTGGCTGCCGAGGCTCGCTTGAGCGCGTCGATGATGATCAGTAGCTCCACCAGATGCTGGTCGACCGGATAACAGGTAGGTTGCACGACAAAGACATCGACGCCGCGCACGTTTTCGAGCAATTGGAAGTAGACTTCGCCATCGGCAAAGCGCTGGATCTTGGCCTCGCCAACCTTGACGCCGATGTGCTGGGCGATCTCTTCGGAGAGTTGGCGGTTGGCCGTGCCGGAGAAGAGCTTGAAGCGCTTGTCCTCGCTCAAATTGCGAGTCCGCTTGCGCTCGGGAGCGGCTTTGGCATCCTTTGCCTTGGCCGACGGATCCTGCGCCGGAGTCGGTTCCTTTGGCGCGGGCTCTTTCTTGGAGCTATCCTGGGGCTCGTTTGATTTGTTCTCTTCGTGCTCTTCCAACGTCTCGGTCACCGTTCCCACTTCCATCTCCGAAATCCTCCAAGCTGGTTTGCTTTGGCTGTTCTGAAGAAGTCTCGATTGAAAAACTTTGGCTGGGCGATCAGGATTCGAACCTGAACAAGTGCCTCCAAAGGGCACTGTCCTACCATTAGACGATCGCCCAACTTCTGGCAGCCGTTGCCGAGTTTCAACCGCTCAACTGACGACTGTCAACCTTCATCCGGCAGAAGCATCTCACTCCAGTACTTCGAGCGGGGCAGGGTCCGGGTCAAGAGGTTCCGAACTCCGGCCGCATCGAGACGCTGGCATGCCGCTTCCGCATCTCCGCGGGTCAGGTACAACCCGAAGAGCGCTGAGCCGGAGCCAGACAACGAGGCCACTAACGACGAGGAGAGGCTAGCTGCCTCCGGAGTGCCCGGGCCCGCAAGAATGCGCTTGATCTCTGCAAGGGAGGGATGCTGGGGAAAGACGACACGTTCGAAGTCGTTTTCGATCCAGCTCGTGATCCCGGTGCGGACAAGCGCGGACTCTGTCGGTCCGGCCAGGTTCCCACCCGCGGCGGGAACACCGGAGGAGCCAACTCCCTGCCGTCCTCTGGGGATTCCTCCCGAAAAGGCGCTCGCATAGGCGCGGCTCAACCTTTCTAGTTTATAGGTGCTGGCCTCATCGGTCAAACCTTCGGCGAGACAGAGGGCGTCCCAGTCGCGAAAGGCCTGCGGCGTGGAGACGCCGACATCGGGCGTGGCGACCACGCACCAGACCGGTTCAATATCGGGCAGGGGGTAGACTTCCTGACCGCGGTCGAGGCCCAGGACCGTGCCGCCAACGAGGAACAAAGGCACATCGGAGCCGACTTGAGCGGCAATCTCCAATCGGCGAGTCAGGAAGCCTCGAACAGCAGCGCCAAGCTCCTCCTCCAATCCCATCATGGCGGCCACTGCGTTGGCCGAGCCTGCGCCTAGACCGCCTTGCACAGGAAGGCGCTTTTCGATGTGGATCTCCACTTCGGCGGTCCGGCTCAGGACCTTCAGCGCCAACTCGACCATCTTCCAAGCCGTGTTGCGGTTGTCGGTGGGCACGCGCTCGTCGTTCGAGGTCAGACGAATGGATGTGGCAGGCGCGGACCGTGCTGTCACGGTGACGGCGTCATGAAGTTCCAAGGTCTGATAGACGGTGAGGAGCGAATGAAATCCATCAGGGCGCGGCGCGCCGATGCCGAGGCCAAGATTGATCTTCGCGTGCGAACGGACGGTTGTGGGCATACCGGCTTATTGTAGAGCGGCGCGGGTCGGTGCTTTCTATCGTCTCCGATCCAATGGCAGATCGAGCTCTACTGTTTGAATCCAACAAGGCTACTGGCGGGTCAGAACAGCGGTGTAAGTGGTAGTACCGCTGCCGGGGATGGTTCCGTCGCAGTTGCCGCCGAATACGTGGGCAATTTGGATGTTCAATGTTGACTCAGTTGGATCGGCAAGGAACCCCAGGAGTTGGAGTTCGGAACCGTCGTTCATGAGGTAAGTCAGTGAGAAGACTTCCCCGTCTATGGAACCCTCCACTGGAAGGGAGGGAGCCCCGGTTGCTCCTGCCGTGGTTGTTCCCGAAGTAAAGCACGGGGAGCCAGTTACGGCAATGGTGCCGTTCAACGGGATTCGGAAGCCTTGCTGCATCGGCGACAAGGTCTGGTCGAAGGTTGGGCTGCCCTGGGTGATTTGGGCGGATAGGGTTATGTTGGGATTGGGAGCCTGGCCGGCAATCGTTCCGGTATAGGTGCCATCCAGTGGGGGATAAGCTGTTGCAACGAAACTGCTCGACTGATTGAACGTGCAGGTCGTGTCGCTGGCGGCATTGGTGATTGCGTAGCTGCCCATCCAAGTCGTCGATCCCTCAGCGGGGACCTTTCCCGTGACCGATACCTGAATAGTGTTGAGCGGGAAGGCGGAGTTGCTGAGCACAAAAGTTCCGTCGGAACCGACTTGACCTGTCATCGAGAGCGAACCCCCAACTCCTCCGCCATTGTTCGCGCAATTCACGCCAACATCGCCTGTCGCATAAACTGCATTTCCACTCGCTCCAATTGCCAGGGTCAGCAAAGGCCGCGGCGATAGATCCTGTGCGCCGACAATATGCCAATTACCATTGATGGCCGTATAAGACCTTGACGCGTTTTGAACGCAGGAGGCAAGGCAAAGAGTTAAGAGCAAGAGGGGAAGGAGAAAAAGCTTTTTGGCATTCATGGCATCCTCGCTGAATCGCTAGATGCTTACTGTGCGACCGATCATAACAGAACCCGGCATTCGGGTGCGAGATAAGCAGCCCTTCAAGAAAGCCGCGGCGTCCCACTCCACTGGGACGCCGCAATATCTCAAAAACGGCTAACTCATCGCCAACTAACGCCTACCAAGGCAGGACCGGCAACACGCGCACGCCTTCTTCTCTGACGGCCTTGAGGCTATTGGGGTTGAGGCCGAGCAGCGAGAGAACACTCGGCGCTACCTGGGCCGTCGAGACGTTGCCTTTGAAGACCATGGGATTCTCGATTCCAGGTGCGGAGACGAGCAGGCCGACGTGAATGTCGTCTTCGTTGAGGCCACCGTGCTCGGCGATCTTGGAGCCGCCGGTGAAGATGACGCCGGTGTTGACCTTGACGATGATATCGGGCGTGCGCTCATCGAGGACCGGATCGTCCCAGCGGTTGATTAGAGTTGGGCCGGCAAAGATCTCCTGGCCGCCGAGCATCGGCTCGCCGCTCGCTTCAGTGAGATTGGGCAAAACCGAGTCGATATCGGAGGGGCTGTTGAGCCAGATAAGCGAAGCGTCATCGGAGATGTCGAAGGCGTAGCTGGAGCCGACGACCGAGGCGGGAACGCTGCCGGGAATCTTGGTGACCTTGGCAGGATCGATGGGCGACTGGCCGTGCTTGGCTGTGACGACGATGACGGTTGAGTTCTCAAGATGAGCGGCGGCGAGTGCGGACCAGATGCGGCCGAGCGAGGTGTCGACGAAGTCCAGCTCCGACTTGAGGCCGGCACTGGGCGTGCCCCACTGATCGGTGTAGCCGTTGCCGGCAAGCTTTTCGCCGACGCTTACAGCCTGGAAGTTGAAGCCGAAGAGGGCTGGAACTGGAGCTTTGTGGGAGCCGTCATGGGTCTTGCCGTTGATCTGGTTGATGGCGGCGTTCACATGGAGCGTGTCGTAGCACTGGATGTTTTGAATGCTGTCGGTCCAGGCGTTCGATGGCGTGGCGTTGGCCTGATCGGGGAGCGGATCGCAGCCGGTGATTCCGGGCAGGCCGACGGGAATTGAGTTGATCTCGGGGCCATAGAAATCCGAGACGCCCTTGCCGCTGGGGCCTTTGGTCCATTCATAGGAGGGATGTTTGTCGGTCCATGCGGTGTAGAGTCCGGCCTCGTGAGCAACTTCGAAGATTGTGTTCACGCGAAGATACTGGTGAGGCCAGACGGGAGCGCAGCCCTTGGTCGAGTCGCGCGGCAAGAATGCCGGATTGATGCCACCGCCGCCATTGAGCAGCGTCAAGTTGTCGTCGATCTCTTCGTCGAAGCCCACCTGCGTGCCGATGACCGATGGGCAGAGGCCCGCGCCGCCGACGATGCCGTAGGGAGTGGTCATGGCAGGAGGCGAGAGCTTGCGGTTATAGGTAACGTCGTACCAGAAACCGGTGGTCACGGGCGATCCGCCGGTGATCAACGCGGCCAGGCCGGGGAATGAGTCGGAGAGTGAAGGAATGTAGGCATTGTCATAGCGGACGCCATGGCTGGCCAGCGCGGCCAGAGTGGAGTTTGGATTGGCTGCAATGTAATTGGAGAGATCGATCGAGTGCAGGCCGTCGACGCTGATGAGCAGGACGTGCTTGATCTTCTGGGTCTCGGCTTGCGTAGCTGTGGCGGCGCCTGCCAGCAGCGACAGGACGACGAAACGCTTGAGCAGATTCATCGGAATAACCTCGGGTTTTGGGGTTTGCGGGTTGGGGGAATCTCCGGCGCAGGGGAGCTGGACCGAAGCGATGGGCGGGCCTTGATGCGGGGGAAGCCGCAAGCCAGCGTGCCCAGTATCGGCGGCAGATGTTAATCGGATTGGATCATTGGGTTAACCGGAGATGAATTGTAAGCCCGGTTTGATAGCTTGTTGGAAGGGACTCTTCAGACGATCAGGGCGGCGCCAGAGCGCGAGCCGTATTTGCGAAAGATTGCATTCAAAAGGAACCGATGCCGGGGAAGAAAGAGAATTCGAGTGAGTTGGAATCTCTGGCCGCCGAGGTCGTTGCGCTGGCCGTCAAAGCCGGCGCCAGCGATGCGGAAGCCGTGGCCCGCGAGGGCGATGAGTTTTCGGTCAATGTGCGCATGGGCCAGGTCGAGACGCTGAAGGAGTCCGGATCGCGCGGACTGGGCCTGCGGGTTTTTCTCGGACAAAGGTCGGCCTCGGCCTCAACCAGCGATTTGACTTCGGAGGGAATTCGCAAGCTTGTGGATGGCGCGCTGGCGCTGGCCAGAGTTACCGAAGCGGATCCATTCAGCGGGCTGCCGGAGCGTTCGGAGTTCGGTTCGCTTACCGGCGATCTTCATCTTTATCACGAGGACGTTTACTCGCTTGCTGCCGCGGAGCGGATCGAATGGGCTCGCCGTGCCGAGGCAGCTGCTCTCGCCGCCGACCCGCGCATCACCAACTCCGACGGCGGCAGCTTCGATGCGGCTACGGGACGCAAGGTGCTGGCCAACTCACGCGGATTCGTGGGCAGTTACCAGTCAAGTTACGCCGGGGTCTCGGCCGCGCCTCTGGCTCAGGATGCAAATGGCCAGATGCAGCGCGACGGCTGGTGGTCGAGCGCGCGGAGGCTGACGGATCTGGATTCGCCCGAGTCTATCGGCAAAGAGGCTGCTCGACGGGCTCTGCGCCGGCTGGGCGCGCGGCGCGTTCCCACGCAGCGGGTTCCGATCGTCTTTGCGCCGGAGGTGGCGCGGACACTGGTGGGTTCGCTCTTCGAGGCGGCCTCGGGCGATGCGATCTGGCGCGGCGCGTCGTTCCTCGCCGGACGGATTGGCAGCCAGACTGCCACGCCGAGCCTCACCGTGGTCGACGACCACACAATGGTGCTGCCCAGTGGCATGGGCGGTTTCGGAAGCTCTCCCTTCGATGGTGAGGGTCTTGCCTCGCAACGCACCGTCGTGGTGGAGAAGGGCGTGCTGCGCAGCTACCTGCTGAACACTTATGCGGCGCGCAAGCTGGGTTTGAAGTCCACGCACAACGCCTCGCGCGGCCTGGCCGGAACGCCGGGGATCGGTAGCGGCAATCTCTATGCGGAACCGGGTACGCTGACTCCGGAGCAGATCCTGGCCGAGATCCCTGCAGGTCTTTACGTCACTCATCTGATGGGCTTCGGCGTGAACGTTGTTACCGGCGACTACTCTCGCGGCGCCACGGGGCTGTGGATCGACAAGGGCGAGCTGGCCTACGCCGTCGAAGAGGTAACCATCGCAGGCAATCTCACCGAGATGCTGAACAATATCACGGCGATCGGCAACGATCTGGTCTTTCGCGGATCGGTTGCCTCGCCGACGCTAAGGATCGACGGGATGACGATCGCGGGCAGCGTGTGAGCGAGTGAAACTAGCCGGCCTCTTCCACTCGGCAGATGATGCTGACCACGCCGGCCGTGAATCCGCTTTCCTTGTCAATGATGGGCGAGGTGCTGATCTTCACGGTCACCTCGCGGCGCTCGTGGTCGAGGATGATTGCGATGCCTGTCGTTCGCTGTTCGAGCGCCATGGTGAAATCAAGATGCGCCTTGGCGTCGTTGCCGGAGACGAATTTGAGTACCGGCAGAGCCCTCTCGATTGCCTTGCCAGTTAATTCCTCGGCCTTCCAGCCGAAGAGCTCCTCAGTCGCCGAATTGATGGTGCGTATGAATCCCAGCGCATCGGTGACAATCACCGCCTCGCCCATCGAGGCGAGAACGCTTTCGAGCCAGAGGCTGCTTCGCTCGGCCTGCTCGCGAGCTTTGTGCGCATCGGTCACGTCGACGGTCACCACGCGCATTCCCACAGGTTGACCGTGGGCATCGCGGATGAGATTACGGTGCAGCTCATGCACGCGGAACGCGCCGGAGCTGGTATAGATCGATCGCCGCGCGACGGGCGGGTCCTGGCCGGTCTCCATGGCTGTCATCATGGTTGCGCAACTCTGTTCGCGCTCGTCGACGGGCATCAGCTCCCATGCCGGCTTGCCGATCAGCTCACCGGTATCGAGGGAATGAAGCGATCGCGAGAGGCGATTGGCGCGAGTGATGGCTCCCCTGGCATCGAGCTCGACGTAGGCGACCGGCAGGTCGTCGAGCGGATCGGAGTGGTCGTTGACCTGAGAGGCTCCCAAGGTCTGGAAAGTTTGCTTCATCGTCCTCACCTTTTTTTTGTGTCTTGCAGGAAGACCTTGTAGAGATCTTCGGCGCTCTTCAAGCGCTCGATAGGCGTGAGCTCAAAGGAGAACGGAATGCGCAGCATGATCGAGCGCCCTCCGATCGTGACGTTGATGTCGGTGTTCCTGGCGGCGATGCGATTGAGTTCCGCGGTGAGAATATGGTCGTTGGGGCGGCCCAGCAGAATTGCCACCAACGAGGAGTCGCTCCAATGGAAGATCATATCGTCGCTATGCAGGCTGGAGGTGAGGAAGGCCGAGACGGCCATCAGGCAATCTTCGACGGCCTCGGGGCCAAAGCGCCGGCTGACCATCTCCAGGCAACTGAGGCGGAAGATGACGACGAAGCCGGTGAGCCCGCGCTCAATGACCTTTCCGAGCTGCTCGATGGCCGCGCCGCCGCCGAGCAACCCCGCGGCATTCTCGTTGGAGGTCGAGGTGTCGGCGACTTTGAGCGGCGAGATTTTGGCCTCTTCACTTGCCTGCCGGAGTTTTAGGAATCCGTCGAGAAGTTCGCGATACTCTTTGATCTGCTCGGCCGTCGTCAGGCGATCGGTTCCCTCGACGAGCGGCTGCGCGGCGGGAGAGTCGAGTTTCACTGCCATCGAGGTGAGCAACTCGCGTGCCAGCCTGGCTGTGAGCGAGCGCCATCCCTTCTGCCGCTCCCGCAACGTGTTTTCTACACCGATGCGATAGTTCTCAAATTCGTGCAGGATCGCGTTAACCACCGTCATGCGGTCGGAGTTGTCCATTCGATCGGGAATCTGCAACGCCATTCTGGCGGCTGTTCCGCGAAACTCGCTGTAGGTGTTGGGGTCGATGCGGGGCATGGCCTCGGCCACGCCCTCAACCAGCGCAGTCATGCACGTGCCGATGTTGTCCGGGGCGGGTTCGGCTTCTGCCGCAACCGCGCCCTTGCCCCAGCTGGTGATTCCCCGCAGCCCCATCGCGAGCACTCCGGTTGAGTTCATCGGCGGGGATGACTAATTCAATAGGCAATTCGGCTCCCTACCTTTGGATTCGGTCGCAGAGAAGCGGGCAGTGCCTAAGGAACCTCTGATCAACTCATCATTTTCTCGCGCACAAGGAAAAATCTGATTGCGGCGATGGTTTCTTGCGCTACGGACGCGATTTTTCCGGCTTCACGCTGCGCCGCTCGCCTCGTT
>JBEKKL010000073.1:0-19403 GCA_050010735.1 Occallatibacter sp. | reverse complement strand
CGTCTCTTCGACGATGCGGCGCCTCTCCTCCACCGTCCGATACCGCCGTTTGCCGCTGCCCTCCGCTGCCGGCTGAATCGCCAATTCCATACGCGCTCCTTCATGGTCGCGGTTCTACACCGTTCCACAAATGAGCTTCGCTGAATTTAGCCATTACGGCCAGACGGCCAGAAAGACACGCTTACGCTTAATTTGGGCGAATCAGCCTTGTCTGCGAGCGCCAACGAACTCAAGACCGATCGACTTTTGAACAGATTGTTTGGCGCAGGTCGGAAGAACCTATGCTGTGTCATTGACTATACGAGGAAGTCCTACTGGAGGTAGGCATCATCGTAAGTGTAAGTGTGTCCATCGGGGTTGGTAAGAGTTACGAAGTGGGTGCTATTCAGTGCAGGCGCGCCGGAAACCTGAATATGCTGCGGATCAGTAAACTCAACGGAAAGCGGGATGCCGTCCGCGACGACAGTCGTGCCCGGGACGAAGCCAGTGCCAACGATGGCCCAGGAACTGCCAGCGACGGTCACGCTTCCTATTGCAAGAGGCAGCGAATCCATTTGGACAATGGTAAGACCGGCTGGGGTCGTGACGAAGATCCGATCTCCCTCGGGATCAATGACGATGGAGCCGCTTTCCTGCAGGTCGTTCAGGGGTTGTGCGAAAGAGACAATCTCACGAACTTCGCCAGTGTGTGAGTCGAAGATAGCCACGCTTTGCGGAGCAGTGGGAACGTAGATAAGCGCGCCGGTGGAATCTGTTGCCACGCCAAAGTTGCCGCCGGCGCAAGATACGAGCCACGTAGCCTGGAAATCGGTCAGTGAGGCAAATGCAGTCCCGGTTGCGGACAGGTTATACATCTGTGCGACGGCCATTCCGGTGCCGGCGCCAGCGACAATTGGCCCGTTGACTGCGCATGCATCGGGACCCGCCAGACCCTGTCCAGTCGAGAGCTCTTCTGTGGAGCTTTGATAAACGGTAAGCGGGAGATATTCGCCGGTAAGGCAAACCTCTGACCCGTCAAAGCTCGAGGCAATGAGAGGCGCCGCAACTATGCTCGTCGCGAGAGGAGCAAATGGCTGCGCTTGCAATGTAGAAAGATTCAGTTGCCAAACGTTGGCCCCCGGTCCCGTGGGCGTGCTGCTTGTGGCGGGCGCAGGCAATTTGCGTCTGCTCGCGGCAACGGTTTGAACAATCGTGTCCGGGGGCCCGCCAACGCCTACAAAGACGAGGCCCGTGTTTGTAACGCCGAGCTGATTGGGACCCTGTTCCCAAATCGATTGCGAGGGCGGAATGCCGACGGCAACAGCAGTGGCCGAGGAGGGGTTGTCAGGATCGATCACCGCAACCGAGCCATCATCCCAGTTGGCCGCGATGAGCCACTTGCCGTCTGGAGTGAGCGCGAGGCTGCCCAGCTGAGTAGTGTTGTTCAGGGTCGGGATCTGGATGGTGGAGAGGTAGGCGCTCGTCGAGAGTGAGAACACATCAATGTGCGTGGCGACGGCGATGTAGATGCGATTCCTTGTGGGATCGAACGCAAGCGAGTAGGGCGTGGAGTCGAGCGGATAAGAGGAGACATTGAGCGCGTGATAGGCGTTGGGTTGGGTACTTGATCCCCATTGAGCGGTCACGGTAATGGCGGACTCACCTGGGGTGGTGGCAGGAGTCGTCACTTTGAGATCCCAAAGTGGGAACGGATATTCTTCCTCCCCCGGATAGAGTATGTGGCCCGAAACTGCAGCTGACACGTTGCCGAAAGAAATGGTCTCACCGGTCCCAGTATCCTCGCTGGAAAGGCCGTAGCCGAAGATATGGACGGTGCTCCCACCGGTGGATGGGCCGGCTAGGTCAGGGCCTGGTGTGAGTGCAACACCATAGGTGTATGCCTGTGGAACCCAGGCCTGCACAAGGTCGGCGCCATCGACGCGGACGTTGACCGGGCCGACCTGCGGGATAGCCGGAGTGGTTGTGGTGAGGTAAGTCGGCGTTTGAACGGTACCGAATGCGGCTTGTGAGCCGAACCAGATCGACGGGGCCGCCGGGTAACTCTCGGTCATGATTTGGATCTGTTGCTCCTGATCGACCGGGCCGTCATCCGGATCGGCAATAATGTCGTAAATGGGGAAGACTTCTTTGCCCGTGTATGGCCGGATGTCGGTGGCGTCGTCTATTGCGAGACCATGGTCGGCGCTTCCGAAGATGCGGCCGGTTTCGTCCACAGTCAGCGGCGATTCCTGAATGAGCGGAGGCACTCGCTCAAAATAAGCAATGTTTGTCGCGTAGGACGGTGCAACACCGACAAGCTGGAGCGTCTGGCTGTTGAGTATGGCTACGGCAGGAAGGCCGTTTAAGCCGTAGCCGCAAACGAGATAGACCGAATTCCCGTCAGCACTGTAAATCGGAGTGCCGCCGCCGGGAATAGTGAGTCGGGTGTTGAGGTTGGCATCAAGCAGCATCAGCACTTCCTGGCCCGTGTCAAGAGCCGCGGCAATGACGAAGTTTTTTCCGTCCGGGCTCGCGGCTACGGCGTAAGCAGAGCCTTTGACGGTGAGCGGAGAAGAGAAAGTATTCGTTGCGGTGTCGTAGAGGTAGACGGTGCTGTCATCGTCGTCGTTGCTCATGATGACGCTGGAGTGGTTGGCGCTTCTGGATAGGACCCCTTCGCCGACACCGAAGGGAAACTTGGTAGGAGGACTGGGAACCACAATCGTGACCTGGCCCGTAACCGGATTCCACTTTTCCGTTTGGTTGTATAAGGAAATGACCGCGGTATCATCGGGCTCGGCAATGGGTGCCTGCGGGGATTGAGAGAACCAAGGGTCGCCGAACTCGGGGCCACTTTGATAGAGAGGAACAACCAATTGCGCTGTCATGGCCAAGGAAGTGGTGTCGAGGGCGTAGAGGATCTGCGAATTTGTGCCGATGAAGACGATCGAGTCGTCGGGCGTGATGTCGACACCTGCGGGCGACGAGACGGGAATGCGGCGAAGGATTTGATAGGTAGTTGAATCGATCACATCCACGGTACCTGCGACGGGGTTTGTCTCGTAGACGCGATGGTGAGTTTGGTCGTACACGGCAGCCGCCGGTGTATCATCGGTGCGCACGAAATCCGCGCGGCTCGGAGGCGGAGGACCGGAAGGCGTTACGGTCACACTCTCTGTGACCGAGTGGGACAAAGAACCGGAGGTTGCAGTGATCGTTAGTGAGTAGGAGCCAGCCGCCAACGTGCTCATCGTGGCAACCGAGACAGTTTGCGGCGTCGATGAAGTGATATTAAAGGCTCCTGCCGGGCTAGCCGTCATTCCCGAAGGCAGGTTGGAAATCTGAACCTGGGCCAGTGAGGAAAAACCCCTCGAGGGCTGCAATGCAATCTGGAAACTCGCCTGTGCTCCGGGCGTCATTGACAACGACGACGGCGTCAGGGTGAGAGTGAAATCGGGGTTGACCGGCGCCTTGACTGTTATCGATTCCGCAGCAGTGTGACTCAGCGGACCGGAGGTGGCCGTAATCTGCGTTGAATAGGTACCCGCAGCAACAGTCGATGCTACATTGACCGTAACGGTCTGTGGGCTCGGCGCCGAAACTGAAAAGCTTCCGACGGGAGTCAAGGTAACACCGGCGGGCAAGTTCGACACTTGAACCGATGCACTCTCGGTAAATCCGTGCTCCGCCTGAAGGCTGACCTGGAATGTGCTGGAAGTACCTGCCGTCACGGTGAGTGAAGACGGAGAGACACTTAAAGCAAAATCCTGCGCGGGAGGTGTGGATTGCGTCGAGCCCGAACCGCAAGCTACGGTATAAATGAATGGCGATAAAACGAGAGCGAACACTAAACACCGGCGGCAAAATCGATGGATCACGGGGCCTCCAGTTCTAACCGTGAGAATCTCATCTTAGAATCAGCGAAAACAAATATCTGGCCGATGTACGACGAGGTTTTCACCTGGGTTTTCTAGATGCGGACATCATACATGCTTGGGCCAATGTTGCGAGATCGTTCCCTGAGATTCTTTTCGGACCAAGACCCACCGGTGCTTTGCATAGCTGGAGGAGGGCGCGCCGGTCACTGAGTTCGCCAAGTGACTATGCCGCGCCACCACGAGTGTTAGGAGCAGGGTCCTTCAGAGCTTCGATCAGAGGAAGCACCGCCGCCGGATTGTGGAAGGACCCAAGTGCGGCAGCGGCAAAGCGTCTAATACTATCGTTCGGATTCCTCAATGCAGCAATCAGCGGTTCAAAGGCCGAGCTTCCGGGATCAATCAGTGCGTGGGACGCCTGCCATCCCGCCGTCGACGTCGAAACCTCCATCGCGTTGATGAGGGGCTCGATAGCGAGGGGATCCGTGATCTCGCTCAGAGCCTCGGCGGCGCCTCTCCTGACTTTCACGTCGGGGCTTTCTAATGCTCTGACCAACGGGCTGACGGCCTGAGATCCGAATCTTCCGAGTGCGATGGGGTCTTCGACTCCTTCCCGCCGATCCTTCGAAGCCTCTATCAGCGGGCCGATCGATCTTGTGTCTCCGATTTTGCCAAGTGCCTCGGCTGCTGCAGCACTCACGTTGAGGTTCGAATCGCTCAACATCCGTGTCGCCACAGTAGATGTGCAGGTTGTCGATCAGCAGGCCGCCAATCTCCGGCCAGTGCTGCTGCAAGTAGTTGCTTAGGTCGTACCTATGATCCCGCGTGTATGCGGCGACTTGACGATCGATTAGCCCCGTACGCCGATCCCACAGTGGCATAGGATATGCCTGGAAGAAAAACAGAAACACCGACATTTCGTACCTCCTCTCCTCCATTGGCGACAAATGCGCAAGCTCTGATTTGGTAAACGCGTTAAGGAATTGACTATTCCTTCGCCGCGTGCGGAACCCTTCTTTCGTAGGAAAAATGCGCGATCCTTATCAATGAATGCATTCGGAGAGATAAGTGGACTGCAAATACCCAAAAAGTAATAGGTCAAGAATTATTCGATTATCGATTGACAATCTCTCGGTACTTCGGGTTAATCTTTCTGGGTACTTCCGATTAAGACGTCAAATGCAGCGTAATTGAACCATGTTGGCGCGGAAGAACGCGAGGTGAGTTAAGCAGGTTGAACTGTATCTCCATTTCTTGGTCATGTGACCGAGTCATGAATTGGTACAGGCAGGCTTCCCCACTCAAGGGTATTCCAGGTCGCGGTGCGCCGACTCTGGCGCGCGCGGACCCAACCTTGAATAACAACGGACATCATTGTCGAATCGAGGAATTCATGAATCGCAAATTGATCGCACCAGTCCTGATCGGCATATTGGCCTTCTCCAGCGGAGCGGTGGCTCAGGAATCGGCTACACCCGCAGTTTCATCGTTGCGCGCATCCCTGGCTGCCCTGTTGAGTCGAACCGCGATTGAGGATGTAACGCTCACCGGAACAGCCCACGTGATCGCCGGGTCGAGCGACGATAATGTGCCGGCCACACTGAAGGCCCTCGTGGATGGGTCCGCGCGAGTGGATTTGGGCTTCTCCAGCGGCACGACAAGCGAAGCGATCATCGCGGGGACTCCCGGACCGATCGGCAATTGGATCAGCGCTGACGGCAAGCAGCACGCGCTGGTTCCGCACAATATGATGACCGATACGGCCTGGTTTTTCCCCGCGTTTGCGATATCCAGGATGGCCACAAATCCAGCCATCACGGTGGTGTTCATTGATCAAGCGAATAGCTTGATGCACGTCCAAGCATATCGGAAGGATTCCGGTACGCCTCCGGCGTCCGGGCCGAATCTTCGGCACCTAACTCAGATGGATCTTTATCTGGATGCCAACACATTGCTGCCAGCCAAGCTCAAATACAATATTCATCCCGACCAGAATGCCGCAATCGATATTCCCGTAACCGTCGAGTACTCGGACTACAAGACTGTAAATGGCGTTCAGTTGCCCCATCATCTTCAGAAGTATCTCAACAACAGCCTGACGCAGGATATTCAAATTCAGACAGTCATCTTCAACAGCGGACTGACCGCCAGCGCGCTGAGCGCCAAGTAATCGACAGGGAGATTGAGAATGAAACGGATATTTTTCTCGCTTGGCATCATCGTTCTTCTGTTTGCGTCCGCTCAGGCTGGGCTCTCTCAGCAGGTGGCAGTATTGGGTACGCCCGCATTTGGCAGTTTCGCAGGCGGTCCGGATGTCGTCAACCTCGGAAATCTCAATGTCCACTGGAACTTCCCGATCATGAACAAGGCTGGGCGCGGGCTACCATTCACCTATGGTATCGACTACGATTCCACCATCTGGGCGCGGACCACCTCCGGATCTACAACCTCCTGGGTGATGCAAAATACCTGGCCGGCCTTCGGCGCTAACACACCCGCGATTCCGGGGCTAGGCGGAATTACGTACACAACCGTAACCCATCCGACCGGCGGTGCCTGTGTCAACCCGACGAATCCCCGACAGCCGCCAGTCATCTGGACCGGGACGATATACCAGTACAGCAATTTTGTGTTTGTCGATGCGCAAAACACATCACATCCCTTTCCGGGTGCTTCGGCTACGACTATATCTGGGGGGTCGAGTAGCTGTGGACCTACCAATACCGCCTCATCGAATACTTATACCAGTGCCGATGGCCATCAACTTACGGTTGCCGTTTCCAGCCTTGGGAACTTATCCACCAGCGTCACGACTAATGCCGGAGAGACTACAGCACCTGTGGCAGCTGTTTGCAACTCCACTCCCGTGGTTAATCTCGTGACATCAGACATGAACGGCAATCAGATCACGCCGTCAGTCTGTGGAGGAGTCATTACCGATACGCTTGGGACAACTGTCCTCACTCAAACAGGCAGCACGGCAGGGGGACAAGTGGTCTTGACCGGGACCAACGCCTCCGGTGGGCCAAGCCAGTGGACAATCAACTACCAATCCTACTCGGTACAGACGAACTTCGGTTGCTCTGGAATAAGCGAATACGGGCCTACCACGCAATATCTACCCTCCGAGTTGTCGCTCCCCGACGGGCGATCCTATCAGTTTACCTATGAAACGACGCCGGGATTCCCAGCCAGCGTCACCGGGCGTATCGCGACCGTAACCTTACCGACCGGTGGAACGATCTCCTATACCTACTCTGGTGGTAGTAATGGAATCAACTGCACCGATGGCTCTCCGGTGACCCTGACACGTACTACCCCAGACGGTGTAACTACCTATACGCGCGATACATCAAACCTCAACTCGGCTAACAGCATGGCTGGTTACGCCTACACAACCATTACCGATCCGCAAGGAAACCAGACCAAGCTGACCTCGGCAGTCGATTATTATGGGCCAGGCCATCCGAATAACTACTATGAAGTAGCTCGCCAAATCTATTCCGGCAATATCTCCGCCGGAGCTCTGCTGGAAACCATCCTAACCTGTTTTTACAACGCGCAAAGTTCAGCGCCTTGCACCACCACGGCTCCAGGAACTAGCAGCCCGGGAGCCACATATTTTACGTATTGGGTTCAGACAGGCTTGCGTAAAACCTATCAATGGCCGGATAGCACCGGCATCTCCAATGGCACGCTCGACATTCTCTCCGGCGTCGAGAATGTGACGTCGCACACGGTTTATGATTACAGCGCCGCCAGTTCGCTTCCTTCCACGGTACTGCAAACCACGAATACAGTTTATGCTGGCGGCTCGAACGGCGTTGAGTCGACTTTGCCCTCTGAAGTTACGGTACTCGACCCCACCGGCAATGTCGTTGCGGACACACAATATACTTACAGCGGCGACACGATGGCCACCACCGGTACGCCGCAGCATGGGGCGCCGTATTATGCCCCCATGAACCTCACCACTGTCTCGAAGCTGATCTCGGGCTCTATCGCTTCGGGTCCGAGGCTCTATTCGTTCACAGCCTACTACGACACCGGAAACGTCTACCAGGCGACCGATGTCAACGGCAATGTGACCACCTACGCCTACGGAGACAATGCCGGGAGCGCTGCCGGTTGCGGCAACTCCTTCCCCACCTCAGTCAGCAGCACAACGGGCGGCAGCGTCGTCACGTCGCTGACCACTTCAGCCACGTGGAATTGCACTGGGGGCGTGATGGCCACATCGACAGATGTTAACAATAACGTCACCACCTACAACTACGGGAGTGATCCCTTCTGGCGTCCGACATCGATTTTAGACGCAGCAGGAAACACCACCAACTACACCTATCAGACGCCATCGTCGAATACCACCGAAGTGACCATGAACTTCAACGGTGGCGCTTCGACTAACGATGTGCTGACCACCTACGACGGGCTTGGGCGTGCCATTCTGACCCAGAAGCGCCAAGGTCCGGGTGCGTCCAACTTCGATTCGGTTGCGACCAAATTCGATAATCTTGGCCGGGCTTACTATACCTCTTTGCCATATTCCGCACCTGCTGGGACCTACGCGACAAGTGGCCCCGGCGTTACAACTGGATTCGACGCGCTCAGTCGTACCTCAACGGTAGCGGACGCAGGTGGAGGCATGCTCACTTATGGCTACAGTGGCAACGATGTGCTGGTGACCAATGGTCCAGCGCCGAGCGGCGAAATTGCAAAGTCGCGGAATCTTGAATACGACGGCGCGGGCCGTCTCACCTCGGTTTGTGAAGTGGTTAAATCGACATTGCCCGCAGGCGGAGCCTGCGGCCAGCATGCCGCTTATAGCGGTTACCTGACCAAATATGCCTACGATGGGGCTAGCCGGCTCTTGTCTGTCACTCAAGACGCCCAGCCCGGGAATCAAGGCGTTCAAACCCGCACCTTGACCTACGACACTCTGGGCCGCAAACTCTCGGAGACGATTCCCGAGTGGAGCGCGGGCACAGGAGTTGCCGGTACGGCGACCTACGTGTATGACTCCGATGCGACGGGCAAGTGCGGCGGCAGTTTCACCGGCGATCTCATCAAGAGCACCGATAATGCGGGCAACGTCACCTGCTATACCTACGATAGTCTGCACCGTCCTCTCAGCTCCACTGTCGTTTCGGGCGCGTACGCTTCGGTAACGCCTTCTACCTTTTTCGTATACGACGCAGCGAATCTCTACGGCACAAGCATGCTTAACGCCCTGGGCAACATTGCTGAGGCGTATACGGGATCCAGTTCCGCCAAGATCACCGACCTTTTCTTCAGCCAGTCGATTTCTAACGGCGGTACCCTCTCGAATGTATGGGAATCCACGCCACATTCCGGAGGCTATTGGTGGACCGGCGACTCGTATGCCGCCAACCATGCATTGACTTCCAGGAGCAACTCCTACGGGATGCCCAGTGTAAGCTATACGCTGAACGGTGAGGGCCTTCCTGTCACAACTACTGACAACAGCTACCAGCTCAATTTGGTCACTGCAACCTGGTACAACCCGGCAGGCTCTGCCACAGGTGTCACCTATGGCAATGGCGATTCAGACGCATTCGGTTACGACACCAGCACCAACCGTCCGACCTCGATTGTGTACAACGTCACGGGCGGCGCTCCGTTCACGGTCACAAACGCGTTGACCTGGAACGCCAACTCATCTTTGCAACAGATGCAGTTGACGGATACCAACGACCCGTCCAAAAACCAGACCTGCACCTACACGGCCGACGATCTGAGCCGCCTTGCCTCGGTCAACTGCGGCGCGAGCACCTGGGCGCAAACCTTCGCCTACGACGCCTTCGGCAACATCAGCAAGGCCAACGGTGGCAACGCGACTTCTTACCCGGCGGGATATAGCAAACTGACCAATCAGGTCAACAGCGGGCTGCCGTCCATCCCAGCCTACGACTCTAACGGCAATCAGCTCAGCAGTACAGGGCTCTCAAGCCTCTCATGGAATGCCGCCGGGCAGCCGTGGCAGGTCCAGGATCTCAGCGGCCACGCCTACAACGGCACCTATGACGCGCTTGGCCGGCTGGTGGAGATTGCCAACGGCACCACATACACGCAGTTCGTCTTCAGCCCGGCGGGCGCGAAGACTGCGGTGGTGCAGGGAGGGACGACGCTGCTCAAGGGCCTGGTCGGCCTTCCCGGCGGCGAGACGGCGGTCTATAACGGCAGCGGATTGAACTTCATTCGCCACAAGGACTGGCTGGGCTCGTCACGGCTGGCGACGACCTGGGCTCACGGCATCTACTCCAAAGAGGCCTACGCGCCCTTCGGCGAGACGTACAATGAAGCCGGCACGCCCGACCGCAGCTTCACCGGGCAAGACCAGGATACTGTCACCGGAACGCCGGCCACTGGCGTCTACGATTACCTCTTCCGCAAGTACGATCCGGCAGCGGGCCGGTGGCTCTCGCCTGATCCAAAAGGATGGGACGCAACCAGTCAGGAGTACCCACAATCTTTGAATCGGTATGCCTATGTGCAGAATAATCCCCTGAGTTTGACTGATCCAGATGGACGGGACTGCGTGTATTCAACAGATAATGGAATATCGATAGACCACGACCCCGCCAATATTGGTCAATGGTGCACAGCTTCGGGTGGAATATATACCAATGGCGGACTGCAAAATAGCGACATTTCTGCACTTTACGCTGGAACAATTTCTTTTTATCTTGCCGGAAATGAGGACTCTGACGATTATTATGACGCTATCGATGCTGGGGAAATGAGTAGAGTAAGCGAAGCTCAAGGTTTAACGGGTGAAAGTTCGTCGCATGATTCTTATATGCTGAGTTCGATGCGCATGATCCTCGCGGGCGGGTTTCAGCCGGGCATAAATGGAGTCTACCTCGACAGCTATACTTTTCCCGACAATCAATGGTTTGCCAACGGGAATATTAAACCTGGCTTTAGCTCGCAAGATGGGATTTGTTCATCACCTATGCCTGGATGGATGAATAATTCTCCCGGAATGAAGAGTGCCTGTGATGCGCATGATAGTGGCTATGAAACGTATCACTGTAATGCGTCGTCCTGGATACCGCTATTACCCGGCCCGTGCACGATGGTCAATATGATGGCAATTGTGGACCTTGTACCTCAGATGATTGTTAGCGGGATCAAACGGCTATTCTGAGTTTTTGTAATCGGTTTCCACTCCGCTGCTTCCAGAGCGATCGCGGTAAAGCGGCCGGGAAGAGCGAATGGGATTATGGGAGAGACATGGAGAGCATAACAATGTTGACAAGTCTTCAGAAAGGACAATGGCTGCTTATCGTTACGCTGTGTATCTTGTCTTGTGCGATAACTGGATGTGTCGAGTCAACCTTCAACTTGGCGACCGAGTCGAGGCTCCCCAAAAGTGTATCACTCCCACCTGGACTTACACGATCTGACGTTTCGGTCGAATTGGTGTTCTACACACCACTGCGGGGCGACAATGCGAAATTCGTAGTAAGAAACAGGGAAGGCAAAAAGCTAACAGAGGTCAGTGGCAAAGCGAAGTATTTGCGATTTTACGAAGTGGTTGCTGTAAACGGCACAACGGAAATAATCGGTACAAAGAAAGGTGAAATAGTCGATCATAAATTGATAGGACCAAGATTCTATTTTGTTGATGACCCTGCAATGAGGACGGAGATTCTGACGGGCGAGTTTCCCGCGTGTCCTAAAAATGAAAGAGAGTCAAACAACATGAGTCAAAACAAGGAGGGTGGACCGTGTGTAATCACACAAAAATGATTTGGGGAGGATTGCGCCATCTCGCGACTTTGAGATGTGGAAGACTTGAACCATGAGATGCGTGACTTCGTTTTCTGGAATTCCGACTGTTGCTCGTTCCGGCGCAGCAATCCGATCACGAGGTGTCCCAATAATGACTAGGGTCGAAGATTTGAGATGAAAGGTCCACTTAGGGACTGGCTGTCCGCAGCCGGAATAATGGTGCTATGCGCCTGTGCGGCTGCGCAACAGCCGTCGACAACGTCCTCAAAAACCGCGGCAGAGAAGCTGGACTATCCGGCGGATGCGCGCTTGCTGGTCATTCAGGCCGAAGACCTGGGCCTGGCGCACTCCGTTGACAAAGCGAGCTTTGAGGCTCTGGAGAAGGGATGGGTGACGACGGCTGGGTTTCTAGTGCCGGCTCCGTGGTTCCCCGAGGTTGCCCGATGGGCGCACAATCACCCCGCTGCCGATCTCGGAATACAACTGGACCTGAACTCCGACTGGTCGAGTTTTCGCTGGCGTCCGGTTTCCAATATCTCCAAAGGATTGGGCATAACCGATCCAAACGGATACATGTTGTCGAGTGACCAATATGTCGCTGTCCATGGCGATCATGCCGCGATCGAGGGTGAGGTGCGCGCACAGTTGGAGATGGCAAAGCAGGCAGGCATATCCATGAGCCATCTCGACAAGCACATGAACACCATTATCCTGACTCCGCCGCTGGCGCAAATCTATTGCAAGCTGGGAGAAGAGACTGGCATTCCGGTGATGATTCCAAGTCAATACATCAAGATGCGCGGCACAGCGACACAAAAACCAGATATCTACAATTTCGCGGGACGCGAAGTCGATTTGAGAGATTTCCCAGTCAACCAACTGCTCGAGATGAAGCCGGGCTACACGCAGAAGGACTGGCTAAGCGCTTACGAGAAGACATTGGAAGCTCTGCCGCCGGGGGTCTACCTGTTGAGCGTGCATCTGGGCTACAACGATGAAGAGCTGCAGGCCATGACCTGGGATCATCCCGACTGGGGCGCGCAATGGCGCCAGAACGACCTCGATGTTGTGAGCAGCCCTGAGTTCCAGAAGTTTCTCAAGGACAAAGGCTTCATTCTCGTCGGCTGGAAGGAGCTGAAGAAGGCGATCCCGGAGCATTCTCCCGCGCATCCATAACCGCGTGCCGGAATCGCCGGTGTTACTTCTTCAGCCCCAGGCTGCGCAGAACCATCTCGTCATCGCGTAGCGCGCCTTTCTCCTTGTAGACCACGCCGAATCCACCCTGATAGTCCCACATCGTCCAGCCGACGTGGTTCTTTTCGAGAGCGGTGCGAACGGCAGTCAGCCAGCGTTCACGATCCTCCGGCGCGGTGAAGTTTCGATAGGCGCCGAACTCGTCGCAAATCAGGGGAACATTGCGTTCATGCGCCCATTGCGCCGCGAACTCGATGTCGCCGGCGATGTGGTTGGCATCCCAGTGGTCGAGCTTGTACTGCAGAATCCTCCAGCGAGCTTCCTGAGAATCGGCGTGCTCCATGGCGGCCGCAATGCCCTTATCCGTCGGTGGGAAGGGAAGATTCTTGACATCGAGCCAATAGTCCAAGCCCCAGGTCGCACCTTGATGGGTATAGACGTGCGGTTCGTAGTAGTGGAAGTCGTAGATCAGATTGGAGTCGGGAAGAGCGGGCAGGTGCACAAGATCCCAGATATCGGAGTAGCCTGCGCCTTGCACAAGGATCGTTGAATTCGGAGCCTGGCGGCGTATTACTCCGATAGACTGCGAAAGAAGACCAAACCAACTATTCAGGTCGGGCGAGCTGAACTCGTTCATCACTTCGAGAACAATGCGGTCCGAGTCCAGCTTGCCGTAATGCTCGGCAATCTGCGACCACAGGCGCAGGTACTTCTCCGCGGCCTGTCCGCTGGAGACGAGCTGATGGGTGTACTGCGGATTGGGATGGAAATCAAGAATGACGTAGAGATCGGAGGCAAGCGCCTTCTGGATCACCTGGTCCAAAAACTGAATGCGTTCGCAGGAATCCCACTCGCCATCGCACTGGAAAACCTCCGGGGCGACCGGAATGCGGATGTGATCGAATCCGAGTTGGTGAATGTGCTCAAGATCGGCTGGGGTCGTGTGGGCTCTGAGCTGCTGCATGGAGTAGTTGCCGCTCTCAGAAAACCAGCCGCTGACTGCAATGCCGTGCTGGAGGTGCTGGAATCTCTTCCACGCCACGGAGGAACTTTCCGCATCAGCCAGAGTGGCCGTCGTAAAGAACAGGGCGATAGCAATCAAAAGATAACGAGCCATATAACTTCTTCCTTGAAGATGTGCGAATTAGGATGCAACCCTCTGGCTCCTCAAGTATAACGCAGGCGCGTGATGCTCACTCCCTTCCGATCGCAGGCTTTTGTTCTCTGATCTACAGTTAAAGCTCATCTTTATCGGTCCCGACATATTTCAGCTGATCCGTGTCTAATCTGTTTCTTCCCTGATACTCTCGGAGGCTGAGTGTATTGACGGCAAGACCAGGGGTATGGTTGGTCCCAGTCCCATCCTCTGTCCGCAAAGAAACTAACGGTTCACCCCAACGATATGGGTTCGAGAATGTGGTGATTGCTTCGCACTGCCAGTATGGCGCCTCCGGCATGGCGGAGATCGGCGCAAGCTTCCGTGAGATCCTCACCCACTATTATCCGAACACGTTGCTGGTCGCCGGGCAGTGACGCGCGGACCTGAGACGGGTCAGCCTGGCTCGACCCGTAAGCTCGTGATCTCACCGACAGACCTTGTGGCATTTTCGATGATCGGGCACGGCTCTCCAGTTGACCAGGTGTATCTGACAAGATGGAGAGTGGCTTTTTCTTGAGGAAAACGCCACTCTCGTGAACCGGGAGGCAGGAATGTTTCCCGCCTCATAGAAATCGCCAACCCCAGCGTTGACCGCGGGGGCATTTGGCTACCAGTTGTACGACTCGGCGGGCGGCCCGCCGAGCAATTCGGCAAGCTGCGGCCGCAAAGTGGCGAGAAGCCTCAGAGTGGAACGCCTCTGCTCGGCTTCGTCTTCGTACTCGTCGTCGCCGTCGAAAGAGTCGTCGATCTCCTCGAATCCCTCGCTTTGGTCATCGCAACCCGGGGATGAATCCGCCATGATCGAATTAAAGAGTTCGTCTTCCAACTGCTCGGTCGAAATCCAGCCGACGGAATCGCAGTTCATCGGTGGCAATTGCTCCTTTCCGTCCTCCGCGTCCCAGTTCATTGCGTCTTCCATGATTCATGCCCCCTCCCCAAGGCAATCACAGAATGGCATGAAAACGGGACGCGAAACCGGCACGAAGCTCACGACTGGGCCTATCGAGGTACAGTTGCGCGATCAGGATTCTGCGATCGATTGGCTGGACGTTCGGCTTCACCACGCACGAGTTCCGCGGGGTCGACGCCGAGGCAGGAAGCAAGCCGCGCGAGGGTGAAGAGATTGGGCAGAATCTTTGCATTTTCTATTCGACTGACGTACGCCCTGTCCGTTGACATTCTGCTCGAGAGTTCGGCCTGTGTAATGCCGTTTTTTGCGCGCAAAAACCGCAACCTCCGGCTGAGATTCCTCGCGAGGTCGGAGCCGGAAGGTGAAATGGCTTCAGTGGTCAAAGTGGTCTTGGTTTCTTGCATAGGTATTCCTCATGGTTGGCGGGTTGAAGAGAGCCGGCATCGATGCGATCGAGCCGTGGAGGCCTCAGTCCCACGCGGCAGCAGGCGGGGCCAGAGTCTCTGTGTCCATGGCCGCGGGAAAGCCGAATGCCCCCAGTTCGAAGGCGCAACTTGCCATCTGCCGGCGGGCATCGAGCAGCGCCTGAATTGCGGGTCGTTGAAAGGCGCGACGATAGGCTTCGGGCGAAACCCAGAAATCGAGACAGACGAAGAGGATTGATGTGCGGGAAAGGAAGGGCGGCATCGGCGAGCTCTGGCATTCGAGCAGATCGGTTGCGATCAGATCGGGTGCGAGGCTGCGGGCGAGGGTATACCACTGGCCTCCTCTCTGGATCGAGCGGACAAAATGGCCGGCGGTCTCGGTAGTAAGCGAGTAGCAACTGATGACGTGCAGCATAGAGAGCCTTTCTGGGAGGAGTTCTGTAGAGGCCGGAGCCAAGCACGCAATTGTGCGGCAGGCCGGCCTGGGGGTGGTGGGTGGAAGGAGGATTGAAGTGAGAAGTTGAGGGTGGTTGAGCGGGAAGGAGGCGGGAGGGGTGGACCTCTGATAAGGGGGCACTATCAGCGGTGGTGCGGAATAAGTCAGCGAGTAAGTCGGGGGGTGAGCTACAAACCGAGACCGGACACCGCGTTCCTGGTGAACATCTCTCCCAGCCGGATGTAACGATCGAGAGTCTTCGACCCCGGCTTGAAGCCCGCCTGGCGGCGAATCAGATATTCGGGCACGCTTTGGCGGGAGGCTTCGGTGCAGAACCCGCTGCGGAGGCTGTGGCCAGAAATCTCCTCGACCTTCATCCCAGCGCGGGCCGCGCACCGCTTGATAATGTAGCCCACACTGTCCGGGTGCAGGCCAACCGGTGACACCCTCTGTTTCTGATCGATGGCGCGAAAGACGAAACTCGAGACAATTCCCGCCGCCTTCAAATAGCGCTTCAAAGCGCGAACCGGACAGGTCGCATCGTCGGCGCCGAACGGTATAGCCGCCTTACGTGAGCCGAATGCCTCCTGATCCGTCTTTGACTTCGCGATCGTTACGATGAGTCCTTCGGCAGAGAAGATCAGGTCCTCCATCCTGAGCGCCGCGGACTCCGACCTTCTGGCGCCGATGGCAAAGGATACAAGATACAGGCTCTTATCGCGCAGGCCGGCGAGAGTCTCCGGGCAACAAGCGACAATCTGCCTGATCTGCTCTGCTAACAGCGCATTTTTCGCCTTTTGAGCTGTGCCGATCTCACGCCGGATACCTTTGAACGTCTCCCGCACGAGCGGATGATAGGTGGGCGACTCAATGTAGCCAGCCCTCGAATGGTGGAAGGCGATGGCGCTTAACCGGCGAGCCAGAGTGGCTGCGGCCAGGCTCGAACTCCGGGATGTCAGATAGAGGGATACTGTGGCCGGATCCGCGGGGAGCGCAATAAGGTTGTGCTCGGTCGCGAAGCTAAGATAATCTGCCCAATCCGACCTATACCCGCGCATCGTGTTCGGTGATTTGCTCGCCGCGATGAAGGCGCGGTTCTTTTCGATGAGTTCCTTAAGATTCCGAGACAATGGGTTGAGTGGAACGATCTGTTCTTGCATTGGAATACTCCTGGGTGAAGCGGAGCGGTGAAAGACAGCGTGGGGACGTGCGTGCGCAAAGCCATGCTTCGCTCGCGCGGCATACGCCAGTCTGATTGTGTTTCGAGTCGAGGGATTGGGCTGAGGAGAGAGAGATGAAGGTACAAGGGGGCCCGGAGAGACGGATGGCGCTGCCGCCTGTTACATTCGCCGCACCTTCATGCGCGCGGAATCATGGGCGGATGAGCCGCCTACTAGAAATCGCAATCTTGACGAGCGGCCCTATTCGTCCCCGTCAGAGTCGATCTTCGAGTTGTCGCTAGGGCCGGCGCCTGCTGCATCGTCCGGCGAGGCGCCCTTCCGGTTTGGTCCGCGATGTGTCGAGCGTCTACGGTCGCTCCGAGGCTCTTGTTTTTGCGATGTGTGCTCTGGCAAGCTCAACAAACCTCTTCATATCCATCTTGTCCTCTTCTTGGTCGTAGCAGAAGCTCGGCCAGCGATTGGCGCGGTGCCGCTCGTCTGCCCATAGCAACCGCGCCCGCAGTTTTTCGAAGCCGAGCCCGCGGCTGATGGCCATTAGCCTTCGCAGGTAGCGGTTCTTTGATTCAGCGCGGGCATTGCTGTAGCCAGTGGTGCCGATGCGAATGATTTCTTCCCGCCAATTAGCGATCATGTTAAGTGGAGTTTTGAAGTACTCTTTCAACTCCTCATCCTTAACAACGGATGCCACCCACTCATCGAGTTTCTTGCTCGCTTCTTGTTCGGTCATCAGCAGGGCTGCCCTCTCGATCCTCGCAGCCTCCCTGGCCTTCTTCGTTTTGCCCAGTGGCGGTTTCACTGGAAAGATATTGAGACCCTGGTTCTTCGCCTCCCATCCCCTTTTCAGAATCGGGTGATCGGCGAAGATCTTCTTGAGCCATTCAGACTCGACGACAATCGGATCCTTGAGGTGCTTGAAAAGTATGTGCTTCTTTCGGTTAAGTTCGTTTCTTCTGATTTTGACAAGCTTAGTGGCCGCGGCCTTCACTTCCGCTTCGACGTTCTCCGCACCTTGGAGTGTTTTTCGAAATTCGGTGTATTCCTCTTTTATCTTGTCGTAGTAAAGATCGAACAAAGTATTCCGCACGTGGACGCGCATATTATTGAAGCCATCTTCGATCGCCTTCTTGAAGTGGTAGTGATCGCCTACCACTTTTGCATTGGGCAGCAGTGCCTTGAGTACTTCCCTGGATCTTTGGATAGACATTTTCTTCTCCGCGGAGTCCTGGGTATCAGACTCGGCGGGGTCGGGAAACAACAGTGATATCAACGGCCCCCTCTCTGTCTGCTTTGCGTCGGGAGATGGCGAGGATTCCTTCCCGTTCTTCTCGCGACCGCGCGAGGGAGGTTTTGTTGCAGCCCTGCGGAATTGCAGTGAGAAGTTCTGGACCAAATACTCCACTGTCTCTCTATTGCTGGCTTCATTCAGTCTGTCCTTAATGAGGTCATCCGTTAGACCGTCGAGCAGATCTACCGTTTTACCGGTGTCACCGTCGACGAGAATGGTGTGATATCTGTGACTGAAATGCACCTCGTCGATCCCCAAGACACGGGGTAAGTTTTTGGTTCTTTTCTCGTCGATGCCCCGAAAGTGATCCATGAAGACACTTTCTACCGTGTTCGCATCCAGGCAGGTGTCGAAGGCGATCTCTTCAAAAGTCGCCAGTGTAGCCGCGCGTGCCCAGATGTAACGTATGAGGCGATCCGTCATTCGGCGGGTTTTGTGATACCAAGGGATCACGTATCCCTGGAACTTTCGGCATCTGATGCAAAACTGCCGTGCGCGAGTCAGGACGACCACGACGGGGTTGTTTCCGCGTGGAATGTCGCCGAAGGGTTCCTCAGGATTCTTCTTGAGTATTTCCTTCAAAACACCTTTACATTTCACGCATCTTTCCCCCGGCCTGTACAGCGCATGGACCAACTGCACATGTTCGACCTGATCCACCTGCAGAGTTGTGCAGTGCGGCAGGTCAAGAAAGTCGACAAGGTACCCGTTCGAATTCTCTTTTCGGACTTCGTCGCCCGGTACCGAAGCCTGATCCTCCATTGCAAACCTCCGCGACTCTACCTGGAGTTGTGAACATTGATGCGCTAGGGAGATTGTATCGGTAACCGGTTTGCAATTTGGCTCAGAGAATCCGGGATCCTGCTGAGGCTGTCCAACTTGGGGGCAACGCCGGCTACTCAAATCGGGACCGGAACGGGCTGCCGGAACGGGCGCCGCATGAGACAAGCCCGTCCGAAAGTCACCCTTTTCCGACATGGGAGAAGAGGATCTGCGTTGGCATTTCCTCGTCCAGCTCAACGGCGCCTATAAAGGACAGGCAACAGGAGAGACATTCAATTTTCAGGGAAAGACCGACATTCTCATCCGGGTTGAAGGCAAGAATGTTTTTATTGCCGAGTGCAAATTCTGGAAGGGCGAAAAATCCCTCAGCGACACAATCGACCAGTTGCTTTCCTACCTAAGCTGGCGCGACACAAAG
>JBEKKL010000072.1:0-20033 GCA_050010735.1 Occallatibacter sp. | reverse complement strand
GGGAGCCGACGCTATCATGCAATCATTCATCGCGGCCTTATCGCGATGAGTGGGCCGCGAGGCCAGGCCGTCCACTCCGACTCGATCTCCACCACTCCTCGAATGCCCGTGGCGTAACGGGAAAAGCTCATCCATCGGTACCGATCGGGCGATTTGACCAGTCGACGCTTCACCTATCGTAATCGTGCCGCGGAAGCCAAAGACCCGCTCATCGCGATAGGGCCGCGATGAACACGGGGCACAGCTCCTTAAATCCCCTACATGAATTCCCTATCGATGGGTGGGCCGCCTGCCTTGTGAAGCGTCAGGCGCCGACGAGGGCGGGGATGGCCAGGTCGGGATTTGTTTCGGCGGGAGCTGTGGATTCGACGGCTACTGGGACGTGCGCCAGCTCCCAGGCTGAGCGGTCCTTCATGAGGCGGGAGACTAGCGCGGTGTGCATGGCGTGTCCGGCGCGCTCGGCGACTACGTGACCTTCGATGCGGCGGCCGGCGAGGGCGAGGTCGCCGATGAGGTCGAGCACTTTGTGGCGCACATACTCATCGTCAAAGCGAAGAGGGCCGTTGACGGGGCCCTTTGGTCCGAGGATGATGGCGTTCTCTGGCGAGGCACCGCGGATGAGGCCCATGTCACGCAGACGCTTTTCGTCGGCCTGGTAGCCGAAGGTGCGGGCGGCGGCGATGTAGGTGCCGTAGGTTTCAGCGGCCAGGTCGATGCTGGAGCTTTGCCGGCCTACCGGCGCTGGAAAGTCGATGGTGTATTCGACGCTGTAGCCGGAGCCGGGATAGACGCCGATGAACTTGTCTCCTTCGCGTACCTCGACCGGGCTCAGAATGCGGATGCTCTCACGGCGTCGTCGCTGGGTGCGGATGCCAACGGCGAGGAATGCCTCGACGTAGGGAAAGGCGCTGCCGTCGAGGATGGGGAGTTCGAGGTTGTCGACCTCGGCAATGATGTTGTCGATGCCCATGCCGATGAGGGACGAGAGCAGGTGTTCGGTAGTTTGAATGAGGACGCCCTGGCGCATCAAACTGGTGGCGTAGCTGACTTTGGCGACGTAGCGGCCGATGGCGGGGATTTCGAAGTTGTCGAGATCGGTGCGGCGGAAGACGATGCCTGAGCCGGCCGGTGCGGGTAGCAGTCTCATCGTCACCGGCGCGCCCGAGTGAAGGCCGACCCCGGTGAACTCAAGAGGCGCGGCGATCGTCTGTTCGAGGTGCGCAGGAGTCAGTTGCGCGGAATTGGGCAAAAATTCATCTCCGACGATGAAAATCCATGCACTTCATTGAGGTTAGACGACTGGAGCGAACTCTGTCCTGTGGTATTTTTGCCACACTTTGCGCCAAATAGAACGATTTTAACGCAATGATCTTAGGCGCCTCGCGCCATAACGGTCGTAGAATCAGGTGATCCCCAAATTTTGACATTGCGAACGATTCTGTAAGGGGTAAATATGCCACAGCTCAGTAATACTCCCGTTCCTATGCGCGCGCTGCTGGCCGGGGCGCGGAGAAAAGAGCCGGCGCTGCTCGATCTCGTTCAAAAGCTGTCGCGAGCCGAGTCTCCATCGGACGACAAGGCGGCCGTAGACGCCTGCGCGGCGCTGGCCGCTGAGCATGCGCGAGGCCTGGGAGGGAGGATCAGGATTCACCGGATGAAAGAGTTTGGCGATCTGCTGGAGGTGCGCTTCGGGCCCAAGTCGAAGAGCGGAGCCGCGGGAAGGACGATGCTGCTCGGCCACCTGGATACGGTTTGGCCGCTCGGGACGCTGAAGACGATGCCATGCCGGCTGGGAACCATCAACGCTGGGATGACCCGGCTGTGGGGTCCGGGGACGCTGGATATGAAGGCGGGCGTGGCGATGGCCTTCACCGCCATCGAGACGCTGGTGGAGGCAGATGTGCTGAAGCGGGAGATCGTATTGCTGCTCAATAGCGACGAGGAGGTTGGCAGTCCGGTTTCGCGCGCGACGACGGAGCGGCTGGCGGCGGAGTGCGGGAGGGTTTATGTTCTCGAACCGGCGCAGGGGCTGGCCTACAAGACCGCCCGTAAAGGCACAGGCAACTGGCGGATCGAGGTGACCGGTGTGGCTGCGCACGCGGGTGTGGACTTCGAGAAAGGCGCGAACGCAATTTTGGAACTGTCGCGGGTGATCGAGAGGGTAAGTGGGTTTACCGACCTGAAGCGAGGCGTAACGGTAAGCGTGGGCGTGGCTGGTGGCGGGATGAAGGCTAATGTGATTCCCGCAGAGGCCTGGGCGGAGGTGGATGTGCGGATCGTTCGCAAGACCGACGGACCGCGCATCGAAGGCCGATTTGCCGCGCTCAAGCCAGTGGATAAGCGGTGTGAGCTGGCCGTCGAAGGCGGGATAAACCGGCCGCCCATGGAGCGCACTCGCGCAACCGCGCGTCTTTACCTTGAAGCCAAAGCTTTGGCCGCTGAGTTGGGGTTTGCTCTGGAGGAAGCCTCGACCGGCGGAGCTTCGGACGGTAACTTCACTTCAGCACTGGGCATTCCTACCCTGGACGGGATGGGTGCGGTAGGCGAGGGGGCTCACGCAGGACACGAGTCGGTCCTGATAGAGCATCTGGCGCCTCGCACCGCGCTGCTGGCTGGAATGCTGACCATCGGCTGAGGAACATACACGGGAGTCGCTGCGGCCACTGCAGTTTTCGTCCAGTCAATTTGCTGGCCGGTGCCGCGAGGGGCGCATCCCCGGAATCGCCTGATACACTCACTGTGAGTAGAAAGACCCTGGAGTTGGACGACGCTATGAGAATTACTGCACTGATTCTGTTGTTGGCAGCCAGCGCGGCTGCCGCCACTGCCCAAACTGCCGCGAAGCCGGCAACAACCTCCCCTGCGAAGGCTGCTACTGCGACCAAATCCACGGCGAAACCCGCCGCGGCTCCGGTCGACAAGCTGCCTGCGGGCATGACCGCGCTACCCGGGGAGAAGAAGACGCTCTATACAATTGCGCTGCGCTACCAGGATGAGAAGGTCGGCGACGGCGCCGTAGCTCTGCCTGGCAAGATGCTCAAGTACAACTTCACCTTGTGGACTGAGGGGACGAACGGCGCAAAGATCGACTCGACCGATGATCATCGCCAGCCCGTGCTCGACAAGGACAGAAAGCCGGTGATGGGCGAGGACGGCAAAGCGAAGCTTGGCGATCCGCAGCCTGCGACGATCGTCATGGGACAGAGCCGCCCGCTTCCTGGCTGGGACCTGGGGTTCACGGACATGAAGGTCAACGGCAAGCGCCGCATCTTCATTCCCTGGCAGTTAGGATTGGGTGACCGGGAGATTCCACAGCGGGACGAGAAGCATCCGGCGATTCCAGCCAAGTCCGGCCTGATCCTGGATGTTGAACTGCTTGACGTGACGGACGCCCCGCAAGGACCGCAGCGGCCCGGAATGCCTTCCGGCCGTCCGCCGATGGGGCCGGGCGCTCACCCGATGCCAGGTGCGCCGGGAGCTGCGACTGCTCCGGCTGCTCCGGCAACACCGGCAGCTCCGGCCGCTGCGCCTGCACCGGCTGCTGCGCCAGCAACTTCGGCTCCAGCAACTGCGCCTGCAGCGCCAGCTCAACCGCAATCGAAGTAGATGAGAGCACAATCTCAGGCCACGCCGAGGGGCAACTCCGGCGTGGCCTCAATTAATTGGCGGGTATAGTTCTGCTGGGGATTTGCGCACAATGCAACGGCTTCGCCGGTCTCCACCAGACGGCCATGCTGCATGACCGCGATTCGCGTCGATAGATAGCGGACCAAAGGCATGGAGTGAGAGATGAATAAATAGGTCATGCCAAATTCGCTTTGAAGCCGCCGCAATAGATTGACAATTTGCGCACCCACACTGACATCGAGGGCCGAGACAGGCTCGTCGAGGATCAAAAGCTTTGGCCTGAGTGCGAGAGCACGGGCGATATTGATGCGCTGACGCTGCCCGCCGGAGAACTCATGGGGATAGCGGTTGAGCGCCGATTCGTCGAGGCCGACCTCGGAGAGCAATTCGACTGCTTTGGAGCCTAGAGAAGCCCGGCCGGTCCGAATGCCGGACTCGCGGCGGTGGATCAGTAGCGGCTCGGTGACGATCTCGAGGATCTTCATGCGCGGGTTCAGCGCGGCGTAGGGGTCCTGGAAGACGGGCTGCATCTGGCGGCGCAGACGATTGAGCTCGGCACGTGAAGCGCGGGCCACGTTAATGCCGTCGACGCGGATGCTGCCCTTGGTCGGCTCGACAAGACCGAGGATCATGCGGGCCAGCGTGGTTTTTCCAGAGCCCGACTCGCCGACGAGCCCCATGGTTTCGCCGGAGTCGATGGTGAGCGAAACGTCTTGGACGACGTAGTGCTCTTCGGTTCGCAGCCCCGCCTGACGGGGATAACTCTTCGAGACGGCCTCGATCTCAACCAGCGCCATGAAATGATGTTAATCCGCTCAGGCGCCTCCGCGAGGTTCAGAGCGCGGCTGGAATGCAGTATTCTCAGGAGCGTGGATACGGTCTCGTCCAAACCCGCTGAAGTTGTTCTATCCGCGGCAGCGGGCCTGCAATCCACATTGGATTCGGGGCTGCCGGCGGGCTTGATCGAGGAGCTTTGGCGCGAGGCAGAGGCGGGGAGCTGCGGGCTCAGCGTGGAGGAGTTCGGCGTGATTCTGATCCCGGTCGGCGCGAAGGTCAACCATAACCTTCCGCCTGGCGTTCTGCCGGGCGCCGCCCAGAAGGCCGCGTTTTACCGGTCGCTTCATCTCTCTGAGCTCGCTCTTGCACACTCATGCGCCCTCGGCCGTGAAGCTGCATGGGAGATTTTTGTGAGCCGTTTTCGCGCATCTCTTGTGCAAGCAGCCGTGGCGATTACCGGCTCGGCCAGCCTAGGAGAGGAGCTGGCCGGCTCTCTTTATGCGGAACTCTATGGGCTCAGGCAAAGCGATGGCAAACGGCGTTCACCGCTGGCATCATACTCCGGGCGCGGATCGCTGGCGGGATGGTTGCGAGCGACTCTTGTTCAGCGATGGATGGACCACCATCGCCGAACTTATCGCGAGATGCCGCTTGACAGCGTCGAAAGTCCGGCGGCGGCGCCTGCGACCGCAGTTCCACCTGAGGTGGAGCGGCTTACGGCGGCGGTTGCGCGCACGCTTCGAGGGCTCGCCGCGGAGGATCGTTTTCTGCTTTCGGCCTACTATCTTGATCGTCAGACTCTTTTTCAGATTGCGCAGACGCTTAATGTTCATGAGGCCACAATCAGCCGGAGGCTCAAAAGACTGGCTGGAAGTCTTCGCAAACAACTTATTGAGAATCTGATAACAGGAGGACTCAGCAAGGCCGCCGCAATTGAGGCACTGGGCATAGATCCTCGTGACATTGAAATAAACCTGCGGAGGTTGCTGCAAACTTCGCAGGTTACAACGTTCTCTAATCAGGTGGCGTGAACGGCAACGGATTCACTATGACCGAAGCTTTACAATCCGGGCATCATTTAGACGCGGAGCAGATCGGCGCCTTCATCGAGCATGCGTTGCCTGCGCATGAGCGGGAGCAGATCTTCGGCCATCTGGCCGACTGCGCGGAGTGCCGGGCCATCGTTGCGCTTTCGTTACCAGCTGCAGAGGAACCAACGAAAGCTGCGAGCGTCTCCGTGCGCAGGCCATGGTGGTCGAGCTGGATGATCGCCTGGCCCGCCGCAGCGGCATTGGCTTCACTGGCGGTTTTTGTCGTCTATATTCATCGCACCGCGATCTTTCCGAGCGGACAAACGGCAAATGAGGTTGCAAAGTCCAATCAGCCTGCGCCGCAAAGTGCTATCGGACAATTGACTGCTCCGCAGAGGGCAGCTTCGTCACCTGAATTCCGGGACCAGCGGAGTGCCAACGGCCGCGCGCCCGCTGGCAACGAAAACGGTCATGCATCGGAAGGAAAGCCCTCTGCGACTGATTCGGTCGAGCAGAGCATGAAAGCGCTTCCGATGGCGGGCCGTAGTGTTGAATCGCTGAATGAGCTTTCTCAGATGCCGCCCGCCAGCGCAGTTGAAGATCGAAAAAAAAGCGCGAGGCTTGCCACTGGCTCAGGCATCGGTATGGGCGGCGGCATTGGTATGGAGTACGCTCCCGCGGCAGGCGCCAATGCATCAGGCGCTGTGAGCAATGCGCCGCAAGCTGCCGCTCAGATGCAGCCAGAGATGGCCGCTCCTTCCGGAGAGAAGAGGGCCAAACCGGCCGCGATGATGCCACCCGCAAGCAACAGCGAGATGGTCGCAGTGGAAAACGCCGCGGCTCGGATCGACACAGAGTCAGCCAATCTCGACGCTCGAATCGACGAAATGCCGATTGCTCTGATGAAACGCCCGTTGCCCAGCCGTCTTCCAGTGCTATCCATCGCTAATCGGATGCGTAGCATCGTCGCCATCGACACGAGCAACGAAGTCTTTGTGAGCAAAGATGAGGGCAAACACTGGAAGCCGGTTCATGCGCCGTGGCCGGGGCGGGCCGTAAAGGCCGAATTGGTGGCGCTGCAAACGGCCGATCTCGAGAAGGAAAAGGGCGCTGTTGCGGGCGCACTGTATTCGGACAAGGGAACCTCTCTCAAAAAAATGAATGGCACGGCCAGCGCACAAACCAAGCCAGCGGGGAACCCCTACGGTACAAGCATTACCGGAACGGTAACGGACCCAACCGGCGCGGTGATTGCATCGGCGACCGTGTCTGTCGTCGATAAAGCAACGCATACGGGTCGCTCTGTAACGACGGATCGCAATGGCCAATACGCTGTCGGTGGACTTGCGCCGGGAACCTATCAAGTGACGGCGCGGGCTCTTGGGTTCGAGACGTTGGAGATTGCAGATCTTGCCGTTGCTGATGGTCATCCCACCGTGGCAGATCTGTCGCTCAATGTCGGAACTGCAAGCCAGAGCGTGACCGTTGCTGCCGAGCCCCCGGAAGTGACCCCGGTTCCGAAGCCCCGAACTTCAAACCAGCACCCGGCGATCTTCGAGATCACTACCGAAGCGGGTGAGCAATGGACAAGCGCCGACGGCGTGACCTGGACCCGCGCAATTTCCCAGCCTCAAAAATAAATTGCATTTTCTTGGCGCCATCGCTGCAAGTTCTCCAAGCATCGACGTTCACCTGTCAGACGAGTAGCCGGGGATGATTCTTCCGGCGACGCGCAGGAGAACTTGTATGACCACCGGACGACCGATCTCTGCATTACGCCATCTCCGTCTTTGGATTACAGCTTCGCTGCTCTGCATGGTTGCCCTGCCCTCCATCGCAAGGACTCAGGCCGAACAACTCACCGCCACGTTTCGCGATGGCAGTGTGTCGGTGACTATACCTTACGACTCAGCACAAGAGGGTCAGGGCAAATTGATGGTCGAGATTCTCGATCCTGAAGATCACCAGCTGAGCCGCGTGGAGGGAGTTGTTGCGATTCGCAAGGGCAAGGGCTCGTGGCAGCAGACGATTCTCCCAGTTCAGCCAATTCCATTTGATGAGATTGTCTGGCAGCGCATTCATTACCGCTTCGAGTATGACGACGGCAAGCTGCCAACGATTGAGGGCGTCGAATCGATATCGCAGATCATTCGGCGGCCGGTCATTCATATTCTTGGCGACAAGGAGTACACCGCGGGCAGCCGGGCAGCCATTCGCGTCATCGTTTCGGAGGCCAACAGCCACGCTGCTCAATCAGGCTCGTTGCGGGTTGAGCTTCTTGTTCCCGATAAGGATCCACTCCCCCTCTTCGCGGGGAGACTCAATCGGCGCGGCACGGCGGAGGCGAGCTTCCGCTTTCCGGCCGAGCTGACGGGGGATTGTCAGCTCCGCTTTGCTGTCGAGACTCCCATCGGAACTACGGAGTACACAGAACCGGTTCGACTGGTCGACAAGACGTCGATCCTGCTCACCACTGAGAAGCCTATTTATCAACCGGGACAGACGATCCATGTGCGTGCCCTGGCTCTGGGCCGCGCCGCAGGTCACGCGGCCGGCGGCCGCAAGCTGACCTTTGAGCTGGAAGACTCGCGCGGGAACAAGGTCTTTCGGAAGACGACTGAGACCGATAAGTTCGGCATCGCTTCGGCAGAGTTCTCGCTGGCGGATGAAGTGAACCTCGGCACGTATCATTTGCGCGCACTGATGGGCGCCGTTGAAGCTCCGGCGAACAAGGCTGAGATTGCGCTTGAGGTCGAGCGCTACGTGCTGCCGAAGTTCAAGGTCGCGATCGAGTTCACAGAGAAGAACAACAAGCCGAGGCGCGACTACCGGCCTGGCGACCACGTATCCGGCACGGTGCGCGCCAACTACTTCTTCGGCAAGCCCGTCGATCATGCGGAGGTGACGATCAAAGCGTCGAGTATGGATGTTGCTGTCTTCGAGGCCGCGCCGGCAAGCGGCAAGACCGACGGCGAGGGCGAATATCGCTTCGATCTCAAGCTGCCTTCGTATTTTGCAGGCCATCCACTTAGCCAGGGTGCTGCGCGGGCGCTCGTCGAAGCAACCGTCAAGGATTCTGCTGCGCACGCGGAGACGCGCGGCGAGCCCATCACGATCAGCGAGTCGCCGCTGCTGATCACCGCGGTGCCCGAGGGCGGAACGCTTGCTCCGCGCGTCGAAAACGAGATCTTCATTCTTGCGTCGTACCCCGATGGCAGCCCGGCAAGGGCTTCTCTCACGGTTCACAACCCCGACGATCTTGGCCCAATTCCATTGGTCGGAGATCAATCACAAAAAGATCTGCATCTCGTTACGGATGCCGCAGGCGCCGCAGTACTGCGTATTAAACCCCTGTCCGGCATGGGCTCGCTACGCATCGATGCCGACGATCATCAGGGCAATCGGGCATCGAGCACAGTTCCTCTGCAAGCACGCGGCGGCGCCGACCAGATTCTTCTTCACACCGATCGAGCGGTCTTCAAGACCGGCGAACGCATTCAGCTCAAGGTGCTTTCAACGCGCGCTCATGGCACAGTCTATGTAGATGTCGTAAAGAATGGGCAGACGATCTTGACGCGCGACGTTGACCTCGATAACGGGCAAGCCGAACTCACGCTGAATGCCACATCGGAGATGGCTGGAACTCTCGACATCGATGCGTATCTCTTTGGCCGCGATGCGCAACCTGTGGCCGACCATCGGCTGGCTTTTGTGCAACCCGCCGATGAATTGAAGATCGAGACCACCACGGATGCCGCGGAATACCGTCCCGGCTCAGAGGCTCGCGTGCGATTTCACGTGACCAACTCGCATGGCGAGGGCGTGCAGGCTGCGCTAGGACTGCAGGCCATCGACGAGGCGGTCTTCGCACTGGCTGAACAGAAGCCGGGTTTCGCCAAAGCTTTCTTCTATCTCGAAGAGGAGGCGCTGAAACCACGCTATGAGATTCATTCGCTGTCGATGGACGATGAAATCGAATCGAAAGACGCATCTGAAGGCGAATCGCAGAACCTGGCCGCACGCGCGCTGTTCTCCGCGACCGAAATGGCCAACCCATCAAAGCTGGACATCGAGTTTGGCCGCGACCTGCCGCAGGAGAAGTTTTACGAGTATCAACAGCGCTACCGCGTGGCATTCGAAGATCAGGTGCGCGGACTCGCAGCAAGACTCAGCCAGCAGTTTGAGGAGAGACGAGGCGATCTGGATATCGTGAAGGGCTTTGCAGAGCTCGATCATGGGACGCCGCAACGCGATGCCTGGAATACGCCTTTGCGCATCGAAGCCGCATGGCGATCTGCACGAGGGCAGGTTTATCTGGTCCGCAGTGCGGGACCCGATCGCCGCTTTGGCAGCGCCGACGATCTCACCGTCAACATTGAGGACTGCTCTGGAACGCTGGTGAAAGAACGGGGACAGAGCGGCTCGATTGGCATTCGCGTCGAACACGATTATGGCCCATTCAACGGCCGCGCTGAGATCGTTGGTACAGTCACCGATGCAACCGGCGCCGTGATTCCGGGAGCTACGGTCACGCTTCGCCGCTTCCAGACCGGGGATTCGCGCTCTGCGCGCAGCGATCCATCAGGACAATTCACCTTCGCCGGAGTGCCCGCAGGGCACTATCGGGTCCGTGTCGACTCCCGTGGGTTTGAGTCCATGTTATCGGAGATCACTTTGGAGGCTCGCGATCGCGCTGTTCTCTCCGCCACTCTGAGCGTCGGCGCTGCAAGCCAAACCGTCATGGTCGAAAGCGCAACGGCGATGGAGATGCCAATGGACAGGGAAAGAAGGGGTGCAATGGGCGCGATCTTTGCCGCACCCGCGGCGGTCATGAAGAAGGCTGAGATAGAAAACCTTCCAATTAGCGGCCGTTCCTTCATGGCCAGCCGTGACGATTCCGCGCCGGAAGCTCCGCATGTCCGTTCGTACTTCCCGGAGGCGCTCTACATCAACCCGGAGATCATCACCGACGGCAAAGGTGACGCAAGCATCTTGATTCCAATTGCCGACTCCATCACTACATGGCGCATGGCGATGCTTGCTTCCACAGAGTCGGGCGCGCTTGGTTCCAGTTCGTCGAGCCTGAAGGTCTTTCAGGATTTCTTTGTCGATCTGGACCTGCCTGTCAGACTGACTCAGGGAGATCGAGTTTCAATTCCGGTCGCGGTTTATAACTACTCGGGCAAGTCGGGCGAGGTCAGGCTTCAGATGGAAGCAAGCGACTGGTACACGCTCGACAACGATACGCCGGAGAAAGCAGTCTCTGTGGAATCCGGCCGCGTGGGAGGCTCACAGTTTACTCTCAGCGCGAACCGCATCGGCAAGTTCAAGCTGACACTTTCAGCGCGGATGGAGGGCGCGCAGGGCGAAAAACTCGGAGAAGATGTGGTTGTGCGCGAGATCGAAGTAATCCCCAACGGCCGCGAGCGGGACGTTGTCTTCAATGGGCGCCTGGACTCGAAGGCGCGCCACGAAGTCGAATTCCCTGCTGGCGCAATCCCCGACGCGACGAGCATTCTTGTCCGCTTGTATCCCGGACCGTTGAGCCAGATCGTCGAAGGCATGGACAGCATTCTCCGGATGCCTGGCGGCTGCTTTGAGCAGACATCCTCGAGCACCTACCCTAACGTGCTCGCACTCGACTACATGAAGCGCACGAAGAAGCTCACTCCCGAGATTCATGCCAGGGCCGAGGGATATATCGCCAATGGTTATCAGCGGCTGCTGACCTTTGAGGTACCCGGCGGCGGATTCTCCTGGTTTGGCCAGGCGCCGGCCAACAAGATTCTCACGGCATATGGATTGATGGAGTTCAACGATATGGCGAAGGTCTCCGAGGTCGATCAGCGGCTCATTGAGCGCACCGGATTGTGGCTCGCAAACCAGCAGCAGCCGGACGGAAGCTGGAGGCCAGACAGTTCATTCATCAATGAGGGCGCGACGAATCGGTATAACTCCGATGTGTTACGAATCACAAGTTATATCGCGTGGTCTCTCGCGAATACCGGCTATCAAGGCACAGCTGCCGCGAAGGCTAAAGAGTTCATCGAGACTGATCCCGCATCAAAGGCCGACCCGTACACTCTGGCTGTGATCGCGAACTTCGCGGCGGATTATGGAAAGGATCGCGAGTTCATGAATCGCTCGATGCAGGCGCTCATTGACGCCCGCACAGAAAAGGGCGATCAGGTCTCGTGGAGTGCCGAGGAGACCGGCGTCTACTCGACTGGTGAGAGCGCCGCAATTGAAACCACAGGTCTCGCGACACAGGCGTTGCTGAAATGGGGTCAGGCATCGGAGGTGGTGCGAAAGGCTCTGACTTATCTGACTTCAAAGAAACAGGCCTCAGGCAACTGGGGCACGACACAGGCCACGATCATGGCTCTGCGCGCGCTGCTGCTCTCGACACAACTGAGCACATCCGATGTCCATGGCACGGTTGAGATTGCGCTGGACGGCAGACCTGTTGAAACTCTCAAATTGACGGCGGAGAATAGCGACCTGCTTCACCAGTTTGTCTACAAGGGCATCAACCCGATGAAACCCACATCCGTCGAACTCGACTTTGACGGAACGGGCACACTGGCATACCAGATTGTCGGCAGAGCCTTCACTCCCTGGGAGAAGGAGGAGGCGACGAACGAGGCTCTCTCCATCGATGTTGCGTATGACAGGACGCGTCTCGCGCAAAACGACATCGCGACCGCGACCGTTACGATTCACAACAATCTATCGGCAACGGCCAAGATGGTGATGGTCGATCTTGGTATTCCTCCGGGCTTCGAATTGCTTAGCGAAGACCTGCAGGCATTTCAGGAGAAGAGCAGCGACGAGAAGGCAGGCCGCCTGGAAAAGTTTTCTCTCACCGCTACCCAGGCAATTCTCTACTTCAATGCGCTGTCTCGAAAGCAAACCGTCACGATCGGTTACCGGCTGCGAGCGAAGTACCCGATCCACGCCCGCACATTCCAGTCGCGCGTTTACGAGTACTATGACCCGGAGGTTAGCTCGACCGCCCAGCCAGTTCAATTGGAGATCATTAAGAAATGAAGGAACGATGACCACGATGCTTCGATCACAGCAGGCGGTTCGTCAATTCTTACTGGAGTCTTTGCCAACGGTGCTGGCTGCCGACTGTTCGCTGTTGTTTATCGGGAGACCGTAGAAGGAAGACGGTTCGGGTTCAGGGCAAGGAGTGAACATTGAGAGCCGTGGCACGAATTCCACACTCGTGCTATTCTTAATCTTGCCTATCGAAGGGTCGATTCTCTGGTTGGAGCGGCAATGGGTGTTCTCAGTCGAATCGGAGTTGCGCTCGATTCCGATCTCCTTGAGCGCTTCGATGATTTCATTGCGCGGCTGGGCTACACCAACCGGTCCGAGGCCTTTCGCGACCTGATTCGCGATCGCCTTGTGGCGGAGCGAACAGCTGCTCCGAACACTACGGTCGTGGGCACTGTCACCCTGATTTATGACCATCACGCCTACGGCGTGACAGAGAAGCTGACGGAACTTCAGCATGCCAATCACGAACTGGTGGTCTCGACCAGTCATGCACATCTGGACCATGACTCGTGTCTGGAGGTTCTCATTGTCCATGGCAAATCGGGTCGGGTCGAGGAATTCGCCGGCCGCTTGATTGGCTTGAAGGGCGTGCAGCACGGACGGCTGGTCATGTCTGTTGCACAGCCTGGATCCAGGCGCCATCGCGCCGGCCGAGAATCTCGCGCACATAGGCACTGATGGCTTTTGCTGTATCTGAAGGGAAGAATCTTGGCGAGTCGTAGCACGATTTCTTGCTCCGTGATACTATCCGCTCTCGCGGCCGCGGCACCGCTACTGACGAGTCAGATGACCGATAGAACCCGCCCGACTCAGCTATCGGGAACTGTCGTCGATACGTCGGGTGCTGTGATTGCCGGAGCGGCCGTGCAGGCAAAGAGCGCGAACGGCACTGTACGGAAATCGGCACTGACAGACAAGACCGGCTCTTTCACGATTTCCAGACTCCCGGCGGGCGATTATCGGCTCGTGGTGTCGAGTCCCGATTTTGAGACCCAAGAGACGCCAATCACCATCGGAACCGTTGAGGCGGCGGCTCCGCTTCGCATTTCCCTGGCGGTGCGTACGGTCAGCACAACAGTAAACGTTGAGAGCCGAGAGGACGAGCTCATTGGAATCGCCAGTTCCTCGACCGAAGGAACCGTAGGCGCAACGGAACTCGCTGATCGTCCGCTTCTTCGTTCGGGCGAGGTTCTGGAGACGGTTCCCGGCGTTATCATCACGCAACACGCCGGCGGCGGCAAGGCCAACCAATACTTTCTTCGCGGCTTCAATCTCGACCACGGCACCGATATTGCCAATTTCATCGACGACATGCCGCTGAATCTGCCCTCGCATGCGCATGGCGAAGGCTACTCGGATATGAACATCGTCATCCCTGAGTTCGTCGAGCGGGTGAACTTTGAAAAGGGGCCCTATTACGCCAATGTTGGCAACTTTGGCGCGGTCGGATCGACGCATCTTGAGTTCTTCAAGACTCTGCCGCAGAACTTCATCAAGGTGGAAGGCGGCATGTTTGGCTACGAGCGATTGGTCTTTGGCGTCTCGCGTAAGCTGAGCGAGGGCAACCTGCTTTACGGCGGCGAAGTGTATCACGATGACGGTCCCTGGACGCATCCGGACAACTATTACAAATACAACGGCCTCGTCACCTACAGCCAAGGCAAAGACGCCAATGGATACAGTGTGACTGCACACGCTTATCGAGGAAGCTGGCATTCGAGCGACCAGATTCCGGTGAACGCCCAGTCCGTCGTTGGCTACTTCGGAACGCTGGACCCGAGCGACGGTGGCGCATCACAGCGCTACAGCTTGCAGAGCCAATGGCATCGCCAGGACGCTACTTCCGAGACGAAGATCACGGCGTACGGCTTCTATTACGATCTCAACTTGTTCTCCAATTTCACCTACGACCTGATCGACCCTGTAAAGGGCGACCAGTTTGAACAGCAGGACCGCCGCTGGGTGACCGGGCTGGACGCGCATCACACGGTCTTCAGCCAATGGTATGGCCGCAAGGTCGACTACACCTTCGGCCTGCAGGTTCGCAATGACTGGGTTCATAACGGTCTCTTCCGGACGGAAGATCGTGTGCGAACGAACAAGAACGACAGCAACGCCTGCAATGACGACCCCATCGACGCATGCACCGCAAATCCGAAATTGGTGGCAGTCTTGCCCGCAGCAACGTCATTGAACAAATTCACCGACACGCTGGTAGGTTTTTATGCTGAAAACAAGGTCCAGTGGATGGAGAAGTTCCGCTCTGTGCTGGCCGTGCGCGGCGACGGCGCTGAATACATCAACACCAGTTTGACCCCCACGTATGTCTCCAACATTCCGTCCCTTGCGGCCCCGGTCGACTTCAGCCAACTCAACTCCGGCTCAGCCACCAAATTCATGCCGCAGCCGAAATTGAGCTTGATCTTCGGCCCGTGGGCCAATACGGAGTTCTACGCGCAAGGTGGATTCAGTTTTCACTCGAACGACGCGCGTGGCGCAACGCAGCATGAGAATCCGATCTCGCCTGACAATCCATTTCCCACGCCGAGCACCCCAATCTCATCCTTGGTTCAGCTGAAAGGCGGAGAGTTCGGTGTGCGCAGCGCGGCTGCCGCGCATCTGCAAAGCACCTTCGCGCTCTGGTATCTCCGCAGTAATTCCGAGCTGGAGCAGGATGGCGATACCGGCGGCACGTCGGCCTCTGAGCAGTCGAGCAATCGTTACGGAATCGAGTGGGCAAACTATTACACACCAACGGATCATTGGGCAGTCGACTTGGATATGGCGGACTCACGCGCGCAATTCACTGAAACCGATCTGGAGGATGCGGCATACACCAACGCGGGTGGCAGATATCCTGTGCAGGGCCCGGGAGGCAAGCTGGTTCCCGAAGCGGTGAATGTAGTGATCTCATCGGGCGTGACGCTGCACGATTGGAAAGGCCTTACGACGACGGCGCGCCTGCGCTATTTTGGTCCGCGCGATCTGACTTCGGATGGAATCAACCGCTCCAAGGCCACGCTTTTGATCAATGCCGGGTGCGGTTATCGAATTGCCGAGAAATGGCGCATCTCGACCGATGTTTTGAATCTGCTCGACCGCCGCAATGACGACATTACCTATGCCTACGTGTCTCGTATCTCGCCAACAGCCGGGGCGGCCTTCACCAACGTTTCTCACCCAGCCGAGCCGCTGCAGGTGAGGTTCTGGCTAGGGCGAAACTTCTGACAAAAAACTGCGGTTGTGCGAGGCGATGAAAGACGGCTCAGGACATTGAAAGGAATGGTGGCCAGGGACGGGATTGAACCGCCGACGCCGGCCTTTCGAGGCCCGCGGGCTTGACCACGGCGCCAAGGCGCAGAAAGGCGCGAGCGCGGCGAAGGAATTCTCAGAATTTCGAGGAATGGTGGCCAGGGACGGGATTGAACCGCCGACGCCGGCCTTTTCAGGGCCGCGCTCTACCACTGAGCTACCTGGCCTCAGTGCAGACTTCGCGTTGCAATTTCCCGCGCGGATTCCGGGTGGGCCGGAGTTGGATGGGCGTCCACGAACAGTCGGCTGCAACAACTGAATTAGTATACCAACTCCCCAGTTCCAGCGCCAAACTTGTGGCACGGCGCCGTCGAATTGCGCCTCCGTTGCACTACACTGAAAGGCATTATGCGACGCTCTGCTTGTCTTGCCACCTGTTTCGTCCCAGCCATTCTGATCGCCACTCTCCAGCCTCAGGCATTGGCCCAGGCGGGCACGCCAGAGACTCGGGCAGCCCACGCCTATGAGACCGCTTTGCATAACGGGTCGCAGGCTCTACGCGGCTTTCTCGACCAGTTTCCCAAGGGAGCCGATCTGCACGTTCACCTCTCTGGGGCGGTTTATGCCGAGACGTTTATCCGCGATGCGGGCGAGGATGGGCTCTGCGTGGACCCGGCTGCCCTCAGCTTTGCCAAGCCTCCGTGCACGCCGCCGCTGACGCCAGCCGCGGAGGTTCCTGCAAATCAGGCGCTATACGATCGGTTGATCGATAGCTTTTCGATGCGCAACTTTGTGCCGACGGAAGGATTTAGTGGCCACGACCAATTCTTCGCGACCTTTGGCCGTTTCGGAGGGTTGAGCAAGAAGCATATCGGCGAGTGGGTTGACGAGGTGGCCAGCCGGGCAGCGGCGCAGAATCAGCAGTACGTCGAGCTGATGGAGACGCCCATCTTCGCCCATGCGGCTGAGATGGCGCGACAGAATCCGTTGAATCCGGACTTCGCGCAATACCGGCAGACGCTGCTCGCATTGAATCTGCGCGATGAGATCTTTGTGGATCGGGAGGATGTGCGAGCCGCCGAGGCTCTGCGGCGGGATATCGAGCATTGCGGCACCGCTCAGGCGACGCCCGCCTGCGGTGTGACCGTCCGCTACATCTACCAGGTGCTGCGCGGGGCGCCCCCGGAGCAGGTCTTTGCGCAGGCGCTGCTGGCTTTTGAGACCGTGCAGGCGAGCATCGATGCCCACGAGCCGAGCTGGGTTGGCATCAACTTCGTGATGCCGGAGGACGGTTTCCTCTCCATGCGCGACTATACGCTGCAGATGAAGATGGTGGAGTATCTACACTCGGTCTACCCCAAGGTGCATATCAGCCTGCACGCGGGGGAACTTGCGCCGGGGCTCGTGCCGCCGGAAGGGTTGCGCTTTCACATCCGGCAGGCTGTCGAGCTGGGCCATGCCGAACGCATCGGCCACGGAGTCGACGCGATGTATGAGGAGGATGCAACCGCGCTGCTGCGGGAGATGGCGCAGAAACATGTGATGGTGGAGATTAATCTCAGCTCGAATAAGGGGATTCTGGGAGTGAGAGGCGCCGATCATCCCTTTCAGATGTACCGCTCGGCGCGAGTTCCGGTGGCGCTCTCGACCGACGATGAGGGCGTAAGCCGCATCGAAATCACCGACGAGTTTATCCACGCGGCGGTGGGCTACCATCTCAGCTACCAGGATCTGAAGCAGATGGTGAGAACCAGCATGGAGCATAGCTTCCTGCCAGGCGCCAGCCTGTGGGCTGCGCCGGATGTCTTCACAGCAACGGCAACCGCATGTAAAGGGCAGACCGCCGGCGAGAAGCCGGCGGCAGGCTGCAAGAGCTTCCTCGATGGCAGCGAAAAGGCTACGGCGCAGTGGGAGCTGGAGCGGAGATTCGAAGTGTTTGAGGGGAAGTTCTGAAGATTTCTCTGCGGGCCGACAGGGCTGGCGGCTCCGGTGATCCTTCAGGCTCAAATTCCGTCTAATCAATCATCGGTACGATGACTCTGAGAGCATAGCGGCCGCCGAATCTCACAGGCCGGGGCGGGACGGATCGACGATCAAATCAAGCTGAGCCATGGGTCGTGGGCTTCGCGGCGAGGTTCGCCGGAAGCCCGCCGGGTCACCGTGCTTCTGACGCTCTTTGCACTCGCAGCCCCATCGTGGGCGCACCAAGCTGCGCGGCCCGCACCAGGCCCAGGCGCCGCTCCTGGCAGCATACACGGCGTCGTCGTGGACAAGGATGAAACGGTCTGCGAGGGTGCGCACATCGCGCTCTCTGCGTCCGGAGCTGGCGCGCCGCTCGCACGGACGACGACCTCAGATGGCGACGGCGAATTCGATTTCGACGATATCCCTGCCGGAGCCTTTCAGCTCACCATCTCATCGAGCGGCTTTGCCACTCAGACGATCAACGGAGTGCTGCACGCCGGGGAGAGCTACCAGACGCCGCCGATCAAATTGCTGATCTCGGCCGCGTCCAGCGAGGTCCGGGTAAGCGCATCGCGCGATGAGATTGCACTGGCCCAGTTCAAGGAAGAGGAGGAACAGCGCGTCTTCGGCTTCATCCCAAACTTCTATGTGAGCTATGCGCCGGATGCTCCTCCTCTTACTTCCAGACAGAAGTTCCATCTAGCCTGGCGATCGTCGATCGACCCAATCACCATTGCGGCGAGCGGCTTCTTTGCGGGCATCGAGCAGGCCGGCAACAATTTCAGTGGCTTCGGAGAAGGCGCTCAGGGTTATGCGAAGCGCTTTGGCGCCAACTATGCCGACAACTTTATCGGAACGATGCTCGGCGGCGCTGTCTTGCCGTCGCTGTTGAAGCAGGACCCGCGCTACTTCTACAAGGGTACCGGAAGCACTCGGTCGCGCGCACTCTATGCCGTTGCAAATGCGGTGATCTGCAAAGGAGACAATGGACATTGGCAACCGAATTACTCCGCTGTCATTGCCGACCTGGCAGGAGGAGGTATCTCGAATCTCTACTATCCGGCCGCCAATCGCAACGGGGTCTCGCTAACTTTTGAGAATACCGGCTTGGACTTTGCCGGCAGCGCTATCCAGAATCTCTTTCAGGAGTTTGTGGTGCGAAAGCTGACGCCGAAGCTTCCTCACTATGGGTCGCCGGCGCCTTAGCGGGCCAGTAAGCTGCGAGAAACGAGACTTTCCCGCGTTCCGGATTGGCCGTACACTCTTGCCATGGACAACGAGCGGATACGAGCGATCTGCATGGGCCTGCCGCATGTTGCTGAGACCCTCAACTGGGGCCATCACCTGGTTTATTTCGTCGGCGACCGCGAGATTGGCGGAAAGATGTTCGCGATGACCGACCTGGACGGCACGGGGACCGGAGTTCTCTGGTTTCATTGCGGGGCGGAGCGGTTTCACGAGCTGCTGGAAAGGGAGGGCATCTGCGCCTCGCCTTATCTGGCAAGAGCTTTCTGGGTCACGCTGGAGCGATGGGATTCGCTCAGGCCGAGGGAGATTGAAGACGAGCTGGCGCGAGCTCATGCACTGATCTACGAGAAGCTGCCCAAGCGCACCAAGACCTTGCTGGCGATACCCGAGAAGGAGCGTATGAAGCTGATCCGCGAGCGGAGGAAGACACTGGTGGGGCGTGCCAAGAGCAGAGCGGCGAAGAAGTGATCGCTTCGCCCCGCGCGGATCTCCGCCGTAGACTCACAAGATGGACAGCGAACGCATCCGTTACTTTTGCCTCAGCCTGCCGCATGTTGTCGAGACAATCAAATGGAAGCACTATCTGGCTTACTGGGTCGGCGACCGGGAGGCCGGTGGCAAGATGTTTGCCATGATCGACATCGACGGCGCGAGAACCGGAGTGCTCTCCTTTCACTGCGGGGTTGAGCGATTCCATGAGCTGTTGGAAGTCGAGGGTCTTTGCCGCGCACCCTACATGTTTAACCACAGTTGGGTTGCACTGGAGCGGTGGAATGCGCTCAGACCCAGGGAGATCGAGCAGGAGTTGGTTCGCGCTCACGGGTCGATCTATGAGAAATTGCCGATGAGCACCAAGGAGATCCTGAATCTGCCGGAGAAGCAGCGGGCGAAGCTGATTCGCGAGCGCCGGAAGCAGCGTGTGGCCAAGGGCATCAATTATTAGAAGTCATTGCTGTCCGGTTAAAAGTCGAACAGAATCAACTGGTTGTCGGAGTCGTATAAATTGCTGTCGGAGTTGGATGGCTGAAGTGCCTGTAAAATGGGGGTTTTCTCGAAGAGAGTTATGCT